>DYLK01000030.1 GCA_020722065.1 Melioribacter roseus
TCCGCCTGCTTGCGCTCGGTGATATTTAATGCTTCCACCTTTTTATTAGCAGCAGCTAATTCCTTTTCAAGTTCCGCAATTCGTTTTAATAACTTTTCTTCATTATTCGATGTTTTCATCTTTTTTCCCAATAATGGCTTTAATTATTATGTTTTTTAATTGGCAAAGTAAAACTAAATTTACTGCCAACACCACATTAGATAGTTGCAATTCTGATTATCGAAAAAATTAAAATAAAAATTGACTTATTTAACCTACTCTTAAAATATTTTTTAAAAGCAAAAAGAGGTTAAACTAAATTTCACTACTAAAAAAACAATAGATTGATATTAAGTAACATTTCTTTACTAAATATTCTACACAACTATAACATGAACTCCAGCTTCTTTTAGCTTTTTTAAGTCTATATCCGAAATTTTTTTATCAGTTACTAGTGTTTTAATTCTATCAATTTTAGAGATAAAAGCTAAGCTACGTCTTCCGAATTTACTTGAATCTGCAACAACAATCAGTTCTCGTGAAATTTCAATCATGGTTTTATTAAGGTTAGCTTCTTCGATATTTGGAGTTGTAATCCCATATTTTACGTCAATTCCATCAATTCCCATTATAATTTTATCACAATAATAATTTCTTAAAGTAGTTTCGGCTGAATGTCCAATTAATGAAAGAGATTTTCTCCTTAGAATTCCTCCAGGTATAATAACTTTAAAATTTGGGTATTGAATTAATTCGTTTACAATATTCAAAGCATTAGTAATAATAGTAAGATCATTAAACCTTTGTAAGTTTTTAGCAACTTCCACAGTTGTGGTTCCTGAATCAAGAATTATTGTATCACCATCATTTATTAACTTACTAGCTGCAATACCAATCAGTTGCTTTTCTTTCAAATTTTGATTTTTTTTAATCTCGAGATTGGGATCTAAGCCTACATTTGTTGATTTAAGAGCGCCTCCTCTTGTTTTAATTAACATCCGTTTGGCTTCTAATTGGGAAAGGTCATTTCTTATTGTTACTTCGGAAACATTAAAAATCTTACTTAAATCATTTACTTTTACTTGACTTTGTAGATATAAAATTTCAAGAATTTTTTGTCTTCTATCAATTGTTTTATCATTAATAATTGTATGATCGTTCATTTTATCTGCTTTATGTAGTAAAAAAGACAATAAAATATAATAAAAAGAAAATATAAAATTAATATTAGGGATAAAAAAAGAAACGAAATAAAAAAAAAGTAGTTGACAAGAATTCGAAAACAAATTATATTAAAACGTAAATATTCATAAATTATTAATGAAGTCATAAAATGGAAAAAAAATACTTTGGATATTCAGAAAACGAATTATTAACAAAAAGGGCTATTTATACTGCGAAAGAAATTTATCATCAACCTGAAGTTTGGATAGAAGTTTATAATTTAATTTATAGTAAAGTAGATGAAATTATGGAGTTCAAAAAACAAACATTAGAAGGTTTATATGAAATAATTTTACTTGGGGCTGGAACATCTGCTTTTATTGGCGAAACTTTAGAAAGTATAGTTCAAACTGAAACAAAAATTGTAACAAAATCTATTCCCACTACAAGTTTCATTACACATCCAGAACATTATATCTTAAAAGATAAAAAATACTTATTAATTTCTTTTGCTCGTTCGGGGGATAGTCCAGAAAGTGTAACTGCTATTCAACTTGCTGACATGATTAATGAAAAAAATAATCATTTAATTATTACATGTAATAGTGATGGAGCATTGGCAAAAATGAAATATAATTCAACAAGTTATGTTTTAGTTTTACCACCCTCAACAAATGATAGAAGTTTAGCAATGACAAGTAGTTTCACATCAATGTTGTTAGCTTGTATTTTATTTAGCAAGATAGAAAACTTAAAAAACCTTAAAAATCAGATAGAATTACTGGGGAAATATGCAAATAAAATTCTTAATCAGTATTTAGGTTTGATCAGTACTGTTGCAAATAAAGATTTTGATAGAGCTATATTTTTAGGCTCTGGTTTTTTTGAAGGAATTGCGAAGGAATCTCAATTAAAATTACAAGAATTAACAGATGGAAAAATTATTTGCAAGCACGATACTTTTTTAGGTTTAAGGCATGGACCAAAAGCTGTAATTAAAAATCATACTTTAATAGTTTATTTATTCTCAAACAATGAATATGCAAACAGGTATGAAATCGATCTTGTAAACTCTATTGAAGAGAAGAAATTAGCTTTTGAAAAAATTTGTTTAATGGAAAATGATATCCCTGACATTGAGATAGAGAATAAAATAATTTTATCAGACAGTTCACAAAAACTTGAGGAAGAATTTTTAACTGTTGTTAGTGTTTTGCCTGCTCAAATGTTAGGATTTCTAAAATCTCTTAATTTGGGTTTAAAACCAGATAAACCTTCTGAGAATGGGGCAATTTCTCGAGTAGTGCAAGGAGTTAATATTTATCCTTATGTTCTTGAAGTGGAAGGTTAGCAAATGGATTTACAAAAAATTATAGATAGTAATAAAAAAGGAGTAAGAAAGGCAGTAACGTCAGTTTGTTCTGCAAATGAATTTGTAATTAAAGCAGCAATAAGATTTGCTAAAGTGAATAAACAAGAACTACTTATTGAAGCTACATCAAATCAAGTTGACCAATTTGGTGGTTATACAGGAATGAAACCCAAAGATTTCGTAGCGTTTGTCAATAATTTGGCTGTAACGGAAAATTTCCCATTACAAAATATTATGTTTGGTGGCGACCATTTAGGTCCCAACGTTTGGCAAAATGAAACTTCTGATATTGCCATGGAAAATGCGAAAGTCCAAATTGAAGAATATGTTAAAGCTGGTTTTCGTAAAATTCACTTGGATACAAGTTTTAAATTAAAAGATGATCCACAAAATGAGCCTTTAAGTCTAACTTTAATTACAGAAAGAGCAGCAACACTTTGTAAAGTTTCTGAAGAGACTTATATTAAATATGGTGCTGGGACGAAACCTCCTGTATATATAATCGGTTCAGAAGTCCCAATTCCTGGTGGAGCAAAAAATGTTGAAGAAGTACTTGAAATAACGACATCTAAAAATCTTGGTTTAACAATTGAATTATCAAAAGAAGCATTTTATAAAAATGGACTTGAAGATGCTTGGAATCGTGTGATTGCAGTTGTTGTGCAACCAGGTGTGGAATTTTCAGAGAATAGTGTACATGATTATAATCCGAATTTAACGAAAGAATTAGTTAAAAAAATAGAAGACTATGAAGGAATTGCATTTGAAGCTCATTCAACCGACTACCAGAAATTATCGGGTTTAATAAATTTAGTTGAAGATCATTTTGGAATTCTAAAAGTGGGACCTTGGTTAACTTATGCTGCAAGAGAAGCAATTATTGCGCTAGCAGAAATTGAATCAGAAATCATCCCAGATAATAAAAATTCAAAATTGAGAAATACTATAAAGTCAGTAATGAATCAAAATCCTAAGTATTGGAAAAATCATTATAATGGCACTCAAAATGAAATTGAAGTAGCAAAAATATTTTCTTATAGTGATAGAATTAGATATTATTGGACAGATACAAAAGTTAAAAATTCTCTTAAACAATTATTAAATAATCTTACAGAAAATGAAATACCTGATACACTTTTAAGTCAATATTTGCCAAATCAATATAAATTAGTTCGTGAAGGTAAAATAAGTAAAATGCCTGAAGATTTAATTATAAGTAAAATATCAGAGATTCTGGAAATATATAATTCTGCCTGTGGAGGAAATCTTGAAAAATAAACATTGGCTAATTTATGCAATAATGACAACACTTAGTTGGGGTATTTGGGGAGCTTTAATTGAAATTCCAGAAAAGGCTGGTTTTCCTGCTACGCTTGGGTATGTAGTTTGGTCGTTAACAATGCTAATCCCTTCGATTGTCGTATTAAGCAAAATAAATTGGCAAATTGATTTTGATAAAAATTCAATAATATTAGGTTCAATAATTGGATTTACTGGTGCTGGCGGACAAATTATTTTATTTCAGGCTTTGGTAACTGGACCTGCTTATTTAGTTTTTCCAATAATATCATTATCTCCTGTTGTAACAATTCTTCTTTCCTTGATATTCTTGAAAGAAAAAGCAAAGACAAGAGGTTGGATTGGGATTGGTTTGGCAATCTTATCTATTCCTTTACTTTCATATTCTTCAAGTGATAGTAACGAAGTACAAGGAATATTATGGATAATTTTATCATTACTTGTTTTTCTTGCTTGGGGTTTTCAAGGTTTTGTGATGAAGTTTGCTAACGAAACAATGAAGGCTGAAAGCATATTTTTCTATATGACAGTTACGGGAATATTGTTAATTCCGTTTGCAATTTTTATGACAGATTTTAATCAAGAAATTAACTGGGGATTAAGTGGACCTTATTTAACAGGTGCTATTCAAATACTTAATTCAGTTGGTGCATTAATGTTGGTTTATGCTTTCAGATATGGAAAGGCAATTGTAGTTAGTCCTTTGGTAAATGCTGTTGCACCAATTATTACAGTGGTTTTATCACTTATTATTTATCAAGTTATTCCACACATAATAATTGTTAGTGGAATTGTTTTGGCAATTATTGCAATTTTTTTGCTTGCAATTGAAGAAGATGAAACGATTATCGAGAAGAAATAATGAATTTGGAAAACAAAAAATATGATGTTTTAGTAATTGGTGAATTAAATGTAGATGTTATACTCAATAAAATTCATTCATTCCCCGAAATAGGGAAAGAGAAGATTGCTGATGAATTTACCGTTACATTAGGTAGTAGTTCAGCAATATTTGCAAGCAACCTAAGTACACTTGGGGCAAAAGTTGCTTTTGCGGGAAAAATTGGGAATGATAATTTTGCCTCAATAGTTGAAAATTGCCTAAAACAAAAAAATGTAAACACAAGTAATATCATAAAAGATAATTCATTTAAAACAGGTGTTACAATTGTTCTAAATGTTGGAAATGATAGAGCAATGATTACGCATCCTGGGGCAATGGAAGAATTTGGGATTGATGAAATTCCCGAAGAATTATTCACTCAAAGCAAACATATTCATGTTTCTTCCATTTTCTTGCAGCCTAAATTAAAAAAAGGATTGAGCGATTTGTTCAAAAAAGCTAAAGAATATGGATTAACAACATCTCTCGACCCGCAGTGGGACCCAAATGAAAAATGGGAATTTGATTATAAAAATATACTCCCGAATGTTGATGTTTTTCTACCAAATAAAGAAGAAATTTTACATTTAACTTCTACACACGATATTAAACTAGCTTATGAAAAAATTAAAGACTATGCAAATAAAGTTATTGTAAAAATGGGCATTGAAGGTGCGACAATTTTTACAAAGACAAAAGAAGTGTATTTAACTTCATTTAGAAATGAAAATGTTATAGATGCAATTGGAGCTGGTGATAGCTTCGATGCAGGTTTTATTTATAAATTTATTCACAATTCAACACTTGAAGAATGCTTGAATTTTGCAAATTTAGTTGGTGCAATTAATACAACTGCCGCTGGCGGAACAGGTGCTTTTGAATCTTTTGAAAAGATAAAAGAAATTGCAAATAATAAGTTTGGAGTAAAGATTTAATGCAACTTAAAGAATATTATAAACAACTTATTTCAGATAAAACAGCAGTAATTGCTGCTAACGTGTATAATTATGAAACGCTTCGTGGAATTATTTCCGCTGCCGAACAAACACAATCCAAAGTAATTCTTCAACTTTCAAAAAGTAGCCTTGAATATTTAGGAATTAACACAGCGGTTGGGATGTGCTCATCGGCATTAAAGGAAAGTGGTGTGGAAGGTTGGATTCATTTAGACCACGGAGATTCGATAGAATTAGTGCAAAGTTGCTTGGATGCGGGTTTCAATTCAGTAATGATTGATGGAAGTGAATTAGAATTTCAAGAAAATGTAAGATTAACAAAAAAGGCAAAAGAAATTGCCACCAAATATAATGTGCCTGTGGAAGCGGAACTTGGGTTTGTGGCAAAATTAGGACAAAGCATTTCTAACAATCAATCGGGATTTACAAAACCAGAAGAAGCAAAATTATTTGTAGAACTTACAAACGTTGATTCATTAGCTGTTTCAATTGGTAGTGCTCACGGTTTTTACAAAGAGAAACCAAATTTAGATTTTGTAAGATTAGCCGAAATTAGAGCTATTTTACCCAACACACCATTAGTTTTACACGGTTCATCAGGAATTGAGCATTCTGATTTGAAGAAAGCAATTAGCAATGGAATTAATAAAATTAATGTTGCTACAGAATTTAAAAATATCTTTATGAATACAATACGAATTGAAGTATCAAAAAATGATGAGATTGATTTAAGAAAGATATTTCCTCCAGCAATAAAAGCAGTTAAAGAATTAGCGATAACTAAATTTGAATTAACAAAAAAGGCTGAATAAATGGACATAATTAAAAAAATATTGATATTTAGTTTTACCCTTTTCATTTCAGTTTACACACAGAATATTGAAAATTATACATATACATCAACAGATGAAATTTTTGCAAATCCTGAAAGAGGATTTTCTGCTTATCGAAGTGAGCCAATAACAAACGGGTTTATAAGTGAGTGTAAGGAAGAAAATGTTTCAGTTATTCAAAGAATTTATACAATCCCAGAATTTATTAACCAACCTTTAAGTGATGAATTCCTTAGTCTTGTTAGATCAGATTTTTCTTTAGCTCGAAACGGAGGGATGAAATTAGTAATTAGATTTTCTTACACAGATTACCAAAACGGCGCAGATGCACCACTTGATATAATATTAACTCATATAAATCAACTTAAACCAATCTTTGAAGAAAACTATGATGTAATTGTTTATGTTGAAGCGGGCTTTATTGGAGCTTGGGGTGAATGGTATTATTCCTCAAACGGATTGAATAATACAGAAGATAGAAGAACAGTTTTATTTGCGCTACTTGATGCACTTCCAATAGAAAGAGATGTTGTAATTAGAACTCCAGGTTATAAAAAAGATATTTTTGAATCTGATGTGCCTTTAGATTTTAACGAAGCTTTTAGTGGCACATATAAATCGAGAACAGGTGCTCATAATGACTGCTTTTTAGCTAGTGCAACAGATTACGGAACTTATGATGAAAATGATATTGAAGGCGACAAAGATTATCTAAATCTCGATAATAGATTTGTTCCACAAGGCGGAGAAACTTGCACTCCAAGTGAATATTCAGGATGTGAAAACGCATTGATCGATTTAAATAGAATGCATTGGTCTGTGCTTAACAAAGATTATAATGCAACGGTTATTCAAAATTGGGAAAATAACGGTTGTTTAGATGAAATTAAAAGAAGATTAGGTTATAGATTTTCATTAATTTCTGGGAGTTATACTTCGGTTGTGAAGCCAGGCAATGAATTTTCAATTAATCTCCAATTAGTAAATAATGGATTTGCTAGTCCTTTCAATCCACGAAATTTGGAATTTGTTATAAGAGAAAACCTTACTCACAAAAGATATAGAATCAAGGTAGATGAAGATCCACGTTTATGGTTATCTGGTGATACAGTTGTTGTTAATATTACTGCAGGAATATTGCCTGAAACTCCAGAAGGCAATTATTCTCTTTTTCTTCATTTGCCTGATTCTATAAAAACATTGCATAATTTACCTGAATATGCCATTCGTTTAGCAAATGAAAATGTATGGGAAGATTCAACAGGATTTAATTCGCTCCAACACAATTTTGAGATAAATAATTCAGCAAGTGGAAATTTATATACTGGCACCTTATTTTTTGAATTAGACGAAGATTCAGGTTCGGGGACAGTAAGCAATATTGAAATAGACGGAGAATTTTCAGATTGGGCTGAAAACTTAAAATTAGATATTTCTCCAAACGAAGAATTTACAGGAGATGCCCTTAATCCAAATGTAGATTTGGAAGATATGTGGATAACAGATGATAGTGAAAAATTATACATAAGTTATTCAATAAGTGGACAGTTCACACAAGGTTATTTTTATCATGTCTTTTTTGATACAGACAATAATACTTCAACGGGGTTCCATTTCCGTGGAAGTTATAACGGAATAGATTTGATGATTGAAAATGAAATGCTTTGGCAATATACAGGAGACGGAAGTAATTGGAGTTGGAATGCAATTGGTGTTGCTAATTCAGCTACAAATTTAGTTGAAAATAACAGAATTGAAATGTCAATAGATAAAGCAACATTAAGCAATTTGGGAACAAATAATACAATTGGATTAGTATTTAATATTAATGATAATGATGAAAATGTTGAAGATGATTTCGCCCCAAATAATTACGAACAAATTGGATTTACATATACTTATAAAATTACAGAAATAGAAGAAAATCCAAATTTCAACAAGCCAGAAAAATATAAAATTGATGCTTATCCAAATCCATTTAACGGATTTATAAAAATCAACTCAAATATTGACAGAAATAAAATTCAGCGGATAGCAATTTATGATGTACTAGGAAAAGAAATTCATTCATTTGATAAAAAAGATTTTATAAATAATCAGTTAGTATGGAATGGGAAAGATAAATTCAATAATTCAGTTGGAACAGGAGTTTACTTTTTCACAATTTACACAAAAGAACAAGTTCTATCGAAAAAAATAATTTACCTTAAATAAATAACAACAAAAGGAGATTCAAAATGAAAAGAACAGTAACAATAATTATGATTTTGTTTGCATTCTTCTCACTATCATCCGCACAAATTACAATTGATGGGGATATGGGAGATTGGCAAGAATCAATGCATTTCGATATTGCTCCAAATTCAATTGAAGGATTAGGAGATAGTATTGATGTAAATTGGGATGGAGTTCGAGATGGAATTATCAATCCCGCATTAGACATAAAAGATATTTATGTTTCTCACGATGCTGATTATCTTTATGTTAGATTGGATATTAATGAAGATGGAACATTTTCGGATCTAGAAGAAATGATAGATGGTGGATATCAAGCTTCGTTAGAATTATTTTTTGATACTGATGTTGATCCTTCGACAGGATTAACTTGGGGCTGGTGGGCTTCATCAGGTGATTATTGGGTCAATTTATCAGTAAAAAGAGGTTGGCCAGGTTTTGAAGTTTCTGCAGATTACGGCATATTAAAATTTGTTGGAGCAAATGGTTCGGATAGCCAATGGCAAGAAGTTGAAGGAGGCGCCTGCACCGTAGCTGTAAATCTTGATGATAATAAAATGGAAATTGCAATTCCAAGAGCATCAATTGGTGAAACAAATGGTGAATATGAATCAACAGGAATTCTAGTGCTTGGTGAAGATCCAACTGCAGGTTGGAACGCAGATATCGCACCTAATTATCTTGGTTCTGAAAGATATGTTTATCGATATGGCAGAAAACAAATTTACATTGATGGAGATATGTCTGATTGGGCAAATATTACACAATTTGATGTATTACCAAGATATGAAGAAGGTCTTGGAGATAGTATTGATGTAAATTGGGATGGAGTTCGAGATGGAGTTATCAATCCCGCATTAGATGTAAAAGATGTATTTGTAACACACGATGACCAATATTTATTTGTCAGATTAGATATTAATGAAGACGGAACATTTTCTGATTTAGAAGAATTGATTGATGGTGGATATCAAGCTTCGTTAGAATTATTTTTTGATACTGATGTTGATCCTGCTACAGGATTGACTTGGGGTTGGTGGTTAACTTCAGGTGATTATTGGGTCAATTTATCAGTAAAAAGAGGTTGGCCAGGTTTTGAAGTTTCTGCAGATTACGGCATATTAAAATTTGTTGGAGCAAATGGTTCGGATAGCCAATGGCAAGAAGTTGAAGGAGGCGCCTGCACCGTAGCTGTAAATCTTGATGATAATAAAATGGAGGTAGCAGTGCCACGTGTAGCAATTGGAGAAATAAACAACGAATATGAATCAACCGGAATAGTAATACTTGGCGAAGATCCAACTGCAGGTTGGAACGCTGATATTGTCCCAAATGATTTAGGTGGCACTCCAAGTGTTTATTATTATAATAATATCACTGCAATAGAAAATGATAATATTTTGCCAACCAAATTTACACTTGAACAAAACTATCCAAATCCATTTAACCCAAGTACAACGATACAGTATTCATTAGTGGAATCTTCAATTGTGAGCTTAAAAGTCTATAATATATTAGGACAAGAAGTTGCATCATTAATTTCAAACGAAGTTAAAAATGCAGGTGTTCATAATATTACTTTTAATGCAAATAAATTAAGTTCAGGAATTTATATTTATAGAATTCAAGCAGGAAATCAAATTATAAGTAAAAAGATGATGTTGTTGAAATAGTTAGTTCTAAAATTAAGCCGATGATATTCATCGGCTTAATTTTTTTTCAACAAAAAAAATTAAGAGGAAAGAATGAAAAAAGCATTACTTATTTTTTTTATCGTTGGAAATTTCATCCAATTATTTGGAGGAACAACAGGTAAATTATCAGGTTTAGTAAAAGATAAATCTACAGGGGAACCACTTATTGGTGCAAATGTTATTCTTAAATCAACACACTTAGGTGCTGCAACTAATTTTGACGGAGAATATTTCATTGTAAATATTCCTATTGGTACATATACTGTTGAAATATCAATGATTGGTTATCAATCAGTTACCATTCAATCTGTTAATATTTCGGCAGATTTAACTACTAAAATTGATGTTGAATTAGTTCCTACATCAATTGAACTAGAAGGAATAAAGGTGGTTGCTCAAAAACCATTAGTTCAAAAAGATTTAACGGCTACTATAAATATTATTGAATCCTCAGATATTAAAGTAATGCCAGTTACTAATTATCAGCAAGTTGTTGGTTTACAAACGGGAATTGTTGTTACTCCAATTCGATTAGAACAAACAGGGCAATACGGACAATTTAATACAACCCCTGATGATGGAATGCACTTTCGCGGAGGTCGTTCAAATGAAACATCTTACTTAATAAATGGGATTTCACTAAAAGACCCAATTTGGGGAGGATTTAATTTATCAGATTTACCAATTTCTGGCTTAAATCAAATTGTAACTTATACTGGTACATATTTAGCAGAATATGGAGAAGGAATGTCAGCCGTATTGAATATGGTAAGCGAGCCGACACATAGTAAACCGACTTTTTCATATTCATCATATACGGATAATTTAGGCGGATTAAATATTGAATCGCAGTCAACATATAATAATGAATTTGCTTATCAAGGTGAAGTCCCTGGATTAGGCGGAAAAGTACATACAAATTTTGCACTAAGATATCTTACAACAAATGGTAGATTTTGGGGATATATTTATCCAAATTACCGAGATACTGAAGGGCAAGACCAATCTGGCACACCAGAAGAAGTTCCAATGAATTATAATGACGCTTTAAGTGGAATTTTTTCGATTGATTATAATGTTACACAAAATATAAGATTAATTTTAGGCGGAATGGGACTAACTCAAAAGACCAAAACGTATAATCATTTCTTTAAGTATAATCCTTACGGACAACCACATATCGAAAATAATTATTGGCTCGGTTATGCTCAACTTAAACACGTTTTATCTGATAAATATTTTTATGACCTTTCATTTAGCAGATATGTTCGAAATTTTAAAACCAGCATATTTGATGATTTAGAAACAAGTTTAATTGAACAACACATTTTATCCCCCGAGTTATTTTCAGTTTCAGGAATTGATTATGTCTGGATCAAAACACAATCAAATACAGATGAAATCAAATTTAATTTTTTAGGACAAATTACTCCAATCCATCAAGTTAAAGTCGGGGCAAATATCCAACTACATAATTTAGATTATGAAAGAAGAAATCCTACGGCACAAGATGCTGACACAACAGTTTTTAGAATGAAAGCTTGGGAAGCTTATAATAAAAAGCCTTACAATCTCGCAGCTTATATTCAAGATAAAATGGAATTCAATCAAATTGGAATGATTATTAACCTTGGGCTAAGATATGATAGAGTTTATCCTGAAACGTATATTATGGAAGATATTCTACATCCAATCGAAACAAGTATGAAAAAATCTACATTTAAAGATTATTTTAGTCCACGTTTAGGAGTTTCATTCCCTGTTAGCAATAATTTAGCACTTAGATTCTCGTATGGAGTTTATTATCAATTTCCACATTATTATTTAGTATATCAAGGAACAAACAAAGAAGACCTACAAAATTATCCAAATTACAGCCTTCAAGAAATTACGCAAATTGGAGATGGAGATATAAATCCCGAAAAAACAACATCTTATGAAACGGGTTTACAAGTCTCCATAAATGACAATTCATCATTAAATATCACTGCTTTTTATAGAGATATTTCAGATTTAACAGGCTTAAAAACAATTTATGGACCACAATCAACATATCAAATATTTACAAATGACGCTTATGGAACATCAAAAGGATTAGAAATTGCATTCCATTCAACAGTTTCAGATAGATTGAACCTTTTTGCAAATTATACTTACTCAGTTTCAATGGCAAGTAAACAAAGTACTTGGTACATTCCATTGTTTCCACAAAGCAGAACTTTTGTTTCAGATTGGGATATTCCACATAAATTTTCATTTAACATAAATTATGTTCATCCAAGTAATACTGGAATATCACTAATTGGAAATCTAAACTCAGGTTTTCCATACTCGCCAAATATCTTAAATCCAAACTCTGAAAGAGGTCCAATGCAATCAAATTTTGATGTTAATTTATATAAAGTATTCGATTACTTTGGATTTCAGCAGACTATATTTGTTCAAATAACAAATATATTAAATCAAAGAAATGTATGGTGGGTTTATGCTGATACTGGCAAACCTGGTGTCGATGCCAATGATGCTACTTCTTTTGATTATACTAATGACCCAACAGCTTATGGACCTGCAAGGCACATTAATGTTGGAATCACTTTGAGATATTAAGTTTGGAGAATTTTATGAAAATTAGATTCGTAAATATTTTAATTGCCTTTACCTTTTTACTTTCCAATTCTTATGCACAAGGTAGAGATCCTAATAATTTAATGAGATGGAATACTTTTGATATTAATAAACTATCAACCAAATTTTCCAACACAAACGTACTTGCAAATGGAACAGAACAAGAAAACATCTTTCCTGCTTATCCGCCATCAATGGAATATCCAACTGGAAGCGGACTTAACTACGGCGGAGCGGTTTCATTTGTGATTGGCGGAAGAAGACAAAGTGATGCAGGTGGCTTAAATCCGCACGACTGGGCTTATTTCGAATCCGGGTTGGAAGAAGGTCCTGCTTGGATTTGGGACCCACATCATTTCCAATCTTATAAACAATTTGTCAATGGTGATAGAACTCCAATGAGCGATGACCCCGAAAGTTGGCCCACAAGTGGGGCAAATTCGGGTTGGGATAATTATTATCCAAATTATACATATTTAACTATGGAAAATATGAATAACCTAATTCCAACTGAAAATTTATCGCTTCCACAAATTCCAATTCTTTTAGATTCTGCAACAGGGTGGCCAGGTGCTGGAACTAATGGTGAACTTATTGCCGATCAAGAAAGTTTTTCTGTTGGACATACATGTAATTATGTTGCAGAAAAAGAACCTGGACAAACAGAACGTTGGTTGAATGTTCAAACTATTACAAGAGGAATGGCTTGGAAATTGCCCAAATATGAAGATATGATTTTTTGGGTTTTTGTTGTCAGAAATATGGGAGATACTATTGAAGATTGCTTAATAGGAATTTTTAGTAATTACCAATATTTTGCTGATTTTCAACCTTTTGGTGGTCCTGCAACAGGCGGTGAAGGCGGCGAAGATATTCTTTATTGGGACGAAAACAGACAATTGGCTTATGGAACAGATTTTAATGGTTATGAATTTGATCCACGTGGAATGCCCGTGCAATCTTATGAAATCGCTTGGAGTGGTACTGTTGTTCTTAAAACACCAAGAAATATGGGAGTAACTCGGTTTGATGCTTTTGATGGATTAAAACTTTTTTCAACACAAGATGAAAATGGTATTTGGGAAGATCAACTTTACCATTTCAACTTAATGAACGAAGGCGACCCTGATGACCCAAATGGGGATGGAATTGATGAAGGTCCATATCGCGACCCTTGGAACAATGAGTGGAACAATTATAAATATGGTTATGCTCATAGTATAATGGCTGCAGGGCCCTTTGATATGCAACCTGGTGAAATTGATACTTTAATTGTAGCTACTGTTTTTGGGCAAAGTAAAGAAGATTTATTGAAAAATGTTGATAACGCAAAATCACTTTATGTATTAAATTTTAAAGTACCAAAACCACCTGCTGATGCAAAAGTTACAACAACTACAGGCGACAGATTTGTAACATTAAAATGGAAAAAAGATAGTGAAAAACATCCATTATTTGAAGGATATAAAATTTACCGTTCGGATGATAATGGAGCAACTTGGAGTTATAATTATGCCACAGATGAAAATGGAACACCAATTACTCCAATTCCAATGGCTCAATTTGATCTTGAAAATGAATTTGTTGGAGTAAGTCAATATAATCCCTCTTTTTATTTAGGTAATAATTCTGGATTAGATGAAATAATTGAAATTGATGCAAACGGAGACACTAACTACGTTTGGACAGATAGAACCGTAAAAAACAATTATACATATAGATATTGGGTTTCAGCTTATTCACATGGTAGTGATCTCGAAGAACCATTAGAAACACCACCTGCAAATACTCCATACGAAGATAATGATAATACAGTTGAAGTTACTCCATCTTTAAGTGTTGCTACAAATTCTTTATCAAATGTGCGAGTAGTTCCTAATCCATATAAAGTATTTGGAGAATGGGAAAAAGGAGTAGGAGAACATAAAATTGCATTTACTGGATTACCTGCAGAATGTACTATAAGAATATATAATCTTGCAGGAGAAAAAGTAAAAGAAATCATTCATTCTGATGGAAGTAGCTATGCCTATTGGGATTTGATGAACTTAAATAGTCAAGAAGTTGCAGCAGGTTTATACTTCTATCATATACAAAGCTCAATTGGAACAAAAACAGATAAATTTATAATTATTCGTTAAAAGTAATTAAAGTGCAAAATAGGAAAAGTAAATGAAAACAGTTAAATATTTCTTCATAGTTTTGTTTGTTGTTAGCACTACAAACTTTGCTCAAAGTAGTAATATTGGTACTTCTGTTGCCAATTTTCTAAAAATAGGAGTTGGAGCTCGGGCAGTGGCAATGGGCGAGGCTTACACAGCTATATCCGATGAAGCTACTGCAGCGTATTGGAATCCTGGAGGATTAGGTTTTATGGAAAATCAATCTGCTAATTTTTCATATACTGATTGGATTTTTGATACAAATTTGAACTTTTTTAGTGTTGTTCTTCCTACTGAAGATTTAGGAACCTTTGCAGTTAGTTTGAATATGTTCAGTTCAGGTGATATTGAAGAAACTACTATCAGCAAACCTACTGGAACAGGAAGAGTTGTAAGTGCTTCGGATTTAGTTGTTGGAGTTAGTTATGCAAAACAACTAACAGATAGATTTTCAGCCGGGGCATCACTAAAATATATTAGAGAAAACTTAGCTTTGGAATCGGCAAGTGCAGTAGCAGTTGATATTGGTTCAATATTTATTATAAGTGAAGATTACAATCTAAGACTGGGTTTAATGATTTCTAACTTGGGTACTGATATGAAGTTTGAAGGTGTAGATTTAGAAACATCAGTTAGTACAGAAAATTCTCGAATTGTTGAAGCACAACTTAAAACTTATTCTTGGGCTATTCCATTAACATTTAAAGTTGGTTTAGCAAGTGATATAATAAAAACCGAAATGCATAGATTAACACTTTCACTTGATGTAAACGACGCAAGAGATTTTGAACCTCGAGAAACAATAGGTTTTGAATATGGTTTTAACTCAATGTTCTTTTTACGTGGCGGATATAAATTTAATTATGACGAAGAATCTTACACCGCTGGAACAGGAATAAATTATGATGTTGAAGGAGTTGGTGGAATTAAATTCGATTACGCTTATTCATACTTAAATAGATTAGGCAGAATTCATAGATTTTCAATTAATTTTACTTTGTAAGAAAGGGAAAAAGAATGAAGAAGAAAATATTATACTCAGTAATTTTATCAGTAATATTGTTGGGTTGCAATGATGATAGATTAGTAACCACGCCATTGGAACAAGTTCGTCCAACTTTTAACGAAATAATTTCCCCTATAGATAGTGCATTTGCTTTTAATAGATACGAACCTATTATTTTATCCTTTGATGAAGAAATGGACCCCAAATCATTTGTAGGAAATTTTCATCTTTGGTCAAATGAAGATTTCACAAATGAGGTAAAAGGAACATTTACTTCAGAAGGCAACAACATAATCTTTACACCATCAGTCGCTTTAGAACCTGCTCATCAATATTACACAGAACTTTATTCAAGAGTTAAGGATATAAACGGAAATGGAATTGATAAAGATACAACATTAGTTGCAACATCAGAATTCTTTACTTCAGGAGAATATTCAGTAAATAATCCTGAATATTTTATTTGTGATGGTTCAGATGATATATTATTGAAAGTTTATCTCGAAAATAATCGGCTTGTTTCTGACACAATTACTGCCTTAAATGATTTTGGAAGACAATTGGAAATGGCATTTACAAAAGACGGAAGTTATTTAATAATGACCGATTATGCCTCTTCTAATAGCGGAATTTACTTTATAAATCCAGATACTTATGAGATAGAAAAAAAACTTACTCAAAACCCAAATGGTTCCGAAGTTAAAAAATCAGCCGAAATTGTTGTTAGCGATAATTTCGCTTATGTAGTAAATCAATCAAACAATTTGATATCTGTTGTTGATTTAAGTACAAAAGAGATTACTGATGTTATTGAATTACCAGGGACTCCCAAAGGTTTAACTATTTCAAGTGATTACACAAAAGCTTATGCTGGAGGCGCTACATCGAACCAAATTTGGAAAATCGACCTCGCAACAAAAGTGGTTGAACAAACATTTACTATTGATAGTTTAACTGCATCGGTTAGATTAGCAATTTCCACTGATGGAAATACATTAATTGTCCGTGAAAACCGAACAAGCAAACTTCTTTTTATTGATGCAAATAACGGTAATTTGATAAACATTTTAACTCTTAATTACGAATCACAAACAGGAAACAATAACGATTTAGCAGTAAATGAAGATTTTCTTTATGTAAGTAGTAGCGAAGGAATTTTAACAAAAATACAGATAAGTTCTCAAAGTATAATTTCGGAAATAAGTGGCGTAAACTTCCAAGGAATAGATATTTCAGCAAGTAACGAGTTACTAATTGCAACTTCACGAGAAGAGTTAAGCAAACTAAAATTTATTTTACCCGACAATCTTAAAATTATTCGCTCAATTCCAATAAATTGCACTACTCCGTGGGATGTTGCAATAAGACCTTAGGTAGAAAAGTATGAAAATAAATAAAATAATTCTATACTTAATATTTCTTCCAATAATAGTCTTTTCACAAAGAGAATACAAAAGATGGAATGTTTTTGATATTAACAAAGTAAGAACAAAATTTAGCAATGCAAATCAACTTTGTAATGGAAATTTCCAAAATACAATTTATGCATTGCCACCAGCTTTTGAATATCCAGCAGGGTCGGGAATAAATTATGGTACAGATGTAGCTTTTATTGTTGGGGGATTTCAAGAAAATTGCGGTGGAGAAAATCCAGATAATTTACCTTGTGTTGATGCAGGTATGAGCGAAGGTCCCGCTGATTTTTGGGACCCTGACCATTATGATCCATACATTGAATTTGTTGGTGGAGATAGAGCCTCAATGAATGATGACCGCGAAAGTTGGCCTCAAAACGGTTTTCCACAATATCTTCCAAATTATTTTTATAAAACAACTTTTGATTACGAAAATGGGATAAAAACAGAAAATGCAAATTTACCGTTAGTGGAAATTCCTATCGATACCTCAGGTTGGCCAGGTGCAAAAGCAAATGGAAGTAAAATTGGAGAACAAGAAAGTTTTTCCGTGAGTTATGCAATTGATCACCGAGCCGAAGTTCCACCAGAAAGATGGTTAACTCTTCAAACAATAAATCGTGGATTTGCGTGGAGTTCAAATTTTTATGAAGATTTTATTGTCTGGCAATTTGTTGGAAGAAATATTGGAGATACTCCAATTACAGATACATATTTTGGAATTTGGAGCGACTTTGCTTTCATATCTTCTTTTAATCCACCAAACGAATTCGGTGATGATGGTGATGCTTGTTATTATGATAGAAATAGGCAATTTGCATATAGTTGGGATATTGACGGATTTGAGACAGCAATAAATGGTGGAACTATGAATTCGCAAGATATTGCTTGGGCGGGAACAGTTGTATTAAAAACTCCAAAATCTGATGTAGGGACAGAATTAGGTGTAACAACCTATGACGCAGTTTCAAATTATAATGCCCAAACAACAAATATTGGAAATGGTGCCCGAAAAACAGAATTTTATTACTACAACCTTGCAAACATTGATGACCCAAGAGATACTGACGGCGATGGAATTGACGACACTTTTAATGGAGAAGATTATTTCGTAAATGATGCAGAGCCAGTCCAAATTATGGCTTCTGGTCCATTTACGTTAGATGTTGGTGAACTTGATACAATGATTGTCGCTACGGTATTTGGTGTGTCGAAATTAGATTTGTTCAAAAATGTTGATCAAGTAATGCAATTATATCGTGATAAATGGGCAATACTATCTCCACCTCCAAAACCAATTGTAAATGTAATTCAAGGTGATAGAAAAGTTGAGCTAATATGGGATACTAAAGCAGAAACTGATTCATTATTTGAAGGATATAGAATTTATAAATCTTATGACAACGGAGTTACTTGGGGCGAACCAATAATTGATGTTTATGGAGATGTAATTTCATATAAACCAATTGCAATTTTTGATAAAATAAATGGAATTACAGGAGTTAATCCACTTGTACCAGGATTTAGTTTAGGAAATGATTCTGGTCTTGATGATATTCGTCGAATAGAAAACGGAGATACGAGTAATTATTTTATCGATTCAAAAGTAAATAATGGCTTTAATTATAGATATGCAATTTGTGCCTATACAAGAGGAAGTTCAATAAAGCCTCCTTTGGAAAATTCCATATCAAATGATCCTAATTTGCCGAATGATAACACTGTTAGTGTAACTCCAAATTGTTCAATAGCAACAACATCACTAAAAGATGTAAAAGTTGTTCCAAATCCATATAAAGTTTCAGCAGGATGGGAATCTGAAATAGGTCAAAATAGAATTGATTTTACCAATCTACCACAAACTTGTACAATTATCATATTCAACAATGCGGGAGAAAAAGTTAAATCTATTAAACATTCAAATTTACAAAGTACTGAATCGTGGAATTTACTTTCAGATTCTGAACAAGAAATAGCTCCTGGATTATATTTCTATTATATAGAAAGTTCATTAGGTAATAAATACGGAAAATTTATAATAATCAAATAAGGAAAGGCTTACAATGCGTTACATTAAAAAAAATATAAGTATAATATCTTTACTTTTACTGTTATTTGTGTTCTCAACAAACAATTTGTTTGCACAAATAATATTTCCACGTGCTTTTGCAATTGCAACTGACGATCTTGGCTGGAATCATGGCGGTTCACTTGGAGATTCAGAAGGACCTTGGCGAGTTGGCGTTCGGCGAGATTTTGATATCCGAGATTATAAACCATTTGTTGAAGTAGGTAAAGCAGTTGGCGTTCGTTTTCAAACTCTTTTTGTTTTAGCTGAAATGGATAGAGAAAATGTTTGTAGAAATTATCCCACAACTACACAATTTGGTAAAAATTTTGATAATTCAGCAAATGTAAATGATATGCAGTTGGAAATAATGAAATATGTTAAAGATAATTCCGCCTATATGGAATTTGGACTACACGGCGTAGGACACGAACATTGGATTGATGGAAAAAGAGATAGAGCTGAATGGTATGATCTTTATGGAGATAAACCTTGGAGCGAACAAGATTCAAGAGACCACTTAAAATGCTTTGCAGAAATTATGGCACAATATGGTTTTACAAAAGAAAACGGACAATCATTCCCCGAAAGTCATGTCCCTACTGCTTATGGTCATTATTGGAACCCAAACGGTGAGTATAGTACGGGGAAAATTATGAGTGAATATGGGGTAAAATATATCAACACACTTTTTGAAGAAATCACTGAATTAAATCCACCAATTGAATTTGGAGGAGGATTTGACCATGGAGTTCTTGTAATAAACAGATACAACTACGGAAATCCTTGGTACGAAATGGCATCACTGCCAAAAGAAAAATTAGAAGAATATAAAACCGATATTATTGAATCTCATTGGGCAAATTGGCTTGCAACTGACGACTTTTTACAACCAGAACTAAATCAACAATGGATTGCTTATTTTCAAAATATCCAAAAAAGCGAAAAACATTATTTAGCAAAAAACACCGAACAGCTTCATTCACAATGGCTTTATAACCATTTTACAAAAATTGAAGAAAAGAAAATAGGAACTGTCGATATAGATAATACTAATATGCCAAAAGAAGCTTATGTTAATAATATATTGGGAAATTTAGTACTCAAAATAAAATTGAATGATGGCGAACATCTTTCCTCCGCTAAATTAAATGATGGAAATATAGCCGCTTATTTTGAAGAATTTGGATATGGTTTTATCTATTTACCAAGATTGCAACAAGAAAAATATCAATTAACTTATACCGTTGGAAAAGAAGAACTTCCAATTTTTGTAAACAATACAGGCACTTATAATGTGTATTCTGTTAACACAAACGAAAATGAAATTGATATTAGTTTAAGGATGTATGGAACTCAAAACGTATTAATAAAAACATCAAAACCTAAAAAAGTAATTTCAGATAATGAACATTTGAAAATACTTTCAGAAAAATATGATGAAAATAAACAAATGTTGTCTCTGGAAATATATGGAAGAGATATGCAAGGAGAATCAGGCAACTTGAAACTAATTTTTGATTGATTCCTCAAATAGTACCTCCAATACATTACATAATGTATAGAATTAATAACTTATTAGCTAGAGTTTACCTCTAGCTAAGTTAATTTAATGGTGGAAAAATGAATAAAACAATTTTAGCTCTTTTTTTGATAATTACATTAAGTTTCTGTCAAGAAAAAGATATTAGAGAGTTAAGTAGTAATTCTATTAAAATTGAGTTTAATAGTTTGTTACAAAGTAAAATTACTAGCTTAATAAATAGTAGTGAATTGATGAATGATTTTTCACCATCTGAGTACATTATTGTTGATGGTGATACATTAAAGAATTTCAATTACGAAAGTTCTGAAATTATCAAAACAGACTCTTCGAGAATGTTAAAAATAAGTGGAATCTCTAATTCTGATAAATTTAAGATTAGAAAAACAATTATTGCTGAAAATATCTCCGATTTCCCAAATTTCATTTTAACTAAAATTACTTATACAAATTTATCCACACAAAGAATTACAATTGACGAATGGGTAAATAATAATTATTCAATCAAAAATAATGGAGAGACAGAAATTCCTTTTTGGTCATACCAAAGTGGAACTTATCCCGAAAGACCAGACTGGGTTCTTCCAATAAAAGAAGGTTTTTCACAACAGAATTTTATGGGAATGAATGCTTCTGATTATGGAGGTGGAACTCCCGTTGTTGACGTTTGGCGAAAAGATGTTGGAATTGCGATAGGGCATTTAGAATCTACACCAAAACTTGTTTCACTTCCAGTTGAAATGAAATCTAAATCAAAAGTTAATATCAAACTTGTGGAAAAACGAGAAATTCCATTAGAACAAGGTGAGTCATTTCAAACTTATACAACATTTGTAGGTATTCATAACGGTGATTATTTTAAAACACTTTCCGATTATAGCAAGTTAATGCAAAAAAGGGGATTTAATTTTAGAGAAATTCCAGAAGAAAGTTATGAACCAATTTGGTGTGCTTGGGGTTACGAAAGAAATTTCAAAATTGAACAAGTGTTAAACACTCTACCAAAAGTTAAAGAACTTGGTTACGAATGGGCAGTTTTAGACGATGGCTGGCAAACAGCAGAAGGTGATTGGTTCTTAGATCCTACAAAATTTCCAAACGGCGATTCAGATATGAAAGCATTTGTTGATAGCATTCATTCTATGGGATTGAAAGCCAAATTGTGGTGGGCTCCGCTTGCAGTTGATCCTGGCACAGAGCTTTTTCAAAATCATGAAGATTGGATATTAATTAACGAAAATGGCAAACCGCAAGATATTACTTGGTGGGATAGTTACTATCTATGTCCAGCATATCAACCAGTTTTGGAATACACAAAGGAAATGGTAGAAAAATTTTTAGGTGAATGGGGATTTGATGGACTAAAAATAGATGGACAACATTTAAATGGAACAGCAGCTTGCTATAATCCAAAACATAAACATGATTATCCTGAACAATCAGTAGAAGGAATGGTGAATTTTTACAAAATAATTTATGAAACAGCACTTAATATTAATCCAAAAGCAGTTGTTGAAATTTGTCCATGTGGGACAGCTTATTCATATTATATGTTGCCATATATAAATCAAGTAGTTGCCTCCGACCCAACATCTTCTTGGCAAATTAGATTAAAAGGAAAAACATTCAAAGCTCTTATCGGACCTCAAGCACCTTATTACGGAGATCATGTTGAACTAAGTGATAATAAAAATGATTTTGCTTCTACTGTTGGAGTTGGTGGAATTGTCGGCACAAAGTTCACTTGGCCTGTAGGTGCTCATAAAAACAAGGAAACTGGAGACGTAAGTTTAACTCCCGAAAAAGAGATAGAATGGAAAAAATGGGTAGATATTTATAAAGAAAATATGTTATCAAAAGGAAATTATCTTGGCGAACTATATGATATTGGATTTGATAAACCCGAAACTCATGTTATACAAAAAGATGGAGTAATGTTTTATTCTTTTTTTGCTGATGAATTTAATGGTATTGTTGAGTTAAGAGGATTAAATAAAAATGAAGAATATGAAGTAACAAATT
>DYLK01000031.1 GCA_020722065.1 Melioribacter roseus
GGTAATTGATAATTACTAATTGAAAATTGATAATTATGTGAGCCAGCGGACATTTCTTTGTCTATCAAAGTTGCTACTTTTTCTCCAAGTGTGTTGAATAGTTCTAATATTACGTGCGAATCTTGTGGAATACTAAATTTTATTTCCGTACTTGGGTTGAACGGATTTGGATAGTTTTGTGATAGTTCAAACTTATCAACCACTTCATTTTGGTGAATAGAGGTTGATGGAACTTCTGGAATTTCGAATTTTGAGTAGAATATCTCTTCATTTCCAGTTCTATTGTCAATCCAAGCTGTTGCCAAATGTGTATTTCCAATTAATACTGAATTCTGGAATGAAAAATCAACAACTGTTCCATTTGAACTATTTACTTGATAAGCCGTTTCTGTCCAATTTATCCCATTTATGCTTGATTTGGAATAAACATTTCCGTTGTCTGTGTTGTGCGTTACCATTGTTAAAATATCATTTGAAGTGATATTAAAACTAACATAATCATTCACCCATTGATTTGGAGAATTAATAACTTTCTGCGGATTTGTCCAAGAATTTCCTTCGTCGGTAGAAGTTACTAAATAAACGCCAGCAGAAGGATAATAATTATAGAATAAATACATTTTCCCGTTACTATCAATCAAAAGTTTTGTAAAATTATCATATTGCATAAAAACTTGTCCGAGATAAGTAATTGGTTTTCTTTCGTAAGATGTATATTCTCCTCCAAAAGAATAATCAATCTTTTTAAGATAGATTGTATTGTTTTCAACATAAGTTATATAAACTGATTCCCAAGTTGTGTTTGGAACTACAAACATTGACATTGCCCATTCATATTCTTGAGCATTTTCGTCAACACGGATTTTTGGTCCATTATAATTACTTAAATAAATTGCCGTTGTATCTTGCGAATTTTTGAAGCTAAATCTTAAAATAAACAAATTGTTGTTGTTTGTCGCAATCGCTTGAGGAGAATCAAATCGGGTTGAAATTGAACTTCCTATTTCAATAGTATCAATTGTCATTGGCGAAGACCAATTTTGTCCGCCATCCAAACTCTGAACATAATTTAATAAATAGTAAGTATCTGCAGAAAAAACTGGATCGATATACACAGAAGAAATGTATCCATTATTTTTTCCAATATTTATTGTTGGATTATGAGGTCCCCAAGCAGTTGGAGATGGTTGAATTGGTTGATCAATTGGTGATGTTATTCCATCTTCATCAAATGAATAAAACCAATAATTTGTTCCAAAAAGGAGGCTTGCATTTCCGTTATAAACGTCCAAAGCGGGAATATCAACAGAATAAACACCTGTGTTGGTAATTTGAAAATCCTGCGAAAAAGCAAAAGAATTGAATAAAATTGCGAAAAGTAAAGTTAATTTTTTCATTTTGACTCCATATTTTTTAGTTTGACAAAAATACTATAATATCTTATTAAAAAAATCAACTTCCAAAAAATTCTTTGTAGAATTCAGTTGTTTTTTGAATGAATTCTTTCATCTCTTCTTTTAGTTCAGGAAATTCATTCCAATTAATAATTGTTGTTTGCTTATCTGTTTTCGATTGGTACTTCAACAAAATTGTGCGAAATCCATCGTAAACCTCAAGCATTTGATATCCAAGTAGTTGGAGAAGTCGTTCTCTATTTTCTTGCGAAATTAAATTTTGCTGTTTTTCAATTTCGAGCAACAATTTTGTTTGTGTGATAAAATCGAGCGTAAGTAAACTTCCGTGACTTTTCTTTATGTCGAAGATTTCTGGCGAAACAATTTTTTTTGCAGAAATGACATTTCGATACATTTTTTGAGATTGAATTAATATATCATTTTTGGGAAAAGACTTGGCTTTTTCTATGAATTGATTTTTAATTCTATTAAACAAATCGAAATTTCCCGCAATAAAATAAATTTTCGTAAGTGCTATAAATTCCCAAAATGAAGCTCTTTTTTGCAAATATTCAACCAATTTATCATAAACCCAAACTAATTGGCTATTTTGTCCTTCTGGACGAAGTCTATAATCGGCTGAAAATGGCGAAATCAATTCATTTATTTTTGCATTAAAATTTTGAGCAATTTTTTCATTTTCCCAATTATTTTCAGATTTTGCAATAATTATCAAATCAATATCAGAAGAAAACGAAAGTTCGTTGCTGCCAAAACTACCAAGTGAATAGAGAAAAAATTGATTTTTGTCGAAATATTTTTCGAATTCAGAAGAAATTATTTGATGTATTTTTTTTCGCAAGATTGACGAAAATTCGAACGGCGAAAGAATTCCAGCCGAGATTTGGATATTCAAGTAAAATAACATTTTCAGCAGATTTTCTGATTTGTATTCGGAATTCAAATTCAGATTAATTGCTTTTCGCGAAAGATAATCTTCGAGTAAATATTTGTTTTGAATTAAGTTAGCCACAAATTTTTCAGAATTTTCGCACAATTTCATCGTCAGATTTAAGAATTTTTCATCTCTCATTTCCGCAAAAAATATTGATGGAAATGGATGAAGTTCTGCAATTTTACCAAAATTATGAATTGTTCGTTTCCAATCTGATATATTCGAACAAATGTTTATTAAATTTGGTTGAATTTGCTTGGCAATTTCGATTGTTTTGATGTCGAATTTTTTATTTCCAAGTAGCGTCTCGCCTTTTAGAATTAAATCAATTTCGTTGGTAATTAATGCATCTTCTGATTTTTTCAAATTAGGACTAATTTCGGCGTTTGTGATTCTATCAAAAATCTGTCGAACAATTTTGCGATTTTCATTCAAATTGGCAAGAAATTCATCTTCATCTAAAAATCCAAAAAAGAAAGCAATTTTTGAAGTAATTTCAAACTCGGTTGGTAAAATATGCGTTTGAAAGTCATTCTCGAGTTGCAAAAAATGTTCAATTTGCCTAAATATTTTATATTTCTCAGAAAGTTGAATTAGTTCATTTTCATCAATTAGCTTGTGAGCAAAAAGTGCTTGCAAAGCCAAAAGCGTGTTTGATATTCTTAAATTTTTATTTTTTTTGCCATTTAGCAATTGCAGAATTTGAGCTGAAAACTCAATATCACGAATTCCACCAGAAATTCTCTTAATATCATATTTCCCCTTCGTTTCAAACTCAATTTTCTGTTTCATTTTCCTAACATTTTCAAAGTATTTGTAATCAAAATTGGATTTATAAATAAAATTCTCGATTTGTTTGATAAAAGAAACAAACAAATTTTGGCTTCCGAACGAAAGTTGAGCTTTCAGTAACATTTGAGCTTCCCAATCTTCGCCTTTTGTTTCATAATAAATAATGTAATCAGAAAGTCTTTTTGCCAGCGGTGAATATTTCCCATCTGGACGCAAGCGAAAATCAATTCTGTATAAAAATCCTTGATCTGTTTGTTCTTGCATCAATTGTATGAAAAGTGTGATTACTTGTGTAAAAATCTCGTGAAATGATATGTTTTCGTATTCAATATTTTCTTTGTAAACTGCAATAAAATCTAAATCTGAACTATAATTCAATTCATTCCCACCCAATTTGCCAAGCGAAATTAAAGCGAATTCTTCATTTTCCGATGAAATTTCGTATTTCTCTTTTATTTGAGATAGACAAAATTGGAAAACATTTTGAACAATAACTTTTGCCAAGATGGAAAGTGAATAGGTGATTTTTGGCAAATCGCATCTTTTTTGAAAATCGCACAAAGCAATTTTTAGTAAATATAGATTTTTGAATCTTCGAGCAAATTGAAGTTTGGAATGTTGAGTTTTGAATTTCTGGAATTGTGAACTGAAATTTTCGGAAAGTTGATTTTCATCAAAATCAGATGAAAAATATTCATCTGAAAATACTTGATAGATTGATGTTGAGTTTCGAACAAGAAAATCAGTCAAAAAATTGCTGTTTGCTGAAATTTGAAGAAGAATGTTTAATCTTTTCGGATATTTTATTAAATCATTCAAAAATAATGATTTATCGAATTGTGCTTCTACAATTCTCTGAAAATTCATCAAACTTCTTTCAGTAAAAAAAACAAATTGAAGTTCATTTTCTAAACTATTCGTAAGCAAATTTATTTCATTTTCTGTTAAAAAGCCGTTTGTAATTTTAACGCACCAATCAAAAAATGAATCTGATAATTTTTCTATTCTCAAAGAATTTTTCATAGTAATTCAATTTATTCTTTTTCTTTCTTTTAATAAAGAGAACATAATTCTTATTTTAACCAATCAAAAAAATAAGGATGTTATGAATTCTATAGAAATAAAAGAACTACTAAATAATCTCTCGTCAGATTTTAACAGCGAGATTAAAAATACAGCAATAATTCTTGCCGCTGGACACGGAAAGCGGATAAAATCGAACACATCAAAAATGTTGCATAAAATTCTCGAAATTCCAACCGTAAATAGAGTTGTAAATGCGTGTGAAAATGCAATTGAACAAATTAATACCGTTGTAGTTGTTGGAATAAAAGCTGATTCGGTAAGTCAGTCAGTAGGCAAAAAATCAAACCGTATATTTGCTTTTCAAGAAGAACAAAAAGGAACAGGGCACGCGGTTCAAGTTGCAATTAATTCTATGAAAACAGAAAATTACGATGGAAACATTTTCATTTTACCTGGTGATATGGGACTTTTTGATGTTGAGACAATGCGAATGATGAAAGATGAATTTGAAAATTCTGATGCAGATATGATAGTTTTAACTGGCTTGTTTGAAGGAAATCCAACCGAAAATAGTTATGGAAGAATTGTCAGAGTTCCAGAATTTGACGTATTTGGGGAAAAATCACAAGATTTTGGGAAAGTATTTTGCATTTTGGAGAATAAAGATATTCATTCAATTACAGATGAAAACTACTTTGAATTTGATTTCAATGGAAAAAAATACAGATATTCCAAACAAGAATTGATAAACAATAATGAATTCAATTCTGGAGCGTTTGTGTTTAATTATCAAAAATTGGTTAATCAACTTTTCACAATCGACACAAATAACGCACAAGGCGAAGTTTATTTAACTGATTTAATTGAGCTTTTCAACAAACAAAATTGGAATGTGCGTGCCGTAAGTCCAAAAAATCAATATGTAGTTATGGGTTTTAATACAAAAAGCGTTCTTTCTGAGATGAATGCAATAGCTTACGATTTAGTTTACCAAAAAATAAAAGATTTAGTAGAAATTGAAGACCCGAAAGATTTCTTCATTTCAGAAAACATTGTAAAGCAAATTCTTGATTATGATAAACAAGGAATTTTAATTGATTTGCGAATCGGGAAAGGTTCAATCATAAAAGGAAATGTAAAATTGAATAAAAATTTATTCATCGAACGAAATGTAACAATTGCTGGAAATGTGAGTTTTGGCGAAAATGTTCTCGTCAAAGCCAATTCAATAATCGGAGCCGAAGGAAATAAGAAAATTATAATTGGGAACAATGTAAATATTTGCGGCGATGTAGTAATAAAAGGCGATGTTGAAATATCAGATAACGTAAATATTCGAAAATACATTTTTGTTAAGGGATTGAAAAATCCCTCGAAAATTGGGAAAAATGTTGAAATAAAAGGGTTTACAACAATTGAAGATTCAATAATTGGCGAAAATGTCCAACTAGAAAACTGCTTTTTAAGGAATCAGGAAGTTGAATCTGGCAGGAATATTTGTTGCGAGAAATTATTATAATAAACAAAGGGCGAAAATTTCGCCCTTAAAATTTATTTAAGTTTATTAACGAAACGAACTAATTTTGATTTATTTCTTGCAGCAGTGTTTTTGTGCAAACGACCTTTGCTAACATTTTTATCAATTTTAGAAACAGCATCTCGCAAAACTTGTTCTGAGTTTTCTTTAGATTCTAAAGCATAAACTTTTTTAATCAAAGTTTTAATTTCGCTTAATGCTGCTTTATTTCTTAATCTTTTTGTTTCGTTTTGTCTAATTCTTTTTTTAGCCGACTTATGATTAGCCATTTTAATTCCATAATAATTTTATAAAAAAGTTTTCAAATATATTGAAAAGATGTTTGAAAACAAATAAAAGTAAGTATTGTTTTTAATAGAGTTCTATTTCTAAAAATATTATTAAAATTCTTCTTAATTCAATAAATCCTTACAGAGTTTTGCAAAGATTTATAATCATATTAGATTTTTATTGAATTTCGTTTTCTTCAAGCCAACTTTGCGCATCAAGTGCCGCCATACAACCAGAACCAGCGGCAGTTACTGCTTGCTGATAAATTGTATCGGCAACATCTCCACAAGCAAAAACACCAGGAATTTTTGTCTTGGTTGTGCCAGGTTCAGTTATTAAATATTTCTTTGAATCCATTTCTAATTGTCCCGCAAATATTTTTGTATTTGGATCGTGTCCAATTGCAATAAAAATTCCTTCAACATCAAGAACTTCAGTGGAACCATCTTTTACATTTTCAAGCAAAGCACCAGTTACCATTTTATTTCCCATAACTTCCTTGCCAAGGACTTCTTTAATAGTAACTCCAGTTTTGAATTCGATTTTTGGATTTTTTCTAGCTCTTTCTGTCATAATTTTTGAAGCTCGGAATTCGTCTCTGCGGTGAACTAAATAAACTTTCGACGCAAATTTAGTTAAATAATTTGCTTCTTCCATTGCAGAATCGCCACCACCAACAACTATAACTCTTTGATTTTTGTAGAAAAATCCATCGCAAGTTGCACAAGCGGAAACGCCTTTCCCTTTATATTCTTTTTCACTCTCAATTCCTAAAAATCTTGCAGAAGCGCCAGTTGCAATAATTACAACATCGGCTGTGTAAACTTCGCCATCGTCTGTTTTTACAACTTTTGGAGTCGCTTTCAAATCAACTTCAACCACTTCATTGAATTTAGTTCTTGCCCCAAATTTTTCAGCTTGTTTTCGCATTGTGTCCATTAATTCTGGACCTTGAATTCCATGTTCGAACCCAGGATAATTTTCTACTTCTGTTGTAATTGTAAGCTGTCCGCCAGGTTCCATCCCTTCGAAAACTAATGGAGAATATTCTGCTCTTGCAGCATAAATTGCAGCTGTTAAACCAGCTGGACCAGAACCAATAATTATTATTTTTTCGTGATTTTGTAACATTTTATCTACCTTTTTATTTTTTCAAATTTTGATTAATCAGATACATTTTGTCCGTTTTAGTTTCAATTATTCATTAAAAATTTGGCATTTCTCTTCATTCCTTTTAATCTCGCACGTAAAACTGGAGTTTCAGAAAATTTTTCCTCAAATGTTTTATTTGTTAGATTTTCAAAAATTGATAGCTCAATTTCATTAGGAATTCTTGGATGAAATTCTTTGATTTTCGTAACTTTGGCAAATTTTTTATTCCATGGACAAACTTCTTGGCAAATATCACAACCGAAAAGCCAATTATCAAATTTGCCAACAAATTCTTGTGGAATTTCTTTTTTATTCTCGATTGTTAAATATGAAATACACTTACTTGCATCAATTTTATAACTTTCCAATGCGTTTGTCGGACAAGCATCCAAACAAGCCGAGCAACTTCCACAAAAATCTTGTGATTGAAAACCATAATTAAAATCTAAGTTTGATATGATATTCGCAATAAAAAACCAACTTCCAATTTCGCGATTTATAATATTTGTATGTTTTCCCATCCAGCCCAACCCAGATTTTACTGCCCAAATTTTATCCATAATTGGACCAGTATCAACGTAACTTTTCATTTCTATTGAAGGGAATATTTCCTTCAATTTCGCTTCAAAAAGTTTGAATTTCTCCCAGATTATTAGATGATAATCTTTCCCAATCGCATATTTTGAGATTTTACCTAAATTCTTTTTGTTCGAAAATTCACTTTTTTGATAATAATTCATTCCCAATGAAATTACAGATTTTGCAGTTGGTAATATTTCACGAATATTTTCCCTTTTCCCATAATTCCGTTCGAGATATTCCATTCCGCCGTTTTTTCCTTCAAAAACCCACTTTTTCAGAAATTCAACTTCTTTTGTCAGATTTTCATACTTTGCGAAACCGACCAAATCAAATCCCAATTTTTGTGCAATTTTAACAACAATTTCATTGGAATTTTCTAACATATTTCTTCAAAATTCTTGATTAATTGTTTAACAGAAAATCCTTTTTCAGTTTTTTGAACTTTCGCTCCAAGATTAAAATAATCATGAACAAAAACTAAAGTCCAATCTTCATCAACTGATTTTTGCAGATATTTTTTCTTTTCCTCAATTGTGATAAGCGGTTGCAAATCATAGCCCATTACAAAAAAAGTTGGAATATGTCCGAAAGTAGGAATTAAATCTGCACAAAATAAAAGAGTTTGATTAGAATCAGATATTTTAATCATTTGCTGACCAAAAGTATGTCCGTTAATTTCAATCAATTCGATTTCATCATCCCAAAAACCATCTTTTTCAAGCAAAGTTAAAACGCCGTTTTCCATCAATGGGAGAATTCTTTCTTTCTTAAAACTTGCCGAATCGCGGTTTGTTGATGAAATTCCCCAATCAAATTGCTTTTTCTGAACAAAATATTTAGCATTTGGGAAAGTTGGTTCAAACTTTCCATTTTTTTTAATTACCGAACCTCCAACGTGGTCAAAATGCAAGTGAGTTAGAATTACATCAGTAATTTCTTCGGGCTGAATATTTTTCTGAGATAGTGAAGTAAGAATATTTTCAGATTTATTTTGCAAATTGTAGATATTTTCGAATTTTTCATCCCAATCAATTCCCGTTCCAGAATCAATTAGAATTTTTTTGTTCTCAGATTGCAAAATCAAACATCTTCCGCCAAGTGTAATTCTATTTTTTTCGTCCGCTGGATTTGTTTTTTGCCATAGTAATTTGGGAATTATTCCAAACATTGCTCCGCCATCCAAAGCAATTGAGCCAGTTTCAATAAAATCGACTTCGTATTTTCCAATTTTCATATATTTTACCATTATTGTTCGATAAAAATAAAAAAAATGATAGAAAAGCGTAAATCTTTTCTCTGACAAGTGATAATTTTATTTTGACAAAAACAAAATCTATGTTGAATAGTATCATAGAATTTAGTGTAAAAACGGACATAAGTCAGATATCAAAATTCACAGAAAAAGAAATTGTTTATCCGACATTAATAATTATTAGATAGTAGATTAGAAAATTCAGTATTTGAATTTCAATCTTTAAACTATTATTTTATATTATTAGATAAGTAGAGAAAACTAATGAAGCTGAATAAAGCTCAATCTTCAGAAAATCGCGAAGTAAAATCAAACACAATTCAACAAAATTATGATGATTTTGAAACTATTTTTAATATTGCGGGAAGTGGATTAATTATTATTGAATTTGGGAAAGAGAATTTTGGAAAAATTGCAGAACTTAATTTTCAAGCCGCCAAAATGTTGGGTATCAATAAAAATGAAGGTAAAGAACATTCTATTTGGGAATATCTTGCTGTTGATGGAATTAAGGAACTAAAAAAATTTAAGAAAAACGACATTTCAAAACAATTTAATTCATCTTTTTCATTGAATTCTGGCGAAATCCCAATAAATGTTTCATTATCATTTCTAACTTTTAGAGGAAAGGAAAGTCTATTATTAGTTGTAAGAAATCGTGATTTCGAGGAAAATCTTATTCAAAAAAATAAAGAAAGTGAAGAACTTTATAAAAGTTTAATCAAATATTCATCTGCGGCAATTTATAGAGTGGAATATGAACCAACAGTTAATTTATTACAACCGAAACATAAACAAGTAATTGATATAATTAAATCTGGAAGAATTGCAGAATGTAACGAAACAATGTCCCAAATGTATGGATTTAAAAAGCCTGAAGATTTAGTTGGATTCTCTCTTGAAGATTTGTACGGAAGCATTGAAAACAAAAAGAATTTTGATGCTACACTTCGTTTTGTCGAATCAAATTTTAGTATGAAAAACTTAATAACAGAAGAGAGGATAGCTAATGGCGAACTTAGAATATTTAACAATAATGTTTTTGGCGTAGTAAAAGATGGAAAGCTAATTCGCAGTTGGGGAATTCAAACGGATATAACCGAATTGGAGAAAATAAAGCGAGAACTTGAAAGTTCAAAAAAGGAATTGCAATCTTTATTAGATAAATCGCCTATTCCAATGGTTATTGTTAATCACGATCTCGTTGCCGAATATTCAAATCATAGTATGGAATTGTATTTTGGTTATAACAAAAAAGATATTCCAAATTTGGAAGAATGGTGGAAAAAAGCATATAGACACACAAAATTAAGTGATAAAGCCAAAAAATATTGGATAACTGCTGCAATAAAAGCTAAAGTGCGTGGAAAAATTCCTCGTCAGTTTGAAACTACAATTTCTACTAAAGAAGGCAAAATAAGGCATGTTCAACTTTATTTTGCTTCAATCGGCAATAAATTCCTTATTTCCTTAGTTGATATTACTGACAAAAAAGCTATTGAAGAAGATTTATTGAAAGGAAGAAAGCAATATGAAACACTATTTCAAAATTTGCCTGTAGGAATCTTCTATTTTAACGAAAATTCTGAGATAGTTTATTTCAATGAAGCATTTGTTAAAATTTTAGGTTCAAGTAAAACAAAACTTCAAAATTTTAATCTAAAAAAATCACTACTTAATTCAGATGTAAAAAGATGTGTTGTTGAAACCCTTCAAGGGAAAAAACAAAATTATGAAGGAGAATATGTTTCGGTTACTTCAGGGAAAATCTCTCAGATAAGATTGCAAACAAATCCAATTTATGATAGCTCTGGGAATATTACTGGAATAGGAATACTTGAAGATTTTTCTGAAAAACATGCTGCAAAAAAACTAATTGAAGAAACTTTAAATAGGTATAAACAAGTAGTTGAGCAGCAAGATTTTGTTTTCTCGAAGATAAATGATATTATCTATCGGCAAGATAAAAACAGAAATTATTTGTTCATATCAAAAGGTATAAAAAAGGCAACGGGTTATACTCAAGAAGAATTTTTAAAACAAGATGGAATAAAGTTCACGGATAATATTATAAATAAAACAGCGATAGAAAACACACAGAAAATCTTACAAGGTATAAAGATCCCATCTTTCCCAATTGAAATTATCTCGAAAAACAATAAAAAAATATTACTCGAAATTAGAGAAACAGCAACTTATGAAAATGGGAAAATTGAAGGAATTGTTGGAATCGCGAGGGATATTACCAAAGAAAAGGAAGAAGAAAGAATTTCGAATGCAATTTTTGAGATAATAAATGAATCAGAAAAAAGTCAAAATTTAGATGAACTTTATCCCAAATTACATCAAATTCTTGCCAAATTAATGTCAGCAACTAATATGTTTCTTGCTATTTATAATAAAACCGAGAATATTATTTCATTTCCTTATTATGTTGATGAAATGGACGACCCCGACGAAATTATTACAGATGTAAAACCAGCAAACGGAATAACAGAATATGTTTTGCGTAAGCAAAAAAACTTCATTTTTTCAAAAAAAGATATTCAAAATCTGGTTACAAAGAAAGAAATTGATTTACTTGGAACAATTCCCGAACAATTACTTGCTGTATATCTCGATTTGGGAAGTCATAGAAGTGGTGTTTTGGTATTGCAAGATTACCGAAATCCAAATGTTTATAGAAAAGAAGAATTTAAAATAGTTCGATTAGTTTCAAATCAAATTGCATTTTCAATTCAAAAAGGGTTGAAAGAGCAAGAAATAATTGAATCTAACAGACAATTAAGAATTGCGGAAGTTGAACTAAAAAAACAAGCCGAAGAATTAAAAATAATAAATGCAAATAAGGACAAATTTTTCTCAATCATAGCACATGATTTAAGAAGTCCATTTACTGCACTTTTGGGACTTTCGCGAATGCTTACAGAATCAATAGACGATTTCACAGTTTCAGAACTAAAAGAAATATCAACTTCTATTTATAATTCATCACATAATATTTTCAAATTGATTGAAAACTTACTAAATTGGTCGAGGATGCAACTTGGTTCTCTGAAAGTTGAAAAAATGAAAACATCACCTTTCGAAATTGCAAATTCCACTATTATGGCATTACACGAAACCGCAAAGCAAAAAAACATTAAAATCTCAAATAAAATAAATCGCGATCATATTATTTTTGTTGATCCTTTAATGTTCGAAACAGCTTTAAGAAATGTTGTCAATAATTCCATTAAATTTACGCCAACAGGTGGAAATATTATTCTTTCATCAAAAAAGATTAAAGGACGAATTCAGATATCAGTGGAAGATGATGGAATTGGAATGAGCGAAGATATAGTTGCTAAATTGTTTGATATTACACAAAAAGTTACCCGCGAAGGAACAAATCGCGAAGCCGGAACTGGTTTGGGGCTTATCTTAGTAAAAGAATTAATTGAAAAGAACGGCGGGGAAATTGTTGTAAAAAGTGCTCCAAATAGTGGAACGACTTTCAAATTTATGCTTGATGAAGCAAAAATTTAATTAGAAATATGAAAAAATTATTAATTTTGCTTTTAAGTTGATAAAGGTTATTAATGTTCAAAGTACTTGTAGTTGACGACGATCCAAATGTCTCGCTTTTTCTAAGTAGATTATTACAGAAAAAGTTCTCGTGTACAGTGCAAACTGCTTACAACGGAGCTGATGCTTTGTCAAAATTAAAATCCTTTGATGCCGAGATTATGTTTTTAGACATTACAATGCCAGTTATGGATGGTGTTGAAACAATTGAAGCTTTACGAGCTGATGAAAAATATAAAGATATTCCGATTATAGTGCTAACAGCAATTAGTGAAAAAAATACAGTTGCAAAAGTAATGTCAATGGGTGTTATTGATTACATGCTAAAACCATTGATGTATGAACAATCGGTAGAAAGATTACAAGAATTACTTGATATAATCCGCAAAAAAATCAAAAAGCAAAAAGAAAAAGAGATATTAAGTCAAACACAAGACTTTTATGATGATGATCCAAGTAAGGAAAAGTTTTTAATTGCAACTCCAGATAAAGCTTTTAACTCATTTTTTGCAGAGAAATTGGGCGAGAAATATAAAATGCTAATTTGCGAAAATGGAGCTGATGCTTTAAAGTACTTTATGAAATACAAACCCAAAATTGTTTTATTAGGCGAAAATTTGCCACTATTGAACGAAAAGCTACTTGCACAAAAACTCGCTACTTCCCGAATCAGAAAGGAAACAGAAGTTTTTCTAATAAAAGATGAACTTTCAAATTATTCCCATTCAGATAGAGAACTTTACGACCACGTAATTGAAAAGAAAAAAACAGCAGCGTTGTTTAAGTAATTTCAAGATTATCAATTGGAAAATCCGTATTCTTTAATATTTTTGATATTGTAAAAACAATATTTAAAATATCATTAACGAGGAATTAATGGCAGTTATCAGACCTTTTAAAGCAGTAAGACCAACCAAAGAAAATATCGAAAAAGTTGCAAGCGTTCCGTATGATGTAGTTAACCGAGAAGAAGCCTATCAGCAAGCACAAGGTAATTCATACAATTTTTTAAGGGTTACTCGTTCGGAAATTGAATTGGATGAAAAAATAAATCCTTACGATCCCGAAGTATATCAATTAGCAAAATCTAATTATCAAAAAATGAAAGAAGAAGGGATCTTGATTCAAGATAATTCTGAACGATTTTACCTTTACAGACAAATTATGGGAAATCACTCTCAAATAGGAATTACAGCAACATTTTCAGTCGAAGATTATGATAATGACATCATAATGAAGCACGAAAAAACCCGCAAAGTTAAAGAAGATGATAGAACTAATCACATTATCAACACTGGGGCACAGACTGGAGTTGTATTTTTAACTTATAAAGGTGTTGAAGCAGTAAATGAAATTATAAAACAAACAGAAACAACAACAGAACCTTTGTACGATTTTACCTCTGATGATGGAATTCGTCATACAGTTTGGATTGTTCCAGAAGATTTTAATGATATTATTATCTATGAACTCGAACAAGTACAAAAATTATATATTGCTGATGGACATCATCGAGCAGCAAGTGCAAGCAGAACACAAAAGGAAAAGAGAGCCGCAAATCCCGACCACAACGGAAATGAAGAATATAATTTCTTTATTGCGGTTTTGTTTGATGCTGCTCAACTTAAAATCATGCCATACAATAGAGTTGTGCTTGATTTATATGGAAATACTTACGATTCTTTGATTGAAAAAATTAAAACTAACTTTTTTGTCGAAAACACGGAAACAGCAGAAGTTGAAAATGTGAGAACAATTAAAATGTATTTGGATAAAAAATGGTATAAACTTTCTCCAAATCAAAATATTAAAAAAGAAAAATTAATTGGCGACAATTTGGATGTTAGTATTCTCCAAAATTATTTATTAACACCGTTTTTAGGAATTGGTGACCCACGGACAGATACGAGAATCGATTTTATTGGTGGAATTCGCGGAACAAAAGAATTAGAAAAATTAGTTGATAGTGGAAAAGCACAAGTTGCCTTTTCATTGTTTCCAGTTTCAGTGGATGATTTAATCAACATTTCAAATGCAGGGGAAACAATGCCACCAAAATCAACTTGGTTCGAACCAAAACTACGAGACGGATTATTAATTCACGAAATCTAAAGGAAAAAACAATGGAAAAAAGAGTCTATAATTTTAATGCTGGACCAGCAATATTACCTGAAGTAGTGCTAAAAAAAGCACAAGAAGATTTATTTATTTATCCAGGAACTGGGATGTCTGTTATGGAAATGTCTCACAGATCGAAATCATTTGATAAAATAATCAATGATACAACAGCAAATCTCAGAAAATTATTAAACATTCCTGATAATTATCATATTTTATACTTACAAGGTGGAGCAACATTAGGATTTTCATTAGTACCTTTAAATTTAATGCCACCAACTTTTAAAGCTGATTACATAATTTCAGGTGCTTGGTCTAAAAAAGCAGCAAAAGAAGCAAAACGCGTTGGTGATGTTAATATTGCCGCTTCAACTGAGAACGAAAATTTTTCGAGATTACCAAAACAAGATGAATTAAAACTCAGCTCCGACGCAGCTTATGTTCATTATACATCAAATAATACTATTTACGGAACAGAATATAAAACTGAACCAGAAGTTGGCAATGTCCCACTTGTTTGCGATGCTTCTTCAGATATTTTACATAAATTTATTGATGTTACAAAATATGCGATGATTTATGCTGGAGCTCAAAAAAACATTGGTCCTTCAGGCGTTACTTTGTACATTATTCGTGATGATATGCTCGAAAGAAGTTCATCTGATTTACATACATATTTAAATTTAGCTACTCACGCATCAAAAAATTCGTTATACAACACACCAAATACTTATGGTATTTACATTATGGGACTTATTTTTGAACATCTACTTGAAAATGGTGGTTTAGATGCAATGTATAAACATAATTTGCAAAAAGCTGAATTACTATATAATTACATTGATTCTTCAGACGGATTTTACAAAGGGACAGTAACTGAAAAAGAAGATAGATCATTAATGAACGTAACTTTTCGCTGTTTGAACGAAGATTTAGAGAAAAAATTAATTTCCGAAGCAACAGAAAATGGCTTTGTTGGAATAAAAGGTCATCGTGATGTTGGCGGTTTGAGAGCTTCAATATATAATGCTTTCCCACTTGAAGGTGTTGAAAAATTTGTAAAATTTCTGCAAAAGTTCAAAGAAAATAACTGACAATTTTGGGCGAAGTTAATTTTCGCCCTTTTTTATATTTAAGATGACAATTCAAATATTTGGCACACAAAAAGATAACGACACGAAAAAAGCACTACGGTTTTTCCAGGAAAGGAATATTAAACCACATTTTCGTGATTTGCGAGAAAAAAATATTTCTAAAGGTGAATTAGATAATATTTCGCAAGTAATTCCATTAGAAGAATTAATTGATGTAAATGGAAAGCAATTCCAAAAACGAAATCTTTTATACATGAGATATGATTTAGAAACTGAATTATTAGAAGATTCACAATTAATTAAAATGCCAATAGTTAGAAATGGAAGACAAGTTACAATTGGATACAAACCCGAAATTTGGAAGAAATGGATTGAAAGTAAATGATTAATTACTCTTTTTCGAGCGAAGAACTTGCACAAATTACAGCTCACGGTTTAACACCAGAAAAAGTTATACATCAAGCAAATATTCTCGCAGGAAATAATTTCCATCTTCAAATAAAATCACCCGCAAAAATTGGAAATGGAATTGTTCATCCAACTGAAGCCGAACGTGAACATTTTATTTCGATATTTGAAAAGGAAAATTCAAAATATAAATTTGTGAAATTCGTCCCAGCTTCAGGTGCCGCAACCAGAATGTTTAAATCACTGATAAAAGTTAATAAATCTTTTCAAAAACTAACTTTTGATGAATTAGCAGCAATTTCAGAAAAAGATGAAGATTTCAAGAAAACGCTGGAATTTTTGCAAAATATATTAAAATTTGCATTTCTTAAGAATATAGAAATCCCAAAAAGCAATGTTATTGAATTGTTAGATTTTATTTTGTGGGAAAATGGATTAAATCTTGCACATTTACCAAAAGGTTTAATTGCTTTTCACATCTACAAAGATTCAATTAACAATCCAGTTGAAGAACATATTCGCGAATTGAAAGTTATTTTTCCCAAAAATGAGAAACTAAATATACATTTCACAATTTCACAAAATCACGAGAAAGATTTTCATAAAGAATTTTCGAAAATGCTTGCTGTAAATCCAGATATTTCAATTAGTTACTCTTTTCAGCACAAATCAACAGACACAATTGCAATTGATTCTAATTTACAAATTGCAAGAGATGAACACGGAAGAATTATTTTTAGACCAAGCGGACACGGAGCTTTATTAAGGAATCTAAATGAACTTGATGCTGATTTTGTGATTATTAAAAATATTGACAACGTTATTCATCATGACTATTTATCGAAAACAATTCCATATCATAAACTTTTGATGGGAATGATAATCGAGAAACAGAATTACATTTTTGAGAAAATTGAAAAGATTGAATCGGTCGAATCTGAAAGTTCTTTTCAACTTGAACTTGATGAAATTGAAAAATCCATTCATCTTTATATTCCTTCTCATTTACTAAACGAAAGTTGGAAAGTTCGAAAAGAGTTTATCCTTAACAAATTAAAAAGACCAATTCGAGTTTGCGGAATGGTGAAAAACGAAGGTGAACCAGGCGGTGGACCTTTTTGGGTTGCTGATGATGATGGAACTGAATCTTTGCAAATTGTCGAATTGTCTCAAATAGACAAAGATTCTGAAGAAAATAAAAAACTGTTAAAAGAATCAACACATTTTAATCCAGTAGATATTGTTTGTTCACTTAAAGATAAAAACGGAAATAAATTTGAATTGAACGAATTTGTAAATGAAAATACTGGAATAATCACGTATAAAACTATAGCAGCAAAACCTATAAAAGTGCTTGAAATGCCAGGTTTATGGAACGGAAGTATGTATTTTTGGAATACTTTTTTCGTGGAAATTCCATTGCACAATTTTAATCCTGTAAAAGAAGTGAATGATTTATTAAAAGAAAAACATCAGCCTAAAATAAAAAAGGCTGACAAAAGTCAGCCTTAAAAAAGGAGTTCCATCAAAAATTATTTTTTTGTGGGAGGTACAATTGCATCTTTGCAAGCTTTTCCAACCTTGAACTTAACTACTGTTTTAGCTGGGATACTGATATTAGCTCCAGTAGCTGGGTTACGACCATTTCTCTTTTTTGTTTTGGCAACATAGAATTTGCCTAAACCTGGAACGGTCAATTCTTTAGTTTTCTTAACTTCTTTGTAAATCAAGTCATTGTAAGCTGACAAAAATGTGTTAACATCTTTTTTTGTTGCGCTTAAGCTCGTAGCTAAACTATCAACTATTTGAGCTTTTGTTAAAGATTTTTTTTCTGCCATTGAGTTTCCCCTTGTTTAATGGATGAATGACAATCAAAAATAAAAAGATTTTATTTTAAAACAAATTACTTTTCCTTTATTTTGTAATAAATTTGGAAAAATTATTAATAAATTCTATATGAATACTACGTTAAAACAATTTAAGATGTTCAAGAGCTTGAAACTTCTACTATTAATTAGTTTTTTTCTTACAATAAATTACTTCGCTTTTCCTGCTGATTCAACTTTGGTTGGGATTTCAGATTCGAGTGCAATAGGAAAAGAATTGCATTCATTCCAAAAAATAATCGACACAAATCAATTTGATTTTTCATCTTCCCTTACAAACTCTGAAATTAAAAAGATTACAAATAGAGATTTAGACGAAGCTTTTGAATCAAAATTTCCATCTTCTTCTTTGAATCTTGGAATTCTTGGGCAACCAACTTTATTTTCATTTTATGGACAAAATCCCGAAAATCTGAATGTTATTTCAAATGGATTTTTGAGCAATAATTTTTCCCGAAATAATAATGATTTCAAACTTTTCCCGTTAAATTTTATTGAAAAAATTAAGCTCGAAAAACTCCCGCGTTCATTTTTACACGGAGCAAAGATGAACAATGTTGCAGTTCAAATTGAATATTTTGAGCGAAATGAAAAAGAACCGCTTACTATTGTTAATTATTTTCAAGGTTCGAATGATGATGCCGCTATTGATGTACTTTTCAACACAAAACTCTTTTCTTCAACAATACTAAATTTCAGTTTGACCAATCAAGCAATTTCCAAGACTTTTGATAATTCCGATTTCGAGCAGTGGACATTAAATACACAACTCAAACAGATTTTTGCTGATTCTTTTACAATGGAAATTGGTTTCGATTACTATAAATCTGATTTGGGATTATTTAGTGGAATTGATTATGATTATTTGAAAAGAAATGTTGAAACTTCTCAAATTGAAAATTATATGTACAATTGGTTTTACGCACCTGTCATTAATCCATTTTCAAACAGAACAGATGAAAAACTTGGGTATTATTTAAAAAATTTCTGGCAATGGAATTCTTTCAATTCAATTTATTTGGATATTAATACACGAAGTGAAAGCAGAATTTTTCGTCAGAATTTGGATAACGAGCAATATTATCGTCCAATTCCAAGATTTCTAATGGAACGAAAATATCATTCCACCGAAGTTATTCCCAAATACAAATACGAAGATGAAAATCTGAGAGTTGAATTGGGATTGATGGCATTTTTTGAAGAAAGTGAATTTTCTGAAAATATGTTCCTTTCAGAATTTGGGATTATTAGTTATAACTTTGCTGAATTTCTTAAACTTTCAGCATTTGCACGAAAAGCAGAAAAATCAAATACTAGTTTTGGAAATGCTAAAAATGGATTTGGTTTCGACTTAGCGGGAAATCTGACATTTAACACAAACAATACTTTATCATACTACTTAGGATTTTCAAAATTTGAGAAATATTTCAATGATTTTGAAGAAGATCTTTTTGAATTTCGAGATGATTTATCTGAAAATAAGAATTATGAATTTGAACTGAAATATCTAACCGAAGAAAAGAATAATAAAACTGAAATTAACTTTGATATTTTCTCAACTACCACAGAAAGTTTCCCAATTATTTATTCGTTAGCTACAGAAAACTTTGCTTATTATCCCGATTCGCTTGGTGCTGATTATTTTAAAAACAATCAAATATTTGGAATTTCGCTCAATTTCGCAACAAAATGGAATTATCTCATTTACGAAGGAAATGCCATTTTTACAAAAACAAATTGGGAAGATGAAAAATTCACCGAAAATTCTGAAAGTCAAAATCTAAATTTCTCCACTGGAATTTACTATTCTGATATTCTTTTTAACAACAACCTCGATATTAAAACTGGCTTAAAAGTAAATTATTCGGGCTTAACTAGTTACTCGATTTACAATTTTAATTATGATATTCAGATTGATTTTTTCAAAAATTCGAATAATTTAATTCAAAAATTTAATGATGAAAATCTGAAAAAGAATTTTATTTTTGACTTTATAACAATTGCAAGTATTCAAAAAACGGCAAAAGTTTATTTTACAATCGAAAATTTATTTGATACAAATTATTACAATTTCCCATATTTTCCACTTTCAGGCAGAACTATGAAAATTGGAATTAATTGGGAACTATTTAACTAAAAGGAGAAATCATGAAAATAAGAGACATAGTTTTGTTGCTATTCTTTGCAACAACAATTTTTGCTCAAGTAGTTGTAACTAATCCCGAGTTTTCTACAGAAAATGATAACATAACTATAATTTTCGACGCAACTCAAGGCGATGGTGGTCTTGCCGGTTATACTGGAACAGTTTACACACACACTGGTGTTAACACAAATCTGGGTAATTGGCAACACGTTATCGGGACTTGGGGGAACAATACAACACAACCTGCTTTAACAAGAATCGGCACCGATTTATATCAATTGGTAATTGGAAATCCACGTACATTTTATAACGTTACAAATTCATCAGAACATATTGAACAACTTTGCTTTGTGTTCAGAAGTTCAACTTCAACACAAACTGGAAGAGATGTTGGCGGAGCAGATATTTTTGTTGATTTATATGAAACTGGTTTAACAGTAGTTTTTAATCAACCATCATTAGATTTGTCTTTTGGAGATCCACTTCGTTCACCAATTTTTGTTCAAGATGGTGAAAATTTGAATGTCGAAATTTCGGTTGCTGAAATTGGAACAACCGTTACAAATTTAACTTTATACTTAAATGAGGAACAAATCACATCAACAAATCAGAATAATTTAACACACACAATTCAAGCTGAAGATTTTATTGACGGAGCCAATACAATTTCGGCAACAGCTTCGGATAATTATGGAGTTACAGGAACAACATCTTTCGTACTATTTAAAGTACCAAATCAAACAAGTTCTAATTTGCCAAATGGAACAAAACCTGGAATAACTTACAATTCAGATGGAACTGTAACTTTTGCACTATTTGCACCAAATAAAGATTTTTGTTACATAATTGGAGATTTTCACGACACAGATTGGAAAGTTGGGGAAGAATATTTAATGAACAAATATATGCCAACTTCCGATTCCACAATATTTTGGATAACACTTGATAATCTCACTTCAAACATAGAATATTCATTCCAATATTTAGTTGATGGCGAAATACGAATTGCTGATCCATATTCAGAATTAGTCCTAGATGGATGGAATGATTCTTACATCTCAAACAGCGTTTATCCAAATCTAAAAGATTATCCAAATGGAAAAACAGAAGAATACGTTGGAGTTTTTGAAGTAAATAAACCAGAATTTAATTGGACAGACCAAGATTTTGGGAATATCGACAAAACGAAATTGGTAATTTATGAACTATTAATACGCGATTTTTCAGCCGAACATACTTTCCAAATGCTAATAGACACACTTTCCTATTTGCATACACTTGGCGTAAATGCAATTCAACTTATGCCTGTTTCCGAATTTGACGGAAATATAAGTTGGGGTTATAATCCCGCATTTTATTTTGCAGTAGATAAATATTACGGACCAGCCGAAAAATTAAAAGAATTTGTAAACGAAGCACATAATTTGGGAATAGCAGTAATTCTCGATGTTGTCTATAATCATTCTTTCGGACAATCACCTTTTGTCAGATTATATAACGAGGGAGAATATGGGCAACCAACAAGTGATAATCCTTGGATGAATGTTACATCACCTCATCCATATTCTCCTGGTTATGATTGGAATCACGAATCGCCACACACACGATATTTCCTTGATAGAGTAAACAGATATTGGATTGAAGAATTTCATATTGATGGATATCGATATGATTTATCAAAAGGTTTCACTCAAACTTATTCTGGCGAAAATGTCGGACTTTGGGGAAATTATGATGCAAGCAGAGTTTACAATCTTGAACGAATGGCAGATAAACTTTGGGAATTTGACCCAAATGCAGTTTTAATTCTTGAACATTTTGCAGAGAACAGCGAAGAAATTGAGCTTTCGAATCATGGTTTATTACTTTGGGGAAATATGAATGTTGCATATTCACAATCAGCAATGGCTTGGTTGGATGATGGAAATCTTTCTTCAGATTTATCTTGGGGATATTATAAAACCCGAACTTGGACAAATGCAAACCTTGTAACTTACATGGAAAGCCACGACGAAGATAGATTAATGTATAAAAATCTTGAATATGGAAGGAATACAAATCCAGATTATGTGATTCAAAATAATGTTGATTTATCTCTTCAACGACAAAAATTAGTCGGCGCATTCTTCTTTACTTTCCCAGGTCCAAAAATGATTTGGCAATTTGGTGAACTCGGTTATGATGAAGCTTTCCCCGCTGGCAGAACTGACCCGCAAGAAATTCATTGGGAATATTATGATGATGTTTCAAGAATGAAACTTTACAAAACGTGGGCAGCATTAATAAAATTGCGAAAAGAATATGATATTTTTAATAGTCCCTATTCTGGAGTAACACTTCGTGTCGGACAAGGCATTTACGATAGAAGAATTCAACTAACAAATGGATTTTCTAATGTAACAATTATCGGGAATTTTGATGTAACTGCTCGAAATGTAAACCCAAATTTCCAATCTACAGGGAAATGGTACGATTTCTTCAGTGGCGATTCAATAACCGTTACAAATACACAAGAAAATATCCTACTCCAACCAAGTGAATTTCATATTTATTCAACACAAAAATTCTTTATTCCAGAACAAGGAATTTTGACAGATATTGAAAATCCAATAAATAATGAAACACCAACTAAATTTGAATTATCACAAAACTACCCAAATCCATTTAACCCAAGTACAGAAATTAAATTTAGCTTACCACAAGATTCGCACGTAAAATTAGAACTATTCAACACACTTGGCGAAAAAGTAGCAACTTTGATAGACAAAGAAATGACCGCTGGCTCGCATAATTATCAATTATCAATTAGTAATTATCAATTACCAAGCGGTGTTTATTTTTACAAATTGCAAAGTGGTAGTTTTAGTGAAACGAAGAAAATGATTCTTCTCAAATAGTAATCAGTGAACAGTAATTAGTAA
>DYLK01000010.1 GCA_020722065.1 Melioribacter roseus
GGTAAAAAAATTGTAATTAGAATACTCAATTAGGTTTAATTGAACTCTGCCTTTTGGGTATTTGGGCATTATAAATTTTAACAGGAATCTCTCAAAATTAAAAAGATGCCCGACAAAAGATTTTGGGCATGATGGAAAACGGGGAAAAATGAGGAGTTATTTCTGAAAATATTTTTGCGGAAAGAGAGGGATTCGAACCCTCGGAACACCGTAGCGTTCAACGGTTTTCGAGACCGTCCTGTTCAACCACTCCAGCATCTTTCCATTTCTAAATACAAACGATCTTGGCGGAAAGAGTGGGATTCGAACCCACGGACCACCTTTCGACGGTCACACACTTTCCAGGCGTGCCTGTTCAACCACTCCAGCATCTTTCCAAAAAACGGAGTGCAAATATATTAATTTAGGTTGAAGCAAAAAAATGAATATTCAAAATTCTACTTTCTATATTTGGACAACAATTAATTAAATTATGAAAAAATTAGCACCTTTTTTTATTATACTTTCGGCTATGCTTTGGGGTGTGGATGGAATTGTTTTTCGTCCATTTCTTTATTCCTTGCCAGTTGACTTGGTCGTATTTCTTGAAAGTTTACTTGTATCTATTTTGTTGATTCCATTTGTTAGAATTTACCGAAATGAGTTGAAAAATCTAACAAAATCTGAAATTATCAATTTTATTGGAATTGCCGCTTTCGGCGGAGCAATAGGCACAATGGCAATTACAAAAGCATTATTTTATGTGAATTATGTAAATCTTTCAGTTGTTATTTTGATACAGAAATTCCAGCCACTATTTGCAATTTCGCTTGCAGCAATTTTATTGAAAGAAAAATTGGATAAAATGTTCTTTATTTGGGCTATTTTGGCATTATTTGGTTCATATATGCTTACTTTCGGTTTTTCATTCCCCGATTTTACTTCTCAAAGTAAAACTATAATTGCTACATTGTTTTCATTATTGGCAGCTTTCAGTTTTGGATTTTCTACAGTATTAAGTAAACGTGGAATTTCTTCAGTTTCTTTCCAAACTGCAACAATTTTAAGATTTTATATCACTTCAATATTGATGCTTGCTATTACTTTATTTACAGGTAATCTGTCGGAAATTGTGAATGTTAGCCAAAATCAAATATTGATTTTTCTTTCAATTGCATTTTCAACTGGTGGGTTAGCAATTATTTTTTATTATATCGGATTGAAATACGTAAAAGCTTCTGATGCAACTATTTTGGAATTAGCTTTCCCAGTAACGGCAATTATTCTCGATTATCTAATTCATGGGAATTTTCTTGCAATTCCTCAGTTGATTGGCGGAACAATTCTTGTTATAGCAATTTTACAAATCACAAGATCTTATGGAAATTCTGAATTAAAAAAATAATAGGTTAATGAATCTTATTTATTGAAATTCCATCATATTTTAAAAAATTTTATTGGAGAAAAATGAAACGAAGTATTTTTATAGGGATGTTACTTTTATCAGTGTTTGTTGCAAAAGAAATTTTTGCACAAAATTTTACTTGGCATCGCGATTTTAACAAAGCAGCGGAAATTGCCAAAAAGGAAAACAAGTATATTCTTGTAGATTTTTACACAGATTGGTGTAAATGGTGTAAAGTGATGGATGAAAAAACATATTCAAATTCCGAAGTATCAAAGAAAATGAAAAAGTATTTCGTTGCCGTAAAAATTAATCCAGAAAAAGACGGAAAAGTTAAATTTATGGGACAATCTTACACATTTGCTCAATTTGCACAAGCCGCTGGCGTTACGGGTTATCCTTCAACTGGACTTTTTACTTCGAAAGGTGAATTTATAACAAACATCACTGGTTATCTCGATATTCCCAAATTTGATGGAATGCTTTCTTATCTACTTGGTGGAAAATACAAACAACTTAGCTACGAAGATTATTCTCTTTATATTATGGTTGAGGCAGAATATAACAAGAATAAAAGTAGTGCTGACTTAAATTTTGTAATGGGTTTTTTCAATCAAGTTGTATTTAAAGATTATAACAAAGCAAAATCATTTTACCAAGCAGCAGTAAAATCAAATAGCAACTTTTCAGAAGCATTTGCAGGTTTATCGGAAACATATAAATCGCTCGGTGATAATAAATCAGCAGAAAAAAATATGAAAACGGCGAAAAGTAAAGGATTTTCTGAAGGAGAAAATAAGATTATGAACAAAGTTGCGCAGATTGTTCAAAAATTATTTTCATAGTTTTTCAGTATCAATTTTAATTGAGAATTCAAGTTTAAAACTTTAAGAACTAAAACTTGCAGAAACTACAGAAATTGATAATTCGTAAATCCGTAATTTGTAATTTGTAGTATGATTTGCACAGCTTTTCTATCAAAATCCAATTAATTATTCACTTATTTATAATTTGGCCTGATATGATATTCGATTGGGTCTTCTATTCCAGCTTGCTGAAATCCACGTAAACGTAAAGCACAACTATCACAAACTCCGCATGCTTTGTCTTCACTTTGATAGCAAGACCAAGTTAAATGAATTGGTGCATTTAGTTCAATTCCTTTTTTTATAATTTCGGCTTTGGAAAGGTGAATGATTGGTGTTTCGATTTTAATTTTAGTTTCGGGCTTCGTTCCCAAATCAATTGCGTATTCAAAAGCTCTAAAAAAATCGGGTCGGCAATCGGGGTAACCAGAGGAATCTTCATACACAGCACCAATAAAAATTCGAGTAGCTCCAATAACTTCTGCCCAACTTGTAGCTGCGGTTAGGATATTTGCATTTCGAAATGGAACGTATGAAGATGGAATTTCAGTATTTGAAAGATTAGCTTTTGTTACTTCAATTGATTTATCAGTTAAAGAAGAACCTCCAATTTTTGCAAGATGTGATAAATCAATAACCAGTCTTCGTTTTACATTATAATAATCTGCAATTTTATGAAAAGATTCCAATTCCTTCAATTCAGTTCTTTGCGAATAATTGACGTGAAGAAAGGCTAATTTATAATTCTGATTGGCAATTGCAGCGGTTACACAACTATCTAAACCACCGCTCACTGAAATTACGGCTATCTCTTTTTTCTTGTTCACAATGCTCACTCTTTATTTTTTATCAAAATCAATCTTCTTTGCTGATGTAAAGCTCTCCAAATCGTAACTAATTGTTTTTGGTGGCATTGGTAATTTTCTGATTTTTACTCCAGATGCTTCAAAAAATTCTTCTGCTTTTGTTTTGTGATAATCTGAAAATACCACAACTTCTTTAATTCCTGCTCCAATTAATGCTTTTGTGCAGTTGGTACAAGGCATATTTGTTACATAAGCTGTTGCCCCTTCAGTTGTTACTCCGTGAAGTGCACACTGAATAATTGCATTCATTTCAGCGTGAATTGTACGAATACAATGTCCATCTTCAATCATACAACCAACATCATAACAATGTGGTTGTCCAGGCAAAGAACCGTTGTAGCCTGTTGCTAAAATTTGTTTATCTCTAACCAAAACACAACCGACGTGCATTCTTGGGCAAGTTGCTCTTTCGGAAACGAGCATCGCCATTTTTAGAAAATATTCATCCCATTCAGGGCGTTTGTAAACTCTAATTTTTTTCATATTTACCAAAAGTATTATTTAATAATAGAAATTCGTGTATAAAACTAATAAATCAAAACCAAATTTGTTAATGAAAAATGATTTTTCATTAATTTTATTGATAGATAATCAAATTGTTAGGAGTTCTACAATTTGCAATAATTAGTTTTGTTTAAGTTGTGAAAATTGGTACGAGTTTCGTTTAATTTTTATTAATAGTATGAATACGTATTTTTCATATTTTAAGAAAATGGAGAATTTTATGAGTTGGATTTTTTTGATACTTGCTGGAATTATGGAAATTGGTTGGCCCTTGGGAATGAAATATGCTTGGCAGAATAATAAATTCAATCTTTTTCCAGCAATAATTTCTGTCGTTGCAATGGCTTTAAGTGGACTTTTCCTATTTTATGCACAAAAGGGAATTCCAATTGGTACAGCTTATGTTGTTTGGACTGGAATTGGAGCGATTGGTACATTTACACTTGGAATAATTCTTTTTGATGAACCAGCAAAAATTATGAGAATACTATCTGTTTCGCTTATTTTAATGGGAATAGTTGGACTAAAAATAACTTCAAATTAGAGGAAAAATGGAAAATTGGAAAAGAAATTTATCAGGAAAAGTAGGAAAACCATCAGGGACATTTGTTTATACAGGAAAATATGAAGAAATAACAAAAGTTCAACAAATTGTTTTTGACTCCGAGTATTTCTCAAAATATACGATAAATAACATATCTGAATTACAGATAGATGAAAAGCGAATAAATTGGGTAATTGTAAATGGGTTTTCGAATATATCTTTGATTACACAAATTGCTGAAAAATTAGAAATTCACCCACTTCTCTTGGAAGATGTTTTGAATGTGAATAATATACCAAAAATTGAAAAAGAAAAGGAGCAACTTTCTATCATCCTTAAGAATTTTGTAAATATTAATGAGAAAATTGTAGAATCTCATCTATTGATTTGTATTTCTACAAATATAATTGTTGTTTTTAACGAAATAACAAATCCTTTAATAGATGAAAAAATAACAAGATACGAGCTAAATCAAACTCGAGGCAGAACACAAAATATTGATTATTCTTTGTATTCAATACTTGATAGCGTAATTGATTCCTATTATATCGCATCCGAAAATCTTCGAGAAGAAATCAGCAATTTAGAAGAGAAAATATTTATAATGAAGAGGGAGAACCATATTGATGAGATTTATAATCAAAAAAATAAGTTGGAAAGTCTGCGAAAATCAATTTCTCCTGTACGAGATATTATCAGAAACATCATTGAAGATGAATTAGAAAAAATTTCTAATAAAAATTTAATTTATTATCGCGATTTACATAACCATATCCTTGAAATTCTTGGCTATTACGAAAGTTTCCGAGAAATTCTTTCTGGTTTGATAAATCTAAATGAGAGTAATTTGAATAATGAGACTAATAGAATAATTAAAACTCTTACAATCGTCTCAACATTGTTTATCCCGCTTACTTTTATTGTTGGAATTTACGGTATGAATTTTAAGTTTATGCCAGAACTTGAATGGAAATATGGATATTATTTTATTTTAAGTTTGATGGCAGTAATTACAGCATTTATTTTGTTTTTTATAAAGAGAAAAAAGTGGTTATAATTTTAGATTCAAAATGTTTTTGTTAAAATGAAAAACATCCTTATATTTCGCACTCGTTTTTTTAACGGCGGGGTAGCTCAGTAGGTCAGAGCAGTGGAATCATAATCCACGTGTCGGGGGTTCAAATCCCTCCCCCGCTACAAATTTAGGAGAAAAAATGTACACATTATTATTGGTTATTTCAATTATAGCCGCAATATTATTAATTCTTGTTGTTTTATTACAATCAAGTAAAGGTGATGGACTTTCGGGAACATTCGGAAGTGCTGGAAATCTTGGTTCAGTTTTTGGGACCAGAAGAACTTCGGACGCTTTAAGTAAAATTACTTGGTGGCTTGCCGGAACTATTTTAGTACTTGCGTTAGTAACAAATTTATTCTTTTTGCCAAGCCAATCTTCACAGGAACAAAGAGAATCAATTATTCAAAAAGCTTCGGCAAACGCAATTCCAACACAACCAGCTTTGCCACAAAATTTGGTAGGAAATACAAATACTTCTACAAATACAGCAAAACCAGATTCAACAAAGAAATAATTTTATGAATTTCTAGAAAAAGCCATCTTCTGATGGCTTTTTTTGTTTTAAACTCAAGCTAATTTCCTATATTGGTATTCAAAAGAATTAAATTTTTAGATATGAAACAAGCGGAATTAACCCAAAAAGTTACTGAATATATCAAATTAAATGATAATTTTGCCGATTGGCTCGGTGTTGAGGTTTTAGATTCTCGACCTGGTTATGCAAAAATTTCAATGAAAATTCGCAAAGATATGATTAACTCTTTTGGCTCTTGCCATGGTGGAGTAACTTTTGCTTTTGCTCAAACTGCGTTAGCTTTTTGCTCGAATAATTATGGTAATATTGCAGTCGCATTGGAAACAAGTATGGCGTTTACTAATCCAGTTTTTGAAGGCGATGAATTAATTGCCGAAACTAAAGAAGAAAGCAAAAAAAATACCATTTCTGTTTATTGTGTTAATGTTGAAACTAAAAGTGGTAAAAAAGTTGGCGTTTTTCGTGGAACAGTTTATAAAACCGAAAGGCAATATTTTGGTGGAATTACAGTTGAAGACTAAATACAAGATATTTTTAATCGCTTTATTATTTATTCTGACAACTTGTTCGGCTTCTATAATGGTTACCGATTATTATATTTCTGAAAATTCCAACTTTGCTAAAAAAGAAATCAAATATCTCAATTGGGAAAAAGATTTTGGGATAAAAATCATAAAAATTAAACGAAATGGAAAATATTTAAAGGTAATTTCGGATAGAACTCAAATTCAACCAAATGATACTTTAACAATAATAGGTTCAAATAGTGAAATAAATAGATTTAGGATGATATATAAATGAAAAAAAATATAGTTATTATCCTAATTTCTACTTTAATTTCAGCATTAATTACTGCGGGTGGAATTTTAATTTATCAAAAATATGATGAAAAAAGTCCAGAAATTGTTTATAAGATTTACAATTCTAATCTAAATAGAGAAAATGATAAGGATTATCCATTTCAATATGTAGTTCAAATGCCCGAAATTCCCGAGACGTTAACTTTTTGTGGAGAACCAATTCCATTAAACAATTTTGAAGTACGGGAAAGATTGGAAAGAGAATTCATTTCAAATACATATTGGCATTCTGCAACTTTCCTTAATATGAAACGAGCTGGAAGATGGTTCCCGTTAATTGAGCAAATTTTAAGAAAACAAAGAATTCCAGATGATTTCAAATATCTTGCTGTGATTGAAAGTAATTTGGATAATGTGGTTTCTCCTTCAAAGGCAGTTGGGTTTTGGCAATTTTTAGAAAAAACTGCAAAGGAATACAATTTAATAGTCAATGAAAATGTAGATGAACGCTACGATGTTGAAAAGTCCACGTTGGCTGCAACTAAATATCTAAAAAAAGCTAAAAGAGTTTTCGGAACTTGGACGATGGCGGCGGCTTCATATAACCATGGAATTGCAAATATATCTGAAAAAATAGTTGCTCAGAAAACTGAAATTCTTTTTAATATGCAACTTACTGAAGAAACTTCACGTTATATTTTTAGATTGCTTGCTGTTAAAACAATTTTTGAAAATCCCAAAAAATATGGTTATTCAATCGAACAAAAAGATTTGTACAAACCGTTAGAATTTGAAAAAGTTGAAGTGAATCAATCAATTGACGATTTAGCGGAATGGGCACAAAATGCTGGGATAAATTACAGAATCTTAAAATATTATAATCCTTGGCTTCGTCAGAAAAATCTAATAATCCCGAATGGGAAAAGATTTTTTATCAAAGTCCCAAAATCTGATACAATTGCAATTATTCCAGAAGATTTTTATTCGAATTAAATTTACAACTATCGAAAAAATGCTTAATCAAATTTTTATATTTCATTTATTCTTAATTTTTTATTGGATTTAATGTGAAAAAAGAAAAAGTTTTAGTTACTTCGGCACTTCCTTACGCAAATGGACCAATTCATTTGGGACATTTAAGTGGAGCTTATTTACCCGCCGATATTTACGTTCGATACAAAAGATTGAACGAAGACGACGTTATTTACATTTGCGGTTCAGATGAACACGGCGTTGCAATTACAATTACTGCGGAAAAAGAAAAAATTTCACCAAACGAAGTTATTGATAGATATCATAAAGCAAACTTACAAGCATTTGAAAAATTTGGAATGAGTTTCGATATTTATTCCCGAACAAGTATTCTAGAACATCATAAAACTGCTCAAGAATTCTTTACAGATTTCTACAAACGAAATTTGCTGACTGAGAAAAAAACTCTCCAATTCTATGATTCCAAAGCAGAAATGTTTCTTCCAGATAGATACGTGGAAGGAACTTGTCCTCGCTGTGGAAATGAAGAAGCTCGTAGTGATGAATGTGAAAAATGCGGTGCTTTATATGAACCATCTGAATTGAAGAATCCAAAAAGCAAGGTAACTGGCACAACTCCAATAATGAAAGAAACTTCGCATTGGTATTTCCCTTTGGGTAAATATCAAGAAAGATTGGAAGATTATGTAAACGAACACAAGCAAAAATATTCTTGGAAAGAAAATGTTCTTCAATATTGCAATGGTTGGTTCAAAGAAGGTTTGAAAGATAGAGCAGTAACTCGCGATTTAGATTGGGGAGTAAAAGTTCCGCTTGAAACAGCTACAGGAAAAGTGCTTTATGTTTGGTTTGAAGCCGTTTTGGGCTACATTTCTGCAACAAAAAAACTTGGTGAACAACGAGGAAATCCAGATTTATGGAAAGATTATTGGCAAAATGAAGAAAGCAAATACATTGCATTTATTGGAAAAGATAACATCGTTTTTCATACAATTATATTCCCAGCAATGTTGCTTGCTTGGAATGATGGTAATTCCGATAAATATATTCTCCCCCAAAATATTCCAGCAAACGAATTTTTGAATTTTGAAGGGAAAAAATTCTCGAAATCTCGTGGCTGGGGGATTGATGTTGATGAATTTTTGAAAATGTTTCCAGCTGATTCACTTCGATATACTTTAGCAGCAAATCTTCCAGAAAATAAAGACACAGATTTTTATTGGAAGGAATTTCAAGCTCGAAATAATAACGAATTGGCAGATATTCTCGGAAATTTTGTGAACCGCACATTTGTTTTTGCCAATAAACATTTCGAAGGGATTGTTCCTAAAACCGAAAATTTGCAGCAAATTGATATAGAAATGTTAAATCTGATTTCCAAAGCTCCTGAGAAAATAGCTGAATTGATTGAAAATTTTCATATTAAAGATGCAGTTTTAGAAATGATGAATTTAGCGCGTTTGGCAAACAAATATTTTAACGATTCTGAACCTTGGAAAACAATTAAAATTAATAAACAAATTTGTGCAAATACAATAAATGTAAGTTTGCAAACAATTTACACACTTGCAACTATTTTGGAGCCTGTAATTCCGTTTTCGGCTGAAAAAATGTTCAAAATGTTAAATACCGAAAAAACAAATTGGTTGGATAGTGGAAAATCAATTGTGAAAACTGGAACAAAATTAAATTCACCAGAAATTTTATTCACAAAAATTGAAGATAAAACAATTGAAGAACTTATCGCCAAACTTCCTTCAAATTTAGTTGAAGAAGAAAAAGAAATACCTATTTCAATTGATGAATTTGAGAAGGTGAAATTAAAAACGGCTCGAATTTTAGAAGCCGAAAGAATCAAAAAAAGTGATAAGTTATTGAAATTGCAAGTTTTAATTGGTTCAGAAAAACGTCAGATTGTTGCTGGAATTGGAAAAAGTTATTCGCCCGAAGAATTAATTGGGAAAAATATTGTAGTTGTTGCAAATCTAAAACCGGCAAAATTATTCGGAGAAGAATCAAAAGGCATGTTGCTTGCCGTAGAAGATTCAGAAGGAAAATTGGCTCTTGTTGGAATTCCCGACAATGTAAATCCAGGAACGAGTGTTCATTAATTGATGCAGAAAGTTAAAGCCGAAAAAAATCGTACAATTTCGCTTGAGCAAAAAGAAATTGAAATTCTTTTGCAAAAATCAGAAATTCTAAATTCCAAAGTCGAGTTAAATGAAATTCAGAATAAAATCATTTTTCAAGATTTTTTTTCTGTCGCACAATATCTTCCAACTAATTTTGTGGATTTATTGATTCTTGACCCGCCATACAATATGTACAAAAAGTTCAATTCAAATTCTTTTGCACAAAAAACTATTGACGAGTATTCTGAATATTTAGATGAAATTCTTGCAAACATAATTCCAACATTAAAAGAAACTGCTTCAATTTATGTTTGTGGCGATTGGAAAAGTTCAATTTCAATTCCGTTTGTTTTGGCAAAGTACTTTAAAATTCGTAACCGAATTACTTGGGAAAGGGAAAAAGGACGTGGAGCAACGACGAATTGGAAAAATAATTCAGAAGATATTTGGTTTGCGACAGTCTCGGATAAATATTTCTTCAATTCCGAAGCAGTAAAACTGAAACGGAAAGTTTTAGCACCATATAAAAATGAAAATGGGGAACCAAAAGATTGGGAGAAAAGTAAAAGCGGTGATTTTCGATTGACATTTCCGTCGAATTTATGGACGGATATTTCAGTTCCATTTTGGTCGATGCCAGAAAACACAAATCATCCAACACAAAAACCTGAAAAACTTATTGCAAAATTAGTTTTAGCAAGTTCAAAACAAGGAGATTTTATCTTCGACCCGTTTCTTGGTTCGGGAACATCTGCAGTTGTTGCAAAAAAATTAAATCGAAAATATTTGGGAATTGAATCTGACAAAGAATTTGTTGCTTTATCCCAAAAAAGATTAGAAATTGCAGATACAAATTCTGAAATTCAAGGTTATTTTGAAAATGTATTTTGGGAAAGAAATAGTTTTAATTATAAAAATAAAAAGAAAAAATTATCATTTGGAGGAAATTAATGGTTAAAAAAACTGCAATTTATGCTTCTATTCTACTTGCAATAATTTTCACAGCGTGTTCTACATCTGATGAAATAACTCTTGCAAGCTATTCCGTTGGAAATGTTACAAAATCTGAATTTGCCGAAAAATATGCAGAAAATAACGGTGGAATTGAAAAAGCTAAAACGGATTCTATTTCAAATTACAAAGATTATCTTAATTTATATACAGATTACAAATTGAAATTACGTAATGCACACATTCGTGGTTATGATAAATTGCCTGAAATCCAAAATGAATACAACAATTACGTTGAACAAATTGGAGAAAGTTACATTATTGAAAAGCAGATTTTGGAACCAAGGTTAGCAGAAATCTATGATAAAATGAAGGAAGAAGTTAGAATTAGTCATATTTTGATTAGAACTGACGATAAACCAGAAGAAGCTGCAAAAAATAAAGCGGAAATGTTGATTGAAAGAATTCAAAAAGGCGAAGATTTTGTAAAAATTTGCAAAGAAAACAACGAACACAAACAAACTCGCGATAACGGTGGAGATTTATATTATTTTACTGCAAATCAAATACTTCGACCAATCGAAAAAGCAATGGATGTTACAAAAGTTGGCGAAATTTACCCAAAACCAGTAAAAACTGCTTATGGTTATCACATTATAAAAGTAACTGATAGACGACCAAGAAAATACAAAGTAAAAGCAAGTCATATTTTAGTTAAATTTGTCGCTGATTCTACAGGAAAAATCGATACTTTAGCTACGAAAGCAAAAATTGACAGCATTGCACAAAAAATTAAACTTGGCGAGAATTTTGAAGAATTAGCCAAAAAATATTCAGATGATAAACAATCGGCTCTAAAAGGTGGTGATTTGAATTATTTTGAAAGAAGAAGAATGGTTATTCCGTTTGATTCTGCTGCATTTTCGATGAAAGTAAACGAAATCTCAGATCCAATTTTAACAAATTTTGGTTATCATATAATTAAAGTTACCGACATCGAAGATTTACCACCATATAAAGCTATGGAAATGAGCATTCGTGAAACTTATAAAAAAACAGCTTTTGAAAGCGATAAACAAGATTATGTTGCTACTTTAGAACCAAAATTTAAAGTGAGAAAGAATGAAAAATTACTTGATTTAGTTGCAACAAAGCTAAAATCTGTAAAATATGGCGATAATTTTTTGCAGAATGAAAAATACAATGAAGTAAAAGATTCCGTGATTCTTTCAGTTGAAAAAGCAAATGTTACAGTTGCTCAACTTCTAAACGGAATGGCACAAAATAAAGATGCTAAAAACCGTGAAATAAATAAATCAGACCTTGGAAAAGAAACTGACGCAATAAAATCACATTTATTATTTGTAGAACAAGCAAAAAGAATGCAAAATGAAAATCCTGAATTCAGCAAATTAATGAAAGAATTTAAGGACGGATTATTAATTTACAAAATGCAAGAAGATGAAATTTGGTCGAAGATAAAATCAGATACAAATGCTTATAAAATGATTTTTGAAGAAAAACGAAATGAACTAAATACAGATAATTACGTAACTTACGACAGAATTTATTCAGATAACGATAGTTTACTTTCAGTAGCGTACAAAGAAATTTCAGAAGGAAAACCATTTGATGAAGTTTTACTTTCTATTGAAAATAACCCAAATGGGAAATTGAGAATTGAAAAAGATGTTCGTAGAACTTTCGATGAAAATCCAGTTGCAAAAGAAGCATCAGCTTTGAAAGAAAATACAATTTCCACTCCGATAAAAAAAGACCGATTTTGGTCAATAATTCGAGTGAAAAGCAAAGAACTTTCACGTCCAAAAACATACGAAGAAGCGTTGCCTGAAATTCAAACAATATATCAAGAACGAAAAACTAAAGAACTTTCTGAGATTTTGAGCAATAAATTGCGAGAAATCTACAATGTTGAGTTCAATTACGAAGCATTAAACGATTTATATAAATAACAATTGAAATTTCTCATTTCACATAAAATTCACACAAATCGGGAAAAAATAATACTTTTCCCGATTTTTCTTTTATTTCTATTTGCATGCAAGGAAGAAAAGCAATTGCAACCAGAAATAATTGCCAAAGTTGGTGATTCAGTTTTGTTTGAAACTGACTTGCAAGCTCTTGCACGCGTTTATGGAATTCCACTTTCTGATAGAAAACAGATAATTGAAGAGTGGATTGATTCAGAAGTATATTTTCAAGAAGCAAAAAATCGTGGTATTACAAATTCTTCAAAATTCAAGGTGATTTTGAAAGATTCTGAAAAAAAGTTAGCAAAATCAATTTTAGAAGAAGATTACGTTCAATCTAAAGTATTTGAAATAACCGATTCCGAGATTGAAAATTATTACAATTCACATTTAGATGAATTTCTTTATTCCCAAAATGTTTTTGTGCTTACCAAGTTAAATTTTAAGCAATTTGAGACTGCAATTGAATTCCGTAATTCAGTTATTCAAAAAAATTGGGAATTTGCAATAAAATCCTATCCAAACAATGTCATTTGGGAAAAGAAAATAGTTGCCCAAAGTGATTTACATTTACCACAATTACAAAGAACAATTTCATTAATGGAGGAAGATGAAATATCTCCTATTATTGATGAACAAGATTCAACATTTTCAATCTATAAAACAGAAAAAATAATTCCTAAAGGAACGCAAATTCCAAAGGAAAATATTATCGATGAAATTAAAGTTCGTGTAGAAATTATGAAGCGAGCTCGTTCGCTTGAGCAATTAAGACGCGATATTTATTCAAAATATCAAATTGAAAACTACGAGGAAACAAAATGAAATATTTTAAGGTTATAATTTTTAACCTATTATTTTTAACAACTATCAACGCACAACAAGTTTTGGATAAAGTAGTTGCTGTAATTGATAATGAAATAATTCTTAAATCTGAATTGGACGTTCGTGTTGCTTATATGGCTGCTAGAATGGGCAAAAAGCAAGATGACCCAGTTTTACGACAATCAGTACTTCAGCAAATGATTGATGAAAAATTACTCTACGTTCAAGCTGAACTCGATTCAATTGAAGTACGAGATGAACAAATTGACCAACAACTTGATAATCAAATGAATTATTTTATTAGTCAATATGGTAGTAAAGAACGAGTTGAAGAAGTTTACGGAATGAGCATCGAAAAAATTAAACGAGAGTTTCGCGAAGACGTTAAAAAAGATATTATGGCTCAAACTGTTCAACAAAAAAAATTTAGTGGAATAGAAATTTCAAGACGAGAAGTTGTAGATTTTTTTGAAAATTACAAAGATTCACTTGGTTTAATTCCAGAAAAACTAACTATTTCACATATTTTTATTGACCCACAAAAGAGCGATAGACTTAAAGCAAAAGCGTTAGAATTTGCAAAAACCATACTCGATTCACTTAAAAAAGGTGCAGATTTTGGTGAATTAGCAAAGAAATTTTCTGATGATCCTGGCAGTGCTGCAACTGGTGGAGAACTTGGTTGGGCACAAAGAGGTGTATTTTTCCCACAATTCGAAGCAGCAGCTTTCGCCCTTGAAAAAAATCAAATCTCAGAAATTACGGAATCGCCTGTTGGATTTCACATTATACAGTTGCTTGATAGAAGAGGCGAAGCAATTAACACACGCCATATTCTTATTAAAATAAAAAGTGATGACGAAGCAGATATTAAAGCTATTGAATTACTAACAGAATTACGAGATAGTATAAAAAATGGTAAAAGTTTTGAAGAATTAGCTAAAAAATATAGTGATGATAAAGAAACAGCAAAATTTGGAGGTAAACTCGGAACTTTTGAAATTGGTAAAATCGACCAACAATTACGCGATGTAGCTTATAAATTGAACATTGGAGAAATCAGCTTCCCAAAAAGAATTGATGTAAGTAGAATAAGTTACGGATTTCATATTGTAAAATTGGATAATCGTGTAAAACAGCACAAACCTAATCTCGAGACAGATTTTGACGATATCAAAGAACTTGCATTACTAAGAAAAAAACAAAAATTATACAGAGATTGGCTTGAAGAAATTAAAACAAAAATATTTTGGGAAATTCGAGAATAATGGGAAACGATGTAAAATTAGTTCAGGAATTAAAAGAGAAAGTAGATAACGCTTTTCAAGAAATAGCAAAAGTGATTATTGGACAAAAAGAAACAACAGAAAAATTAATGATTTCACTTTTTTCTGGTGGACATTCATTGCTTGTTGGTGTGCCAGGTTTAGCTAAAACTCTTTTAATTAAATCATTTACCGAAGTTTTTGACCTCAAATTTAATAGAATTCAATTTACGCCCGATTTGATGCCGTCAGATATTACTGGGACAGAAATTCTGGAATCAAACAAAGAAACTGGCGAAAAGATATTTAGATTTATAGAAGGTCCAATCTTTGCAAATGTTATTCTTGCAGATGAAATTAATAGAACGCCGCCAAAAACTCAAGCCGCATTACTGGAAGCAATGCAAGAAAAACAAGTTACAATTTCAGAAAAAACTCTTAAAATTAGCGAACCATTTCTTGTTTTGGCGACACAAAATCCAATTGAGCAAGAAGGGACTTATCCACTTCCCGAAGCACAATTAGATAGATTTATGTTTAATCTTTGGATGGATTATCCAACAAGCGAAGATGAATTTGAAATCGTAAAACGAACTACAGTTCCACAAAAAGTACAACTTGAAAAAGTATTTTCTAAGGATGATATTTTTAAGTTTCGTGAATTATTACTCAAAGTCCCTGTCGCTGATAATTTGATTGAAAAAGCTGTGAAAATTGTTGGATTAAGCAGAAAATCAAATAATAATGAATATCCTTTTTCAAGATTAATAGAATGGGGAGCTGGTCCGCGAGCATCTCAATTTTTAATTCTCGCAGCAAAAGGCAAGGCAATTTTAGATGGAAGATTCACACCAAATTATGATGACATTCGCGATGTAGCAATTCCAGTTTTGCGACATAGAATTGTGCCAAGTTTTAACGCTGAAGCAGAAGGCATTCAATCAACTGAAATTATAAACCAAATCCTTAAAGTAATCTGATGAAAAAAATATTTTTAATTCTTGTAGTATTCTCGATAATTATCTCTTGTTCAAAAGAGGAAAAAGCTCCCAAAAAAGAAAAAAATGAATACGGATTTTATTCCGACACACTAATTGAACATGATGGAAAAGTACTTGATGATGAATTATTTACAGATATTCTAAAACCATTTTTGCCTTATGCTGAAATTATAAAGCTTGCCGAACAGTGCAAACCAATTTTTGATGTAAAAAAAATTAGAACAGATGCTGAATATGTTGCTTATGTTTCTCCAGATTCTTCACACAAATTGATGTATTTTGTTTATGAAATAGATAAAGTAAATTATGTGCATTTTTCGTTTACTGATAGCATCCCCAAAATTGAGGTAAAGGAAAAAGTTGTTACGCATATTGAAAGAAAAATTCACGGGGAAATAAATGAAAGTCTTTGGGCAACAATGTTAAATATGAATATAAATCCAGTTTTAGCAATCAAAATGAGTGAAATACTTGCTTGGCAAATAGATTTTAATGAAATACACCAAGGCGATAAATTTAAAGCAATTTATGAAGATATTTATATTGGGGATGAATACATTGGAATTGGTAAAATAACCGCTGTTTATTTTGAACATGAAAATGAACCATTTTATTCATTCAGATTTCTTGTTGATGGGAATAAGGAAGAATTTTATAATGAAGAAGGGAAGAGTACTAGAAAAGCATTCTTAAAAGCTCCGCTAAAATTTATTCGCATTACATCTAAATTTTCAAATAGTCGTTTTCATCCTGTTTTAAGAAGATACAGAGCACATCATGGAATTGATTATGCTGCACCAATCGGAACGCCAGTTCAAGCAATTGGAGATGGAAAAGTAATCTCAGCTTCTTATCAAGGCGGAGCAGGAAATTTTGTTAAAATAAAACATAATAAAACTTTTACGAGCGGTTATATGCACCTTTCTCGTTACGGAAAAGGCATTAAACCAGGGAAAATGGTAAAACAAGGTGATATTGTTGGTTATGTTGGTAGCACTGGACTTTCCACTGGTCCGCATCTTGATTTTAGATTTTGGGTAAACGGAACGCCTGTTAATTATTTAACACAAAAATTCCCTTCGACAAAACCAATTGAAAAGAAATATGAAAAAGAATTCTTTTCGATGAAAGATTCTTTGAAAACAATCATCGATAAAATTGGAAAAAATGAAACAACTTCATCTAAAAACGTAAAGAAAAAGTAGGTAATTGATAGTTACCCTAAAAATTCTAATCATTTAGCTATTTACTTTTCTTCGAGAATCAACTTTTTCTTTAATTCTTTTCCATCTCGTAGAATTGTGAACTCAACTTTTTGTCCAGGTCGATATTCTTTTAATTTGTTGGAGTACTCTCGCAAGTTCGAGATTTTATTTCCATCAATTGCTGTAATAATATCACCAACTTTAATTTCAACCATTTCTGCTGAAGAATTTTCATAAACATCCGAAACTCGAACTCCTCCATCTGAAAATGAAAAATCGGGAACAATTCCAGTTTTTACACTTCGGTTTGTGTTTTGTGTCGGCTGCGTCTTTTGAGTAGTTTCTGCCGATTTTGTTTCGCTTGATTTAATTTCGCCAGTAAATGTCAATGGTTCTTTTCTATTTGCAAGATATTCAGCAACTTCCTTCCCGACAGTTGCAACTTTCACCAAGCCAGATTTATCAATTTTTTCGATTGTATCGCTTGGTTTGTGATAATCTTTATTTGCACCGCTAAAGAATTGAATTGCAGGAATTCCATTTTCCAAAAATGCAACTTGGTCGCTTGCATCCAATTTTTCTTTTATTAATTCAGTAGGAATTCCAGTAACATAATCTGTTCCCATAAAAATAAATCGCCATTCTCGTGCAGATTCGGAATTGATAATTATCAATTTATTCTGAAATAATCTTCCAACAGTATCAAAATTAAGATTTGCAATAATTCCTTCTTTCGCAATTTCCTTTGGAAGATTTTTTATAAAATATCTTGAACCAACCAAGCCAGATTCTTCGGCTGTAAAAGCGACAAAGTAAATCGGGCGTTCGAAATTACTTTCTTTCAAACTTCGAGCAAGCTCTAACAAAACTGCAATTCCAGATGCATTATCATCGGCTCCAGGATGAATTTTCCCTTCATTCCCAGAATTTGCATAAGGGAAACCAGTCCCGAGATGATCATAATGAGCTGAAATTATTAATGGCGAGTTTTTTAGTGAATCATTTTTACCGGGTAAATAGCCAACAATATTTGTTAAAGTTAGATTTTTATCTTTTATTGTTTCGTTCCAAGTTTGGTGAAATGAATTTTCAAAACCGTGTTTTAACCCAATTTTTTCAAATTGTTCGGTAATATATTTTTTTGCAAGCTCAATTCCAACATTATCAATTCCACGTCCAAGCATTTTTTCAGATGAAAGTTCTTTGATATCGTTTATCATATTTTCTTCAGAAAATACGGGATTTAGATAGGCAAGAGCTTTTGCGGGAACTATCTTTGCATTCGATTTTGCATTTTTATCGAAATAATAAACCATTGGCGAATTGAAAGAAGGGAACTCGCCTTTTTCTGTATTTTCTGGTTCATCTCCTTCGAAAGCCAAATAACTATATTTCCCATAATGAGGCAATTTGCGAATCAATCCATCAATCGCTTTTTGATTTTCGGTTGCAAGCCACACAATAATTCTTTCGGGATTTTTGGGATTTTTAATAGCAATTACAAATGAATGATTTTCTTTTGGGATTGATTTTTCAAAAATTTCAACATTTTTATCACTAATTGCGATTTTCATATTTTCGAATTCATTTTTGAGCAAATCTAAATATTTATTTGAGTTGCCGAAAACCCAAATATCTTCGTTTGTTGGAATTTCAGAAATAGAATTCTCGGTGAAAATTTTGCCTTGCTTTTCTTTCATCCAATTATCAGCAATTTGGGAATAATCAATTTTATCTTTTTCTGGAAGAATTACGCTAACATTCGTTGAACCAAATATCTTTGAAAAAGACGGTGGAATTTCGTTCGGGTCAAGTTTTCTGAATATATCAAATTCGGGATCGACTTCAATTTTGATTGGTTTTTCTGAAATATTGAACGAAAATGTTTGTTCTTTTTCACTCAAAAATGCTTTTTCAGTTTGGAGTTTATTTTGATAATAAATCACAATTGGAATATTTAGTCGATATAAATCTCCTTTTTGATTTTGTGAAAGTGTTATTTTCAGTGTGTTTTCATCAAAAACTGCATTTTTAACTGAAATTTCAGCTGCACCTTTTTTATAAAGTAAATCTTCAAAAAGATAATCGACATCATTTTTTACAATTTTTTGAAAAGTAGATTGAATATCGCCGAAAGTTGCAAACTTGTATTTGTAATTTCTATTAAATTGTTGGAAAGCTTTAACAAAGTTATCATCTCCAATTTCCTTGCGGATTGTATGCCACAACATTGCAGTTTTTCCATAACCAATTGCTTCGGAAGCTCCATCAAACCGTGAAATAAATTGAATTGCTGGGAAATCATTTGTTTCATTAACAAAATCTGTAAATCTTTGCAAAATTGCTCGGCGATGTTCTGCTCCTTGTCCACGTTGCTCTTTAATTAAATGATCAGCCATATAAGCTGTAATTCCTTCGCACCAATTCCCTTTCTCGAAATCCACATAAACTGAATTTCCCCACCAATTATGCAAAAGTTCGTGAGGATAAGAAGAATGCAGAATGAACGGAAATCTTATTATTTTTTCACCGAGAAGTGTGAAAGATGGCATTCCATAACCCGTTTCCCAAAAATTTTCGACAAGTGCAAATTTTTTATAAGGAAAAACTCCAACTAAATTTCTATACATTTCAAGATATTGAGCAGTAGTTTCAAGATATTTTTGCGAAAGTGCGTCATCTTGAGTTCGCAAAAAAGACATTGCTTTTACTGAACCGACATCTTTTGAATTCTCCCAAAATTTTGCCGCAATCAAAAACACTTCTTCTTGTGGCTCGGGCGAATTCCAAACAGAAATATTGTTTTCATGGAAAATTCTTTCACCTTGACTTACTGATTTCCAGCCTTCTGGGAGTTCAGTTTTTAGTGTAAAAGTAAATAATTTCTCTTCAAAATTTGGGACCCAAAAAGTTGAGCCTGCTAAATAAACACCAATTTCTGAAATAATTCCCGCAGATTCTGAAAATCCACGTTGATAATTTTCTTCACTTTGAACAAGTGTCGAGTTGATTTTTCCTTCATAAAATAATTTTATAACTCGATTTGTTGGATTTTGTAAAGTGATTTTATAATTATTTAACATAACTTGCTGGTGTTTTTCGCGATCCATTCCCAAATCTTCTTGCGAGGTTTTGGTTCCCAAATTCTCGATTTTCGCCCCAACAACTTTGGTTATTACTAAATCGGAATTCATCTCAAAAGAAATTTCAGATGATTGTGAATTTGCTGAAAACGTAATTTCATCTTCAACTGATAAAGTGGAATTCTTTGGTTCAACTTTTGCTAAAATGTTGTGATGTAAGTATTTATCTTGCGAAAATAAATTGATATTCAAGACAATTAAAATTGAAAGCAATATTTTTAACATTATTCTTCTCCTTTTACCACAATTTTAATTTCATTTGCGGGTGAAAGATATTTATCAGCAACTTTTTGAACTTCAGCGAGTGTTACTTTTTTGAGATTTTCTAACACTTTAGCATCATATTCAAAATCATTTTCATAATACATAGATTCACACAAATAAAATCCTTGATTAATTGATGAAAGTCGGCGGAACATCATTTTTCCCAAATACATATTAATTCGTTTGGTCAATTCTTCTTGTGTGATTTTGCCAAGATATTTCTTCGTGAATTTCTCGTGGAATTGTTTTGTTAGAACATCTACATTCTTATTTTGCGAACCCATATTTATATAAAACATTGCAGAATTTTCCCGAACTTCAATTCCAACTCCCATATTATAAGCCAAACCTTGTTTTTCGCGAATATCGAATATTATTTTATCTTGAAGAATTAGCGATAAAGCTAAAATTGCTGATTTTTCTGATTTTTCAATTTGTTTGAGAAATCCGTAATACAAAAATGCTCGTGGCGATTTCACTTTTTCAACTATTTCAACTGGTAACTGATTTTCACGAAATGTTACTTTTTGAATTGGATTTGAATTGAAATCTTTTGGCACAGATTTTTTGAAATCGGCATAAAGTTTTTCAATTTCTTCAGTTGATAACTTGCTAACAACAGAAATTATCATATTTTCTGGAATGAAATAACGTTTCCCGAAACCTTTGATTGTATCAAAAAGTAGCGGCGATTTCACTTTCCCAATTTTCGAATTGTATAATGTTTTGTCCAAAATCGTACTGAACATTGTTTGTGCTGGATTTGTCTTCTTCATCATTTGTCCGCGTTGGAAAGAGTTTACAGCAGAATTAAATTCTTCTTCAGTTGGTTCAAAATCGAGAATTTGTTTGTTCATAAAATTGATAACTTCAGGAATATTATCGCCCAAAGATTCAATTCGAATGTAACCAAAATCATCGCTCAAATAAATATCATCCATTGGAATAAATGGATTATCATTAACTGTTAACACAATTCCGTGTTTTGCAATTTCTTTTGAAAATTGTTCACTTTTCAAATGTTCTTTAAAAGCTTCGTGCCAAATGAAAGCCGCATTTTCGCCAAATCTGTTTTCATATTCAGTTTTGTGTTTTAGCAAAATGTGAATTGCAAGCAAGTTGCTTTGTGGATTTTGTCGGACAATTATTTGGGCTTTCCCAGATTTTTGTGGAATTTGCGATGTTTTTATTTCAGTTGAATTCAAATCTTTTTTTTCTGCCGTTTGATTTATTTTCGATTTTTGAATTAGAACAATCGGTTTTGAAATTGTCTTTATTTGTCCAAGTTCAAAAGCTGCTTTTTTGAATGAATTTCCATCATATTTTCTTAAAACTGCTTCAAAACCTTCAGTTGCAATAATATCGGCGTTGTAAATTCCAAACATGTGCGGTTTTTCGATATTCATCAAAAATTCAGTTCTCTCATTTGTGATGATTTTCGCTAATTCATCTTCCTTAATTGAGAAAGAATATTTTTGAAGAAAAGATGAAACGCTATCGATTAAAGAGTTTGTCAGATTACTTTCAGAAATTGGCAACATAATTTCAAGATAATTTACTGCTGGTTTTATTCGAAGAGAAGTTTTGGCAGATAATTCAATATTGTTTGATTTTTTAAGGAAATTCTTTAATTCTTCATTCAATTCTGGCAACTGAGATTCAACTAAAGTAGAAAGTTCATAATTAAAATTTCCACTCAATTGATAAAAAAGCCTAATATCTTCATTTTCACCATCATAAAAGCGATATTTTTTGTCAGATTTTGCGAAGTAGTTTTCAACTTCCGAAAAATTTGATTCTTGAATTTCTTTTGGTGCTATTTGTCCGAAATATTTATCAATCAATTTTAGCATTTCTTTCGAATTGAAATTCCCAACGACACTTACTAACATATTATTTGGAATGTAATATTTTTTGTAGAAATTATAAACATCATCTCTTTGCATGTGTTTAATTGTTTGATAAGTTCCCAAAGTAGGTAATGAGTTCGACAAACCTTCATAAATAACGGAAATTACATTCCTTTCAAGCTGTTCATCGGCATCAGCGAGTGATTTTGTGATTTCTTCAAGAACAATTCCTTTTTCCTTCTCAAAATTTTCTTTAGGCAAAGTAGAATGGAAAAGCATTTGCGATTGAATTTCTATTCCTTTCTCGATATTTTCGGCTGGAGTAACCATCATAAAATTTGTGTAAAATTCAGAAGTATTTGCGTTATTGTAACCGCCAATTAAATCTGTGGCATCGTAAAGTTCGCGTTGTGTAAACTTTTCAGTTCCATTAAAAAGTAAATGTTCGAGCATGTGGCTCATTCCGCTTGTTGCGTAATTTTCATAAACCGAACCAACTTTTACTGCCGTATTTATGCCAATCATTGGCAAAGCTTTGTTTTCGATAAGCATAACTTTTACGCCGTTATCAAGTTGATAGATTGAAACTTCTTCTGGAAGTTGATTTTGAGCGAAAAATTGTGTGAAACTACTTGATAAGATTATGAAAAGTAGCTTTATAAATGAATTTTGAAAAGTTTTCATGTTTTCCTCACAGAATTTTATTATTGAATGAAATTTAGAAGATTTGAATTAGAAATGAAAGGGAAGATTGAAGCCAAATGAATCTTAGTAAAATTTTACTTCAATTCGATTAATTGCAGTTTTTAAGTCGATTTTTACCTTGTTTTTGGATTTATCATAATTTTGTGATGTAAAGGAATTTCCATCAAATTTAGAGAAATTTGGTAAATCTTTTTCAAGAAAAATTGATTTGCTCTCAATCAAACAACCTGTTTCTTTTGGAAGATTAACAACTATTTCGCTTGCCGCTGCGTCAATCATCAGATTCGAGTATTTTTGCAAATTCCCGAGAGTTATATCAATGTTTGAAGCTGCTGATTTTATCTCGAATTTTGTAACTGGGACTTTTCCCAAATTCATTTCCACATTGCTTGCCCCTGAATTTATGCCAATTTCCCAATCAATTTTGGGAGAAAGTGATAGTTTCAATTCAGAATCATCGTCATCTGCATTTTCAGATGAAATTGTTTTTGGATGGATTTTAATATTTGCAATACCATTTTCAATGAAATTTTTTGTTTTGTATCTAAAATTTCCTTTTTGTTCAAATTGAATTAACTCACTATCATCATTATTCTCATTGAAAACAATCTCATTTCCCAAAGTGGAAAGCTCCAATTTCGCCAAATTTATACTATCTGAAAATTCGATTGATTGCAAATTAGCGTCTTCATAAATTTCAATATTCATGTTCTCTTCATCATTGCAATCAAATCTTGCGTGATCCCAAAAAATATTGTATAAAGCAAAAGCTGAAATTATAGATGCAAGTATTATAAAAAAGTACTTAATTCCTAAGTTCTTAAAAAGTAATGCAATTCCCAGAAGAACTAAAAGTACTGGAATTACAACATCTGAATCTAAATCGATTCGTGCATCAATTCCAAAGTAATCCAATAATCCAATTGTCCCCAAAGTTACAAATAAAATTCCCCAAAAAAGTTTACCAGTTTTCATCGTTGTGTTTCCTAATTTTCTTTTGGATTTCGTGAATTCATTAAAAGATAAATACCAACAACAACCAATACAGCAGGAACAATCAATTTGAAAGAAAACGAAGGCAATAGTTTATTTGCCAAAAACAATGTGCCAATTACAATTAGTGCAATTCCAAAATAGACTTTTTTGTTATTTTCGGGAAAATGAGACTGATTATCAACTTTTCTTTCATTTGTTTGCGATTTTTGATTATTGAATGTTTCATCTATAATTGTCGCATCTTCAATTGTTGCGTTAGTCGGTTCATTCGAACTTGACTTCGTTTCTTCATTAGGTTTGTTGTAACTAGCACTTTCAAATGTTTCTACGGCTTCAAACGGAATTGCAATCCAAAGAATAATGTAAAGAATCACGCCAATTCCATCAAAGAATAGTAGTAAAACAAAAATTATACGAATAATTGCTGGGTCAAGTTTGAAATATTTTGCCAAACCACCAGCAATGCCGGCAATTATTTTATCAGTACGCGAACGATATAATCTTTCCATTTTTTTCTCATAATTGTGATAAAGTTAACATTAAGATGAAATGTCTGAAAAAAAGTTTCGTAAGAGTTCCACTCATTTTCTTATTTTGACAATCAAACTTATAAATGTTAATAATTCGGAGAGAAAATGTACAAATATTTAGCTCTATTTTTTATTTTAGTTTTAATTTCGTGCTCAGGCAAAAAAGTTGAAGAATATTATCAAGAAGCACAAACAGCTTTATCAGTTGATAAATATTCCGAAGCAATTGCAATTTTTGAAGAAATGATTAATAAATATCCAGAATCTGAAAAATCTTTGCTTGCAGTTCTCGAAATTGCAAAAATTTATCATCTTGGGTTGATAAAGGAAATAAATTCAACAACTTCGCTTCAAAAAGCAGTTTATTACTATATAAAAGCTAATAATATGTTTCCAGAGACGGACAAAGGAAGGAACGCGCTTTTTCTTGCTGCATTTATTGAAGCAAATGATTTAAAGGATTTTGTTGCGGCAAAAAAGACATTTCAGCAGTTTATTGAAAAATATCCCAAAAGCGAAATGGTTGAATCGGCGAAAATTGAAATGCAGAATTTGGGGAAATCGCCCGAAGAATTGTTAAAAGGAATTCAGAAATAATTGAAAGAGGGAAGTTTTACATATCGAGATTACCTAAAACCCGAAATTATTTCGACTATTAACAATTTTGAATTAAAAGCCAAAATGTTGGTGGAAGGTTTTTTAATCGGTTTGAATAAAAGTCCATATCACGGATTTAGTGCAGAATTTAATGAACATCGAGCGTATTTTGTTGGTGATTCAATTAAAAATATTGATTGGAAATTGTTTGGAAAAACTGAGAAACTATTTGTCAAAAAATATGAAGAAGAAACAAATCTAATCACCAAAATTGTAGTCGATTGTAGCAAATCGATGTCTTTCAAGCAAAGTGGGAAAATCTCAAAATTTGATTATGCGAAACTCGTTGCTGCCGCTTTGTCGTATTTATTAACAAAACAAAATGATGCAGTTGGAATTTCTTTTTTTTCGGAGAACGTAATTTTAGATTCGCCTGCAAAAACATCCAAAATTAATTTACACAAAATTTTAGCAGATTTGGAAAATCAGCAAGTTGATAAATCAACAAAAATATCAGAAAGTTTGAAAGAGATTGCTTCGAAAATCAGAAAAAGAAGTTTGGTTGTAATAATTTCAGATTTTTTTGATGATTTAGATGAAATTCTTCTTTCACTAAAACAGTTCAAATACAACAAAAATGAAGTTATTTTATTTCAGATTTTAGATAAATCCGAAATTGATTTCAATTTTGAAGATGATTCTACTTTTGTTGATTTGGAAAATGGAACGCAGTTGAATGTTCAACCACAGTTGTTAAAAGTTGCTTATAAACGCAGATTTAATGAATTTCAGAATCGATTGAAAGAAGAATCAGCCAATTTTAAGATAGATTTTCATCAGATTTCAACAGATACGCCACTTGATAAAGCACTATATTTATTTTTTAGCAAACGGGAAAAAATGAAATAATTATGATTTCGAAAAACAGAATAAAATTCTTAAAATCACTTTCGGTAAAGAAATTCCGACAAAAAGAGCAGAAATTTTTAGTCGAAGGTAGAAAAATTATTCAAGATGGAATCGAGAGCAATTTTTTCTGCGAGGAATTGTTTTATGTGCCAAACTCGGATTTTGAGCAAATAATTACAACGGCAAGCAAAAAATCGGTGAAATTAACTGAAATAACGGAAATTGAAGCAAAACAAATTTCAGAAACAGAAAATACACAAGGAATTTTTGCATTATTTCATTTTTCCAAAACAAACATTTTGTGGGGGACAAATTTTGTAATCGCATTGGAAAATATTTCTGATCCTGGAAATCTCGGCACAATTTTACGAACTGCGGATTGGTTTGGAGTGAAAGAAATTCTAATTTCAAGCGATTCAGTTGATGTTTTCAATCCCAAAGTAATTCGTTCGGCAATGGGAAGCATTTTCCATCTCAAAATAAAAATATCTGATGATTTTTATAACGAAATTGAAATTCTTAAAAAAATGGGATTTTTAATTTATTTGGCAGATTTAAAAGGCGAAGATTATTCATTACCAAAATTCAAACACGGAAAACGGGCTGTAATTTTCTGCAACGAAGCAAACGGAGCATCAAACAAGATTAAGGAAATTTCTCAACAAAAAATTACAATTCCCAAAAAGGGAAGTGCGGAATCATTAAATGTTGCCGTTTCAAGCGGAATAATTCTTTCTGAATTAATAGATTTATAGAAATTTCGGAATACAGAATTCTGGATTTAGTAAAAAATAAAAGCTAATTAAAACATTAGGAATTTAATAACTTGTGATATAATTAAATTACAATTAAAGGATAAATTATGAACGAAAAAAATTTTTATGTAAACGAATATGCAGTTGTTGATGAAAACGTAGAAATTGGTGAAAATACTAAAATATGGCATTTTTCTCACGTGCAATCTGGAGCGAAAATTGGAAGAAATTGCATTCTCGGACAGAACGTAAATGTGGGCAATAATGTTACGATTGGTAATTTTGTGAAAATACAAAACAATGTATCGATTTATGAAGGCGTTACTTTGGAAGATTACGTTTTTTGCGGACCTTCGATGGTTTTTACAAATATACTCAATCCAAGAAGTAAATATCCGCAAGTTGGAGCCAAATATTACATCAAAACATTGGTTAAAGAAGGAGCCTCACTTGGGGCAAATTGTACGATAGTTTGCGGAAACACAATCGGAAGATTTGCGATGGTTGGTGCTGGTTCGGTTGTTACGAAAGATGTCCCAGATTTTGCGTTGGTTGTCGGAAATCCCGCAAAAATCGTCGGTTGGTATTCCGAAGCAGGCGAAAAACTCAAATTTGATGAAAACGGTTTTGCAACTTGTCCCAGATTGGGAATTAAGTATAAACTCGAAAATGGTATTGTGAAGGAAGTTTAACCGTGTAAATGCTTCATTAAGATTATTTCAATTATTATGGAAAAGCCTTTTGATAAATCATTAAAAGGCTTTTTTGCATTTGAAGAGTAAAATTAAACAACAAATTATTTTTTTGCAGAATAGAAAAATTCTATTTAGCTTTGTGTAAAATAATAATGTAAGTGAGGTCTATTAATTAAATTACCTTACTTACTGCAAATAATGAAAAAAAATTTTTCAAAACGCAACTAACAGCCAAGCAACATAAAAATATTTTTGCATTCAGCATTCTAGTTTTGGGCAAGGTTTAGAGAAAAGATAAATTAATTAAATTAAAAACAAAAAAGTCTTCTTTAAGAAGACTTTTTTCATTTTAAAAACTACTCTGGAATTAGGTTTTAGCAATTCAATCTGTTATGGAATTAAAACAGCAACTGCGATTGTTGTTGTCCAAAGACCGTTTTTATTCCCTTTTGCAGATTGAGTTACGTTGAAAGTATTAACAATTTGTCCTGACATTTTGAAAACTTGCTCTTTCTCGTTCCAAGCTTTATCGGGGTCGAAAGTAATTCCAAGAGTTGTTGCCAACATCGAGGCGGCTAAATCTTCGGCATAATCACCAGCAAATTCACTTGTTTCTCCAAAAGGATGATGTTCGGAAAGGTAACCGTACATCGATTTATCTTTTGGAATTGCAACTCCAATCGAAGAAGCAATTTGTCTATTTGGTTCGTTGGTAGCATTTCTTGCCATAACAGCATGCACAATTTGTCCAGGTTTTAATTCTTCTAAACCTTTTTCAACAGAAACACGCTTACAGCCAACTGGGTAAATACTACTTACAGTAACAATATTGAATTTTTCAATTTGTGCATCTCTTAAGGCAGCTTCAAAAGATGCAAGGTATTCTTTTTCGACACCTACTCCTTTAGTAAAGAATATTTTTCTTGGTACGTACATAGTTATTCCTCTATAATTATAATTTTTGCAAATTTTCGTTTTCCGACTTTCAAAACAAAATCATTTTTTTTATTTATTACAAATTTAAAGTCGTTAATTTTTTCATTATCAATCGAAACGCCACCTTGTTGAACTAATCTTCGCGCTTCGCCATTTGATGGAGCAAAGTTGATTTGTGTAATTAAATCGAGAATTCCAATTCCATTTTCTGAATATTGAATTGAAAATTCGGGCATTTCATCTGGGATTCCTTTGTTGATAAAAATTTTGTCAAATTCAATTTCGGCATTAATTGCAGCTTGTTCTGAATGATACATTTCTACTATCATTCTCGCTAATTTTCTTTTCAAATCACGTGGATTAATTGAATTGTTTTCCATCTGCAATTTGTAAGATTTGATATTTTCAACTGATTCATCTGTAATAAGTTCAAAATATGGTATTATTAAATTATCTGGAATTGAGAGAGTTTTGCCGTACATTTGCTGCGGAGTGTCGTCAATTCCAATATAATTTCCATAAGATTTACTCATTTTTTCCACGCCGTCAGTTCCGACAAGTAGCGGCATTGTAAGAATTACTTGCGGTTCTTTTGCAAATTCGCGTTGAATATCTCTACCAACTAAAAGATTGAATTTCTGGTCTGTTCCACCAAGTTCGACATCTGATTCAATTGCTACAGAATCCATTGCTTGTGCAAGCGGATAAAGAAATTCGTGCAGACTTATTGGAGTGTTTGAATTAAATCGTTTTGTAAAATCATCTCTTTCAATCATTCTTGCAACTGTGTATTTTGAAGCAAGTGAAATTACTTCCTGGAAATTCATTTTGCCGAGCCATTCGGAATTATAAACAATTTTAGTCTTTTCGGGGTCGAGAATTTTATATGCTTGTTTAAGATAAGTTTCGGCATTTGTTTTGGCTTCTTCAAAAGTTAGCGGCGGGCGAGTAGAATTTCTACCGCTTGGGTCTCCAATCATTGCGGTGAAATCGCCAATTATCAATATGGCTTGATGCCCAAGTTTTTGGAATTGAGCTAATTTTCTGATAACGACTGAATGCCCGAGATGTAAATCTGGACGAGTTGGGTCGCAACCAAGTTTTATGTTCAAAGGTTTGTTTTCTTTTCTCGATTTTTCGAGTTTTTTAACTAATTCTTGTTCTGGAATTAGCTCGACAACACCTTTTTTAATTATTTCTAATTGTTTATCAATTTCGGGGAAAATTTCCGACATAAATCTCCTAAATCTTTATTTTTCTTTCAGCACTGCGTTGCAAATCTCGTCTTGCAATATCTTCTCGTTTATCGAACAATTTTTTACCTTTTGCCACACCTATTTCAACTTTTACTTTTCCATTCAAAAAATATAATCGAAGTGGGACAAGCGTGTTCCCTTTTTCTTCAATCTCTTTCCGAATTTTTCGAATTTCAGCTTTGTGCAACAACAATTTCCGTTTTCTATTTGGGTCGTGATTATTATATGTGGCTTCTTTGAATAAACCGATAAAAGCATTTACTAACCATATCTCATTATCTTCGATTGTTGCGTAGGCATCAGTTAAATGAATATTAACTTGTCGAAGTGATTTTACCTCAGAACCGTTCAATGAAATTCCAGCTTCGTAAGTTTTTAAGATTTGGAATTCGTGCCGAGCTTTTCGGTTTGTGATTATATTTTTATTATTCTTATTATCTGTCATTTTTTAAGTATGCAAATTTATCTTTTCAAGTAATCTAATGCAATAAAACATCAGCAAATCCAAATAAAAATGAAAACTTTTTTATTTTTATAATTAAATAAGTTATGATATCTTTGAACCTTATTTATAGAAGAATTTAATTTGATAAAATTATCACTTTCCGAAGTTAACAAACCAATTGAAGACGAATTAGAAGTCTTTAATAATCATTTTAAAGATTCTTTAAAATCTCAAGTAAAAATCATCAATTTTATTACAAAATTCATTCTAAGTCAGAAAGGGAAGAAGATTCGTCCGACTTTAGTTTTGCATTCTGCCAATGTTTGTGGAGGAATTACAAAAAGAACTTACGTTGGAGCATCGCTTGTCGAATTACTTCATACTGCGACTTTGATTCATGATGATGTAATTGATGAAGCCGATAAAAGACGTGGATTCCCTTCGCTTAATAATATTTGGAAGAATAAAGTTGGTGTTTTGATGGGCGATTATTTACTTGCTCGCGGATTGATGATTTCAGTCGAGAATGAAGCCTTTGATTTTCTGAAAGAAATTACATTTGCCGTAAAAAAAATGTCGGAAGGCGAACTGTTGCAAATCAATAAATCTCGAAAGTTGGATATTACGGAAGAAATTTATTATGAAATAATTGAAGCTAAAACTGCGTCATTAATTGAAACTTGCTGTGTAATTGGGGCTTTAAGTTCAACTGATGATAAAAATAAAATAGAAAAATTACGATTGTATGGTAAAAATTTTGGAATTGCATTTCAAATTCAGGATGATATTTTAGATTTTGTTGGAAAATCATCACTTTTTGGGAAAAATATTGGTGCTGATATAAAAGAACGCAAAATCACACTGCCGTTAATTTATTCATTAAATAATGCTTCAAAATCTGAAAAAGATTACTATCTGAAGTTGATAAGAAAGAAAAACAAAGAAAATAAATCAATTATTGAAATAATTGATTTTATACAAAAGCAAAAGGGAATTGAATACGCAACACAAAAAGCCGAAGAATTCCTAAATCAAGCCAAATTGGCAATTTCCGACTTCCCAAATTCGCCGAGTAAAGTTTCATTAATAAACTTGCTTGATTATGTAATAACACGTTCGAAATAGTAATATTTTGTATATTTATTCCCAAAATGATAAAAAATTATGATATTTTATTCAGTTGGTAAACGTGTTAAGGAATTTGTAAAAGTAATAATCAACCCAAGTGCTTTGCAAAAAAGGGATGAAAAATCTATGAATTCAAATACACGAACTGAAATTCATAAGTTCCCGAATGGAGAAAAGAAAGCCGAGTTGAAATATGTGAATAATGAATTAAATGGACTTTCAACTTTTTATTTTGAAAATGGAATAATTCGAGCTCGTGAACATTACAAAGATGGCAAATTAGACGGTTTAAGCAAAAAATATTACGAAAATGGCAAATTAATGAGTGAAGAATTTTACAGAAATGGGAAATTGCTTTTCAAACGTGTCTTTAGTTTGGACGGAGCAGTAACTTCAGAAACAAGATTTTAGATGTTAACAGTAATTGAAGCAATAAATTTAACAACCGATTTTTTTACTAAGAAACAGATCGAATCGCCAAGATTAAATGCTGAACTGATTTTATCTTCAGTTTTGGGATTAAAAAGACTTGATTTGTATTTACAATTTGAACGACCACTTAATGAAAGCGAAAAAACAAAATATCGAGAATTGATAAAAAGAAGGTCAGAAGGCGAACCAATTCAATATTTAATGGGATTTACAGAATTTTATGGTGAAAAATTTTTGGTAAATAGTGATGTTTTAATTCCACGACCCGAAACTGAATTGCTTGTAGAGAAAATTATCTCCGAAAATTTTACTTTAGAAGAAATTAAAATTCTTGATATAGGAACTGGAAGCGGAAATATTCCAATTATGATTAAGAAAAATATTCCAAATGCGGAAATTACTTCAATTGATATTTCGGAGAAGGCTATAGAAATTGCAAGGAAAAATGAAGAAATTATTCTAAAATCGAATAAAATTAACTTTCTGAATCTCGATATTTTTGATGAAGAAAAATTGAAATCACTTGAGAAATTTGATATTATAGTTTCAAATCCACCTTATGTTTCTGAAGAAGAATATCCGAATCTACAAATTGAAATTGTAAATTACGAGCCGAAAAATGCAATTACTGATGGAAAAGATGGGATTGAGTTTTATCGTCAAATTGAAAAAAATTGTATGAAATTATTGAACGAAAAAGGAAAAATTTATCTGGAAATTGGCAAAGACCAAGAAAATTCAATCTTGAATTTATTTGATGATGATTTTTTTTATAAAGAAAAGGTTAAAGATTATTCAGATATTTATAGAATTTTAAAATTGGTAAGAAAATGAAAGTTGTAATTCAAAGAGTTGGACAAGCTTCAGTAAGTGTGGAAACGGAAAAATATTTTCAAGCAATTGGGCGAGGGTTTGTTATTTTTGTTGGAGTTACACATTCTGACACAGAAAAAGACGTGGATTTTCTCGTGAAAAAATGTTCACAATTAAGAATATTTGGCGACTTAAATGGGAAAATGAATCTTTCGCTTTCGGAAGTTGACGGCGAAGTTTTGATAATTTCTCAATTTACACTTTACGGAGATGCGAGAAAAGGAAATCGTCCAAATTATACAGAATCAGCAAAACCAGAATTAGCTTTCGATTTATACAAATCTTTTGTTGGCAAAATGAAAAGATCAATTACTCCAGAAAGAGTAAAAGAAGGAATGTTCGGTGAAATGATGAAAGTTAAAATTTGCAACGATGGACCAGTTACGATAATTATTGATTCAAAACAATGAGATAAAATGAAGGGGAAATCGCCGATATTGATTTTTACAATATTGCTGATTTTTGGAATTATTTCGGGCAATTTTCTGCAATTAAGCAATTTTTATGAAATTCTTGGCTTCACTTTTGTCTCAATAATTCTTGTTTTAATATCACTTTCCCTCAAACAAAAAATTCTTGCAAATGTATTTTCTTTTATCTCAATTTATTTTGTTGGGATTCTACTTATCACACATTTTTCGTTAACGACTGAAAAATATCCTTTTGAGAAAACACTTCTCCGAAATGTTCAAGTATTTGGGAAAGTAACCGAATTATCTTTGCCAAACAAAAAAGGAAGTGAATTTATTCTTCAAATAGACTCGATAAAATCTGAAAATGCAAAAATTCGAGTTAAAATAAATTTACTCTGCAAAACAAAAAGCGCATCACAAAAAGTGAAATATGGCGATTATTTGCAAATTCAAGGTTCAATTATTCGAGCAAGAAACCAAAGAAATCCTGAAGAATTTGATTATAATAAATACTTGTGGCAAAATGATTTACAAGGAATATTGTCGGTAAAAACAATCAATCAAATTCGACAAAAAGCAGAAGAATCAGTCATTTCAGAAATCCAAAACTTTGTTTTTGATATTCGAATGAATTTGGTGAATATCATAAAAAAGTACTATTCTGGCGAAAAATCAAATTTAATTCGAGCTTTATTGATTGGCGATAGAAAAGACATTGACCACGAAATTGTAAATTCGTTTGTGGTTGTTGGAGTTGTTCACGTTTTGGCTGTTTCGGGTTTGCACGTTGGATTTATTGTGATGATTTTGAGTTTAGTACTCGGCAGAGCAAATATTTACTGGCGAATAATTCTTTCGATTATTGGAATTGTTCTTTTTGCAATAATTAGCGGCGGGCAACCTTCCGTAATTCGAGCTTCAATTATGGCAATTTTGATGCTGATTTCAACACTTTTTGGGAGAAAATACAATTCAATTTCAGTTTTGGCGGTTGCGGCATTTCTGATTTTGATTTTTAATCCAATTGATTTATTTAACCCTGGATTTCAGTTATCATTTGCGGCGGTTTTTTCAATCGTCTATTTTCATCCGAAAATTCAGAATTACATTATTCAAAATGTAAAAAATCACAAATTGCAAACATTTTTAACTTTTTCCCTTCTCACTTTTTCGGCAACAATTGGCACTTTGCCATTCACAGTTTACTATTTTCACATCTTTTCCATAGCTTCATTTTTCGCAAATTTACTTGTTGTTCCGTTAATTGGTTTTGTTGTTTCCCTTGCAGTTTCAAGTTTAGTATTTAGCTTTTTCCCCTTTATTGCGACACAAATAGCAACAACGAATTCCTTTTTGATTGATGTAATTTTCAAGATTGTAGATTTATCAGCAAAATGGGAATTTTCATTTATTGAGATTTTCCAATTCAATTTGGCAATATCAATTCTATATTTTGTGATTTTAGTGATAATTATTTACTCTTTTTCGAAAAGCCAAAAGCTATTTTTTCGAATATTTATAATAATTCTAACTTCATTTATAATGTATGTTTATTCTAACATATTGAAAAACAACATTTTACCGCAAAATAGAATGAATATTGTGATGATTGATATTGGACAAGGCGATTCCTTTTTGCTGCAATTCCCAGATAACACAATTGCGTTGATAGATGCTGGAAATGCAATTCACGGTTTTGATAATGGGAAAAATGTGATTTTACCACTGCTGAAAAATCTTGGAATAAATAAAATCGATTATCTTTTCATCACACATTTAGATGGCGACCATTATCTCGGAAGTTTTTCGATAGTCGAGAAAGGAATTGTAAAACGAGCTTTCAAACCAATAATGAACCCAAATTTCAAGAAAGATGTTGAATATGAAAAATTTCTGAAGAAAAATAACGTGGAAATATTTCATTATCATCGACAGAAATTTAACTTCGGCGGCGTAAGAGTATTCGTGCTAAATGATTCTACTGCAAGCAATTACAAGGAATTTGACCAAAATAACAAAAGCGGAATTTTGAAATTAGTTTATGGAGAAACAGAAGTTTTGTTCACAGGCGATTTAGAAATTGAAGGCGAACACTTATGGATGAAAAATTACAAAGGATTTTTACAATCAGATATTTTGAAAGCGGGACACCACGGGAGCAAAGGTTCAACATCGCAAGAATTTTTAGATTTAGTAAATCCAAACTTGGCTTTGATTAGTGCGGGCGAAAATAATTCGTTCAAACATCCGCATAAGGAAACAATCGAAAAATTAAAGAAAAAGGAAATTGAAATTCTAAGAACCGACAAATCTGGAGCAATAATACTTTCACTTGACGGAAAAAGTATAAAGCAAATCGATTGGAGATAGAAAATTGTTAAAAGTAAATGAACTGAACGATTTTAGTCAGTTTTTAATTCTCAAAATATTCCAACAGTATCGCTATATGATACTATGCAAGAATTATATTTACTCTTAATTTTAACAATAAATGGAGATAAAAGTGAAAGAATTTAATACTCAAAATGGAGATATTGTTATAAATATACTTTTATATGTTAGCACTAAATAAAAAAAAGGAAATGTTCTGCTGTAACTCTGCCTGATTGGAAGTTCTTCTTTCTCTGATATCACTTTACACTTTGTAATGATCTTTCTGTGTAATTTGTTATCTGTTGGATAGGTGATGATTTTTTCATGTACTGTCGTATCTATTCTTACATCTGGATCAAACCTGTCATCGCCGTTTATCCGTATGCTTTCCTTCAATTTAATTTTTTCTTCCAATATGAACAATGGATGTTTCTGATCTAAAGTATCCCTTAAAGAAAAAATATACTGATTTGTGATTTCTTTTCTGTCTTTTTTATCATAATATTTTGCAAGGTTTTTTATGCAATTTATTTAAATCTTGCATTTTTTGATAATCTTTTTTTGTCCTTTTCTTCTTTCTTGTTTTATTTTTTAACTTTTTTGCTTTTTAAGAACCGCTTATGTAGATTCAATTAATTGAAAAATTAAAGAAATTTAATAGAAAAATCATCATAAAACATTAACACTGAGAATTGCTATGAAAATTGAAAAGATTGAACTTCGGCACATTAAAATGGAATTAGTTTCTCCATTCACAACATCAATGGGAACGGAATATGACGAGGAACACATAATTGTTCGCGTTGATGGAGAAGGTTTTACGGGTTGGGGCGAAAGTGTTGCTGAAGGAACTCCATTTTATTCTTATGAAACGGTAACAACAGCTTGGCATATTTTGCAAGATTTTCTAATTCCATCAATTTTGGGAAAAAATATCCAAAATATTAATGAAGCAATTAATGCTTATGAAAAAGTACGCGGACATAATATGGCTAAAGCTGGTTTGGAAGCTGCTTTGTGGGATTTATTTGCTAAATCTGAAAATAAATCGCTTTCAGAAATGCTTGGTGGAACTAAAAATAAAGTTGATGTTGGAGTAAGTATCGGAATACAGAACTTCGAAGCAGAATTACTGGAAAAGATTGAAAATTATCTCGAAGAAGGATATCAAAGAATTAAAATTAAAATTGCTCCTGGGAAAGATATTCAATTTGTAAAAGCAGTAAGAAAAGAATTTCCAGAAATTTTATTTCAAGTTGATGCAAATTCAGCTTATGAATTAAAACATATCGACTTATTCAAGCAAATGGACGATTATAATTTACTTTTAATTGAACAACCACTTAGTTATGAAGATATTTATAATCATTCAAAATTGCAAAAAGAATTAAAAACACCAATTTGTCTTGACGAAAGCATTCATTCATTGGAAGATACACAAGCGGCAATTGAATTGAACAGTTGCAAAGTTATTAACATAAAACCAGGAAGAGTTGGCGGATTTACAGAATCGAAGAAAATTCATGATTATTGTATGTCGAAAAATATTCCAGTTTGGCACGGAGGAATGCTCGAAAGTGGAATTGGTCGGGCGGGAAATGTGGCACTTGCTTCATTGCCAAATTTCACTTTACCTGGTGATATTTCAGCAAGCAAAAGATATTACAAGCAAGATATTGTCGAACCAGAATTTGTAGTAAATTCCGATGGAACGATGGATGTTCCAACAAAACCAGGGATTGGAGTGGAAATCAATTATAAAATGCTTGAAAAAGTTACAGTTGTAAGAAAAGAATATTAAATAGTAATTAGTGAAAAGATTGATTGTATGATTGGTTGTGGTAGGTCAGACGTCCTTGTCTGACAATTACAAATTAAAGATGTCAGAACTATGATTTATATGATTAAATGATTTTTAAGATTAAAACATAAAGACAAAAGTAGTTTAAGATTATGAAATTTTAGTTAGAAGCAAAATATTCTTGAATTAAAGAAAGTTTTGCTGTTCACTTGTTTAATAATAAAAAATAAAATATTGCAGTTCACTTTAGTGAACTGATAAATTATATATTAATAAAATTGGCTTCAGCCACATAGAAAAATCACCAAATGATGCTAAAGCAAAATTATTTATCATCATTCAAATCAGTCAGCTAAAGCTGACTGCAATAAAAAATCAAATTACTTAATTAGTAGTTCATCTTAAGTTTACAAATTCAAGAGATTCCCGATAGAAACATTCGGGAATGACGGCTTTTTTTCTTTGTTTTGCTTTTTTGTCATCTCTTTAATCAGTAATGAGTAAATAGTAAACTGTCAATAGTAATCAATCAAATAACGAATCAACCAATCAATCACCAAATCTCCAAGTCTCCAAGTCCCAAAGTCTCCAAGTCCCAAACCCTCACAGTTACAGTATCAACTATGCGGGAAAGGTAAGATTTGAAATTCACAAATCCGAAATTCAACTATTTCCTTATATTTGAAATTCAATTTTTGAAGTTATGGAGGATTCCTTTTGAACGAAATACGAGTACGTTTTGCTCCAAGTCCCACAGGTTATTTACACGTTGGAGGCTTACGAACAGCTTTATATAATTATCTTTTTGCAAAGAAAAATGGTGGAAAATTTATTTTAAGAATTGAAGATACTGACAGAACAAGATATGTTGAAGGTGCGGCTGAACAATTATTGGATACATTAAAATGGACAGGTTTAGAATATGACGAAGGTCCAGATAAAGCTGGGGATTTTGGTCCTTATACTCAATCAGAAAGATTAGATATTTACAAAAAATATGCTTTAGAACTTATTGAAAAGGGAAAGGCTTATTATGCTTTTGATACTCCTGAAAGATTGCAAGAATTGCGTGATTATCAATATGCTAATAAACTTCAGCCAAAGTATGATAAACTTGCTTTAAATCTAACAAAAGAAGAAGTAAATGAAAAGTTGAAAGCTGGCGAACCTTATGTAATTCGATTGAATGTTCCAGAAAATGAAAGAATAATTGCGAAAGATTTGGTACGCGGATTAGTTGAATTTAACACAGATATTATCGATGACCAAGTTCTGATGAAAAGCGATGGTTTTCCAACTTATCATCTTGCAAATGTTGTGGACGACCATTTAATGGGAATTTCACACGTAATTCGTGGCGAAGAATGGCTTTCTTCATTGCCAAAACATATTTTGCTTTATCAATATTTTGGTTGGGAAATTCCAGAATTTGCACATTTACCACTTTTGTTAAATCCAGATAAAAGTAAATTAAGTAAAAGACAAGGCGATGTTGCAGTTGAAGATTATAAAAACAAAGGCTATCTAAAAGAGGCTTTGGTGAATTTTGTTGCACTTTTAGGCTGGAGTACAAGTGATAATCGTGAAATGTTTTCGCTTGAAGAATTAGTTGAAGAATTTTCGATTGATAGAGTTCACAAATCTGGAGCTGTTTTTAATATCGAAAAATTGAATTGGTTAAATGCCGAACATTTACGAAAGAAATCGAACGAAGAATTAACAAATATGTTGCGTTCTGAATACGACAAATCTCGATTTGCAGAAATTGAAGTATCTGACAAATATCTTTCTCAAGTTGTTGAAGCAATGCGAGAGCGAGTTTCATTTGTTAATGAATATATCGAAAAATCACCATATTTCTTTGAAAGACCAACAGAATATGATCAAGCGGTTTTACAAAAGCGATGGAAAGAAGATTCGTCGGCATTTCTGAAAGCTTATGCAGATAAAATATCAGAAATTGAAAATCCAACCAAAGAAGATTACGATCACATTTTGCATCAACTTGCTGAAGAATGGCAAGTCGGAATTGGCAAAGTTATTCATCCTTTACGTTTGGCACTTTCGGGCGTTGGAATTGGTCCTGGAATGTTTGATTTAGCATTCATTTTAGGGAAAAATGAAGTAATAGCAAGAATTAACTTAGCAATCGAAAAAATTAAAATTTAGTTGGAATTATGGAAAACAAAGAAAATAAACCATCGAATTTTATTCGAGAAATAATTGACGAACACAATCTAAATAATCGATTTAATAAAAAAGTACACACACGCTTTCCACCCGAACCAAATGGATATTTGCACATCGGACACGCAAAATCTATTTGCTTGAATTTTGGAATAGCAAAGGATTACAACGGGAAATGCAACTTGCGTTTTGACGATACAAATCCAGCAAAAGAAGAAGTTGAATATGTTGATTCAATTCGAGAAGATGTTCGTTGGCTTGGTTTTGATTGGGAAGATAGAGAATTTTATGCTTCGGATTATTTCGACCAACTTTATAATTATGCTATTGAATTAATCAAAAAAGGTAAAGCTTATGTTGATTCACTTTCGCCTGAAGAAATTCGAGAATATCGCGGTACACCAACCGAACCCGGCAAAAATTCTCCTTATCGTGAAAGAACAATAGAAGAAAATCTTGAATTATTTGAAAAGATGAAAAATGGCGATTTTGAAGAGGGAACTCATATTCTCCGAGCTAAAATTGATATGACTTCACCAAATATCAATTTGCGTGATCCAGCAATTTATCGAATTAAAAAAGCTCATCATCACAGAACTGGAGATAAATGGAATATTTACCCAATGTATGATTTTGCTCACGGATTTTCTGATTCCATCGAAGGAGTAACACATTCACTTTGTACACTCGAATTCGAAAATCATCGTCCTCTTTACGATTGGTTTTTAGATGAAGTGAACGCTTTTCATCCACAACAAATTGAATTTGCGAGATTAAATCTAACATACACATTACTAAGTAAACGAAAATTACTCCAACTTGTTCAAGAAAAAATTGTTGACGGTTGGGATGATCCGCGAATGCCAACTATTTCTGGTTATAGAAGACGAGGTTACACACCAGAATCAATTCGAAATTTTGCGGATTCTATCGGAGTAGCAAAGCGTGATGCTTTGATTGATGTTACAATTCTTGAAAATTCTATACGCGAAGATTTAAACAAAAAAGCACAAAGAGCATTGGTTGTTCTTGAACCGCTAAAAGTAACAATATCAAATTATCCAGAAAATGTAACTGAAGATTTGGATGCAACAAATAATCCCGAAGATGAAACAATGGGAAAAAGAAAAGTTCCATTTTCTCGTGAGATTTTCATCGAAAAAGAAGATTTTCAAGAATTCCCGCATAAGAAATTCCATCGACTTTCGCCCGGCAACGAAGTTAGATTAAAATACGCATATATAATTAAGTGTGAAAAAGTAATCAAAGATGATTCTGGCGAAGTTGTAGAATTAATTTGTAGTTACGATAAAGACACAAAAAGCGGAAGCGGTAATTCTGATAAAAAAGTTAAAGGAACAATTCATTGGGTTTCAGCAAAAGATGCAATAAATGTTGATGTTTTTCTTTATGATAGATTATTTAATGTCGAAAACCCAAGTTTAGAGAAAGAAAAAACATTACATGAATTAATAAATCCTAATTCTTTATTAAAATTAGAAAACTGCAAAGCCGAACCATTTCTTAAAGTTGCCAAAGTTGGAGAAAATTACCAATTTGAGAGAAAAGGTTATTTCGCTGTCGATTCCAAATATTCAACTGAAAATAAGTTAGTTTTTAATCGGACAGTTACATTGAAAGATACTTGGGCTAAAATATCTCAGAATTCTTAATTGATTTTGAAATAAAAATACACTAAGTTTGAGCCCTCGAAATTTTAAGCCGGAGTGGCGGAATTGGTAGACGCGCTTGACTCAAAATCAAGTATTCGCAAGGATGTGCCGGTTCGAGTCCGGCCTTCGGTACAAAATAGAATAAATGTGCCGGTTCGAGTCTGCCTGTCGGCAGACAGGTCCGGCCTTCGGTACAAAAAGGAAACCAAAATTGGTTTCCTTTTTTTGTTTTTGTCTAAACTATGATTTATTTGATTTTTAAATTTGCGAATTATTAAATCTGGTCATTCTGGTCGTTTTTATACATTCGAGGAATAAGTACCTCGAAAGAAGACAAAATTAATATTGAAAATCCGATAATCTGATTAATCAGTTTAATCAGTGGTTCAGACTTCTTTGATTTCCAATTGTCAGACGGGGACGTCTGAGCTACCGAGAGCAAATGATTTTCTCTATGTCATACTGAGCGAATGCGAAGTATCTTGAGAAAATTACTAATTACGAATTGTGAATTATTGATTAAAGATTCTTCACTTCGTTCAGAATGACATTTTAAGACTGTGGGACTTGGAGATTGTGAGATTTGGAGACTTTAAGAATGTTGATTTCGTAATTTATTGTTTTTCACTGTTTATAGTTCACTGATTACTAATCACTCATTACTGATTACTGAAAAAAGTTGCTCAGACATTTATTTTTCTTCTATTTAACGCTTTCTTTTTATTTTTGCACTTAAAATTGGAGATTAAATGAAAGTTAAACCTGTTTATATTTACGTTGGTTTGTTTTTTATTGCTTTAGTATCTATTATCATTTTTTCTTATTCAACTACTTCGAATGAAAATGAAATGCCAAAAGACAAATTTCACGAAAATGTTGCAAATATGCCGAATGATGAAATTCATAGAGGAATGGGTAGTATGGGTAGTTCGGATTTAAAACCTGAATATTTTAAAACACTTGATTCTCTTAAAATTTTATATAATAAAAATCCAAAAGATTCATCTGCTGCGCTAATGTTGGCTCGATATCAAATTGCTGGTCATAAAAACGCAGAAGCACTTGCTATTTATGATAAACTTGCTAAAGATTATCCACAATCAGTGAAAGTATTGCAAGAAGCTGCTTATATGTATTTTCAAACGGAACAATATGATAAGGCTGAAAATTATATTAAATTGGCAATCAAAGTCGATCCAAAATTTGCTAGTTCGTATTTCAACCTTGGAATTATATATGTAAGTAAAGGCGATTCACTTAAAGCAAAGCAAACTTGGGAAAAACTGATTGCAGATTTTCCAAACGCACCAGAAGTGAAAATTGCTAAAACAGCACTCGAAGAACTTAAAAATTCAAAAAAAGGAGAAAAGTAAATGGGTTTATTAGTAGTTGGTTCAATTGCGTATGATACAATAGAAACACCATTTGATAAAATTGATGACGCACTTGGTGGCTCATCAACTTATATTTCAATTGCAGCAAGTTTTTTTACTGCACCAATTCATTTAGTAGGAATTGTTGGGAGCGATTTTAAGCAAGAACATAAAAGTCTTCTTGCAGAAAAAAATATTGATTTGGACGGTTTGGAAATTGTAGAAAATGAACAAACTTTCCGTTGGGGTGGAAAATATCATTACGATTTGAACGTACGAGACACACTTTTTACTCACCTAAATGCTTTTCAGAATTTCAACCCAATTATTCCAGCAAAATATAGAAAAGATAAATTTGTAGTTTTGGGAAATATTGAACCTAAATTGCAGCTAAAAGTTCTTGAACAAATGGATAAACCAGAATTTGTAATTTGTGATACTATGAATTTATGGATTGAAACGGCTCGAGAAGATTTGGATAAAGTAATTTCAAAATCTGATGTTCTTATAATTAACGATTCTGAAGCAAGATTACTAGCCAAAGAACCAAACTTAATTAGAGCTGCACGAAAAATAAAATCATTAGGTCCAAAATATTTGATTATTAAAAAAGGTGAACATGGAGCTTTGTTGTTTAACGAATCTCAAATATTTTCTGCTCCAGCTTATCCATTGGAATCAATTTTTGACCCAACTGGGGCGGGCGATTCTTTTGCTGGTGGGTTTGCTGGATTTCTTCATCAAACTGGCGATTTGAGTTTCGATAATATTAAAAAGGCGGTAATTTTTGGAAGTACAATTGCTTCTTACACAGTTGAAAAATTTAGCCTCCAACGTTTAATGGAAATCACAAAACTTGATATTAAGGATAGATTTCATGAATTCAAGGAATTAAGTAGATTTGATTATGAATGAAATTTCAGCGTTGAATTTGCTTGATGAGAAGTTGCAAATTCTTAATCAAACGAAATTGCCTTTGGTTGAAGAATATATTTTAACCGATGATTTGGAGAGAATTTGCGAATCAATTGAAAAATTGGAAGTTCGCGGTGCCCCAGCGATTGGAATTGCAGCTGCTTATGGTTTTGCACTTTCTTTCAAATTAAAATCAGAATTAAATGATAATTTCATTATGCAAGTTTACTCTCGACTTGCAAAAACTCGACCGACAGCAAAAAATCTCTTTTTTGCAATTGATAGAATGTTGAAAGTTGCAAAAAAATCAAATCAATCAAATATCTATCATAATTTAATAGAAGAAGCTATTAAAATTCACAAAGAAGATATTGAAATGTGCAATAAAATGGGAGAAAACGGGATTGAAATTTTCAAGAAGAAATCAATTGTTTTAACTCATTGCAATACTGGTTCACTTGCAACTGGCGGAAGTGGAACTGCGCTAAGTGTAATTAAAACTGCTTTTTATAATAATTTGATTGAAATGGTTTTTGTGGACGAAACTCGACCTCTTTTACAAGGTTCGCGATTAACTGCTTTCGAATTAGAAAAAGTTGGAATTCCATTCAAAATAATTGTTGATTCGGCTGCTTCGCACACAATTTTAACCCAAAATGTAGATTTAGTAATTACCGGAGCCGATAGAATTGCTTCAAACGGCGATTCTGCAAATAAAATTGGTACTTATAATCTTGCAATTTCCTGTAATTATCATAAAATTCCATTTTATATTGCAGCTCCAAGTTCAACAATCGATTCTCAGATTAAAAATGGAAAGGGTATTATTATTGAGGAAAGAAGTAATTCTGAAATAACAAGTTTGAATGGAAATGAAATTACAAAGTCAAAATACAACACATTTTCGCCCGCTTTTGATGTAACTCCGAATTCATTAATTTCGGGAATTATAACAGAGAAGCAAGTTTTTAGATTTCCATACAAATTTGTATGACGGAAATTAAGAAAGCAAACGGAATTATTTTAAGAAAGCTCGATTTTCATGAAAGTAGCAAAATTGTTCATATTTTTTCAGACGATTTTGGGAAGATCTCAGTTTTAATAAAAGGTGCAAAAAGCGGAAAATCATCAATTGGGAAGATAATTGATATTCTAAATTCTATCAGTTTTGTTTATTACAAAAAATCTACTTGTGAATTGCAAGTTTTAACCGAAGCGGAATTAAATGAACATTTTACAGGAATTCGCAGCGATTTTGATTCAATGATATACGCAACTGCAATTCTCGAATTAATCGAACGGTTAATTCCGCCCGAAGAAGTTCATAAAAGATTGTTTAATGGAACGATGCGAATTCTAACGTTAATGTCGAACAATCCAAATTCTTCATCACTATATTTCTTGAAATTCCTTCACTTTTTTCTTGATGAAATAGGTTATAAACTTGAGTTGGAAAATTGTATTTCATGTGGAGAAACTTTAGAAAATTCTCGAAAAGTTGGGTTTAATGTTGCAAAAGGTTTTGTATGTCAAAAATGTAGCTCAAATGAATTAATAAATTTTACAATGGAAATGGAACAATTCAAAAAACTACAATGTTCAATTGCAAAAAAAAATGAATGTCAGCTGACAGATGTACAAATCATAAAATTCATTGAACTTTTTGAAAAATATCTAACATATCACATTGAAGATTTTAGTGGAATTAAATCACTAAAATTGATAAGAAAATAGGAGAAATTATGAAAAATAAAAAAAATATTTTGGGAACAGTAGGTTTACTATTACTTGGAACAGTTTTCGGAATGATATTCGTTTCAAGTTTTGATTTAGGAAAAATTGCAAATGCACAAGTAAAACTTGGCAGCGACGCTCCGCCTGTGGAATTAATTTCACCAGAATTGCAAGTTTTTCAAGATGCATTTTATAACGTTGCTGATAAAGTAACTCCATCAATTGTCGAAATAAAAGTTGTAAGTAAAACGAGTGAAAATCCTCATAATGGATTGGAATTCTTCTTCCCATTTGAACAAATGCCACGAGAACAACAAGGTTTGGGTAGCGGTGTTGTAATTACAAAAGATGGTTATATCGTTACAAATAATCACGTAATTGAAAAGGCAACAAAAGTAGAAGTTACTTTGCATAACAAAAAAGTATATGAAGCAGAAGTTATTGGAACAGATCCGCTAACAGATTTAGGTGTAATTAAAATTGATGCCGAAGATCTTCAACCAATTTATTTTGGCGATTCTGAAAAAATTAGAGTTGGTCAGTGGGTAATGGCAATCGGAAATCCACTATCGTTTTCTTCAACTGTAACTGCTGGAATAATTAGTGCAAAAAATAGAAGTCTAAAACTAATTCAAGATAGTTACGGAGTAGAAAATTTTATTCAAACTGATGCAGTAATAAATCCAGGAAATAGTGGCGGAGCCTTGGTTGATTTGAACGGAGCTTTAGTTGGTATTAACACTGCGATTGCTACAAACGGTTTCTCATCAAGTTATATTGGTTATGGATTTGCTATTCCAGTAAATATTGTAAAAGCTGTCGCTCAAGATTTGATAGATAACGGTTCAGTTTCACGAGGTTACATTGGAGTTAGAATTGAAGCAGTTAGCGACGCCACGGCAAAAGCAGTTGGTTTGGATGAACCACGTGGAGTTTTAGTTCAAGGTTTAGTTGAAGATGGAGCTGCAGCAAAAGAAGATATTCAAGAAGGTGATATAATTCTTGAAATTGATGGACATAAAGTTTATCAACCAAATGAATTACAGGGTTATGTAGCTCAAAAACGTGCAGGCGAAAAGATAAATCTTTTGATTTTTAGAGATGGTAAAAAATTCAATAAAGCAGTAAAATTGCTCGCACTTGAAAAAGATGAAAAATCTAAAAAAATTGTCCGCAGAAAATCTTCTGAAGATAATACTGAAAACATCATTTTCAAGGATCTTGGATTATCAGTAAAAGACCTTTCTTCAAAAGATAAATCTGAACTTGAAGTTGAAAATGGAATTTATATTGTAAATGTAGATAGATTTAGCAAAGCAGAAGAAGCTGGTTTGGGACGTGGTTTGGTTATTCAAAAAGTTGATAGAGAAAAAGTTGAGTCTGTTAAAAAGTTTGAAAAATTAATTGAAAATAAAAAAGGCGGTGCAGTTTTATTGCAAGTCCGATATCCAGATAAATCAAAAAGATTTGTTGGTTTGGAAATTCCTAATTAATTTTGCAAAAATTTAGTAAATAAATTAGAATTTACTGTCGGCTTATTAACACATTTACTTAATTTGCCGACAGTTTTTTTATTGGTGAAAATATGATTAGATTTTTAACCGCAGGCGAATCGCACGGAAAAGCTTTAAACGTAATTTTGGAAGGATTTCCTTCGAATTTTGAAATTGATATTGACAAAATCAATCTTGAACTTGCTCGCAGACAATCGGGTTACGGTCGCGGTGGAAGAATGAAAATTGAGGCAGATAAATCACAAATTCTCTCTGGTGTACGTTTTGGAAAATCGCTTGGAACACCAATCTCAATTATTGTTGAAAATAAAGATTGGAATAATTGGCAAGAAAAAATGTCAGCTACTCCAACAGAAACAAAGATTGAAAAAATATCGATTCCACGCCCAGGACATGCAGATTTTACAGGTATAACAAAATATAATTATGATGATATTCGAAATTCAATAGAACGTTCAAGTGCACGAGAAACTACAGTTCGAGTTGCAGCTGGAAGTATCGCAAAGCAATTTTTAAGCAATTTCGGAATAGAAATTGGAAGTTTTGTAGAAAGTATTGGCGGAATTTTCTCAGAAACGGATTACTATTCTGTAATTATGAAAAATGTTCACGAATTAGAAAAAAAGTATCTTGAAATTCGAAGAAAAACAGAAAATAGCAAAGTAAGAGTTTTAAGCAAAACACACGAGAAAATGATAATTGAAAAGATTGATTTAGCAAAGAAAACTGGTGATACTTTAGGTGGAACTTGTGTCATTTTTGCAATAAATCTACCAGTTGGTTTAGGAAGTTTCGTTCATTACGATAGAAGATTAGATACAATTATTTCAAAAAATATTATGTCAATTAATGCTGTAAAAGCAATTGAATTTGGGAAAGGATTTTCAATCGCGAATGAATTTGGTTCGAATGTTCACGATGAATTAATTCTAAAAAACGGGAAAATATCAAGAAAAACAAACTTTTCTGGGGGAATGGAAGGAGGAATTAGCAACGGACTTCCTGTAATCGTAAGAATTGCTATGAAACCTATCGCAACATTGATGAAACCTTTGAAAACTGTAGATTTAGTCTCAAGAAAAGTTGTTGATGCACGAAAAGAAAGAAGCGACACAGTTGCAGTTCCAGCTTGTTCTGTAATTGCCGAATCGATGCTTGCGTGGTCAGTGGCTGAATTGTTTGTCGAAAAATTCGGAGGCGATTCAATTGAAGAGATGAAAAGAAATTATGAAAATTATACTTCTAACTTATCAAATAGAGTTTGGGAAAGGTTTTCGAAATGATTTCAGTTAAAAAATTTGTTTTTAATTCATTTCAAGAAAACACTTATATCGTTTGGGAAAATGAGTTGAAAGATGCAATTATTATTGACCCTGGTTGTTCGAATCAATCGGAAGAAAATATTATTGTTAATTTCATTTCAGAAAACGAATTAAAAATCAATTCGATTGTAAACACACATTTGCATCTTGACCATTATTTCGGGAATTATTTTCTAAAGAATAAATACGATTGCAAAATATTTTATTCAAAAACTGATGAATTTCTATTCCCGATTATGTTTGAACAAGCCAAAATTTACGGTGTAACATTCAATCAAACTCCGCTTGCAGATGAATATTTAGAAAATATTCCATTTCTGAAAATCGGTGAAAATATTATACAATTTATTCACACACCTGGACATACTCCAGGAGAATATTCCATCTATTTTGAGAAAGAGAAAATTCTTTTTAGCGGAGATGTACTTTTTAGAGAAGGAATTGGACGAACAGATATTTGGCAATCAAATTATCAAGATTTGTTGATTTCAATTAAACACAAACTTTTTAATTTGCCAAATGATGTTGTCGTATTACCTGGGCACGAGGAAAGTACTACTATTTTGCACGAGAAAGAAAATAATCCTTTTCTTTAACATAAATTTTATGAAAAATGGGATAACATTTTGTTTCTTAATCATTTATCCTTAAATTTACAAAACTCAAAAAGCCAAAAACGTCATTAATAAACAGGAGTTATATTGAAGAAAGCAATCACATACTCAGCCATAATACTATTCACTTTCTCAGCTTGTTCAAATTTTAGCAAATTACCTAAACAAGATGAAAACACTGAAACAATCGATTCACTTTATCAATCAATCAAACAAGATGTTGCAATTGCAGACAAATACCTTGAAATTGATTCGCTTGAAAGAGCTAAATACTATTTTGAATCAGCAAAAAACACTCTTAAATATCTCGACGAATTTGAAGAAATTAGCCAAGATACAAATTTCATCCAAATCAATAGAGAAGTTAATTCACGTTATGCAAGTTTATTTTTTGATGACGAAGAATTATCTGACTCATTATCAAATGATGAATTACAGGAATTTGTATCTTCGCTTGAAGATGATTCATTATCTTCAGATTCAAATGATATTGGAGCAATAATTGAAGTTGGTGATTTTAAATTAGAAATTAACCGTCACGTAGAACAATACATTGAATTTTTTGCCGCAGGTCGAGGAAGGAAAGTAATGGCAACTTGGCTTAATCGTTCGGGGAATTATTTCAATATGATGGCGGACATTTTCAAGGAAGAAGGTGTTCCACAACAATTAATATTTTTAAGTATGATAGAAAGCGGTTTAAGACCGAGTGTAAAATCTTGGGCAAGTGCTGTCGGATTATGGCAATTTATGAAACAAACTGCCAGAGCTTATGATGTTAATATCAATTCTTATATTGATGAAAGACGCGACCCTGAAGTTGCTACTCGAGCAGCGGCACAGCATTTACGTGATTTATATGAATCACTTGGCGATTGGTATTTAGCACTTGCAGCTTATAATAGTGGTGAAGGTAGAGTAAAATCTGCAATGAGAAGAAGTGGAAGTAATAATTTTTGGAAAATACGTCCATTTTTACCAACAGAAACAAGAAATTACGTTCCGCAGTATATTGCCGCCACAATAATTGGAGCTAATCCAAAGTATTTTGGTTTTGAAGATATTCATTACGAAGTCCCATTTGAAACAAAAATTTTTGAAATTAATGAAGCCATTGAAATTTCAGTACTTGCTAAATGTGCTGGAGTTACAAAAGATTTTATGGGATCATTAAATCCAGCATTAATTCACAATACAACGCCACCAGAAGGAATGCCGAGCTACAAGTTAAAAGTCCCAGCTCAGAATTTTGATCAATTTGTGGAAAATGTTGAACAAGTTCCAGATGAAGTGAAAATTCAATATGTTTCGCATACCGTAAGACGTGGTGATTCACTTGGGAAAATTGCATCCAAATATAAAGTAAGTATAAATGAGCTTGCAAAAGCAAACGGATTAACAAAAAAATCGAAAATTTTTCCAGGTAAAAATTTAAGAATTCCAATTACTACAACTGTTACAGAAGATTTTGAATTAGTTCGAACAGATTTTGAAGAAATTCGAGATGAAAAGGATTACGTTACCGAATCTCCTTATATGCTTAAATTAACAGAAGGGAAATCTGAAGTTGATTTTTCTTGTTTTAATCTAAATTTTAATAAAGAAAAAGAGAATTTATCTGACAAGAAAGAAATTACATATTCTGTCCGAAAAAATGATGAATTGCCTGATTTGGCATCTCTTTTTGATGTTCGAGTAACAGATATTAGAAGATGGAATAATCTACCATATACAAAATCAATTAATGATGTTGAAGTTCTCAAAATTTACGTTGATACGTCAAAGGTTCAATACTACACTTCAATTAGTGAAAAATCTGATTACGAACGAAACACGATTATAAATCCAGATTCGCAAGATAAATGGGTTCGTCATAAAGTAAGAAGAGGGGAAACATTATCTTCAATTGCAAGAAAATATCATGTGAAATCAACTCAAATTAAAAGGTGGAATAATCTTCGCAGAAATAAACTTTTTGCAGGAAAAACCTTGAAAATTCAAGTTGGTGGAAGTTCAAATATTGCTCGTGTTACAGCTGCTCCAGAAAATAATAATGAAAGTCGAAATAGCACAAAATATTCAACTAAAAAGATTTATGTAGTTAAAAAGGGCGATGTTTTAGGGAAAATATCTGAAAAATTGCATGTTAAAATGGTAGATTTGAAGAGATGGAACAACCTTTCATCAGCAAAAATTAAGGTTGGTCAGAAGTTGAAATATTTTACAAATTCAAGTTCATCTGAATATCAAATTGCTTCAAAATCAAATAATAAAAGAACGAATGTTAAATCGAGAACTACTTCTTCTAATAATATATATGTTGTAAAACCTGGCGATTCTATTGGAAAGATTGCTATGCAATTTGGCGTTTCTCAAAAGGAATTGATGTCAATGAACAACCTTTCTTCAACAAAAATTAAGGTTGGTCAAGAATTGCGTCTTTCTGAACAAACATCGCCTAGAAAAAATACTCGAAGTTATGCTAATGTTGGAAGTTCTATGCAATCTTCAAAATTTAGAATTCATACTGTGCAAAATGGCGAGAGTTTGTGGACTATTGCCAAAAGAAATAATTGCAAAGTAAAAGAACTTGTAAATTGGAATAATTTGAAAGATAATAGCATTAAAGCTGGTATGGAAATTAAGATTTACAACAATAGATTGAATTAATTGAAGAATAATTTATTATTCATGTAGATTTATTTATATTTTCAAATAACTATACTTTTTAATAAAAAACGCCACTTCTGTGGCGTTTCTTATTAAAACTATTTTGCTTTTTATATATAGAATTACTTCATCAAAATCATTTTCTTCGTCTCACTAAAACTGCCACTTTGTAATTTATAAAAGTAAACGCCGCTTGGTAATTGATAATTACTAATTGATAATTGGTAATTATGCACACCAGCTTGCATTTCTTTATCTATCAAAGTTGCTACTTTTTCGCCAAGTGTGTTGAATAGTTCCAATTTTACGTGTGAATTTTGTGGAATGCTAAAACCAATTTGAGTAGTTGGGTTGAACGGATTCGGGTAGTTTTGGAATAGTTTAAATTTGCTTGGAAGATTTTGGTCATCGACATCAGTTTCTACATTTGTTGAATTTGGGGTTGGTGTATGATATCCCCAACTACTTCCACCATCAGTTAATCGTGCGTATGAAATATTGGCTTCTTGAATTGGGAATGTAACTGAATCTTCTATTGTTTGCCCATCATAATTAACAAGAAAAACAGTTTCGCCATCAGAAGTTAGCTTAAAATTTGCGTGAAGATTATTTGGTTCAGTGTCGTCATCACACCAGATTAATAGAAAATCTTTCGAGGAAATTTCAGTATTTGCAGGGAATTGCCATTCTGTTAATTCTTCGGAATTATCAGAAAGAAAAAATCCCGATAAATTAACTGAATAATTGTTAGAATTATATATTTCTAACCAATCGCTGTATTCACCATTTTCATCTGAATTTGTGTTGGTATTTTTGGCTAAAATTTCATTAATAAAGATTCCGTTGTTTGAAAAACTTGTTCTTGTTACTTTAATCAATTTACTTCTAGGGAAAATTGCATTATTTTGGTTAATATCATTCACATAAATTTGAAATGCTATCGATGATGAAAATTCGTTTGGGGCAATTTTTACAATCCATCTATCATTTTCTTCTAATATGTTTGATAAAATTGGTTGAAAAGTAAAATCTTTTGAAATTACTTGGGTTAAATCATCAACGTAGTATGTTAATTTCACATCTGAAAGTGAATAATACCCAAAAATTGAAGCAACAATTGTTAAAGTATCATTTACTGTTGGATTTTTGGGAAACCAATCAATATCATACACAATTGGGTTAGTTGTTCGCCAAGTAAACTGTTGTTGGAGTGTTGTTGAACGAATTGAAACATATTCTTTTAATCCACGTTTTGCTGGGAATTTTTCCCAATGTGTTGTAGAATATGAATTATGGAAATCTTCATTTGTAAAACCATAATCGAGCGTTTTGAATGAATCTCTTTCAGCAGAATCTGTAATAAGATTTTTAAGTGAATCGATTTGATAACCCCAATTAGAAAGATTGAAAACTTCTGAATTATAGAATTTCATAAAATGAGTATATAAATTGCGGTAATCATCAAATTGAAAAATTCTTTCAACAAGTGGTCTTCCGTCTGAATCAATTGTTGCATAGGAATATGGATTAATATTTGCCCAATCGTAACCAAAATCGAAATCAATTCCGAATGAATTATCATAATCGTATGGAATTATGTGGAATTTGTTTTCACTTGGATTGTGGTATAAATAGAAATTATTTCGTAGAAACCAGTAATCATCCCAACTTCCTAGAAGTTTGTTCGTCGCAAAATATTGCAGAATTTCTTTCACATCAATAACCGATTCAAGTGAATCTTGAAAATATTCATCGGGAGTTTGATTAATAATAGTGATTAGTCTTGCCAATTGAGAAAAATCATATTCGTCAGTGTTTGTTTTAAGCTCATAAGGTCTTTCATCATCAATCCAAGGATAGTAGTCTTGCGGATTTGAACCTCGATATTTTAAGTCGGCAGGCCACGTACATTTCCATAGATTTCCAGAATTATCAGCAAAGTTTTTCTCAAGGAATTCGTCATCAATGTGTTCTACAGAAATATAAAGTCCGTAATAAACATCATTTATATAAACTTCAGAATAAGTTGCACGAGGGGCAACTACTCCAATTTTACGGAAAAAATCCCAACTGATTTTTGAACGAATAATTGATGGATCGTTATGCTCGCCATTTAGGTTCAATTTTTCAACATTATAGAATTTTCTTCCTTTTATAAATTCATTAAAATCAAGTTTGAATGATTTTTTTAATGCGGTTCTCGATGTATTTCCTCGCAGACGTAAACCAACTGAATCAATTGTTTCATTTATGTAGGAATTTTGGTAAATCACAGTTGCAATATGCAGTGAATCGCTTTCAACATTAGAATAAAGATATTCCAGAACTTCGGGGCTGGTGTAAATTTTAATTTTTGCGATAGTTTCGTCATCATAAATTTTCCAGCTATCATCATTTATTTGAGCTGAGATAATTCTGAAACTGAATAAAATTATAAGAAAAGGTTTTATGAATTTTTCCATTCAAATACCTCTTTTATTTCATTAATATTTTGTGTTTTTCCAAGAATAATCATTGTTTTTATTCTGGCTTTCTGACCGTTTAGATATTCAGCGAAAATTACACCAAGTTTTTTTAACCATTTCCCTGCTCCTTCATAACTATATGCATCTAAAGTTTCGCCAGCTGGACAACGCGAGACTAAAATTACAGGAATTCCTTTTTTAACAACGTATTCTATTCCCTCAAAAGCTTTCGGGGGAACATTCCCTACTCCGAGTGCTTCGACTACTAAAGCTGCTGTCCCTGAATCGGCTGAAAATCTAAAAAATTTATCATCCATTCCAGCATAAACTTCCAGTAAATCAACATTGGAATTTATCTTATCAGTTGGAATTTTCTCTAAATATTTTGGTAACCGATTGTAAATAACTCGCCCTTTTTCGACAAATCCTAATGAGCCAAAATTTAGGCTGTGGAAAGTTTCAATATCATCAGTATGAGTTTTAGTTACTTCGCTTGCAGCATTAATTTCGCCATTTAAGCAGACTAAAACTCCCATTTTCTTACTATTTTCTTCATTAATTATGTGAATTGCGTCTCGCAAATTACGTGGTCCATCCCAATCTGGTTCAGAACTTGTACGCATTGCACCAATTACAACAATTGGTTTTTCGGTAACAACATTTAAATCTAAAAAGTAAGCAGTTTCTTCAAGTGTGTCTGTTCCGTGAGTTACAACAATTCCGTCATATTCATTTTTATTAATCTCAGTTTGAATTATTTTTGATAATTCCAACATTAATTCGGGTGTCATGTGTGGACCTGGTCGATTCCCAAAATTATAGATAGATAATTTTGCAAGATTTGTAATTTCGGGCATTAGTTGAAGTAATTCTTCTCCTAAAAAAAATGGAATTGCGCCACCAGTTTTTTCATCAATTTTCATTGAAAATGTACCGCCAGTAAAAACGATTAATATGTTCTTCATTTATTTTCCTGTAAAATATTGAATTGTTTCAAATAAACCTTGTTCGAGTGAAAAGTCGGGAAAAAATCCAAGTAAATCTTCTGTTTCTTTTATTGAAGCTGAACTGAATTTTATGTCTCCAGGACGAATTGGAAGATATTTTATCTTACTTTTTGAATTAGTAATTTTAATAATAGTTTTAGCAATTTCGTTTATTGTAACAGATTTTCCTGTTGCTACATTAAAAACTTCGCCTTTTCCCTTGAAATTTTCAAGCAATTTTCCAGCTTTTACAACATCTTTAACAAACACAAAATCTCTTGTTTGTTCTCCATCACCATAAATTATTATATCTAAATTATTTATTGCATTATGAACAAAAATAGGGATTGCTGCGGCGTATTGACTTTTAGGGTCTTGCCGTGGACCAAAAACATTGAAAAATCTTAGTGAATTTGTGTTAAGTCCAAACTCTTCAGCGTACATTTTTAAGTAAAATTCACCATCTAATTTAGTAATTGCATAAGGAGTTTTTGGTTCTGGAGTCATTGTAATTGTTTTAGGTTGTTTTGGGTTATCGCCATAAATTGCTGCCGAACTTGCATGAATAATTTTGCCAACCTTATTCTTTTTGGCCGCTTCCAAAAGATTTAATAATCCAAGGACATTGATGTCAACCGTTTCATTAGGTTTTTGAATTGATTCTGGTACCGAAATTAATGCTGCAAGATTAATCAGAATATCAGTTTCTTGTAAGATTTTTTCAACCAAAACCTTATCTGTAATGCTTATTTGGTGAAATTTAAGATTATATTTTTCTATATTTTTCTTAAAACCTGTTCTCAGATTGTCTATAACTTCAACGTGAAAACCTCGATTTACAAACTCTTCAACAAAATGACTTCCTATAAAACCCGCTCCGCCTGAAATAACAACTTTCATTTTTACCTTTTTTTTTTATTTTCTACCCAAAAAATAGCCAATTGCAAGCAAATTATAAGAAATATCTTATGCAACTGAAATCAAAAAATAAAAGGATTTTTAGTCGTAATTAAATCAAAAATAATCAAAAAAGTTTATTTGTTTGATATTAAAGGATTTAGCAAAAAAAACAAAATATTATTTGGAGAAAGTGTAAAAAGCCGTTATTTTCGTACCGAAATTTGAACGTTACACATGTGTTAATAAGTTGTTAATAACTCAATAATGTGAAACGTTTCACAAAAGTGAAGTAACTCAATTCTCACTTGTTATTTATGTATTGGTTGTTTATAGACTAAAAAGCTAACTTGTAAGTCTATTAAAAACAAGAAGTTAAGTAATAACAATTAATGTTAGTAAATTGTTGATAACTTTATTTGCTTTTGTAATTTTTATGTAATTTTTAATAAAAACAGTCATTTTTGTTGAACGATTATTTGTGGATAACTTTTTATGACAGATTATGCAATTAAAATGGAATCAAATCCAAATATGAAAACTATATGGAAAGATTGCCTTTCAATAATAAAAGATAAAGTCCCAGATTTAACTTATAATACTTGGTTTTTACCAATTAAACCAATCGAGTTGAATAATCAAAATTTATTGGTTGAAGTTCCGAGTAGTTTTTTTATTGAATGGCTTGAAGAAAGATATGGAAATATTATTGATGAAACTATTAAATCAGTAATTGGAAAAAATGCAGAATTATCATTTATTATTGCAGAAAATAAAGAAGAGAATTCAACCACAAATATTAGCAATTCTAATATTACACAATTACCAACTTTGAGAAAAGTTGAAAATAATAACTATTATAAAAAAGATGAAATTGATTTATCTGAAAAGGAAGAAACTCCGATATCTTTATTAAATCCTAGATATACATTTGAAAATTTTATAAAAGGTGAAAATAATCAACTTGCACGTGCAGCAGCTTTGGCAATTGCAGATAATCCCGGCGAAACTTCGTTTAACCCACTTTTCATTTATGGTGGAGTTGGGTTAGGTAAAACACATTTAATCCAAGCAATTGGGAATGAAATCCTACAAAAAAAATCCGCAATAAAAGTTAGCTATCTTTCGGCAGATATGTTTACTGCAGAATTTGTTGATGCAATTCAGCACGATAAAGTGAATGAATTTTCCAGCAGATACAAAACAGTTGATGTTTTGATAATTGACGATATTCAATTTTTGATCGGGAAAGAAAAAACACAAGATTTATTCTTCCAGATTTTTAATCAGTTACATCAATCAGGAAAGCAAATTATTCTTTCATCTGATAAACCACCAAAAGAATTAAAAGGATTAAGTGAAAGGCTTGTTTCCCGATTTCAGTGGGGATTAACGGCTGATATTCAACCACCAGATTTAGAGACGAGAATTGCAATTTTGAATAAAAAAAGCAAAAATTATGGGATAAATATTTCTCACAAAATGATTGAATATATTGCACTAAATATTACTTCAAATATTCGGGAATTGGAAGGTTGTTTAATAAAATTGCTCGCTAATTCATCTTTAAGTAATAAAGAAATTGATATAGAACTCGTAAAACGCACTGTAAAAGAAATAGCCACTAACCGAGAAACGAATATTACAATTGACCAAATTACAAAAGTAGTTTGCCAACATTTTAAGGTCGAGGAAAATGCAGTTCGTGAAAAAAATCGAAAGAAAGAAGTTGTAATTGCTCGCCAAGTTGCAATGTACTTATCAAAAAAATTAACCGCTTATTCATTAAAAACAGTTGGACTTCATTTCGGAGGACGCGATCATTCGACTGTAATTCATGCGCAAACTACAATTGAATCATTAATGGAAGTTGATCCACAATTAAAAGAATCGGTTAATTATCTAAAAAATAAAATCGAATTTAGTATTTAATATTCATTCCAACTTCTGATTTGGTTTTCTGTCCCTTTGTCAGATAAAATTGCTTTGAAAAATCTACGAGCAATTTGGATATTTGTTATCAGTGGAATATTGAAGTCAACTGTTTTTCTGCGAATTAGATAATCACTATCTAATTCATCTTCATCCGTATTTTTGGGAATGTTTATAACCAAATCAAATATTTTTTCTTCAAGATAATCCATCACATTTGGCGACTTTTTATCAAAAGGTCTGTAAAGTATTTCTACATCAATACCATTTCGTTGATAAAACAATGCAGTCGCTTCAGTTCCAAATAATTTAATCCCATTTTTCTGAATTTTTCTTAATTCTTCAATAATTTGAGCTTTTTCTTCAGTTCTTCCAGTTGAAAGAAAAATTGCTTTTTGGGGAATTTTATAACCAACTGCAAGCATACTTTTCAAAAATGCTTCGTTAAAATCATCTCCAATACACGCAACTTCGCCAGTTGAAGCCATCTCAACACCAAGAATTGGGTCTGAACCTTTTAATCTTGTAAACGAAAATTGTGGTGCTTTTACACCGACATAATCTAAATCAAAACTATTGTGATGAAATGCTGGTTTTTTTTCTCCAAGAATCATGCGAGTAGCAATTTCAATAAAATTCAATTTAAGCACTTTTGAGATAAATGGAAAACTTCTCGAAGCACGCAAATTGCATTCAATTACTTTTACTTCATTATCTTTGGCAAGGAATTGCATATTAAACGGACCAGAAATTTGTAATTTATTTGCAATTTTTTTTGTAATCAGCTTTACTTTTCGCATTGTTTCAAGATAAGTTCTTTGTGGTGGAAAAACAATTGTTGCGTCTCCTGAATGAACTCCCGCATTTTCAACATGTTCTGAAATAGCATAAACTACAACTTCGCCATCTTGAGCAACTGCGTCAACTTCAATTTCTCGTGCATCTGTAATAAATTTTGAAATTACGACTGGATGTTCCTTGCTAATCTCAGAAGCGTTTTTGAGATAAATATTAAGTTCAGATTCACTTAAAATCACACTCATTGCAGCGCCAGAAAGGACATAACTTGGGCGTATTAAAACTGGGAAACCAACATTTTTACAGAAAATTCTTGCAGATTCGTAATCAGTTAATTCTTCCCACTGTGGTTGGTCAATTTCAAGATTATCAAGAATTTCAGAAAACTTGTCCCGACTTTCAGCATTGTCAATCTGTTCAGGCGAAGTTCCAAGTATTTTTACGCCATTTTTGCTCAACTTAATTGCTAAATTATTTGGAATTTGCCCACCGACCGAAACAATCACTCCAATGGGATTTTCTTTTTCATAAATATCAAGAATTCTTTCCAAACTTAATTCATCAAAATATAATTTATGAAAAGTATCGTGGTCAGTGCTTACTGTTTCTGGATTATAATTAATCATTACTGATTTGTAATTGTGTTTATCCAAAGTTTGTGCGGCATTTACACAACACCAATCAAATTCAACTGAAGAGCCTATTCGATAAGCACCACTTCCTAGAACAATTATTTGATTTTTATCACCAAAGTTTATATCATTTTCTGTTCCGTGATAAGTTAGATAAAGATAATTTGTTTTTGCGGGATATTCTGCGGCAAGTGTATCAATTTGCTTTACCACAGGGCAAATTCCAAGCGATTTTCTTCTTGCTCTCACTGAAAATTCATCACTATTTGAAAGTAACCCGATTTGTTTATCAGAAAAACCAGCTTTTTTTAGATGGTAAAAGTTATCAAAATCAATTTCTTCGAGTTTGGAAGATTGAAATTTTTTCTTCAGATCTACAATTCTCTTTAATTTGTATAAAAACCATTTATCAATTTTGGTTAGTTTATTAATTTCATCAATAGAAAGATTTTGCTCGAGAGCAGTCGCAATTTGAAAAATTCTATTTGGATTTGCCACTTTTATTTGATTTCTGATATCTTCGGTATTTTCAGAATTATTGCAAACAAAACCATTTTTCCCAATATCAAGCATTCTAATAGCTTTTTGCAAGACTTCTTCAAAACTTCGCCCAATTGCCATTACTTCGCCAACAGATTTCATTTCTGACCCGAGAGTTGTGCTAACTTGGTTAAATTTTTGTAAATCCCATCGGGGAAATTTTAGAACAACATAATCTAATGCTGGTTCAAAAGCTGCAGAAGTTTGTTTTGTAACAGAATTTTCAATTTCATTAAGTGCATAACCAATAGAAAGTTTAGTTGCAACAAAAGCAAGTGGGTAACCAGTTGCTTTTGAAGCTAAAGCCGAACTTCGACTTAGTCTTGCATTAACTTCTATTATTCTATAATCTTCAGAATTTGGTGAAAGTGCATATTGTATATTGCATTCTCCAATAATTCCCAAATGCCGAATTAATTTGATTCCAATTGAACGTAATTTGAAATTTTCAGTTGCCGAAAGTGTTTGAACAGGCGAAATTACGATACTATCGCCAGTGTGAATTCCCATTGGGTCAAAATTTTCCATAGAACAAACGGCAATTGCGTTATCGAATTTATCTCGAACAATTTCATATTCTACTTCTTTCCAACCAAAAAGTGATTCTTCAATTAAAATTTGATTTGTAAACGAGAAAGCACGGTTTGCTTTTTCTATCAAGTCTTGCTTGTTCTCAACTATTCCAGAGCCCAAACCTCCAAGTGCGTAAGCAATTCGCAACATAATCGGGAAACCAATTTTTTCAGCCGCTTGCACAGCTTCGTCAACTGAGTGAACAGAAAAACTTTGTGCCATTTGTAAACCAACTTCGGTTACTTTTTCGGCGAATAATTTTCTGTCTTCAGTATTTTGAATTGTTTCAACTGAAGTTCCTAAAACTTTTATATTGTGTTTCTGCAAAATTCCTGAATTGTAAAGTTCAACTCCAACATTTAACGCAGTTTGTCCGCCAAATCCAAGCAAAATTCCATCAGGTTTTTCTTTTTCAATTACTTTTTCTACATAATTTATTGAAAGTGGTAGAAAGTAAACTTCATCAGCCAATTGCTCGGATGTTTGAATTGTTGCGATATTAGGATTTATTAGAATAGTTTTAATTCCGTCTTCTTTCAGAGCTTTAATTGCTTGACTTCCCGAGTAATCAAATTCTCCTGCTTGACCAATTTGTAAAGCACCAGAGCCGAGAATTAAAATTTTGTTGTATTTATCTTTTCTTATCATTTTAAGGTTCTTATAAACATGTCAAAAATATAGCTTGTGTCATCGGGACCAGGGTTCGCTTCTGGATGAAATTGTGTCCCAAAAAAAGGTTTAGAAATGTGAACAATTCCTTCGTTTGTGCTATCGTTATCGTTTGTAAACCACTCGCGCCAATCTTCGGACAAAGTCTCGCGTTTAATTGCAAAACCGTGATTTTGGGTTGTAATTAATGTCCTTTTCGTTCCCATTTCGTTTACTGGCTGATTATGTGAACGATGACCATATTTCAATTTGTAAGTATCGCAACCAGCAGCCAAACCAAGAATTTGATGTCCCAAACAAATTCCCAAAATTGGTTTATTTTCTAAAATAGCTTTTTTTGTATGTTCTATTGTTTCCTTGCATTGCATTGGGTCGCCGGGACCACTTGAAATTACAATTCCATCAGCTTTAATTGAATTGAAATCGAAATTGTATGGAACTCGAAGAATTGAAATGTCTCGATTTAGAAATTCACGGAGAATGTTAAATTTTACACCGTGATCAACTAAGATTATTCTACTTTTGCCTTTTGCATATTCAATTTCAGAAGAAATAGAAACTTGTTCAACTAAGTTTTGTTTGTTTGGATCGATAATATTTGAAAAATCTGCTTTTTCATTTTCAAGAACAATTTTGGCAAGCATTGTGCCTTTATCACGAAGTTTTCGAGTTAAAGCACGTGTATCAATTCCATAGATAGCGGGAATTTTTTCTTCAATCAACCAATCAGAAAGTGATTTTTCTGCACTCCAATGCGAAAATTCAAATGAATAATCGTTTACAATCAATGCTCGAATCTGAATTTTATCAGATTCAAAAAATTGCAAAATTCCATCTTTTTCAGATTTATTAGGAACTCCGTAATTCCCAATCAATGGGTAAGTTTCAACTAAAATCTGTCCAAAATATGATGGATCTGTTAAAGTTTCTGGGTAACCAATCATTCCAGTGTTGAATACAATCTCGCCTTCGGTTCTGGCAAAAAAACCGAAACTGTAGCCGACGTACTCGGTTCCATCTTCCAAAACTAATTTTAATTTTTCGTTCAATTTACTTGGGATTTATTTTTTTTGATTGGGTTCAAAATTAGTGAAATTTGAACAAATAGCGTTCTAAAATTTGAATTAATTTGTAATTCGCCAAGTAATTGAATTTTTTGGTTGTATGTTGAATTTATCTGTAAAACCAGCTATAACTTCTACTACGTAAATTGCTGGTTCGGTTGATGGGTAACTTTTTGTTGTAAAAGGAGTTGTGTTTTTGTGAATGTTTACTATTTGTCTGTTCGAATTTATAAAAATCATATCAAGTGAAAGAATAGTATTTTTCATCCAAAAAGATTGAAAATCTTCATTTGGAAAAACAAATAACATTGCTTGGTTTTCATTCATTTTATCACGAAACATTAAACCAGTTGCTCTTTTTTGTTCTGTGTCAGCAATTTCAATATCTACTGTCGTTAAAATTTTCCCGTTTTCATCTAAAAAAGATAACTCTCCATCTTTTTTGAATTGAATTGAACTCTCATTTACCGCTGTTGTTTTGGGAATTTCGAGCTTTTCTTCTTTACAACTTATCAAAAGGAGCAAAGAAAAAGTAAAAATCAATAACTTTTCTTTCATAAAATCACTTATTTTAAGTTTGAATTTTGAAAATAATCGCACAAAAGTAATGAAAAATGAATTAATAGAACAAAAACAAATAGTTCTTGATGAAAGAAAGATGAAATTAATCTCAAGCGGTTGGGGAAAAGAAGTTACTGAGCTTGCGGAAGTTCACAATTTAACTTATTCATCTGATGGCTTAAAAGTTAAGGGTTTTGTTGCTTTTCCAAAAGGCATTAGTACAAAAATTCCTTGTATTATGTGGAATAGAGGCGGACTTGGTGAACTTGGTGTGCTTGATGATTTTAATGCTTTTGGAATTTTGGGACTTTTGGCAAGTTGGGGTTATTTTGTATTTGCTTCGCAATATCGTGGAAATGCCGGCGGTGATGGAAAGGATACTTTTGGCGGTGAAGATGTAAATGATATTTTTAATTTGATGGAAATTGCTAATAATTTTGAGTTTGCAGATACAAATAATTGGGGAATTGAAGGTTGGAGTCGCGGTGGAATGATGACTTATCTTTCATTAATGAGAACGGAAGTATTTAAAGCGGCAGTTACTATAGGTGGAGTTTCAAATTTGAGATGCGATGAACCAAAAAGTAAATTCATGGAAAAATTAATTGAACGAACTTATGGGAAATTATCGCCTGAAGAAGAATTAAAAATGTGCAAATCTCGTTCAATTATTGCAAATTCAGAATTAATCTCGCAAAATACTCCGCTTATGATAATTCACGGTTTGGCTGATGATAGAGTGCCAGTCGAAGATTCGATTTTGTTATCTCAGAAATTGGCAAAATTCAAAACAAATCTAAAAGTAGTTTTGTTGGAAGAAGGAACTCACTTTTTAAAAGCACATAAATCTGAAGTAAATTCTCTTAGAAAAGAATGGTTTAATAGATATCTAAAATAAAACGCTTTTTTCTAATAAAGACTTATCAAACTAAAAAATTACTTTATGGGTTTACCAAATTCGAGCAATGATAAAAGTTATTAAAAATCCGAGAAATAAAGGTAGTAGAGTGGAAATTGTCGTCCATTTTATGCTGCCAGTTTCTTTATAAATTGTATAAATTGTTGTTGAACAAGGATTATGAATTAAACTGAATATCATTACATTTATTGCTGTAAGTAACGTCCAACCACCAGATTTCAGAAGAAACGCTGTATCGGCTAATGAATCGGTTTCAAACAAAACTCCAGCACCATTCCCGAATTCTGAAATTCCAGCAACTAAAGTTGTTAACATTAAAATTGTTGGGATTACAATCTCATTTGCGGGAATTGCAATCAGATAAGCCAAAATAATTATTCCATTTAAGCCAAGTAAAATTCCGAAAGGATTGAGAAAATCAATCAATTGTTTTGCTAAAACTTCATTTCCAAAAGAAATGTTTGAAATTCCCCAGATAACTAACCCAGAAGGAAATGCAAATATAATTGCTCGCCATAAGACAAATATAGTTCTATCAACTAAGGAAGTGTACAGAGTTTGTAATATTCTCGGCGGTCTGTATGGTGGTAATTCAAAACTAAAAATTGAAGATTCACCTTTAAGAACAGTTTTAGATAATAAAAGTGAAATAATTAAAGTTAATAGAACACCAAGAAGTGTAACTCCGATAACTGCTGCTGAAGCAATTAAACTTGAATATTCGATTGGAGCAAGTGTCCCTATAAAAATTGTTGCAATCAGAATTTGAGTAGGCCATCTTCCATTACACAATGCAAAATTATTAGTAATTATTGCAATAAGTCTTTCTCGTGGACTATCAATTATTCTTGTAGCAACAACACCAGCGGCGTTGCAACCAAACCCCATCGTCATAGTTAATGCTTGTTTCCCGTGTCCGCCAACTTTACGAAAAATGGAATCCATATTGAATGCAACACGTGGCAAATATCCAAAATCTTCCAAAAGTGTAAAAAGTGGGAAGAAAATTGCCATTGGTGGTAACATTACACTTACAACCCAGGCAGTAGCAAGATAACCTCCATCGATTAACAAACTAGTTAACCAATTCGGTAAAAAAAGGCTTGTAAATTGTTTAAGAATAGGTAGAAAATCATCAATTAAAAGTGTTCCCAACCAAGCTGAAGGAATGTTTGCTCCTTGTATTGTAATCCAAAGTGTAATTGCAAGCAAAAGGAACATTATTGGAAATCCTGAGAATTTATTTACGAATAATTTATCAAGGAAAACATCCCAATTAAATTTATGAGATTGTTTTGTTTCGATTACTTTTTCCGCTATTTTCTGACATCGAACGTAAATATCTTCCACGACTTGGTCGATAAAAGAATCGCCAATTTCCCATCTGCAATTTTCTATTGTATCAAATAACTTTTTGCTTTGTTCTTTGCTTATTTCCTTTTTTAGGATTTCATTGAGTTTCTTGCCAGAAAATTCATCATAAATTGTTTGGTCACCTTCAAGCATTCTGAGTGAAATCCATCGTAAATTGGGAATATTTGAGTCGATTTGTTTGAGAGTAGTTTCAATTTTTTTGCAAGCAGTTTCAATCTTCTGTGAAAAGTGTTCAATTTTACGAGGTTTAGTGATATACTTTTTAGTCGCAACTTCATCAATATATTTAAGAAGTTCGTCCATTCCAACTTTTGAACGAGCATTCATCCCAACAACAGGAATTCCCAATTCTTTTGAAAGTTGACGAATGTTGATGGTTAGTCCTTTTCTTTCAGCTTCATCGAGTAAATTTAATACAAGAATTGCGTTGTCAGTTATTTCTAAAATCTGAAAAACGAGATTTAGATTTCTTTCAAGTCGAGTAGAATCAACAATAATTAGAGTTACAGCTGGATTTTCAAAAAGTATATAGTTCCGTGCAATTTCTTCATCAATACTTGTTGAAAGTAGGGAATATGTACCAGGTAAATCGATAATTTTATATTTATTTTCGCCGAATTTGAAACTTCCTTCGGCTCGCGAAACGGTTTTTCCAGGCCAATTCCCTGTGTGTTGGTGTAAACCAGTTAAATTATTAAAAACTGTACTTTTCCCAACATTTGGATTCCCTGCAAGAGCAATTTTGAAATCGTAATTTTCCAAATTCTCACCAAGTTGCGAAAGTCCTTCTGTTTTCCAAAATGGACAAAGAACACAATTTTTACTCATTTTATACTCACAAGAATATTTTCTGAAATTGAATTACGAAGAGCAACCAAAGTTTTTTTAATTTCATAAGCACGTGGGTCATTTGCGAAATTTTCAAAACTTAGAGAAACTTCAGCCCCGGGAATAAATCCAAAATCGAGCAATCTTCTTCTATTCAAACCCCGTAATTTTGAAGAAATATTTTTAATTACAGCTTTTTGTCCAATTTGTAGTTGAGAAAGTGGTAATAAATTCTTCTCAAATTCAATTTCTTCATCTAAAATCTGTATGGAAATGTTTGTTCCAACTGATTTTGGGATTTGAATATCGCCAAATTCTGTTTTTGCGAACCAGAATTTCTTATCAACTTTTTCAATTTTAATTTTAGAATTAGGTAACAGACCAATTTTAAGAATTTGAGAATAAATTTCCTTTGGCTCATCTTCAATATGTAAAATTTGTAAATTTATCGGTTCATTAATTTGAGAAAGTGGAATTGATTTCAATTTGAAAAATTGTCCACTTTCTGTTGGAATTGGATCGCCATGTGGGTCGCGTAGCGGATTACCAAGTTTTTTAATCAAATGATTTCTTTCAATCTCAGATAAATTGTGTTCTTTTTTCTCAGCTTCAGAATGCCAATTCAACTCGTGTATTCCAGTTTCTTCAGCCAAATATTTTTCCCACAATCTGTGATTTCTGATAATATTTACCGCAAAATCTTTCCCTTCATCGCTTACAAAAAAATCATGGTTATTTTGTGTAATTAGTTGCGAATCGAGTAAATGTTGGATTATTTCAAGAGTTCGTTTGTCGGAAAGTTCCAAATGTCCTTTTATACTTGTAAAATTCACCGAAATGTTATTTCTATTTTGCTTAAATATAAATTTTAAAGCATTCTCAAAGTTTATTCTATTAGAATTATCCCTGCGGATTTTCCTTAAATAAAAAGTGAAAAAAGATATAATAATTGTTGTTAAGATTATGTAAATGACCATTTTATGCTCCTTCAACTAGATAAACTGAAAATTTTTCAGAAATTTGAGAAGAAATTGCAATTGAATTTCCTTTAATTTTTACAATTAATGTTTTGTCAAATTCCAAACTATTTTCAATAAATAATTTTTCACCTAAAACAATTCCTATTTTTGTTAAATAATTTATTACTTCCTTGTTATCATCGCTAACTCGAGCAACTTCGTAGAACTTTCCAACTTCAACTTGTGAAAAATTGATGATTTCGCGAGTATTTGGAAAATTTCCATTTTTATCGGGAATTGGGTAGCCGTGCGGGTCAAAAATTGGGAAATTTAGAAATTCTTCTATTTTGTTTATCAATTTTGTGCTTGTCGAATGTTCTAACAATTCGGCTTCTTCGTGTACTTCATCCCAATTATAACCAAGTTTATTTGTCAAAAAAACTTCCCAAAGTCTATGTTTTCTGATAATATCAAGAGCAATACTTTTGCCTTTTTGAGTGGTTTTCAAGCCTTTATACTTTTGATAATCCAACAAATCTTCATTTGCTAATTTTTTTGCCATATCAGAAACTGCAGCTTGTGAAATTCCCAACTTAGCTGAAAGAATATTAACAGGAACGTGTGAATTTCTTTCAACTTCTTCAATGAAAATTGCTTTTAGATAATTTTCTTTCGAGATTGTACTCATAATTAACCAAACTTGTTGCATAAAATTAAGCATACTTAAATTAAAAATCAAGAAAACTTTAAAATTATTTTAACTTAATATTTTCTAAAAAAATATGGTTATTAAGTCTCATTTAATTAATTTTGTTCACTTAAAAAAAATAAACAAAGAAAAGGAAAAAGATGAGTTTAATCACTGTCGATTCTGTTATAAATTCACTACGAAAAATTGATGATCCAGATTTACACAAAGATTTGGTTACATTGAAAATGGTAAAAGATGTAAAAATTGATGGGAAAAAAGTTTCTTTAAACATTGAACTTACAACACCAGCTTGCCCACTTAAAGACAAAATGAAAAATGATGCAATTGCCGAAATAAAAAAAGATCATCCAGAATTAGAAGAAATTGAAGTAAATATGACTTCAAACGTAACTACTCAAGATGATGAAAAAATGAAAGAATATTTGCCACACGTTAAAAATACAATAGCAGTTGCTTCAGGAAAAGGCGGCGTTGGAAAAAGTACAGTAGCCGTAAATCTTGCAGTGGCTTTAGCAAAAGATGGAGCGAAAGTTGGTTTACTGGATGCTGATTTTTACGGACCAAGTATTCCATTGATGCTTGGAATAAACGAACGTCCACTAATGGTAAATAAAGATGGAAAACAAAAAATTGTTCCATTGGAAAATTATGGAATAAAAATAATGTCAATTGGTTTTTTAGTTGATAATAACGATCCTGTAATTTGGCGTGGTTCAATGGTTAGCGGAGCAACAAAACAATTTATGTCCGATGTTGATTGGGATGAACTTGATTATTTAATTTTCGATTTACCACCTGGAACTGGCGATATTCAACTTACTTTGGCTCAATCAATTCCACTCACTGGTTCTGTAATTGTTACAACTCCACAAGATGTTTCCTTGTCAGACGCAAGTAAAGCATTAAAAATGTTCAGAAAAGTTAATGTTCCTGTACTCGGTATTATTGAAAATATGAGCTATTTTATTGCACCAGATACAGGAAATAGATATAATATTTTTGGTGAAGGTGGCGGACAAAAATTAGCTGATGAATTAGAAACAGTTTTTCTTGGTGGAATTCCTATTGATATGGCAATTCGTGAAGGTGGAGATTCTGGAAAGCCATTCGTAGTTTCTTATCCAGAAACTGAATACACAAAGAAATTCATTGAAATTGGCAGAAACTTAGCCGCACAAGTAAGTATAAGAAATAGTATCAAAAATAAAATAGAAATAACAATCTAATGTCTATAACACTTGAAAAAGTAAAAGAAGCAATTGAAGATGTTCGCCCATATTTAACTGCAGATGGCGGAGATGTTGAAATTGTTGAAATTACAGACAAAAACATAGTTAAAGTTAAATTGCTTGGAACTTGTAGCCACTGTCCGATGGCAACATTAACTTTACGAGCTGGCATCGAGCGAGCTTTGATGTTGAAAATTCCAGAAATTAAAAGAGTAGAAGCAATAAATTTATAAGGATTACAATGCGAAGAAAAATAATTGCAGGAAATTGGAAAATGAATAACAATCTGAAATCAACAGTTGAACTGATTTCAGAAATTATTAATAAAATGGATAATCACCTTGAAAATACTGACGTAGTTGTATGTCCACCATTTACATCACTTGAAACTGCGGTTGAATTGACTAAAAATTCGAAAGTGCGGGTTGGTGCTCAAAATATGTTTTATGAGAAAAATGGTGCATTTACTGGCGAAGTTTCTGCTGAAATGATAAAAAATATTGGTTGCGAGTACGTTATTATAGGGCATTCAGAACGAAGAACAATTTTTGGCGAAAGTAATGAATGGATTAATAAAAAAATTAAAAAAGCTCTCGAAGAAGGTTTAAAACCCATTTTCTGTATTGGCGAAACATTAGAAGAAAGACAAAATGGGACAATGGAACAAGTTCTAAAAACACAAGTTTTTGAAGGTCTTTCTGGAGTAACTGAAAGCCAAATGGCAAATATTATAATTGCTTATGAACCAGTTTGGGCAATTGGAACTGGAGTTACTGCTTCTCCCGAACAAGCTGACGAAGCACACAAATACGTTCGCAATTTAGTTGAAAATCTATATAATTCATCAGTTGCACAAGAATTGATTATTCAATATGGCGGAAGTATGAAGCCAGAAAATGCGAAAGAATTATTAAGTAAACCAAATATTGATGGTGGTTTGATTGGCGGAGCTTCATTAAAAGCCGATTCATTTTTATCAATTATTAATGCTTCAAATTAGTTTAAGAAAGTAAAAATGATTATTAAAAATTTGGATTCGATTTCAAAAATTGCTGTTAAAATGCAAGGTGCCGAAAAAGTTACAAAACAACTTGTAATTGGCAAATCAGATGAAACTCCTAAAATGTCTTTGAGAGTTTTTACAATCGAACCTGGCGGAAATACCCCTTTCCATTCACATAATTATGAACATTTGAATTATATTATTAGTGGAAAGGGAGCAATTTTGGATGATGATGGTAAAGAAAATCCTGTAGAAAATGGCAATTTTGTTCTCATTTTACCAAATGAAAAACACCAATTTAAAAATCTATCTGAAACTGAAGATTTTGTTTTTATGTGTCTTGTTGATAAAGAATTTGAGTGATTAATTCTTATTTCTTTTTGATAAACAGCAATTCATAATTAATTTGATATTAAATATCCTTGAAAATTCGTGCAAGGGAATTGCCAGGTGCTTTTAAGTCTAAATCTAAAAAGTAACCGAAAGGAGTTTGGAATGTTTCATATTCACTTTCTTTTAGTCTTTTTTCTGCACTATTAAAAAATTGTTTTATCAAATTAGGTTTTGCTTTACTTTCGGATAAATGTGCAAAAGAATGCAAAATAATGCGATTCGTTTCATTTTTTCGAGCTGCCCATTTCAATTGTTTAATCATTTTAGTCTCAACTTCCGCAAGTCTGTTTTCGTCATTTTCTTCAACTTGAATAAATCCAACAAGAGCATTTTCAATTTGTCTTTCTTCGTTAATTTCTTCAGCTTCTTCCCAACCTTTTTTTGTAGTTTTGTAACCGAAAAGGTTAGCATAAATCATAAGTAGTTTCATTATATTTTCATCTCGTGTTTTGAAGCACAAATTTAATAATTTGAGATTAAATGCAATTAGAAATACTCGAAAAAAAGTTAAATACTTTCTATCAAGACTTTGATAAAAAAGAGTTAATTCCTCCAGATCCTTTGGAAATTCCGCATAAATACAACAAAGTAGCTGATATTGAAATTGTAGCATTTATTTCTGCAATTTTTGCTTTTGGAAATGTTAGGCAAATTGTGAAAATTCTAGAGAATTTAGAGAAAATTTGGGGAAAATCGCCCAAAAATTATTTTCTTCAGTTCGATGAAAAATTAGAATTTGGGAAATTTGCTAATCTTAAGTACAGATTTTTTACTTCACAAGATATTTTTACGTTGTTTGAATTGATTCACGTCGCAATTTTAGAATTCGGTTCGTTGGAAAATCTATTTATGGAAAAATATTCTTCAAAACACGATAATCTGAAGAAAGAGATTTCAGAATTTTCAACTTGGTTTATAGAAAAATCAAAAGAAAAAGGAAAATTTACAAATGGAATTAAATTTATGTTCGCCAATCCTGAAAATGGAAGTTCTGCCAAAAGAATGAATTTATTTTTGCGATGGATGGTAAGAAAAGATGAATTGGATTTTGGAATTTGGCAGGGAATTAGAAAAAATCAGCTTGTGATTCCCGTTGATTTGCATGTTTCAAGAATTTCAAAAGAATTTCAGTTAACCAAGTTGAAAAATATAAGTTGGAAAATGGCTGAGGAAATAACAAAAAATTTATTGAAATTTGACAATTTCGACCCAGTTAAATATGATTTTGCAATTTGTCACATTGGAATACGAAAGAAAGAGTTTTCTATTGATTCAAAAAGATAAAATATAGTTAAATTTATCTATTAAAAATTAAGTTTTGGAGTAATTGTGAAAAAAGTAATAATTCTGATCTTTTTTGTCTTCTCTTCGGTTTTACCTCAACAAAGGAAAGTTACTTTTGATGATTTGTTAAGTTCTCCTTTTTACAAAAAAATCCCTTCTTTTTATAAGTGGGTTGATGATGAAAATTATATTCTTACTCAAATGGAAAATGGAGAAGTTGTTTATAAAAAATGGAATGTAAAGGACAAAACTTCAGAGATTATTTTCAAAAAAAGTGATTTGAAAGAAATTATTTCAGATAATGTAAATTCTATGGAAATTGTTGAAAATTCAGAAGATTTTACAAAATTTTTACTGAAAGATGGCAAAGAATTTTATTTTGTAACCACAGATGGAATTAGTAAAAAACTAAATATTACAACGACAGAAATTGTAAATCCAACTTTATCAAAAGATTTTAAAATCTTGGGTTTTACTTGTAAAAACAATCTTTTTGCTTACAATATTCAAACTGATGAACAAATTCAAATTACATTTGATGGGAATGATATTGTAAAAAATGGGTATGCTTCTTGGGTTTATTACGAAGAAATTCTTGGTAGAGCTTCAAATTATAGATCTTTTTATCTTTCTCCAAATAGTGAAAAAATTGCTTTCCTAAAATTTGACGATTCGCCAGTGCCAACTTTTACCTTGTTCAAAGCAGATGGAATTCACGGTGAATTGGAAGTTGCACATTATCCAAAAGCTGGTGATAACGACCCAAAAGTGTGGTTGGGGATTTATGATTTTGCAACAAAAAAGACAAGTTGGATAGATTCGAGTTTGAATAATGAAAAATATATTGCTTGGATTTTTTGGTCAGAAAATGGCGATAAATTTCTTTATCAAACAGTAGATAGAAGTCAGGAAAACCTAAATTTTATTTTGTTGAATACAAAAACAAACTCAAAAAAAACAATTTATAGTGAGCATCAAAATAGTTGGGTAGAATTCAAAGAAGATGTTAGTTTCTTGGGAAATGATAAGAAAATTGCATTTATCTCAGATTTTGAAGGAACGGCAAAAGTTTATATTTATGATGAAAATGGGAAAAAATACAAAGATTACGGAAATGAGAATTTGATTATTCAAAAAGTTGTTGATTTTGATGAAAATGGGAATTTATTCTGTGAAGCATTCGAAATTGGAAGTACAGAGACACATTTTTATAAAATATCTTCTGGAAATGAAGTTGAAAAACTTACACAAAAAGTTGGAACTCATTCGGTTAATTTATCTCCAAATCGAGAATATTATTTGGACAGATTTTCTAGCTTATCAAATCCAACTCAAATAATTTTGACGCAAATCTCATCAAATCAAAGTGAAGTCCTTTTTGATTCAAAATCAGAAAAATATAATGAATTTAACTTTGGAAAAACTGAAGAAATCCGCATAAAAAACAGAAATGGGATTGAAATGCCAGCGATTTGCATTTATCCTCCAGATTTTGATAAATCAAAGAAATACCCAATTTTGTTTGATATTTACGGCGGACCTGGATATTCAATTGTAAAAAATCGTGCATCACGCTGGATGTATAATTATTATCTCGCTGCAGAAGGAATAATTGTGCTAACTATCGACAATTCTTATGCTGGACATTACGGGAAAAAGCAAGTTGAAAAAATTCATAGAAATCTTGGAAATTATGAAATCTATGATTTTATTGATGCAGCAAAAGAAGTTAGAAATTGGAGTTTTATTGATACAAATAAGATTGGAATTACTGGTGGAAGTTATGGCGGTTATGCAACTTTGCTTGCTTTAACTTTGGGTGCTGATTATTTTACACACGGAGTTGCGGAATTTGCGGTAACTGATTTTCAACTTTATGACAATGTTTACACTGAAAGATCTATGGACAAACCATCTGAAAATCCCGAAGGTTACAAATTCGGTTCTGTTATGAATCACGCAGACAAATTAAAAGGAAAGTTGTTGATAACTTCTGGGACGATGGATGACAATGTTCACTATCAAAACACTTTGCAATTGATTGAAAAGTTGCAAATTTTAGGTAAAGAATTTGAAATTATGATTTATCCAAACGAGCGACACGGTTATCGTGGTGCAAAAATGATGCACGGAATAAAAAATGGAATAAATTTTTGGTTCAGAGAATTTAATATTAAATAAAGGTCAGTTATGAAAAAAATACAAACATTACTTGTTTTTGGCTTAATATTGCTGTCATTCGGATGTCAGACAATCAAATTGGAACCAGCAAATTACGAATGGCCAATCGAAAATGCAGTTCAAGTTCAAAAAGATTTTACAGTATCAATTCCGAGATATTCGTTAACAATGAATCTGAAAAAAATATTCGAAAATGAAAATCTGATTTCAGATAATCAACCAAATGTTCAAGAAGTGCGAGTAATAAGAAATTATGAAGGATTATACTTTTTGACGGCAAACAAATTTAAGAATGTTTACATTTTACAAGAAGATTTGAACAAAATGGAAGTCTATTCAATAATTGAAATAGAAAAGAATGGAATCGTAAATCCCGCATTTAACCAACGTGGAAATTATATCGAGTTACTTATTGATAATGAAAAAATTGTAAAGCTTAGTAAGAAAGGGAAATATGAAAATGAAAAGAAATAAAATTTTAGGTTTAGTTGTACTTCTATTCTCGTTTGCTTTTGGGCAATCAGATTTAGAATTTGTTACAAGTTTCGAAAAGCAAATTGATCAATTTAATCAGTCAATTGAAATGGCAACAGATAATTTATCACTTTCTCGTTTGGAAATTGAAATTGTAGATTATAAGGATAAAAATGTATCTCGTTCTGAATTAATTTCTCAATCACTTTACCCAAAAACATATAAATCAATTTTTGATGAGTTGACCAAAAAATTATATGCAAAACGCGAAGTTTTAGCAAAAGAAGTTCAATATGAAGAAAATATTGAAACACTTCAGACTGAAATTAGCGAATTGAAACAACAACTTGACGAATTATCAAATTCATATATGTCGAAATTGAACGAAATTGAAAGTTTGAAGAAATCAGCACGAAAGAATTCTCAAAATCAGTCGCAATTGAATAGAAAAATTCGAGAGTTGCAAAGTAATTTGATTGAAAGAGAAAGAGTAATCTATTCGCTTCTTGATTCAATATTATTTGTGCAAGCGAGAGTAAATCCAAATGAATCACTTGAAACAGGCGGAGGAGTTTTGAAAATAATCAACTTCAATTACCTAAAACAACTTGAGATTTTGGTAAACGATAACCGTCAGTACTTAAAAAATGTTGAATTACCAGCCGAAGAATTAATCAGAATTTACGAAGAAAGTAAGGATTTATCCAAAAATCTATCAAAATTAGATGATAATACTATACAATTCCTGCAAAAGAAATCAATAGATGGCAGCGAATATCAAAATCTGAAATATCAAGTAAGTGCTTGGCAATTTGAAATTCAAAAACAACTTTCTAATAAGATGGGGAAAATTTTCAGAGGACAAGGAATTATACTTGAAGATAACAATTCAGTTGAGGTATTCTTCGATTCGATGATAGATTTTCTTGAAAAGGAAAGTGTTCGAGCAGGCGACAAAGATAGTTTAATAATGACTTATCATGCTTTTGTAGATTCTGCTTGGAGTGACGTTGATGATGATTATTTGTCATTGTTATTAGAAGCTAATTTAGTAAATAAAGATAAAATTGATACAGTGGAAGATTTGATTAGTGAATGGGAAAAACGTCTTGACCAAGGAACACCAATTTATTTATATGTTGGAATAGGTTTAGTTTTTCTGATAATTATTCTATTTGTCTTCTCACAAATAAAAAAAACAAAATTCAGAAAGAATATAAAAGAGCAAATCCGTAACGAAGAATATGAAAAACAAAAAGAGTTAGACAATAAGGAATAATTATGGATTTCAACTTAACAGATCAGCAAAATGATATAAGAAAAACTGTCCGCGATTTTGCCGAAAATGAAGTAAAACCGCTTGCCAAACAACTTGATGAAAGCGAACAATTCTCGCCAGAATTAACCAAAAAAATGGGAGAACTTGGACTTTTCGGAATGTATTTGCCAGAAGAATATGGCGGTTTGGGAACAGATACTATTTCTTATATTATTGCTGTTGAAGAATTAGCACGAGTTGATGGTTCACACGCAGCAACTTTAGCTGCACATAATTCACTTGGAATTGGACCACTTTACTACTTTGGAACAAAAGCTCAAAAAGAAAAATACTTGCCTCAACTTACAACTGGCGATAAACTTTGGGCTTTTGGGTTAACAGAACCAAATGCTGGCTCCGATTCACGCGGGACAAAAACAAATGCAGTTCTTGAAAATGGTAATTGGATAATAAACGGTTCAAAAATATTTATCACAAATGGCTCGACAGATTTTTCACTTGGGGCAACTGTTCAAGCAATAACTGGAATGAACGGCGACAGAAAAGAATATTCCACAATTATTGTTGAGAATGGAACTCCAGGTTTTAAAACAGTTACAATGCACAAAAAAATGATGTGGCGAGCATCAATAACATCAGAATTATATTTTGATGATTGCAAAGTGCCAGAAGAAAATCTACTTGGTGCAGTTGGACAAGGTTCAAAAATTATGTTAAGTACGTTGGATAACGGAAGATTATCGATTGCAGCAATGGGTTTGGGTTTGGCACAAGGTGCTTACGAAATGGCTTTAGAACACGCAAAAACTCGCCAACAATTTGGCAAACCAATTATAAAATTTCAAACTATAGCATTCAAACTTGCTGATATGGCACTAAAAATTGAACTTGGGAGAAATTTACTTTACAAGGCTTGCTGGCTGAAAGATTCAAAAAAACAATTTGCTAAAGAAGCTGCTATGGCAAAATTATATTGCTCAGAAATTGCAAAAGAAGTTGCTGATGAAGCTGTTCAAATACACGGTGGTTATGGTTTGATGAAAGAATATGACATCGAACGATTTTATCGCGATCAACGACTTTTGCAAATTGGCGAAGGAACTTCCGAAATACAAAGATTGGTAATTTCAAGACATATTGGAGCTTAATTTCATTTCCTTGAGGAGGAGAATTTGGAAAAAATATTGTTTTTGATTTTAATATTATCCGCAACAAATTTTGCTCAATTCAAGAAAATTGTGTTGTTGGAAGTTGCAACAAATTCAGGTTGCGGAAGTTGTGCAGCCTCGAATGAATTATTGAATAATTTTTACGCAGATTATTATGGAGGCGTAATTTCTGTTCGTTATCACCCAAATTTCCCCGATCCAACTGACCCAATGTATCTTGATAATCCAATTGATAATATGGGGCGAGTTGATTTTTATAATCTTCTTTATACACCACAATATTTAATAAATGGAAAAGTGAAAGGTTCACCAACTGATAAAGAATTAATCTGGCAACAGATGAATGAAGAAATGATTTCTACTCCATTTTGGATAAATATTTCAGCTCAAATTACATCTGATTCCGTAAAATATTCAGTTCAAATTTATTCATCAGAAAATATTTCATCTGAAAATCTGAAACTGCACACTTCAATAACACAAAGAATGGTAACTTATTCTTCGCCACCAGGTTCAAATGGTGAGACAAATTTTCCTTCTGTGATGCGAAAAATGTTGCCAACTTTTGAAGGAATTTCAATAAATCAGATAAATGCTGGCGATTCGCTTACTTTTTACTTTGCAACAGCAATTGAAGAAAATTGGGATTGGAAGAATCTTGAAATTATTGCGTGGCTTCAAGATGATGAAACAAGAGAAATATTTCAAGCAAATTCATCGCTTCCTGTTTTGTCGATTGAACCTCAACAAGCAGATTTTAGTGTCGTTGAAAGTAGCACGACTTTAACTCAAAACAAATATAACGTTACAAATTTTAACAATAAACCAATTTCGTTTTACATAAAAAGTGAAATATTTGAAACATCAGAAGATATACAAATCGAATTTACTGATGAAGACGGAAATCAGATTGATAGTGCAATTTTTACAATTCAGCCTTTGCAAACAATGGAATTTAATGTTGGAATTACTTATGTAAATCCGCAAAGTTTGGCAAATATAGATATTTTTATCAGTAATTTGGAAAATCAACTTCCTTACAGATTTAGGTATTCATTTCTAACTTTTTCGAATAATTATGATATTTTATTGCTCGATAATTCAAATTCAAATTCAGTTAAAGATGAAATTCTCCCAGGAATTGATTTACTCAACTTAAAATGTGGGATTACAAATTCATTTGTTCTAAACCATTGGAAAGTTATTTTCCTTGAATTTCCACCAAAATCCGTGTTTTTGTATTCTGGAAATAATACAAAACAATATTCTGAAACTGATATATCTTTTCTTCTCGATTATTTATCACAAAATAGAAATGTAGTTGTTAGCGGGAATAAATTAACAACGCTTCGTTCAATTTCGTGGGAATCAATTGATTTTTTCGATAATTATCTTGATGCACAATTTGTTGAAATCACAAATCTTAGCGAAATAATTCCAACATCAACAAGTCCATTTATGTATGATGTCGATTTTACGCTTGATAATTCAGATGAGATACAAAGTGAAGTAATTCAAAGCAAACACGGAAACAGCTTACCTTTTATTTATTATTATGGAGATGCATATTCAAAAGTTGCTGGATTAACAAACCAAACAGATTCTACAAAACTAATTTTCTTTCCCTTCGATATCGCAAGAATCTCAGAACAAAGTAAATTCGATTCAACTTTACAAAATGTGTTTGAATGGTTTCAAATTTATACTGAAATAGAAACCGTTGGCGGTGAAATTCCGACAAGAATTGCCCTTTCTCAAAACTACCCAAATCCATTCAATCCAAGTACGGAAATCAGTTTCTCAATTCCACAAGATTCGCGCGTAAAATTGGAATTATTCAACACACTTGGTGAAAAAGTAGCAACTTTGATAGACAAAGAAATGACCGCTGGCTCGCATAATTATCAATTATCAATTAGTAATTATCAATTACCAAGCGGCGTTTATTTCTACAAATTGCAAAGTGGCAGTTTTAGTGAAGTAAAGAAAATGGTTT
>DYLK01000048.1 GCA_020722065.1 Melioribacter roseus
GGAGTTCTTCTTAAATTTACTTAATCTATTTTTAACAAAAACATAGAACCTTTTTGAAAGATTAAAGTGTTTTATTAAATTTCTTTATGAAAATATCCGAAAAACAATTAGAACAAATTAGAAATTCTGTTGATATTGTTGATTATATAAAAAACTATGTTTCACTTCGCAAAAGAGGTAAAAATTATATTGGTTTGTGTCCATTTCATCAGGAAAAAACTCCATCTTTCAATGTAAGTCAAGAAAAGAATTTTTACCATTGTTTTGGTTGTGGTGAAACTGGCGATGTAATTACATTTGCAAAAAAATACAAAAATCTATCGTTTTTAGAAGCTGTTAAAGACGTTGCTGATTTTGCAAATATTAAAATTGAAGAAGATAATAGCCTAAATTTCTCTAAAAATAGAGAGCAAGAAGAATTATATGAAATAAATAATTTTGTAAAAGACTACTTTTCAAAAAATTTGTTTGAAAAGAACCAATCCGAATTTGTTAGAGATTATCTAAAAAAAAGAAATGTAAAGCCACAAACTCAGCGTATTTTTAATCTCGGTTATGCCTTCCCAAATTACGATGCAGTTGTAAAACTACTTAATGAGAACAAGTATGACTTAAAAAAAGCTCAAAAACTTGGACTAATTGACGTTAACGACAAAAATGAATATTACGATAAATTCCGTGGCAGATTAATTTTTCCTATTCACACACCAAATGGAAGAATTGCTGGTTTTGGTGGTAGAATTTTGCAAAATGATTCCAAATTAGCAAAATATATAAATTCTCAAGAATCTGATATTTATTCCAAACGAAAAATTTTATACGGATTTTTCCACTCGAAAGAAGAAATTAGAAGATTAGACAAAGCAATTCTGGTGGAAGGATATTTGGATGTAATATCACTTTTTCAGAATGGAATTAAAAATGTGGTTGCTGCTTCTGGAACTGCATTAACGGAAGACCAAGTGCAATTTCTTTCGAGATATACTAAAAATATAGTGGTAGTTTTTGATGGCGATTTAGCGGGCGAACGTGCAGCTTTTCGAAGTATTGAAGTACTGCTTAAATATGAATTTAACATTCGATTACTAACTTTGCCAGACAATGAAGATCCAGATTCGTACATCAAAACACATTCTACAAATGATTTCTTAGAACTTATAAATTCTGCAAAAGATTTTCTAAGTTTTCAGGCTCATAAATTTGAAGAAAAAGGTTTATTAGACGATCCAATTGAGCGTACTAATTCCATCAGAAAACTTGTTTTTTCAATTTCATTAATTAAAGATGAATTGATGCGGGCAAATTATATTAAAAATCTATCTAAAAACTTTAAGATTAAAGAATCTATTCTTGAAGAAGAATTAGACTCAATTCTAAAAAAAGCTAAAAATGAACAACAAGTAAAAGATAATTTTCAGAGACAAAAAGAAGTTGAAGCAAAACCAGCCACACAAAATCAGCAATTTTTAGCATTGGAAAAAGAAATAGTCAAACTTCTGTTTTCGGGCGATGAGGAAATTATTGGAGAAGTTTTTGATAACATTCCTATTGAATCAATCAAAAATTCAACTTTAAACAAAATTTGCTCGGTTGTACACACTGCATATCTCGAAGATATTATTTCTTCAGCCTCAATTCTTGATAGACTTACAGAAGAAGAGAAAAACATCGTTTCTGAAATTATTATGTCAGATAAAAGTCTGAGCATAAAATGGGGCGAAGTGGAAAATGACAGCACAAAAAATGGTCTTAAAAAATTATTGAAAGACACAATATATCAGCATCATTTAATAACGATTGAAGAGCAGTTAAAAATGATAAATAAAGAAATTAGCACAAATCCACCAATCGAAAAAATAAAAGATTTGATGGAAACAAGTCAAGAATTATTACTTGAAAAAAGGAAATTAACAGAAGCTTATAATCATTATTAATAGGAGATGAGATGGGAAATAAGCGAACACAATCAATGTATGAAATAAACACTCGACTTTTTTTACGCGAATACGATACCAAAGAAAAAAAAGCTAAAATTTTAGATGTACCATTTCAATTCTGGGAAAATCTAAGTCGATTGGGAATTGATAATGTTTGGCTAATGGGTTTGTGGCAAATTCCAAAATCTACAATAAACAAATATTGCTTGGATATTTTTTTAATTGACGAATATAAACGAAGTTTAAAAGATTTCAGTATTGATGATGTAATTGGCTCACCATATTCTATTGAAGATTACATTATAAATCCTGAAATTGGCACATTGTACGATATCAAAACTCTAAAGAAAACACTTAACTCTTTGGGAATAAACCTTTTTGCAGATTTTATTTCTAATCATTTTAGTTCAGAAAGCTCACTTCTGAAAAGTAATCCCGAAATTTTTCTTCCTGTTTCAAAAAATCTTGTAGCTAATGATCCTTATAGTTATTTCAACCCAACAAACGATAACAAAAACTATTTTGCTCACGGTCGCGACCCCTTTTTCCCAGCTTGGAAAGACACTGCTCAAATAAATTATTTTAGCGAAAAAGCTCGCAACTTTATGATTGACAAATTATTATTCCTATCAGAAATATTTGATGGAGTTAGAGTTGATATGGCGATGCTCACTTTAAATAACGTTTTTCAAAACACTTGGGAAACTATTCTTAAAGAAGGTGGATTTTCTGCTCCAGAAAAGGAATTTTGGGAAATTGCAGTACAAACAGTAAAAAGCTCAAATCCAAATTTCATTTTTATGGGTGAGGTTTATTGGGATTTAGAATGGGAATTACAACGACTTGGTTTCGATTATACTTACGATAAAACTTTAACCGATAGATTGAAAGGCAATTTTGTAATTGGAATAAAAGAACATTTACAAGCAACTGAAGATTTTCAGCTTAAATCAGTAAGATTTTTAGAAAATCACGATGAACCAAGAGCTGTTCATTATCTCGGAGTTGAAAAATCAAAAGCCGCAGCAATAATAATTAGTACTATACTTGGAATGAGTTTTTATTTTCACGGACAATTCGAAGGTGAAAAGGTTAAATTGCCCGTTCAACTCGGAAGAAAACCACATTTTTCGATAAACGAAAATTTAAAATCTTTTTATACATATTTGCTGAAAATTACATCGGATGATATTTTTAAGTATGGCGAATGGCTTTTATTAGACACATTCGCTTCTTGGTCAACAGATGTAACTTACCGAAATATATTAGCCTTTTTACGATTTAATAACGGACAATTCCGATTAATTATAATAAACTATTCAAATGAAACTTCTTCGGCAAGAATTAAATTTGAACCGCCAGAAGGAAAGCGAGAGTTTGTTCTAACAGATTTGTTGGATAATAATCAATATACTCGAAATTCAACTGAAATTCGTTCAGATGGCTTATATGTGAAATTATCCCCTTATCAATCTCACATTTTCGCTTATTAAATTAACAACGATGTAAATATTTATAATAATAAAAAGCCTAAACAAATCTCGATATTGTTTAGGCATCCAACTTTAGATGACTGCAATAAAAATCAAATTACTTAATTAGTAGTTTAAAAAATGAACTCCACCTTCAAGGTGGAGTTCTTCTTAAA
>DYLK01000049.1 GCA_020722065.1 Melioribacter roseus
ATTAATTTTTTTTTATTAAGTAATATGTTTATTATGACTTTTATGTATGGAATTACACCTCAAGAAATCGATACAATCGAACAACAGAAAGCAAAAGAGAGAAGTAAAGCAATTTCTGATAATCAACCTATTCTTCGAAATATCAATCTTTTAGAAAACAATGCGACACAAAAAATTAGAAGTCATTTGATTTTTAATGAAAAACCTTGTTTTTATATAAAAAATATACATTTGGTTGGCGATAAAGCTTTTAAATTTCAATCTTCATTGGATAAAGTATTAAAAGATGTGAATTTTACTTCTAAAGGAGAATGTGTTGGGGTTAATGGAATAAAAGAACTTGTTACTTCAACTCAAAATGAGATTATTAAAAGAGGGTTTGTAACTTCTAAAGTTATTATCAATGAACAAGATTTAAAAAGTGGTCAATTGGAATTTTTAATTTTATCAGGAAAAGTTGATAATATATATTTTGATTTGAATGAAGAAAATTTAACTTTTGTAAAAAGAGCAAAAAAAATCAACGCAATACCTATTAAAAAAGGGAGTATTTTAAATATTCGAGATATAGAACAAGGACTTGAGAATTTCAAAAGATTACCTACTGTTGAAGCAGATATTCAAATTGTACCATCAAAAAAAGAAGATTTTTCAGATTTAAATATTAAATGGAGTCAAAAAGAGTCTCCTTTTCGTTTCTCTCTGTCTTTTGATGATGCTGGTAGTCTTGGAACTGGAAAATATCAAACAAACTTGACTACTGCTATAGATAATCTTTTAACGATTAATGATATTTTTTATGTGAGTTGGGGTGGTGATATCGGCGGATATGACAAAGCAGAAATAATAAATTTAGATGGAACAACAAATAAACAAAAAGGTGCATCCTATAATAGAGGACTTCACTATTCAATTCCATTGGGGTATTGGCTCGTGAGCTTTAATGAAAATAGATACAATTATCATCAAATGGTAGCTGGAGCAAATCAGATTTATGATTATAGTGGACAAAGTAAAACTAGTGATATAGGTTTGTCTTATCTGTTTCAAAGAAACTCAACTGGCAAAAGTATTATTTCATGGAAAGGTTGGGAAAAAGATACCAAAAGCTTTATAGATGATGCAGAAATTATTGTACAAAGACGCAAAATCGCTGGATATGAGGTTGGATTATCTCATGAAGAAAAACTAGGAAATCATTTTTTAAATTTTAAAACATCTTACAAGCAAGGAACTGGAGCTAGAAATGCGACTAAAGCTCCTGAAGAAGCATTTGAAGAAGGTACTCATAGAATGAAAATTTTTACTACAGATATTTTGTTTGTTGGCAATATTTCACCAAAATTCAAATACGAAGGTACTTTACACTCTCAATGGAATAAAACACCCTTAATAGCTCAAGATAAATTAAGTATTGGAGGTCGTTATAGTATTAGAGGATTTGATGGAAATTTGGTTTTGTCGGCAGAGCGTGGATGGATAAATAGAAATACATTTACAACACCTTTAAATCAATATCATCAACTTTACTCCGCAATTGATATAGGTCATGTTTCAGGAAAAAGTTCACAATATCTTTTAGGTCAAACATTAATAGGAAGTGGATTTGGAGTTAAAGGTATATTTGAAATGAATGGAAAATTATCTTATGATATTTTTTCTGGTTTTTCTCTTCGTAAGCCCCAAAATTTCAAAACAGAAGAGCCAGTTGTAGCTTTTAGTATAAATTATGCATTTTAAGGAGAAAAATTGAATCACATATTTAAATTAATTTCTAAAAAATTAAAGGGATATTCTACTTGTATTGTTGTTGTAAGTGAAAATGCATCCTCTCTTTCTAAGACAGTTGACAATTCAAAAGGTCTGAGTGAAACTAAAAATAATAGCGTGAGTAATTTAGGAAAACCAAATGTAACTTTTGGATTAATATCTATTCTTATTACACAATCACTTTATTCAGATATTATTGCTGACCTAAATGTACCGACTAATCAACAAGCAACCATCCTTACTACTGCAAGTGGAGCAACTCAAGTTAATATACAGACACCAACTCCAAGTGGTGTCTCCATGAATCAATATAGTCAGTTTGATACAAAAGAAAATGGTACAATTATTAATAACTCAAGAGTGAATACAATTACACAAACAGCTGGTTGGGTGCAAGGAAATCCTTGGCTATCAACTGGTAGTGCAAATGTTATTGTCAATCAAGTCAATTCAAATCATCCTAGCTCTTTAATAGGTAATATAGAGATAGCAGGGCAAAAAGCAGATTTTATTATAGCAAATCCTTCTGGTATTAGTGTTAATGGTGCAAATATTATCAACGCTAGTACGATGACATTATCGACAGGATTGCCATTTTTGAATAATGGTAAATTAGAAAGTTTTGATGTTCAAAATGGTCTAATAAATTTTGAAGGAGAGGGATTAAATGCTCTTGGTACAAATTATACAAATATTTTGGCTAAAAGTGTTGTTTTAAATGCTGGGATTTGGGCGAATGATTTAAAAATTAGAATGGGGGAAAATAAAATATTGTCAGATGGAACAATAGTATCGTCAAATAAGGATACTAGCATTTTACCTCATTTTGCTCTTGATAGTTCAACATTGGGTGGAATGTATGCTTCTAAAATTAGTTTGATTGGTACTAAAGATGGTCTTGGTGTCAATAACAATGGAACTTTTAAGGCAAATGATTTAACACTAGATGTCAATGGAATATTGAAAAATAATGGCATCATTACAAGCGAGAATACAAATATTAAATCAACTCAAATTTATAATGATGGGACTATCTCATCTACAAAAAATGTAAGTTTACAAACAGATAAAATAATTAATAGCGGGATTGTAAACAGTAGTGCAGAGTTAACTATTGAGAGTAAAAATATAGAAAACAATAAAGGGGATGTTACTGCTCAAAAAATAGTTCTAAAAGCAAAAACACTCAAAAATAGTGGAAATATAAAGCAAACTGGCTTCGAAGTTATAGATATTAAAAGTACAAATATTGAAAATATCAATAATGCATCAATAGGAAGTGAATTTATAGAAGATAAAGATTTAGAACTCCAAAATCCACAAATACCAAATGAAATCCCAACAAGTGCTAAAAATGGGACTATTATTGAGTCAACTGACATTTCAAGTGATCCAAAAGTATTATTGGGTAAAGGTTCTATCAATGGGGAAACAATTATCAATGATGGCGGTAAAATTGATGCTGGAGGAGGGGTTAATCTAAGCGTTCTAGAATCAATAAAAAATAGTGCAAATATTAATATTCTCAATTTAGATTCCAATCTAAAAGATTTTAATAATGATAATGGTGTTTTAAATGTTTCTAATTCAATTGATATCAAATCTGAAACTTTTCAAAATATAAGTGGTAATTTAAGTTCAAAATTAAATATTAGCATAAATACGAAGGACTTAAAAAACAATTCAGGCTCTATTTTAGCAGGAGATAAAGCAAATATTATCACAGATTCTCTTG
>DYLK01000050.1 GCA_020722065.1 Melioribacter roseus
AAAAGAAATTACTTAAACCTCCCAAAGCAACGTTAGCACACTATTAAAATTTTGCATAGCGAAATTTGCCTCCATAATGCGTTTATTTTTGTCTCCTTTAAGTAAGAAATCTTCATTAAACCAAGCAAAAGCGGGCACATCTTCCTCTTTTGGAACTTCTGCAAATTTTTGTATCATTTGCTCATAAGAACTTCTATTAAGTTTATAACCATGCATTGCTTTGTGTAAATCATAAGCATAACTCCATTTATCTACTCTTGCTCCATTGCGTAAAAATTGATAGGGAAAAGATTTATTAATAGAACTCCACTTTACCACACCTTCAGTGCTCATTATTATTGCACAAGGTGTGCTACCAATTTCTGCATACCTAAACGCTGCTGCCGATAGTGAAACAGAAAACTGCTTTGCACAATCAGAAAGCAAATTTATGTTAAGTTTTTTATTTTTAGTGTACTCAATAAACCAAGGCTCGTGCATAAGCAATTCAGCAGCAAAATCATTAGCCGCCGATTCATTAGCAGTATTATTCTTAAAACTAAAAACATCATTTAACGAACAATTTTTATATCTTATTTTTTCATTCTCAAAATGACCAAGTTCGTGAGCGGCAGTAAATATTTTTTGTGTTTCCAAACTAAGTTTGCTACTAACAGTAACCACTCCATTTGAATCGTTATGAATTATATTGCCAATACTACCTGTCAGATCAGCTTCTCTATAAACCAAACCTTTAGCATTAATTATCTGCTTAATTGAGTACTGACCTGGATAAGAGATACATAACTCATCAATTACTTTTATTGCATTAGCAACAGCTAAACTATTTTTTCCAATCATAAAATATAATAATTTAATAACAGCCCACGAACTTAAGTCATGGGCTATTAAAAACACATCACTGAACAAAAAACCGTTTCAACGGTTTATTAAAAATAAATTAACATAAACTAATATTTATTTTTACTTCTTCGCCACTTTGAACCTTAACCTGTTCTATTATCTCTTTTGCGGTTGTAATAGTTTTTCATTCTAATTTAAGAAGAAAAATTATTGTTTTTTAAGTTATTAAGGGCTTTAATATTTTCCAAGAAAATATTTTTATCATTTTCAGGCAAAGATTCTAACTGTCTTGCTGCCATTTGATACATATTATTAGCTTCTTGTCTATCTTGCATCTTTTCTTTAACAGAAGACAGATTTTCTTCAAATTGCTTCTGTTGTGCTTCTCCCTGTCTAAATTTTTCCAAAGCATTGATTTTTTTTAGGAATTTCTCTGCTTTTTTTTCAATTTCTTCAACATCTACGCCATCAAGTCTTAATTCTTCCTTAGCTTCATCTTCAGTATATAAATCTGGATTAAGATAAAAACTTAAAAAGTTTTTTTTTACTGATGCGGTCATCTTATCTCCTTTTACTTTCGTTTATTATAGCCTATTTATTATTGCTAAATTATTCTTTATTTTTCTAATTATTCTTTTTTCAATATTTGTAACATCATTAACCGAAAGACCAAGAGATTTTGCAATTACTTCTCTTTTATTTCCTTTAGACACTCCCTTAAGCAATTCTTCTAATACTAAAATCTCTTCAACATCTTTTTCTTCATCAAAAAGGGCAAACAAACTATTTCTAAGCTCTTCTCCTTCAAGGTTTCCAAAAATTTGTTCACCCATATCAGAATATATTTCTTCATCAAACGAAATCATATAGTTTGCTGAGACAAAATCTTCTTCGTTTTCTTCATATTCAGATTTTCGCTTCCGTTTTCTAAAATAGCTTAATAAAGCTTTTTTAAGATGATAATAAACAGAACCTTTGAAATGATTATAGGAATCTATATAGCACTTTGCTTTACCTTCTAAAAATTTTTCTAATATATTAAATATTAAATCTTCGGGCAAAATAGCGCCAAAAGATTTGGTACCATTAAAAGTCCAATTATAACAATAATTTATAGCCTTAAACTTATCCTCTTTTACGAATCTATTAATAAATGCCTCGATTGCTTTTAGCGTTTCTATATTCAATTCGAGTTTTTTTGGGGCTTCAATTGTGTTTTGAACTTGCATCAATTTATTCCTTAATATTAATTTGAAAAATAAGTTACTACGTTGTATTATTTAAACGAACTGAAACAGCAGAAATTGCCATTTGTATAAAAAAAATTTTTTTAATCAATACTTTTTTAATAAATACTTCACTTCAAATACACAATCCCTTTTATCGCTCATTTCAGATTTTATTCTATTAAAAAAATTTTAAACAATAAATGGCAAATCTTAATAATAACTATCGTTTAAAGAATAAAAATATTAAGAGGAAAAATGAAACCAAATAATTTATCTCTAAAATTTTACTTTACTTACTCTCACTTTGTAAGCGAAATCCTAAAAACTACTCACTTTAAGTATTTAACCTTTGAAATTAAAAACTAATTATGGATGAAAAATGAACTTATTGTTTTCTCAAAAACACATCAATTTTATAAGAATATTATCTTTAGTTTATCTTGTGTATATCTTGTACTTATCTTGGCTTAAAATAATTATCAATTTTTTAGGCATTTTGACTTTTAATATTGATGTTATTTCTTTTAACATTTTTATTATTAGGCCGCCACCTCACCCAACAAATTTTACAGAAATATGCAAGTTTTGTAGATTATAACTACCCACTTCTTAAAAATGGGTGAAAATCTACTTAAGAACAATCATTTCAAAAAATAAATTTTAAGGGAACAAAAATGGCTGAATTAAACAAATCAGTACTCGGAAAAGTAAGTGGCAAAATTGGGGACCTTACTTTTCGCCAACGCAATGGCAAAAACTATATTTCAATTCGTCCTTCGTCTTTTATACCAGGACAAGATCAAGCATCTGTTGCAAGACGTAATCGTTTTCGTCTCGCATCAAAAATTGCAAAAGAAATCTTAAGCATTGATACATTCAAAGAACAATGGAAAGCTTCAACGCCAAGTGGTTCAATGCCTTTCCATAATATTTTTAAGCAAAATTATCATTTTATTGATTTAAACATTGCTTTTACCAATATGAAAATATTTCCAACTTCAGATTTTAACGCATCTAATAAATCAACAACATTTAATGAAAAAAATGTAGAAATTTCAATAAATCAACTTGGAAATAATAGTGGAATAGACCCAATTATTGAAACATCACTTTCTTTAATTAGTATTGTTTATTTAACAAATCCAATAAATCCATCACAAATAACAGAACAATTTATAATCATCAAGTCACAACCAATTCCAACACAACTTGATGCAACTGTTACTTTTATTCAAACAATTCCAGAAAATCAATTGCCAATTTATGCTGAATATGAAACTAAAAAAGCATTTTCAGTACTAATTACAACTGATTCAGAATCAAAATTAGTAAAAGTATCAAATACTATCTTATCATAAACAGAAATGGCGGACTAACCATCCGCCACTTTCTTAAAATATTACTTCATACCTGCCCACCTTTGGTG
>DYLK01000032.1 GCA_020722065.1 Melioribacter roseus
GCAAAAAATTGGCTCTTTTGATTTTGCAGAAGAGTTGGGCTGTCGTGTTGGAAAAAAGTCCGTTGTTAAGTTTATATGTCGTCCTATTGTTTCGATAATTTTCTGTCAGTTTAATGGTTGTTGTGTCGGTCTTTACGCTTGCCTATAACTTTTAACTATTTACTAATTACTCAAAATTTTTTCAGAAAATTCTTCATTTTTTGTTATCTAACATTAAAATTTTAATTTAGATATCAAAACTTATTTATTTTTTTGAAAGGAAAAAATATGATTTTAGAAGGAATGAAAGTCCCCGATTTTACCCTACCAAATTCTGAAGGGAAACAGATTTCATTAAGTAGTTTTCTCGGTAGCAAAGTTGTTCTTTATTTTTACCCAAAAGATGATACTCCAGGCTGCACGACTGAAGCGTGTAATTTTCGGGATAATTTCCCCAATTTCTCAGAATTTAACGCAGTAATTTTGGGAATAAGCAAAGATTCCGTCAAATCGCACCAGAAGTTTAAAGAAAAATATCAACTCCCATTTGAACTTCTAAGTGATGAAAATCTTTCGGTTATCAACCAATTTGGAGTTTGGGTTGAAAAATCACTTTATGGACGAAAATATATGGGTGTAGAACGCTCAACTTTTTTGATTGACGAAAACGGTGTTTTAATAAAAATCTTTAGAAATGTGAAAATTAAAAACCACATAACTGAAGTTCTGAAAGCGATGGAAAGATGATGCCAAAAGTTTACGTTACAAGACGAGAAGTTTTTAGTTCCGCACATCGACTTTTTAATTCAGATTGGAATGAAAATCAGAATGAAGAGATTTTCGGGAAATGCAATAACTTTTACGGACATGGACACAATTACATACTTGAAGTAACAGTTTTTGGAGAACCAAATCCAGAAACTGGTTACGTTATCGACTTAAAAATCCTAAAAGATATTATTCGCGAGAAAGCTAAAAATCATCTTGATCATAAACATCTCAATTTTGATGTAGATTATTTCAAAACGCACAATCCAACTGCGGAAAATATTGCAATCTACATTTGGAAATTACTCGAGAATGAAATTCCGAGTGGGAAATTATATTCAGTAAAAATTTACGAAACGGAGAACAATTATGCCGAATACAGAGGCGAATAAAGTTAATTTAGAAAATATTTCGAGTTTAGTGGAAAATTTACTCACTGAACTTGGCGAAGATAAAGACCGAGAAGGTTTATTGCGAACACCAATTCGTGTTGCAAAAGCTTATGAATTTATAACAAATGGTTACCGACAAAATATTGATGAAATTGTAAACGGAGCAATTTTCGATGAAGATCACAACGAAATGGTTGTTGTTCGCGACATAGAAATTTATAGTATGTGCGAGCATCATCTTCTTCCGTTTTATGGGAAAGCTCACGTTGCATATATTCCAAATGGGAAAGTAATTGGATTAAGCAAAATTCCAAGAATTGTGGAAGTATTTGCTCGAAGATTTCAGATTCAAGAAAGATTAACCAAACAAATTGCAGACACTTTGATGGAAATTCTTCAGCCTGAAGGAGTTGGGGTTGTAATTGAAGCTTATCACATGTGTATGATGATGCGCGGAATTCAGAAGCAAAATTCTTTTACAGTAACAAGTGCAATGCGTGGCGAATTTATGAATGATGAAAAAACACGAAACGAATTTATGCAATTAGTAAGATTGCAGGCACCAAATGCAATCTAAAACAGTTTTTATTACTGGAGCGAGTAGTGGAATTGGCAAAGCGTTAGCAAAAAAATTCAATAAAGAAGGATTTTTTGTTTTTCTTGCTTCAAGAAATGTAAATGATTTGAAGATTTTGCAAAATGAATTGAAATTTGCTAAAAATTCCAAAATTATTGAATTTGATGTTCGAGATTCCGCTCAAGTTTTCAGCCAAATAAAATCATTATCTGAAGATAAATCTAAAAATTATTCCTTTGATTATCTAATTAATAACGCCGGAATCACAGTTTTTAAGTCTGTCGAGAACACTTCAATCAATGAAATTGATGATATTCTATTAACAAACTTAAATGGCGTTATTTATACAACAAAAGCAATTCTTCCTTTTATGCTCGAACAACAAAGCGGAACAATTGTGAATATTCTTTCAATTGCTGCTAAAAAAATCTACACAGAAAGTTCAGTTTATTCGGCAAGCAAAGCTGGTTTATTGGCATTTGGAAATGTTTTACGCGAAGAAGTTAGGAATCAGAATATTCGAGTTGTTAATGTTTTGCCCGCAGCGGTTGCAACACCAATTTGGCATCCAAAATCATTAGAAAAAAGTGGTGAAAAAATGATGACAGCAGAAGATTTGGCAGATTTCATCTTTGCCAATTTAGTTGAAAATTCTGTTGTTGCCGAAGAAATTACATTCCGTTCTATTTATGGAATTTGATAAATAATACCGCCGATTATAAAATTACCTTCGAGAAGTTAATTTCTCGAAGGTAAAATAAAGTGTAGTTAATTTGCTAATGGCAAAGAAAAGTTAGGAACAGATTCCTTGAATTTTTTATTTCTCTTTTCTTTTAATAAACTTTGAATTTGCTTATCCAAGTCTTCTTTTGAAGCCAAACCTTCTATTTTGTTTACCACTTTCCCATCTTTATTCAAAAAGAAAGTTGTTGGAATTGCGTGAACTTCGCCAAATTGATTTGGTGTAGATAAATCTCCCCAAACAATTGGATAGTTTATTTTGTAGTCTTTAATGAAAGGAATTACGTCTTTTTCCGTATTCCCACCTCTTGTAACTTTATCTAATGCAACTCCAATTATTTCGAAATCGGCATTTTTATATTTCTTCTTCAATTCAACTAAATCTGGAATTCCTTTTCTACATGGTGGACACCAAGTTGCCCAAAAATCAACTAGCACAACTTTTCCTCTGTAATCTGAAAGATTGAGTATTTTTGCACTTTTTTGCTGTTGATAATGCACAGGATATGGACCTTGTGCTGGAACTTCATCTGAATTATTTATTAATATAAATAGTGCAGCAACTACAACAAATGCGATTGTATAAAGTCTGCTACGTTGTTTTTTGTTGAATCCAAAAAATGTGGATTGTTCTTTTTTTTCTTTCATTTTTATTTCCTTATTGATTTTCGTACATGTTATTTAATTCATCAACAAATTTTTGTATTTCTTCTTCTGAAAATCCTTTTTCTTCCGCAGCATTTTCAAGAGTTCCCCAAATTGGTTCACCACATCGCAAACATCTTATTCCTTGTTCCATCAGATATGTTACAGAATCTGGCAAAATTGAAACAAGTTCTTCAATTTCAATTTCCTTCGTTATTTTCACTTTTTATTTTCTCCTTTTTCTTTGTCGGAATTGCAATTATTAATCCGATTAATCCACCATACAAAGTTGAGTACAATGGATTACTTTGAATTGCACAATTGCCCGAATTGCATCCAATAAAATAGTAGTAAGCGTATCCGCCAATCATTCCAATTATTATTGGTAATAATCGTTTAACAATAAACTCTTTGCTTATTTTCATTTCATCCTTTCTAAAAGTAACACGTTAGATTAGAATAATAGCAAAAAAGTTTCAAAGTAAAACCAGTTTGATTCCAAAATTAAGGTTAGTAGTAACTGCAAATTCTTCTTGAGAGAAATGATTTTTATCGGCACATGCAAATGCTAATTCAATTTTTTTCTCGATTATTTGATTGAGCAAAGACTGAAATGAAAGCAAATGAAAATAATTACTTTTTTTGGCTTATTCTACTAAACAAATTTGATTTAATTTCGAATATAAGTCAAGAACAGGAGATTGATATGAGAACGACAACAATTTCGATTTATCCAGATTGCAACGGAACGGTTCTTGTTTCTGCTTGTAAAGAAAATTATGAAATTAAATTTATTACTAATAAAAAAAATATAATTTATTTGATTTTCTTAACACAATTAAAATTAATAAAAAGAGCATTATTTAAGAATTTCTCATATTTAATGCATATTTTTAAGCACGTTTAGCATCTCACCATGCAACAAACCATTTGTTGCAAGTGTTTGTTTTGAGTTAATTCTCAAGTTTTTCCCAGAAAAATCTGTAACAATTCCACCAGCTTCGCGAACAATTAAATCTCCTGCACCAAAATCCCAAGCATTCAACGAAACTTCCCAAAACCCGCTAAAAACTCCACTTGCAACATAACAAAAATCAATTGCTGCTGAACCAAGTCGGCGAACGGCTCTTGAATTTTTCAGAAAATATTCAAAAATTTTAACTGCATTTGGATGATTTGTTGAAATATCATAAGGGAAACCAGTTACCAAAACAGATTGTGATAAATTTCTATTGGAATTTACATTTATTCTCTTCTCATTTTTATAAGCTCCACTACCAGATTCAGCAGCATAAATTGCGTTTTGCATTATATCATAAACAAGACCGAGAATTGTTTCGCCTTTTTTTTGCAAAGCAATTGAAACAGAGAAAATTGGTAAACCGTGTGCAAAATTTGTTGTTCCATCAAGCGGGTCAATAAGCCAAATAAAATCCGAAGACTTGTCTGTTCTTCCGCTTTCTTCAGATAAAATTGAATGATTTGGATAAGTTTTTTTTATAAAATCGAGAAGGATTTTCTCGGATTTTTTATCAATTTCGGTTACAAGATTATTTTCACCCGTTTTGTATTCTATCTGAAAATTCGTACCAAAACCGTCTCGAATAACCTCACCAGCTTCTAGTGCTATTTGTTTTATTTTTTCTAACATCTTTCATCTTTTTGAATGTATCTAATTGTCTTTTCATTAAAATTGCTTGTTGATATTTGGGATTAATAAGAACGGCTTTATCAACAAATAAACTTGCATTTTCCAAATCCTGTTTTCGAACGTAAGCACCAGCAAGGTTGTAATAAACTTGTTCGTCATTTCCATCTAATTCAATATTTTTTGTTAGATATTTTATCGCTAAATCGTTATTTCCACGGTTTAGATTGATAATTCCACACCATTTTGCTGAAACTTTATCGGGAGCAATGGAATATTTTCGAATTGCGAAATCGTAAGCCAAATCATATTGTTTTGCTAAAACCAAATTTTCTATTGCAAATCGATAGTAACTTTGAATTATTGGGAATTGCCAAATAAGCACATTCAAAATTTCGGCATATTTTTGAAATTCCCCTTTTCGTAGATAATAATTTGCCGCCTGTCGCTGAATTCCTTCCCAATCATCTTGTGCTTCAACAAATTTGAAGGCAAGCGAATCAATTTTATTTTTTGGTTGAAGAAGTAAGTATCTATCTATTTTATTTTTTGGATCAATAAAGGGCCAATCATTTTTAAGCATTTTTACTTTCATCGCCGAAATTATGGAATCAAATTCGGTGAAATGATAATTTTTCACAATAAATTGGTGCGGATTTTTATCATCAAAAACAAATTTTGGAGATTTTGGCAAATAGTTAACTTCTTCCATTTTATCGTAAAAAGCTTTTCCAATTAATTGATAACCTTTCAAATTTGGATGAAGATGATCGTCCATCAAATCATTTCCGATAATTCCAAGTTTGCTGTTTTGGGTTAATTCTTTTTCGGCTTCTACCAATGGAATATTGTAAATTTTAGCAAGTTTTCGGATTGATTGATTTATCAATTCGGGAGCTCGAAAACGCAACATATCATAATCTTTTGCCAAGCGGAAAAGTGAATCGGCAGTTGCTGTGTTTCCTTTTGATAATTCCTTTTGTGCGGAATTGAAAAGAGAAATTGCAGTTGTTTTTTTGTTGATTTTTTGGGGAATAAACGGTTCTTGTCCCGCAAGATTTGAAGCCAAAGTCGAAATTAATATCGGGATTTTTGCTTGTTGTACAATTTCAATTAGTTCTGACATATTTTCATTAAACTGTTCAATTCCGGCATTGAAAACATCTCCTCCAAATTCAATTTGTTTACTTTCCGCCATTCTCGACATCAAAGTTCCAGTTGCTTCTGGTTTATCAGAAAGCATTTCAAAAGCACTCGACATTAAATTTCGAACAAGTTGAAAAATCTTAAAATCTTCGAGCCAAATCATAAATTTGATTAAAGTACGTGAACGCGAAGTTCTTTCAAGCGAACCAACTCCCAAAGCTCCATAATATTCATTGTGTCCCGCGTAAACTAAAATTAAATCTGGTTTTTGTTCAATTATTGAAGGAACTAAATCCAACAAAGTATAACTATTTACAGCAGTTAATCCAAGATTTACAACTTCAATTTTCGACTTGGGAAATGATAATTCCAATCGTTGACGAATATATCGAGAAAATGAACCAAGCGGCATATACGGAAAACCAGCGGCACTACTTCCACCAATTACAAAAACGCGGAATGCATTTTTCTGTTTTTTCAAAGTAAAAACATCATTAATTGTATTTGGTACGCGTTTTACTTGTTTGAAGAATTTTTTTCCATAATTTGGATTCGAGCCTAAAAATCCAGGTGCAACTTGTATGAAAGCATCGCTATTGTATCCGTAATTTGTAATTCTCAGTACAATTTCAGTTCCAACAATTAGCAAAATTGGAATTAAAATCATAATTACATAAAAAATAAACGTTACTCGTTTTGATGATTTAATTTCTTGTTTCATACTTATTTTATCTTAAAAATTTTAATTTCGAATGGTTTTAATGAAAATTCTGTTGAATTAAGTTTGTTTTTTCTATCTAAATAATCATACAAATTGCAGTTTTCTTTTCCAATTTCTGAAAGTTTGATAGTTTGATTTTGTTCTGAATTGTTGCCAAAAACTATAAATTTTTCATTCCCATAATATCTAAAAAACGATAGAATTGATTGATTATTTGGGAATAGAATTTTTTCAACTTCGCCAATTGTGAAAGCAGAATTCGATTTTCGCAGCGAAATCATCTTTTTGTACCAATTCAATAATTCTTCGTTCACTTGCACTTTGTCGGCTTTTCTTTCTTTTCCAAAAGGATGAGATTTTTCATCTTGATAAGAAAATTCTTTCCAAATCATTGGTTTTCTATCGTCTGGGTCATCGCCACCCCACATTCCAACTTCATCGCCGTAGTAAATCATTGGGGCGCCAGGCAAAAGCATTTGAATTGCAACCATAAATTTTTGTTTTTCAATCTCGATTTCGTTTGGTTTGCGAACATCCCAATTTTTATCTTGTGCTGGATTTCCGTTGTGATCATACCAAATATCTGGATTTACAATCATCGAAGCCAATCTTTCAGTATCGTGCGAACCAAGTAAATTCATCAAAACAAATAAATTCTCTTTTGGATATTGATTATATTGAGTTGTTAGAGAATCCCAAAAGGCTTGAACTCCTATTTGATTATTTTTGTCGGAAACAAAATTTTTCACAGCTCGAGTAAATCGATAGTTCATAACCGCATCAAAAACATCGCCTTGTAACCATTTTGACGCATCAAACATTTTATAATTTTTCCAATCTTCCCACCAAATTTCACCTGTTATATATGCGTTTGGATTTATAGATTTCACTTTAGTTCTAAATTCTTTCCAAAATTCAATTTTCACCATTTCTGCAACGTCAAGTCTCCAACCATCAATTCCGTCCGCTGGGTTTCCGTCGCCATTTGGGTCCATCCATCTTTCCAAAACATCAAAAATGTGTTGTTTTATTGGTGGAATTAGACCATTTTCGTTTTCTTTTAATTCTGGCAAATCCCGAACGCCATTCCAACCTTCATAAGAAAATTCATTTTCGTCAGTATTTGGATTATCGAATTGTTTGATATAAAACCAATCGGCAAATTGTGATTTCTCTTGATTTTTCATAACATCTTGAAAAGCCCAAAATGTTGTTCCAACGTGATTAAAAACTCCATCAATAATTATTTTCATATCTCGTTTGTGGACTTCATCAATCAATTTGAGAAAAAGCGAATCTGCTGAAGTCCATTTCCAAGATTTTGCATCAAGTGGATTTTCAGTTTCCCAAATTTTTCTATCTAACTCGGGATTATTTCCAAAATTATTATCAATATGATGATACATCGAGGCGTCATATTTGTGAAGTGACGGAGATTCAAATATTGGATTTAGATAAATTGCAGTGATTCCAAGATTTTGAAGATAATCTAACTTATTCAAAATACCTTGCAAATCGCCGCCATATCTTCTTGTTCCAGCATTCCAATAAAAATCATGTTCATTTTTTTCCCATTCATTTCTTTCGTACCAATCCGAAGTCCAAGGTGAAATCTGCCAATCATCTGAAAAAGAATAAGGCCAGCCACCTTGCATATCAATCGGCTTTGGGTCATTGTTGAAATTCCCATTTGAGAATCTTTCTGGGAAAATCTGATACCAAACAACTTCTTTTGCCCAAGATGGTACGTTTGAATTGTGTATATCTAAACTTGTTTGGTTCTGTGCAACAATAATGTTGAAGAAGATAAATATTGCAATTATGATAATTTTTATTTTCATATTTTCAGCTTATAGAATATTTGTATATTTTATAAATTAATTTTCAAACATACATACTAAAAAAAGAATATTGAAAAAAATACTTGGAATTTCGGCTTATTATCACGATTCAGCAGCAGCGTTAGTAATTGATGGAAAAATTATCGCAGCTGCTCACGAAGAACGATTTACACGAAAAAAACATGACCATCGCTTCCCTAAAAACGCAATCCAATATTGTTTGGAAGAAGCAAAAATAAATGCTAATGAATTGGATTACGTTGTTTTTTACGACAAACCATTCTTGAAATTTGAACGATTACTTGAATCTTATCTTAAATACGCCCCAGTTGGATTTAATTCATTCATAAAAGCCATTCCTCTTTGGATAAAAGAAAAATTATGGATGAAAGAATTAATTAAGAAAGAACTGAATTACGAAGGTGAAATTCTTTTCCCCGAACATCACGAATCGCACGCTGCTTCAGCCTTCTTTGCTTCTCCTTTTCAAGAAGCTGCTTTTCTAACAATTGATGGAGTTGGTGAATGGACAACAACGAGTTTCGGTATTGGAAAAGACAATAAGATCAAAATCCTTTCCGAAATAAAATTCCCACACTCACTTGGTTTACTTTATTCTGCAATTACTTATTATACTGGATTTAAGGTAAACAGCGGCGAATATAAAGTTATGGGTTTGGCACCTTATGGTGAACCAAAATATGTCGATTTGATCTTGAAACATTTAGTTGATTTAAAAGAAGACGGCTCATTTAAGTTGAACATGAAATATTTCAACTACGTTAGCGGTTTAACAATGACAAATGCTAATTTTCATAAACTTTTTGGAGGCGAACCACGAAAGCCAGAAAGCGAATTAACTCAAAAAGAAATGGATTTAGCTCGTTCAGTGCAAGATGTTACTGAAGAAATAATGTTACGAATGGCTCGTCACATAAAAAAAGTTACAAATCAAGAATATCTTGTTTTAGCTGGCGGAGTTGCGTTGAATTGTGTGGCAAATGGCAAAATTTTACGCGAAAATATCTTTAAAGATATTTGGATTCAACCTGCGGCTGGTGATGCTGGCGGAGCTTTGGGTTCGGCTTTGTTCGCTTGGTACCAATATCTCGAAAATCCAAGAGTTGCTGATAATAAAAATGATTTTCAACAAGGTTCATATTTAGGACCAGAATTTTCAGATTCAGAAATCTATTCCTTCCTTGAAAAATATAAAATAAAAGCACATAAATTTGATGAAAATGAATTAATTAAAGAAACTTGCGAAATTCTAAATCAAGGAAAAGTAGTTGGTTGGTTTAACGGAAGAATGGAATTTGGTCCACGAGCACTTGGGAATCGCTCGATAATTGGAGATGCTCGCTCTGAAAAGATGCAATCAATAATGAATCTGAAAATAAAATTCCGCGAAAGTTTTCGTCCTTTTGCCCCTGTGGTTTTAGAAGAAAAAATATCAGATTATTTCGAGATAGATAGACCAAGTCCGTATATGCTTCTTGTTGCAGACGTTAAAAAGGAATTGCGATTTGAAATGACTGAAGAACAAAAAAGTTGGTTTGGAATACAAAAATTAAATGTTAAACGCTCAACAATTCCCGCAGTAACACATATTGACTATTCTGCAAGAATTCAAAGTGTAAGCAACAAAACCAATCCCAAATTCCATAAATTGCTCACAGAATTTGATAAAAATTATGGTTCTGCTGTTCTTGTTAACACTTCGTTCAATGTTCGAGGCGAACCAATTGTTTGCACTCCAGATGATGCCTACAAATGTTTTATGCGAACAGATATGGACGTTCTTATTCTTGGAAATTATATTTTATATAAAGATGAACAAGAAAAATTGAAAAATGACATTGATTGGAAAAAGGAGTTTGAATTAGATTGATTTTACAGGAAATAAAAAACATTGATAGTAGCCTAAAAAAGCTGAAAGAATTTGGAATAGTTGTTGGCGGTATTCTAATAATTATTTCATCAATTTTATTCTATAACGATAAAGAATTTCAAATTTGGTTGTTCGCTGGATTATATTTAATTCTCGTTGGACTAATTTTCCCCAAATTGCATTTTTACCCACATAAAGTTTGGATGATTTTTTCAATTCTGCTCGGTTTTGTAATGAATAAAATTATTCTATTCATTTTATATTTTTTTATAGTAACTCCAATTGGTTTAATAGGCAAACTTTTTGGGAAAGAGTTTTTAGACATTAAATTAGAAAACAGCAAAAAATCTTATTGGATCAGCAAACAAGAACAATCAGATTCAACAAAACAATTTTAGAAAGGTGATTTATGAGTAAAATTTCAATTTTATCAGAACTTTGGGAATTTCTGAAAGTGCGAAAAAAATGGTGGTTATTGCCAATTGTTCTTTTTCTAGTACTTCTCGGAGGTTTAATAATCTTAACTCAAGGCTCAGCTTTGGCTCCGTTTATTTATGCGCTATTTTAAAATAAAATTTGACAATTTGAAATTAATACGTATAATTCGAGCCTAAATTTTCGTTCTTATCATATTGGAGGGGTGGCAGAGTGGTTTAATGCGGCGGTCTTGAAAACCGTTGACGGTGCGAGCTGTCCGGGGGTTCGAATCCCTCCCCCTCCGCAAATTTGGTTTATTCTCAAAATTATTTCCTCAAAATTTTCTAAATAATTCAAAAATCAATCAAATTTAACTAATTTATTTATTTAATCATATTTAAGGAGTACCTCTATTATGTCAGATAGAGTAATTGGAACCGTTAAATGGTTCAACAGTAGCAAAGGATTTGGTTTTATCCAACGCAAAGATGGCGAAGATGTTTTCGTTCATTATAAAGCGATAACCGGTGACGGCTTCAAAACATTAGAAGAAAACCAAAAAGTTGAATTTGAAATTATTGATGGCGAAAAAGGCCCCCAAGCAAGCAACGTTAAAATTGTAAACTAATAAAGTCTGATCATAAATTTCAAAGCCATATCAAGGAACTTGGTATGGCTTTTTTATTTTAAACTTTTTGGATTGCTTCATCAAACAATTTTTGCTTTTATCCCCATGTTTTTTTAGTTACATCAACATACCAAAATTTAAAAAGGAAATCTCTAATTATTAAATCTTCAATAATTCTATTTTCAAATCAATTCTTTCAATATTTTTGAAAAATTAATTTTTTGTTAAAATATTAATTATCTACATAAGGTATTTATGAAATTCTTAAAACAACTCGCAATTTTTCTTGGCTTTTCAACATTTGCATTTTCACAGAGTTTAAACATTCCCCCGTATTGGTCGGCAAATGCTATAATTTACGAAGTAAATATTCGCCAATTTACCGAAGAAGGTACTTTTTCAGCTTTTTCTGAGCATCTTCCACGATTAAAAGAACTTGGGGTTGATATTCTTTGGTTGATGCCAATAAATCCAATTGGTAAAATCAACAGAAAAGGCACTTTGGGCAGTTATTATTCTGTTCAAAATTACACTGAAGTAAATCCAGAATTTGGAACAAAAGAAGAGTTCAAAAATCTAGTGCATAGAGCTCACGAAATTGGATTTTATGTAATTATTGATTGGGTTGCAAATCACACTGCTTGGGATAATCCTTGGGTGAAAGAACATCCAGATTTTTTTGAAAAAGATAAAAACGGGAATTTTACTCCACCGCACGGAACTGATTGGACGGACGTTATTCAGCTTGATTACAAAAACAAAGAATTGTGGAAAGAAATGACAAATTCGATGAAATTTTGGATTGATGAAATGAATATTGATGGATTTCGTTGCGATGTCGCCTTTATGTTACCAACAGAATTTTGGAATCAAGCTCGAGCCGAATTGGAGAAAACTAAACCAATTTTTATGCTTGCCGAAGCTTGGCAACCAGAACTTCATAATTTTGCATTCAATATGACTTACAACTGGGAATTGAAAGATATTCTAAATTCCTTTGCAAAAGGAGAGAAGAACGTTACCGATATTGTAAAACATTTCGAAAAAGAAAAGAAAATTTATAAACCAAAAGATTTTCGTATGAACTTCACATCAAACCACGATTTGAATTCTTGGGATGGAACCGAATTTGAGCGATATGGCAACAAAGCCGAAATTTTTGCAGTTTTAACTTATATCGTTCCAGGAATGCCTTTAATTTATAACGGACAAGAAATGGGATTAAACCGAAGACTGAATTTCTTTGAAAAAGATCCAATTAAATGGGAAACAAACAAATATTTTAATTTTTACAAAAGATTAAATTCTCTCAAGAAATCTAATCCAGCATTATTTGCCGCAAATTTTGGAGGAAGTTTCGAAATTCTTTTTTCAAATGAAAAGAATAACACTTTAGGGATTTTCCGACAAAAAGGGAACAACAAAGTCGTAGCCGTCTTCAATTTTTCAGATAAAGAAGCAATCGTAAAAATTAATCACGAATCGCTAAAAGACATATTTACAGAACTGAATTCTGAAACCAAAATCCAATTTTCAGAAAGCAACAAATTTACACTCAAACCACTTGAATACAAGATTTTTTATAAATAGAGATTATTAACAAAATAAAAGGATAAACAATATGGGAATTCCCGGTTTTAAGGCTTATGACATTCGTGGAAAAGTGCCTTCTGAATTAAATGCTGAACTTGCCTACAAAGTAGGCAGAGCTTATGTGAAATTACAAAACGCAAAAAAAGTTGTAATAGGCTATGATGTTCGCAAATCATCGCCAGAATTAGCAAAATCTCTTTCGCAAGGATTGCGTGATGCTGGTTGTGATGTTGTAAATCTCGGCTTATGCGGAACGGAAATGATTTATTTCGGGACACCGCATTTAGATGCTGATGGCGGAGTAATGATTACAGCGAGCCACAATCCACCTGAATATAATGGATTAAAATTCGTAAAACGCGGTTCAGTTCCAATGGGTTATGAATCTGGTTTGAACGAAATTGAACAAATGATTTTGAATAACAATCTTGGTGAAATTGCATCTGAGAAAGGAAAAGAAATTCAATATAATTTGCTGCCCGAGTTTATAGAATCGCTAAACAGATTTTACAAAGCCGAAAATATCGACAATCTGAAAGTTGTTGTAAACGCTGGAAATGGTTGTGTTGGTCCAGCATTAAATGCAATTGAACCAAAATTGCCAATTGAAATGGTAAAAGTTTTTATCGAACCAGATTCTGATTTCCCAAATGGCGTACCAAATCCACTTTTGCCCGAAAACCGCCAATCTACAATTGATGCAATTAAAAAAACAAACGCCGATTTAGGCGTTGCTTGGGATGGAGATTACGACCGTTGTTTCTTTTTTGATGAAAAAGGGAATTTTATCGAAGGATATTACATTGTCGGACTTTTGGCAAAATCAATTTTGAAAACAAATCCTGGCGAAAAAATTGTACACGACCCGCGTTTAACTTGGAACACAATTGATGTTGTGCAAAAAAACGGCGGCGAAGTTGTGGTCTCGAAAAGTGGACACGCTTTTATTAAACAAAAAATGCGTGAAGTAAATTCAATTTATGGCGGCGAAATGTCTGCACATCACTATTTCCGCGATAATTATTACTCAGATAGTGGAATGATTCCATTTCTACTAATTCTTCAACTTCTTTCTTCTGAAAAGAAAACTCTTTCGCAATTAGTTGACGAAATGATTTCAAATTATCCTTGTTCGGGCGAAATTAACTCGACAATCTCAAATCCAAAAGAAAAATTGGAAGAAATCAAAGCAAAATATTCTGGAGGAAAGATGAATTTTCTTGATGGAGTTAGTGTGGAATTCGACAATTGGCGATTTAACGTAAGAATGAGCAACACTGAACCTTTAATCAGATTAAATGTTGAAAGCAAAAACGACATTAATTTGATGGAAGAAAAAACAAAAGAATTGCTTGATTTGATAAGATGTTAAATTAATTTTGAATTTTCAATTGGTAAACAAGAATTGTTACGTAGAGACAAGGCATGCCTTGTCTCTACAATTTTTATACAAATTTTATTTTGTATTGTTTTTCAAAACGTTCAAGCTCAGCCTTTTCGATTTTTACTTCAAGGACAACTTTTTCTTCATCATATTCTGTGGAAAGAACTTCGGCAACATTATGAATTTCAGAAATCAGCTTGTAATTGTTTATTGGAATCTCAATTTTCTTCGTTTTAATATTTTCTTCGAGAGCAACATTTATTTTTTCGAGCAAAGAAGAAATATTAATTCCCCTTGAAGCCGAAATGAAAATTGATTTTGGATAATGTCGTTTTACAAAATCAAGCACTTCTTCTTGCAAAACCTTATCGACTTTATTAAAAATTATTAATTCGGTGGTTTTTTCCGCACTAATTTCTTTTATAGTTTTATGCACAACTTCAATGTGATCGGTAAATGAAGAATTACTTAAATCGACAACGTGCAAAATCAAATCAGCTTCGCGAACAACATTCAACGTACTTCTGAAAGATGCTATTAAATTGTGTGGCAATTTTCTGATAAATCCAACTGTATCACTTAGTAAAACCTTTTTTTCTTTTGTAAGTTGCAAAATTCTTGTCGTGGAATCCAATGTGGCAAAAAGTTTGTTTTCTGCTAAAACATCGGCATTTGTTAATAAATTCAAAAGCGTGGATTTCCCAGCATTTGTGTAACCGACCAAACTTATTTTAGAAAGATTTTGACGAGCAGCCGATTTCGTTTGTTGTTGTGAATCAATTTTCACCAATTTTTCTTTTAGTTTTGATATTTTATCGCGGATTATTCTTCTATCAGTTTCAATTTGTGTTTCACCAGGACCTTTTGTTCCAATTCCGCCAAACTGTTTTGAAAGATGCGTCCAAGCGCGTGTTAATCTCGACAAAGTATATTGCAATTGTGCCAACTCAACTTGTGTTTTTGCTTCGCTTGTTCGAGCGTGATTTGCAAAAATATCGAGAATTAATCCGCTTCTATCCAAGATTTTTCTTTCCATCAACTTTTCAAGATTTCTAATTTGCGATGGCGATAAATCTTCATCAAAAATTATTAGCGAGACTTCGTTCATTTCGGCAAGTTGAGCAATTTCTTCTGCTTTTCCTTTTCCAACATAATACGCCACTTCGGGTTTATCCCTTTCCTGAATAATTTTTGCAATTGTTTCGGCGCCAGCAGTTTGCGTTAGCATTTCCAATTCATCAAGATATTCATTTACTTTTTCGCGTGTTTCGCCATATTTCTGAATTGCAACAAGAATTGCTTTTTCTATTTCCTTTTCGTTTTCGTAAAACTTCATCAATTTCCTTTAAATTCTAAATAATCTCTTTTCGTGTTTCTCGCCAAAAACATTTCAAATATTGCAAAGATTAACGCAAAAAGAAGAAATAATTTCCAGAATTCAGTTGCTTTTGAATCTGAATTCAAAACTATTTTTTGCGAATCAAACAGATTGAAAAATCTTGTTTTCGTTTTTTCATTGCTTGTTGTAAACATTTCTTTAATTTCTTTTTCGCTAAAAAATTCCATTTTTGATTCTGATTCATCAAAATTCGCAGCAAATTTTGTTATCAATTTGTCGTTAGTAAAAACAGAATAAATTCCAGCTTGTTCAGTTTTTTCAAAAATTATCTTCTTTTGGTTATTTGTTGGAAGAATTTCTTCAGATTGATTTGGGTAAATCACTTTAATTCTCTCAACATTTGAGTTTGACAAATCAATCACAAATTGTTCACCGCAAGTGATTTTGTTTTCGGCATTTTTATTTGATTGCAGAATGTTGTGCAAAATTGACGGAAAAGTTGGTTTGTAAACAAAATCATTCCAAGCCAAATTTAGAGCCGACAAAAAGACAAAGATTTCACTTTCGCCAAATTTCCCAGAAAGTAAAAATGGGGAATCGTTTTCAAGAAGCAACGTTGCAACAAGCGGATTTTTCCCAATTTCATAGAATTTATAAATTGCGGGAGAATTGCTTAAATCAATTTCCCTTTCAAAAATTGAATTTAATATTTCAGATTTTTCAGATGATTTCTTCCAAAATATTGGATTTTTTGCTTCTTGCAGTTTGATATTCTTTGCGAAACCAAAATTTTGCAAAGTGTTTTCAAACGATTTTACATCAGAATTTGAACTCGGAAAAATCATAATCTTTTTCTTCAATTTTGTTAATTCTTTCAAGAATTGCGAATTTTCTGGGAAATCAGACAAAAGGAAAATCGAATTAAATTTTGCAACTTCCGAAATAGAAATTTGATGCGAATTTGCTATTTCGATTGTATTTGATGCGTTTTCCAACGCAAGTTTTACAAAGTTAGCGGCTTGATAATCGTCAGACAAAACTAAAATTTTTGAGCTTTGATTTACTTTCAAGATAGAATACTGATGATTGTCATAATTCAAATTATCATCTTCAATTTCAAATTCCGCAGTAGAAAATCCAACATTTTTTAATTCAATATTTGCATTTGCTTCGGTAGTTTGGCTTTTGTTGAAATCAATTTGCATTTGCCTAATTTTTTCATCATTACTATAAATAGTTGCAAATATTTGAGAATTTTCATCTGTGTTCTTGTAAATTTTAGCCAAAAACTCAATTTTCTTTCCAACTGAAAATATTTGAGATTTACATTCAAATTCAGTAATTGCCGCATTTTGTCCAAGTATTCGATTATCATAAAACACAAAAATATTTGTTGGGTTTTTAATGTTTCCGAGTAGATTTTCAATTCCCGACTTTTCAAAATTCGACCGCTGAAAATCAGAAATAATATAAACTTCGTTCAAGTAATTTTGAGATTTATTTATACTTTCTACAATATTTTTGAATTGTTTTTCTATTTTGCCCGAAATTCCATTCCCGTTCAAATTGCTAATTTTTTCAATTAATTCTGAATAGAAGATTCTATTTTGCGAGATATCTGCAACATTTTCTGTAGAACTAACAAAGTAGATTTCGTCAATTTTGGAAATGTTAGATTTAACAATTCCGGCAATTTTTTGTTTTGCAAGCAACAATTTTGAATTTCCGCCATTTTCCCACATCATACTTGTGGAATTATCAAAAAGAAAATAAACTGATTTTGGTGAATCTTCGCCCACGACAACAAAGTTTTCATTTTCAACAATTGGTTTGGCAAAAGCAAGAACTAAAAAAACGATTGTCAGAATACGTAAAGCGAGTAAAATCAATTGTTTAAGTTTTATCTGACGAATTTTGCTTTTTTTTAATTCCGTTAAAAAGACAAGTGAACTATATTCCACACGTTTTAATTTTTTTAGATTCAAAAAATGAAGTGCTAAAGGAATTGCGATTGCAAAAAGACCAAATAATGCTGCAGAATTTAGAAAATTCAAATACTCACCTAAAACAATTTTTTGATTTGTGCGTTGGGAAAATAGTGATTCAATATTTCATCAAATTCGTAACCTTTGTTGCTCATTACAGCCGCTCCAATTTGACATAATCCAACCCCGTGTCCCCAACCAGCACCACGTAAAACAAATATTTGAGGAACATTTTCAATAATAATTTTCTTCTCAACAATAAACGCAGAGCTATAAAGATGTGATTTTGATAGAATTTTACGGATTTCGAGTTCTTTGCCAAATATCTTTTCTCGTTTAGTGCCAACAATTTTTAATCTTACAATTCTCCCAGATTTTCCTCTTTCTAATGGAATTAAATCCAAAATATTTCCGAAATCTATTCCAGTTTTAGCTGATAGTAATTCTTTAATTTCGGATTGTGTTAATTCTTCTTTCCATCGATAGAAATTCTTGGTTTCGCTGTCGTAGTCTTTCAAAATAGTTTTAAGTAAATTTTCGTTATTTGTATTGCAAAAAGATTCAGGATTTCCCTTAATCCATTCTTGTGCGTTGTTTTCTATTGTTAAATTTATCCCGCTAAATTCTGTTGGCGAATCAATATCTTCAATCGAACTAAGATATGGAACTTCCTCGTTCGACCAAACATTTTCGTAAGTTTCAGTTACGCCACCGCAGCATTTGGAATATCTTGCATCGCAAATTTCTTTTCCATAAATAAGACAAAGACCTTTTGTTTCGCTAACTGCAATTTCTGCACGAGTATTCCGTTTATCTATAATTCCTTGATATCTCTGGCAGTGATCATCAGAACAAACATCATATTTTTCATGACCTTCGGATTCTGTCCAAGTAATTTTTTCGTTTGTGTTATCAAATTTTTGTTCTTTTTTGTGATTTTTTCGCTTTTTCATCTTTTGAGAAATCGCCCAACTTCTTGCAATAACGGCTTCAGCTTTTAATAACGCCATTGGTGCTTCGGGATTCATTTCTGAAGAAATTACACTTTCGAGATATTTTTCAATAGGAAGAATGTTAATTATTTCCAATTCCGCTTTGGTAATCACAATTTTCAGTGAGCCAAAAAATTGCTGATTTTGCTTACGCTCCCAATGAAATTCCTTTCCAATTACAACATCTTGAACAACAAATGAATTGAAAACAAATTCTTCGGGCGAAAATATTTCCCCATTTTTAATTTCATATATGTTTTGGTGGTTTTCGGCGAAAATCGCACCATTTTTAAGAAAGAATTTTGTCTCATCTTCAAAAGAAATTTTTCTATTTTCATTCGTAAACTTTCCCCAAAAATTTATTTCAATTTCTTCTTTTCGCTTAATTCCAACTGAGATTATGGGTTCATTCATATTAATTGCGTTAATTTATTATTAAAATATAATAACCTAATTCGTTCTTTGCAGAAAAATGATAATTATTATATCACACAAATTCAAATCAATAAGAATTTATCTTTTCAGAGAATTATAAAATTACAATTCTTGCAAAATAAATGAACTTAAATAATTAGTCTCCGTCCAAAAAAGCAACAATTTAAAAATTTAAAAATTAAAATGAATAGACTCTCACTTTTGCTTTTAATCTCGTTTATTAGCTCTTTTGCGGTTGATAATTCCAACAAACAAATTTTAGTAAAAACAATTAAACAAGAAATACTTGTAGATGGACAAATTGACGAAATTTGGTCTCAAGCTGATTCGATAACAGATTTTTACCAATTCAGCCCAATTTATGATGTTTCACCCACCGAGAAAACTGTTGCAAAAATTCTCCGAGACAACGATAATTTGTATGTTTTGCTTATTGCATCTGATTTATCTGGCTATACACAATACAGAACCGGAAATCTTGACGACAGAAATAGCGATGTTTTAACTATTATGTTGGACACTTTTAACGATAATAAAACCGCTTACAAATTCGGAGTTTCAGCATCAAGTTGGAGATTGGATTGTTTGATGTTTGATGATGGCAGAGATCGAGATTATAGTTGGGATGGAATTTGGTGGGGAAAGTCAGAAAAATACGATTGGGGATTTGTAATTGAAATGAAAATTCCATTTAATTCAATTCGCTATGATAAATCTGCAACAGAATGGGGATTAGATTTTGACAGATGGATTCCAGCAATTTCACAAGATATTTATTGGGCAAAATACGATCAACATTCTGGAATGCGTATTTCAAATTTTGGGAAAATGATTTTTGAAGATCCGCTTCCAGGTTCACAAGGAATAAATTTAGAATTTTATCCAGTCGCATTAATAAACACAAAAATGATTGAAAATAATAAATATGAATCAAATCCTCATGTTGGGTTAGATGTTTTTTATAATCCTGCTCCGCAATTAACTTTGGCGGTTACTTTAAATCCAGACTTTGCACAAATTGAAGCCGATCCTTTTAATCTAAATGTTTCGCGATATGAAACATATTTTTCAGAACAAAGAAATTTTTTTATAGAAGGAACTGGCGTTTTTCGTCCAGAAGCAACTGGAAGTTTTGACGATTTGGAATTGTTTTATAGTCGTAGAATAGGGAAAAAACTACCAAATGGAGATGAAGTTCCGTTGAATTTTGGTGGGAAAGTCTTTGGCAGAATAGGCGATTTGGAATATGGCGGTTTGGTTGCTAAAACTGGCTCAACAAATTGGTCGCTTGATGGTGAAAATTACAACGAATCTGATGCAATTTTTAGTAATGTTAGATTAAAGGAAAAAATATTCACAAATTCTACTTTAGGTGGAATGTTCGTTGGAAAATGGACATCAGAAAGCGTAAATGCTGTTTTAGATATTGACGGTTCTTATAGAAATGGTGATTTGCAACTTGGTTATCAGTTTGCAAAATCCATTACTGACACAACTTCAGATTATGCGGTTTCTGCTGGATTTAATAACTTTTCCAACAATTGGATAACTTTTATGCAAGGACGATACATTGGGGAAGATTTTAATGTGGATCAAATCGGTTACGTTCCTTGGAAAGGTTCGGCACAAATTGTTTTTGGAAGCGGACCAAGATGGTTTTTTGAAAATAGTGAAATCAAATCAATTGATTCTTGGTTCGGCGGTTATTTGAATTACGAAAAATATGATGACTTCATTGACAAAGGACTTTTGGCGGGAATGCACATTGATTTTAAGAAACTTTGGGGTTTTGAAATGGAAGGAATTTATGGGAAATCGAAAGATGAAAACGTTATCTATAATTTTTTAGAACTCCGCAACTTCTTTTATTTTAATACTTCGCCAACTTGGTCGCTTAATGCAAGTTATGGATATTCTCGTTTATATAATTTTGCCAGAGAACAATATGCCCCATTTTCTTGGGTTAACACACGTTTTAATTATTATTTATTTTATTGGTTAAATGTTGGCTCTTCAGTAAATATTTGGTGGGAAGGGAATCAAGACAATAAAACAGAAGAACTTACAATAAATACTCGTCCTTTTCTATCAATTTCGCCAATAAACTATATGAAAATAAGATTGTTTGCAGATAATCTATTTTTCAATTCAACTCAACAATTTGACCATTGGCTGTTTGGTGTTTATTTCGGGTATAATTTTTCGCCTAAAAGTTGGATTTATTTTTCTTACAGCGAATTACAGGACAGAACCGAACAACGTGATGAATTTGATAATTTAATGCCAAATAAAATGCACGTAGTAGAAAGAGATGCCACGTTGAAAATCAAATATCTTTATTATTTCTAAATAGAACGCAAGAATAGTTGATGTTTTTTCATCAATGGAATTTGAAATTGAGTACTTTCGTAACTTAAAAGTAATATTTATTAATTATTAATAGTTATGGAAAATATTAAAAAAATCTATTTTGCAATAGTATTTGCTTTGATTGTTGCAGCTTTTCACTTATTAAAAACACAAGCAAATACCGAAATTTTTATTTATTTAAACTCAATTTCTTCTTTATTCCCAAAATGGATTTGGGCAAACATTACTTTTTTTGGGGATGGTTTATTTGTCTTTCTTATGTTGTCGTTTTTTGTAAGAAAAAATCAGCATGTTCTTTGGAGTGGTTTTTTTTCTGGTTTAATAACACTTTTACTCGTAAATTTTCTGAAATCTTATTTTGATATTCCACGTCCAGCGGGAGTTTTAGATATTAACTCTTTTAATATTATTGGACCAATACTAAAAAAACGGGCATTTCCATCTGGACACACCGCTACAATTTTTACCTTAGTTGGAATTCTTGGTTTGTACTTAAAATCTACAAAAATCAAAATTGTATTATTCTCTTTGGGGTTATTGGTTGGCTTTTCACGAATTGCAGTTGGTGCACATTGGCTTTCGGATATTCTTTTTGGAATTTCAATTGGATTAATTTCAAGTCTGATAGCTTATTATCTTGTTCAAAAACTAAAAATTAAATCATCAATAGATGTTGATTTAACCTTTTCGGGAATATTGCTTCTTACTGCCATTTATTTTATCGCATTTTATGATTCTTCATTCCAGGAAGTCTTTCTTTTACAACTAATTTTCGGAACTATATTTATACTCAAATTGAGTTTTGATTTATTTATTCTAATAAAACACAAAGACAAATCCAGTTTAAGATTATGAAATTTTA
>DYLK01000051.1 GCA_020722065.1 Melioribacter roseus
ACTTTTAATTAATTGAATTTGAAATGCTTCAGACAATAATAGAATATCATAAAAATCAATGGCTTAACTCTGATGAATGTACAATCAGACCTGTTATTGATTACATTAAAAATAGAGGTCAGTTACGAGAAGCCCAGCTAAAAGCTATTGAGACTTACTTGTTTTTAAAAATTAAAGGGCAAAACAAACCTTTGTGGCAGTTGCTTACTGAAAGATTTTTTGTCCCTTTTAGAGAAGATGTTACAAAATATTTTTCCTTTCCTGCATCATCATAACACGAGCTTGCTCAAAATCCTGCTGCTCGTAATATTATTGATTTTGCGCTAATGGATTTGAAAAAATTAAATCTACAAACAAACGGTAATTCAATTTTATTTCCCGAATTAGCAAAATATATTGCCAACAATGCACCAGATATTGATTACACATCTTTAGCTAAAAAACTTTTTTACGGAATTGATTACTCGGATTATCTTTTTAGTTTGCCTATGGGTGCAGGAAAAACCTTTTTAATGGCTTCAATAATCTATTTGGATTTATACTTTGCATTAAATGAACCTGATAATAAAAATTTCGCACATAACTTTATTATACTTGTTCCATCAGGCTTAAAATCTTCCATTGTGCCAAGCATTAAAACTATTGAAAAATTTGACCCTACTTGGATAATACCTGAACCATCGGCAAGTAAACTAAAAAATTTAATAAAGTTTGAAATATTAGACCAACCAAAAACAGCTAAAAAAAGCAATAAAGCAAGAAACCCTAATGCCCAAAAGGTTAGTAATTATCAACCTTATGAAGAATTAATGGGTTTAGTAATGGTTGTAAATGCTGAAAAAGTAATACTTGACCGACTTGAATTAACTGCACAAGGAGAATTATTTGAAAAAACGGAAGACGAAAAAGACAAGCAAGCAAATGAGTTAAGAAACATAATAAGCAAAATTCCAAACATGCAAATACATATTGATGAAGTGCATCACGCTGCAACCGATGATATTAAACTTAGACAAGTTGTTACAAAATGGAATGCTAATGGAAATATCAATAGCGTTTTGGGATACTCTGGAACGCCCTATTTAAGCAAAAAAGATGAAGTTGAGATTGCTGAAAATGTTAAAATTAAATTTACACAGATTACAAATACAGTTTTCTATTATCCACTAACTACCGCTATTAAGCAATTTTTAAAAAAGCCAAGAGTTGAACAAGTAAGCGGATTAACTTCTGTTCAAATAATTAAGAAAGGTGTTGATGATTTTTTCAAAAACTACAATTCTACTACTTACGATAATGGTACAATAGCGAAGATTGCTATTTATTGTGGTAGCATTGAAAATCTTGAAGAAAAGGTTTATCCCTTTCTGACAGATGAAATGAAAATTTCGCCTGACTTAATTCTGAAATATCATAAAGGAAATAAGAAATACAAACTGCCAAAAGAAAACGAAACAGAATTTGCTTCTTTAGACACTCCGCTTTCAAAGAAAAAAATCATTCTGCTTGTTCAGGTTGGTAAAGAAGGTTGGGATTGTAGAAGTTTAACAGGTGTTATTCTTTCCCAAAAAGGCGATTGCCCGACAAATATGGTTTTACAAACCAGTTGCCGTTGTTTACGACAGGTTGACCGAGATAAACAAGAAACTGCTATTATTTGGTTGAATGAAGATAATGCAAAATCATTAGACAAACAACTCAAAGAAGAACAACACACAAGCATTGAAGAATTAAATAATCTTGGCAAACAAGATAAAACAGAAATGATTGAGAGGTTTTCAAGATTAGATTTTCTTAAACTTCCTAAAATAGATTTTTATCAATTAAAGGTTGAATACAACACAATTACTATTGAAGAAAATCCTGAACCCGATAGCAAAATTAAAAACATTAAACCCGAAGATAGTTTTAATAAAGCCGTAATCGTAAAGCGGGGATTAAGTCAGAAAGATGAAAAGACTAAAGATTTTGTTAGCAAAGTAAAAGGCGAACCTGCAAACTTTTATAATTGGTTGTTTGAAATTGCTAAAGGTAGTTTCAATACTATTTCGTTAAAAGACTTAATGAAATTTGAAACAGAACTTTCAACGATATTCCAAACAATCACAGTTGAAGAAAATAAGAAAAGATTTTACAATGAATTATATAGCCATAATAAAATTAAATCTGAAATTCGTTTGGCTTTTCATTGTAAACGTAGTTTTGAAACAAAATCTGAAATTATCCCCGATACTGCTCAAATGCTTATAGTGGAAAAACTTTCTCAAATTCCAAATAACAATCTGCTCTATCCTGATAAAGAAGAAACCCGCAGAATACGTTCGATGGATGAAAAAAATATTGTACCTATTGAACATACCAAAGAGGAATTTGAAAAATCCTACAAAGTAATGCAAGAAGTAATGGAACAACAAGGTTTAGGTGCTTTTGCAAGTAATTATACTTTGGAAGACCATATAAAAAAGAACTCGCTTACACCTGCTATAAGTGCAAAAAACAGAACATTTCATTATTTGCCCTATAACTTTTGGCAAAGTAAATTTGAGCTGCAATTCTTAAAAGAAGCCTTGACACTTAAAGAAGTGAAAGACAAAAACCTTGAAGTCTATTATAACGGCGAAAAAGATTTAACCGATTTTAGAATTTTATGCTTTGCAAAAAAAGGAAATAATTACCAAAGAGTTGGTTTATATACACCCGATTTTTTAATTATTAAACGCAAGGATGAAGTAATAACCAAAGTTTTAATTGTGGAAACCAAGGGAAGCGGATATGCTGAACAAACTAACTTTAAACTTCGTAAGCAATTTATGGAAACCGAGTTTTTGCAAATGAATAACGATAAATTCGGATACAAGAAATTTGAATACCTGTTTTTACAGGACGATGCAAAGTTTGATGATAACCTTGCAAAACTAAATGAAACCTTAATTCAGTTTTTTAATGATTAGTGTTTAATGATTAATAATATGAAAGAGCAAGTTTTAAAAGATAAAACAATGAGATTCGCGATAAGAATTGTTAACCTATACAAATTCTTAATTGAGAATAAAAAAGAATTTGTTTTAAGCAAGCAACTTTTGAAATCAGGAACTAGCATTGGGGCAAATTGTCGGGAAGGTGATTTTGCACAATCAAAAACCGATTTTATTCATAAACTTTCTATTGCTCAAAAAGAATGTAGCGAAACTTTGTACTGGTTAGAACTTATTTATTCAACCGAATATATCAAAGAAATAGAATATAAAAGCATTTACACTGATGCCGAAGAAATAATGAAACTGCTAACTGCTTCAATAAAAACAGCAAAAGCCAATTTAAAATTAACCACTAATCATTAACCACTAAACATTAA
>DYLK01000033.1 GCA_020722065.1 Melioribacter roseus
CGATGCCAATAGTGTAGGTGGTGTATGGGGAACTGCCAATAATTCGCAGAGTAGCGGCAGATGGACTGTTAAGGGGAATAAAATGGAAGGGCAGTTTATTATTACATTCCAAAATGGAAATACGGCTATATACAATTATGTAAGAAATGGGAATAAACTCAATGAACTGTATATCGATAATACGCTCTATGGCAGATATGATGATATGTAGAAATTTTAAAAATTTTAAAATAACGAATAGTAACCGCTATCAATAGTTAATTACCATTTTAGTTTTAATCTCATGGACTTTTGTTTTTATCAAAGGTCGGTACAATGTGAAAAGGAGTGCTGCCTTTTCTTTGCTGAAAGTTAAGCTATTAACCGAAGCATATTAAAAGATATTAAAGTTGATTTATATATATAAGAATTTGTACCATCCCATAATTATTGTAAATGCATTATTAAAATTGACTAGAAGTAGTAAGAAAAACAATTATTTCATTTAACCGAAAAGTTGTAATTAATCCCAAATTCTAGTTCTATTTTAGCTTTGTTATTTTTTATCGCACAATAATGGAAAATTTATTACAAAATAACTTCAAATTATTCTAAACTTTTTTTTGTGATTTACGACAATTCTTTCTTAATTTATAAAAATATTTCTTGCATATCCTATATTCAATAATTAAATTATACTAAACAAAAGGAAAAAATCTAAAAATTATTGTAAATAAATAATTTAATACACTTATTTATTAATTATAAAAAAGAGGTAAAGATGAAAACTCTTCGACTTAACAAATTACTAATCTTAATGTTTAGTATGTTTATTTTTAACTTTATTTATGCCCAAACGCCTACAGTTGACTTAAGTGCATCAGTTGGTTCTATTTCAGAACATGGTGGAACTGTTGATATTACAGCAACTTTATCAGTTGATGCTATTGATGCTAATTTAACTGTTCATATTAATTGGACAAATGGGGATTTAGTTGCAGGAGAAGGAGACATTGTAATTCCAAGTGGTTCTGTTCCTGGTACTACAACAAGTATAACGCTTACTGCCACAGACAATGACATTGTTAGCGGGACTTCCACTGTAACTGCTGCAATTAGTGGTTATTCTTATACTGGAACGGGTACTCCTACAAATGGTTCAAGCACCTCCGCATCTTTCGATATTACTGATGATGATGTAGAACTATCTGTCTCTTCCAATACTATGGATGAAACTGGTGGTAGTGTAACATTAACAGCTACATCAGGTTTCAGTGCAGTTGGTGATTTAACAGTAACTATTGATTACGGTGGAACAGCAACAGATGTTTCAGATTATGTAAGTGTTGGAACTATTACAATTTCAGATGGAGCTACATCAGGAACAGCAGTATTAAATTCAGTTTCTGACATTGTACTTGATCCATCAGAAACTATTATTGCAACAATAACTGCTGTTAGTCAAGGACAAATTGCGTCTGCTAATTCTGAAACAATTACAATTACTGATGATGAAACACAAACTGATTTTATTTCGGCTCCGATAAACGGATTGACTGGCGTAGAAATTGAACCTGTTATCACTTGGGTAAATCAGGCAGGAGATAATCTAGGATATAATGTGTATATTGCAACAAGTGGAACAAGTCAAGCAAATTTTGAAGCTAATATTACCGCAAGTAATTTAGCTGATGCAGATATACTTGCTCAAGATGTTGTAACTTATCAATTTGATGAACTAAACACAAATATTCCATTATCACATAATACTACTTATTATTTACAAGTTGTATCTATGGAATCCGCAAATGTTTATCATTATTCGAATATTTATCACTTTACAACTTTTCCAACTGTAACACCAACACTATCAAATCCTGCTGATGGTGAAACAGTATATACTGAATCTGTATTATTTGGTTGGACAATCAATCAACCAGTTGGGACATTGTCTTTTAAACTTCAAGTACAAGAAACAACAATAGGAGATCTAGTCCCTCCAACAGAAGGTGAATGGGCAGCTGATGGCAGTGGCACAAATGCCGTTTCTTATACAACTTCTAATTTGAGTTATTCTGTAAATGTACATGGTGGAAAACAATATTATTGGAGAGTTGTTGTTCTTGATGAAAATAACTTAGTAGTTGATTATTCATCAGTTTATGATTTTGTAACAAGCGGTGGGGCAACTGTAAATCCAATTCCTTCTTGGCCTATTGGTGGTAATACAGTTTATTCTAATTCACCAACACTATATTGGTATTTAGATACTTATGCTCCTGGAGTTACATATCAAGTTCGATATGGAACTGATCCAACTTTAACTGTAGGAACAAATCAACCAGCTGATGTAGATATTGCAACAGCAACAAGTAATTTATATGCTAATTTAACAGGACTTAATCCAGGGACTACTTATTATTGGGAAGTACGAGCCTACTATGCCGCTACTTCAGAATTTGGTTCTTGGTCAGCAATTAATTCATTTGTTACACATGGAACTGGAACTTTATCTGTGCCTGTAGTATCATACCCAATTGATGGAGTTGAAGTTTATACAACATCACCTTATTTATATTGGTATTTGAATGAAAGTGGACTTGGACTTACTTATGACATAGAAATTGATGATAATGTTGGTTTTGCTTCCCCAACTTCTTTAACTTCCAGTTTTACTTATGTTCAAGCATCGGGACTTGTACCTGGTACAACTTATTATTGGAGAGTGCGTTCAGATAATGGAAGTTCTAATTCAGCGTGGTCAACTCCTGTCGGTTCATTTATTGTTGCTGGAGGGAATGCAAACGCTTATCCAGTTGCGACATATCCAACTTTAACTACAGATATCGTTTATACAACTCTTCCCACAACTTATTGGTATTTAGAAGGCTCAAATCTTGAAGTAGATGGTTATATTGTTAAATATAGCACAACAGATCAAGCAGATTGGAGTGCATTTACCCCTGGTGCTAATTCTGCAACTTCTGGGTCTTATACAGTGGTCGGAGCAACTACAACTTATCAAACTTTTACAACTGCTCTATCTTATGGTCAAACTTATTATTGGGCAGTTTGTGCAGTTTTTGATGGTGTAAATGGAACAACTTATGGTGAAGGTGCATTCACTGTAGCTGGTGCAAGTACTGAAGGAATTCCAGTTCTTTCTTCTCCTGAAAATGCTTCAATTGTATATAATGATGATGTTACAATGTATTGGTATCTAAATGGTTCGACTGTTGGAATTGATCATTACAATATTCAATATAGTGAATCAGATGTTTTTGCTGGTGCTGTTACAACAACATCTACTACTCAAAGTGTTTCAGTCAATGATTTGAACCCAGGCTCAACTTACTATTGGAGAGTTCAATCAGTTTATTCAGATGGTGGGACTTCATCTTATTCGGGAATTTTCCATTTTACTATTGACCCAGGTTCAAGTTCAGTTATGCCTTTCCCTGGTAGCCCTATAAATGAAGTTATTGTTAAATCGACTTCCCCAGTAATTTCTTGGGTTTTACCTGCTCTTTCAGAATCACAATTAACTTATGAATTACAATATTCTCTTTATGAAGATTTTTCTGATTTCCAAACAATAACCGTAGTTGAAAATCCATTTATTGAAGTTACAAATCTTCAAGATGGCAGCAAATATTTTTGGAGAGTAAAATCTACAGCTACAAATGGTGATGTTTCTAATTATTCACCTATTGGTGTCTTCAATGTTGATGTAGCAACAGGTGTTGAAGAAGAAACAATTCCAACAAAATTTGATGTTGAACAAAATTATCCAAATCCATTTAATCCATCTACAACAATAAAATATCAATTACCTAAAGCTTCAAATGTATCAATTATAATTTATGATGTTTTAGGAAATGAAGTAAAATCGCTAATAAACGATAATGTTCAAGCTGGTTATCATTCAGTAATTTGGAATGGTACAAACAATGCTGGTGCAAAAGTTAGTTCAGGAGTTTACTTCTACAGAGTTGTAACTAACTCAAATTCTATTGTTAAAAAGATGTTATTGATTAAATAATTTTTGAGTGCCAATAATTTGGCACTCTTCTTTAACTTTGTAAAAGTAGAAAGGAGACTGAAATGTCAAAAGTTGGTGGGATAATTTTTATAGTTTTTATTGCATTAGTTTTAGGCACAGCACTTTTAGCATGTCAAAAATTTATTCTTAATTAAAAAAAAGCCCGCAAAAGCGGGCTTTTTTATTTTATACCTAAAAGTTGATTAATTTTTGGCTTATCAAACCCCACAATAGGTCGATTATTTATAAAAATCACAGGAACTCCCGTTTGTCCCGTTTTTCTCTGTAAATCACGAGCAGCCCTTTCGTCTCGAGAAACATCAACATCAGTAAATTTAATTTTTTTTTCACGAAAATAACTCTTTGCAAGATTACAAAATCTACATGTTGGTGTAGAAAATACTATAACTTTAGGTTGTGGTGTTTCCATATTTATAAATTCTCCTTTTTTCAAAGTTCAATCTGATTCACTTTATTAAAAATAGTTTCATAGTTGCTTTATTTTATGTATTTTTTTGAACCAAGAATCAATAATATTTTATGAGTTTATATGCTAAAAATTGTTTTATTTTTATTAATTTTAACTACTTGTAGTAGTTCAAACAATACCGATGGTGAAATTATACATTTCAGGTTTAACCAAATTGGTTTTGCAACAAATTCAAATAAAAGTGCGATTGTTTTATCTAATATAAATTTAAAGGGAAGAATTTTTTATGTTTATGATGCAATTGGAGAAATTGTTGTTTATTCTGATAAAATTTCTCTGAATAAAGGGAAATATGCTGATTTTAACTATTCTTTTAGTTTAGATTTTTCTGATTTAACTGAAACGGGTAAGTATTATTTAAAAATTGAAGATTCAAAATCAGCAGTTTTTGAGATAAAGGATAATTTATTCAAAGATTTCCCAAACTATTTCCTTCAATTTTTTAAGATGCAAAGATGTGGATATACTAACCCAATTTCGCATAAAACTTGCCATGTTTCCGATATCGCATTTCAAATTAAAGATTCAAAGGAAATCCCTTTTAAACACGATGTTACTGGTGGTTGGCATGATGCTGGAGATTATACAAAATTTTTAAATACAACTGCATTTTCAACTTATATGCTTTTGTTCTCTTATGAATTTAATAAAGAAAAATTTTCCTTTGATTATGACAAAAATGGAATCCCTGATATTCTCGAAGAAGCAAAAATTGGTTTAGATTGGCTTTTACGTGCTAATGTTAATAACAAACAATTTATCACGCAAATTCAAACCGAGAAAGATCAGCAAGTTGGATGGCGATTACCTGAAAATGATGTTGTTGGTTATGATAGACCTGGTTTTGTTGGAATTGGGAAAAATTTAATTGGAATTTATGTTGCTGCTTTAACAATTGCTTCTAGAATTTGGCATGAAGATTTGAAATATGATGAATATTCAGAAAAATTGCTTTCAACAGCACTAACTTTTTATTCATTAAAAAAAAATGTAAATGATATTGATTCCACTGGAACTGGCTTTTATTTCGATAATTCTTATAAAGGAAAACTTGCCCTTGCAGAAATCGAATTATATCAAAAAACGAAGAATCAAGATTATTTAGTTGCAGCAAAAAGTCATGCTTTGGAAGTTGGAATAGAACCGTGGTGGGGTTGGGGAAATGTTGCAAATCTTGCATTTTATAAAATCGCAAAAGAAGATCCAAATTATATAGATTTATTGAGAAAGTCTTTAATTGCATTTCAAGAAAAATCAACTACAAATGTCTTTGGCGAGGGAATAGATTTATTTTGGGGGAGTAATTTGAATTTGTTGGGTATTCCTCTTATAAATATACTTTATCAATCGCTTACAAATGATGATACTTACCAACAAATGGCAATTTCTCATTTTGATTACATCTTGGGCAAAAATCCTTGGGGAATAAGTTTTATTTTCGGGAAAGGGAAGAATTCTGTAAAACATCTACATCATCAAGTTGGTTTTTTTAACCATGAAAATTATATTGGAGCGATTGCTGGCGGACCTGTAAAAAAATCTGTTTATGGTGAATTAAAAATTAATTATGAAACAGAAGATAATTACAACGAATTTCAGAGTGAAAATGCATTTTTTAGGGATGATAGAAATGATTATATCTCGAACGAACCAACTATTTCGGCAAATGCAACAGCAATTTTTGTTTTTGGAAATATGAAATGATTGTATTTAAATGAAACATAATTATGCTTCGGACAATTTATCTTATATTTATTAAGATTAAATTAATTATTTAGGAGTTTTTTATTGGCACTATATTTGAATAAACTGATTAAAATTTAGAGGTTTGAGTTGAACAATATTTTATTAAGAAAATCGGGTTTCAATCTCATCGATAAAAGATGGGGTGGACTTTATGAAGGCGGGAGCTACTTAGTTATTGGCTCAAGAAAGTCTGGTAGAACTCTTTTGGGTTTACAATATGCCCAAGCATCGGTCAATCAAGGTGAAATATGTGTTTACTTTACCAATATGCGTCCAAAAGATTTAATGATTCAAGCAGCTTCAATAGGTTTTGACATCCAAAAAAATATGGATAGTAATTCAATTATTGTAGTTCGAGTTGCTACTCCAGAAGATATATATCAACATACAAATTCAGATGAAATTCTTGTAGAATACTTAAACGATATTATTACAATTATAAATCAATATCATCCACAACGACTTATTTTTGATGAACTTACAACTTTTGTCGGATTTAGGAGTAATGAGTTGTTAAAAAGTTCGTTTATACATTTATTAGAGAGTATTGAAGATAAAGATATTACAAGTATGTATATTGTTGCAGAGCCTGCAACAAAAAAAACTAACGAAATTGTTGATATTCTTGCAAATTTAGTTACTGGAGTTGTTTATTTAAAAAAATCTACAAAGAAAATCGAAAACCAATTCTTTGGTGGAACAGCAATAATTACACCAAATGTAGGACATACAGAAGGACAATTTTCTCTTCAATATAAAATAATGCCAAAGATTGGCGTTTCAGTTGATATTGAAGATGAGATAAAAAATCAAATAGTTGAAGAAAATAGCCAATTAGAACCAGAAGTTAATTCGTTCAAATCTTATGATAGTTTTGAAGCTGTTCCAGTTAAAAAGCAAATAGAAGAAAAAATTATTGAAAAGAGAAAATTTGTCGAAAATCCACCAAATTTATATACTTATAACGATTTTACTTTGATTATTAATAACCAGATAGCCCTATTTAAAAGTGCTGGACAAAAATTTAACTTAATTTCATTTAATGTTTCAAAATCAATATTTGAAATAACTAATGTCTCGTTAAGTGATATTAAAAATGCAATTATTCAATCAACCAATAGAACAGAAAAAATATGTTACATTGATGATTTAATTATGGTTTTAATACCAAATAGTAATGAACAAAAAGTGGCAGATTTTTTTGTATTATTTGGAAAATCATTAAAAGAAGTTGGATTAGATGAGAAGAAATTTAATTTAGTCCTTTCAATGTTTAATTATGAAGTTGACGAAAATCTTGATAGAGCAGAAACAATTTTAGATTATTTAACTTCTCCAACTACAAGTGAAAATTTATATTTGCCATTTAACGATTTATTACATCAATGAAAAATCTTAAAAAATATTTCTTTTTGGCAGTTTTACTTTTCTCAATTGTACCTTCACAAACAAAGTTTGATAATTTCAAACGTCCTGGAATAGAGCACATGCGAAATGGAAGATTTAAAGAGGCAATAACTATTTTTAATAAACTAATTGCTTCGTATCCTCAAAATGCTGAAGGTTACAATTTACGTGGACTATGTTACGAAAAACAAGAAAGATATGAATATGCAGTCCTTGATTTTAGAAGAGCTATTGCATTAGCAACAAAAAAAACAGATTATAAGAAAAATCTTGATAGAGTAATAAAAGTTTGGTATGCAAAACTTGATTCTAAAATTGAAGGACACAAACGAAATTTAGCAATTGATCCAAACAATGCTTTTGATTATCTCGAAATTGGTCAATCGCATAGATGGAAAGAAGAGTGGAATAAAGCCGAAACTTGGTACGATGAATATTTGCAACGAGATGATAATGCATCCCCAGATGAAATAATTCGTTTTTCAATAATTTTAGCACACACAAAGCATATTGCCAAAGGAGAAAAAATTCTTGAAAAATGGGTTGACCGTTATCCTGATGATTGGCGTCTGTGGAGCAGATATGGTTATTTTACGATGTGGATGGGAAGATATAAGAATGCAGAAAATGCTTTTTTACAAGCTCTAAAATTTAAACCATTTTTTAAAGAAGCTGAAGATGGATTAGATTTGGCAAGGCGCCAGGGATATTTGACTCAATATGAACCACGAGAGTTTGAAAAAGAATATCCAATTGATAGTTATTATCTGAGATTGAAACGAAATCCAGATAATAAGCAAATCCGATATTCATTAATAAACGAATTGATTAATGTAGGTAGATTCCCCGAAGCGAAAGACCAGCTTGATTTGATGAGTAGAACTAGCAAAAATGAGGAAAAATTCAAAGAATTAAAAGCCAAATATGAAAAGGAATTGGAAGAAAAATACAATTCAGAAATTGATGAAAATCTCCGAAAATTAAGTGAAAACCCAAACGATTCATCAGCCATTTATATTATCGCTGAAAGAATGATTTCGCTTGCGAAATACGAAGATGCAGATGAAATTCTTACTGAATATCTCGAATTGCAACCATTGGATAACGAAGCAAATTACTTGAAAGCCGTTACACTTTCCTCGATGGAACAAAATAACGAAGCACATGAATATATCACAAAAACTATGGAAAATGGTGGAAATAAATTAAAATATAAATTGCTTGCAGCTCAATTAAATGTTTGGACTTTAAAAGATTTAACAACAGCAAAAAAACTTTTTGATGAAGTGCTTCAAATTCAGCCAAATAATATGAATGCGATAAATGGAAAAGCATTGATTTATTACTCAGAAAATAATCCAGATTCTGCTGATATTTACATTAAAATGGGAAAGCAAATAGATGAAAAAAATCCAGATTTAGTAGAATTGGAATCTATGAACGAACTGCTTAAATTACGTATCGAACAGGAAAAGTATATAGTTTTAATTAATCAAGCAGATTCATTATTACGTAAAGGAGAATGTGGAGCAGCTTTAGAAAAATATAATCAATATGTTGCTAAAATGCCATTTAATCTATTTGTTTACCAAGCAATGGCAGAAGCTCAGATTTGCTTAAATGATTATGAAGGAGCAATAGAAAGTTTTGATACAATTCTTCAGAAAGAATATTCGTATGAAATTGAAAAAAAGCGAGCAAAAACAATATTTTGGTCTGGAGATTCCGCTGACGCAACTGGTGATTTTGAAAAATTAATTGAAAAAGACTCAACTGATTCTGAAGTACTTGTTTTCCTTGGCGATTCCTACGCACGCAGAAAAGAATACTTGAGAGCAAAAGATACTTACATCTCAGTTCCAGATTCACTTTGGGATTATTATCAAATTGATACCAGACTTGGTTGGCTTCCTATTGATGTTTATCAGAACGAATGGTGGTACGGACCAACTTTGCAATTCCAGAATTACTTTTTTTCGTACCTAAATTTGTTTGGAAATGCGTATTATTTTTCTGATAATCTTAATTTTACTAATGCTTATTCTACAATTGGTGCCGAAACAAGTTTAACAAGTTTTCTGAATATCGGTGCTTCTTGGAAATTTGGTTTAATATCTGATGGCTTGATTGAAAAATATTATGATAGACCAATGATTTCTTTAGGCATTTATTCCACTCAAAATATTATTTTTTCAGTTGGACTTGGTAAATTGCTTTTTGATTATCAAACCAAATATGAATGGGAAGTTTCGGCGAAGTATAATTATCAAAACAAAGGGGAATTTACACTAAGTTTTTTTGAAAGCGATGGGGCATTAGTTTTATATTCTCCTTATCTTGTTCAGAATAGAATTACTGCCCAACTTTATAGATTTGAATGGGAAACAATTTTTAAAGAAAAAATTATACTTCGAGGATTTTGGAATTGGATTCGGGCGATGGATAATCCATATTTTGATGAAAATTGGGGAAATGAATTCCAATTTAGAATAGGAAGAAAATTTCTACCAAATGTTATAGTTGGTTATGAATTTGATTTTATAGATTTCCAATACACAACGGCTTATTTCTATTCTCCTCAAAATTTCACTTCTCACAGCATCTGGAGTGATTGGACGATTTTCCGTGATAAAGAATTGTATGTACATTTTGATGGAAAAATTGGTTTTGTTCCAATTTCAAGTTACATTATTTGGGATGGAATGTTAGAAGCTGAATACAAACCATACGAAAATTTATTTTTGACTGGGTTCGCATTTTTCAGACAATCTCAGCGATATGAAATTGGTTATCAATCAAAAGCTATTGGATTTTCAGTTAGATGGAATCCTTTTTATTAATCTAATTGTTCAAAATAAAGAACTTTATATAAAGTAATTACTAAATTACTTTAAGAATTTGTTATAAAATATTATCTTGTATAGAGTTAAATAAATTATTATATTTTCAAAGTAAATTCATATTGAGATTTGTTTCAGAATAAGACATTTGATAATTTAGAAATATCAAAAAAAAGGATAAAATCACTGATTTAAATACTGGCATTTAATTTGTACCAAAAAGAGCATGAAAAAACAAAAATTTCAAATAGTATTAGATAATAGGGAACTTGAAACTCCAGAAAGAGATTATATAAAAGATAAACGACGTACTATGATTTTAAGCGGAATTGCGTCATTTATTTTAATAATCATAATAATTCTAACTTTACCTTATACTGTCTTACCGCTTGATGGCTTAATGGTTTATGCTTCAATTGTTTCTCTCGTTTTATTCCTTTTTATGTTGCTAACTCGTTATTTTACAATTATTTGGATGTCATATTTTTATATGACTAAATATACCGTCAAAGAATTTGAAAATTACACTCCATTTGTCTCTATTATTGTTCCAGTTTTTAACGAAGGAAAAGTTCTTGAAAATTCGATCAATTCCTTGTTAAAATTAAATTATCCGAATTATGAAATTATTATTGTAAACGATGGTTCTTCAGATAATACTGCCGAAGTTGGGGAAACGATGGTAGGTTTGCACCGTGGAGTAAATTCTATGGTGAAAGTTTCATTGATTAACAAACCAAACGGTGGAAAATCCAAGGCACTTAATGCAGGTATTCAGTATTCTGAAGCCGAATTTGTATTATGTATGGATGGAGATTCATCACTTTCTCCACAAACTTTAAGTAAAGGAATGAGACATTTTGTTGATCCATCAGTTGGAGCAGTAGCTGGGAATGTTAAAGTTGAAAATAGAAAAAAAGTTTTACTTGATCTTCAAGCATTGGAATATGTAGAAGGTTTAAATATGGCTCGAAGTGCTCAAGGTTTTCTAAAAATGGTAAATATCATTCCTGGTCCAATAGGAATTTTTAGAAAAAGAGCATTACACGACGCAGGATATTATTCAAGCGATACATTTGCTGAAGATGCTGATTTAACTCTTAAAATTCTTGCAAAAGGTTGGAAAATTGAATATGAACCAGAAGCACAAGCGTGGACTGAAGCTCCTGAGAAATTATTCCAATTGCTCAAACAACGATACAGATGGACACGCGGAATTTTACAAGCAATTCGTAAACATCGAACTCACTTAATAAATCCAACTATAAATTTTAATAATTCACTCGTTCTTTGGTCAATGGTTTTTGAAGCTTTAATTTGGCCAGCTATGAATATTTTCGCAAATCTATTTTTTATAGTAGTTGCTTTATTATATGGAATGACTAGTTTAATTGTATTTTGGTGGTTTGGAATAGCTATTTTGGACTTTATGGCAGCAGTTTTCTGTGTAGCTGCCGAAAAAGAAGAAGCAAGATTAATTCCTTATTCTTTAATTTATCGATTGATTTTCGTTTTAATGATCGATATTACAAAAGGAATGGCAACTATCGAAGAATTTTTAGGTCTTGCTATGAATTGGGGAAAACTTGAGAGAGTAGGTACAAAAAAATGATAATTAATTTAGGAGTATAGATATGGAATTAATTCCAATACTTTCATTGATAATTTTAGTAGCGACAATTTCCACTTTTTTCCTTTCAATTGGAGCGTATGTTTTATACAAAATACGTGAAAAGAAAGGTAAAGCACAAGCTGAAGCAAAACCACAAAGTATTCCAGCTGAGTTGATTACTCCTCAACTTGGAAACGAAATGAATAGATTAACAGATGCTGGTTTAAGAAGAACTTATGAAGAATCACAATTTGGACAGCGAACTACACTTTCTGGAACTTCTCCAATGTTTTTCACACAAGACGAAAACACATCACGACCTGAAATGAGACCTACAATTATTTCGCAGACTATGGATGAAGAAACTGCTCCTTCACGACGAGCAAATAGAACAACTGTTAGTGCCGAAAGATTCCGAGATAGTTCACAAAACCGATTTAGTAGATATACTTCTACAGGTTACGCAGAAGTCGATAAAAAGAAAAAAGATGATGAGGAACCATTAAGGTGGCGTTAAAATTCTTAAAAAATTTATTTAAGAAGAAGAAAAAAGTAGAAGCTGTTAATTATTCTCCTACTTTCAACTCAAGCGGTCAACAAACCCAAATTTCGGGAATGAGAATAAATATGTTAATAATAATTGTGGGAGGAACTGCACTCCTTTTAGCCGCAATTATGTTTTATTTATTAATTATGCAAGGGGTTTTCGGAAAGTTTGATATTGAAGAATTTGCTCCATCCCCCAAAAATATTAAGGATGCAGTAGAACAAAAGACGGAAATTGCAATTCTCTATTCAAGATATACAGAAAATCTATTGCCCGAAGGGAATACTTGGCTTAGTGATAACGTTTCAACTTGGGAAAGTTTTCTAAAAAGTCACAATTTTAAGTACGACATTCTTGATGATTACCAAATTGAACTTGGCGAACATTATAAATATAAATTGCTAATTCTTCCAGGTTCAAAAGCATTAAGTAACAAAGAAGTGGCTAATCTAAAAAAATATATAAAAGCTGGTGGTTCGGTTTTTTCAACAACTGGAATTGCAACTTTTTCTCCAGATGGGAAATGGGATGGATGGAAATTATTTAATGAAGTTTTTGGTTTGAAATTCACAAAAGAAATTGATCCAAATGCCGAAGGAGTTAAAAAAATTCATACTGTCCGCGGTAATTTGCCAATAACAGCTGGTGTTCCTACTGGATACACACTTAACATTGCAACTTGGGATAGACCAATTTATGCCGAGGTTTTAGAACCACGAACCGAACAAGCAAGCTATTGGTATGATTTTCGTCACGAACGAGGATTAGTTCTCGAAAATATACGAAAAAGTGCTGGAATTGCTTTTGGTACTTATGGAACTGGTAGATTTGTTTGGTACGGATTCGAACTTAATTCTGTTATCGGAACTCAAGAAGATTATATTTATTTCGACAGATTATTTGCAAGCAGTATGAGATGGTTACTTTATCAACCAACATTACAAATTGTTGATTGGCCCCCACCATATCAATCTGCCGCTGTAATTGTTCCAACAATTGGCGAAAATGCAGAAAATTACCGAAATTTTGCTTCTTCTGGATTAAATGAATATACTTCAACAATTTTTATTGATTCTTACGAGTTGGGAAATAATCAATCTATTCTAAAAAATATTGCTAGAACAAAAGATATTGGATTAATTGCAGATATTGGAAGATTAGATTCCTTTGCAGATACCACAAATTCACTATTTCAGTTAAATGAACAAGTTGATGTTCTTAAAAATAGTAGAAATAATCTTGAATCTACAGTTGGAGTGTTTCCCGTTAAATTTAGTCCAGTAAATGGGTATTTTAATCAGAATACACTTTTAGCAATGGCAAAAAATCAATATAATATGATTTTCACTGATTCATTAACAAACAGGCTTGTTCCTAAAACTGAAATTTATGATAAAAAACCAATTGTGATTGTCGGAAATACATCGCGAGACGACTATGTTATATTAAATGAATTCGGACTTACAGATTTAGATTTTCAAGAATATACATATAATGAAGATATTGATCGTATAGATTTCACTGGTGGTTTATACGTCCTAAAAATTCATACCGATGGGCAACTGAAGCCAGAAAATGCTCCTGTTCTCAATAGAATTAAAAATTATATTGTCGAAAAAGAGAGAATGTGGCTTACAAGTCTTGATGAAATCCAAAATTGGTGGATTGAAAAGGGAGCAATTGAAGTTCATTATGAAACACGCAGCAAAAGAAGAATTAGTGTTGAAATCACTAATCCAACAGATAAAGCAATAAGAAATGTTCTAGTTAAAGTGTTTTTGAATAAACCAGTTTACGATTTAAAACTTTCATCAGATATTATTAATACTAAAATACCAAATCATAATTATGATGAAAATTCACAAGTTTTATATTTGAATTTCGATGTTCTTAAAGCAGGCGATACTCGTTCTTTATTAATCGATTTTGAGAATACAAATGAAAAGAAATAACATCAGATTTTTACTTTCAGCAATATTATTTGTCATTGTTGCCATTTTTTTTGAATCGTGTGTTGATGCCGTAACTTACGATGATGGAAATAATACTTCAACCATCTCAATTACTTATCCTGTTACTGGCGATACAGTTTTTGTTGGTAGAAATATAATTCAAGCTACATTTTCTTCCACTGGCACAATTGATCATATTGAAGTTTTTATTAATGCATCTTCTACTGGAAAGATTTTTTTACCAGATTCTACAATTTATTTTGATTTAACCGAAGGTTTTGCTGGAACAGAAATATCTCTTTATTTATTGCTTTATAATACAAATGGTACTTATATAAAAAGCGAGGTGCAAACTGATTTGTATGTGAGTAAATATCCAACTTCTCCGACAGAATTAACACTTTTCTCCTTTGATAATAACTCAGTTTTATTAATCTGGAAGGATAATTCATTAAACGAAACTAACTATGAATTGTGGAGAAGTGTCGGCAATAATACAAGTTATGGGAGTACTCCTTATAGATTATTAGCAGAAAACCAAACAAATTTTTCGGATTTCGGCTTAAATGAAGTTGTAACATATTATTACAAAGTACGAGCAATAAATTCGTTTGGAAATTCTAATTTTAGCAATGAAGTAAATACTAATGGACCGGAAGGACGAGACGCTCCAACAAATTTGAGAGCCGAAGCTTTGGGGTCAACAGTTATTCGTTTAAGTTGGACAGACAATTCCTCGCGTGAAAGTGGTTTTATAATTGAAAGAAAAAACCTTTCAAATGGTGGAGATTGGCAACAAATTGATATTGTAGCACCAAATACTACAGAATATTTCGATGATAATTTAGAAAGTAATACTGCTTATAGTTATAGAGTTGCCGCAATTTTGCCAACCTCTTTTGCATATTCTAATGAAACAACTGCAACAACTGCCTCTGAAGATTTACCTCGACCTACTAATTTGGTAGCTGATTTTGATATGGATGCTCGTAAAGTATATCTACATTGGAGTGATAATTCTTTGTTAGAATATGGAAGTCAAATTGAACGAAAAGAAGCAGGAAGTTCTGCAAATTTTGTTACAATTGGAGAAACAGATCACGACGTTACAACTTATTGGGATTCTACTTATACAGCTGGGAAAACCTATTCTTACAGAGTTCGATATAAAACTGCTGAAGGCACTTACAGTATGTATTCTGATGAAGATACAGCTTATGTCCCAATTCTTCCTCCAAAAGAACCGAGTTCGCTAACAATTACTGAAATTGTTGCTGGTACAACTTATGTGCTAAATTGGGAAGATGAATCTTGGGATGAAGATGGTTTTGAAGTTTGGATGCGTACTACAAATTCAGAATCAAGTTTATATTCTACTTTATCCGCAAATACAAAAACCTTGACAATTACTGGTTTAAGTTCTGTAAATATTTATTATTTCAAAATTCGTGCTTTTAAAGGTAATCTCTATTCTGATTTTACTGACGAAGTAGTAACTCCTTTGCTTGCGCCTTCTAATGTTACTGGTGTGGCAGATAATACTCCACGCGTTATTTTAAGTTGGAGAGATAATTCAACAAACGAGACTTATTTCGAAATTCAACGTACTTATGCTGGTGGAACTTCGTATTCAATTGCTGGTTATGCAGCAGCTAACGAAGTCCAATTTGTAGATAATAATGTTTATCGAGGAACTGGTTATAATTATAGAATTCGTTCAGTAAATAATTATTCGGCTTCAGAATGGACAGATGTGATAACGGTTGTTGTTCCAAGTAAAAAATGATAGAATTACCAGAAAAATATCGCTTACTAAAATTTATAAACAAGCCATCAGCAATTATAAATTCTGATGGTTTGGTCCTTTTCACAAATTCGCTTTTTGCAGAAATATTTGGGAATGAATTTACAGAAGCAAACATTATTGAATTGGTAAAAAAAAAAGTCAATTAATTGATTTTTCCTTAAAAAACCTTCTCCAAAACTACTATCAAAATCAAAATATAACTTTCATTCTTAATGAAAGGGTTATAAATTATTCAATTTCTGTCGAAATTATAGATTCTGAATCGCAAGAATATTTGGTTATTTTTACGGAAATTGTTTCCTCATTTCGTATAAATGTCCCTTACGGGAATTTCGAAAAATTCATTAAAAATAGTACTATTAAGCAAATTATGAATTTGATTTTGGAAGAATTTCCGCTATCTATTCTCGAAAAGAGAAAATTCTATTCTTGGGTGAAAAATGTAAATGAAGTTATTTGGGTAACGGATAACGAGAACAATATTCTATATGCAAATACTAAAATTGAACAATTTTCTAAATCTGCATTTTTAGAAAAAATTAAAGAAATTGATTTATTCATTCCGCAATTCTTTACAATTAATAAATTTTTAACTGATGAAGTATTTAGGTTAAAAAAAATAATTTCGATTGAAAATTATGAGTTGAAAACTGATATTCAGAATGTTGAAATAAATCTTACAAAAATTCCGTTGCTTTCAGAAAATCAGATAGTTGGCTATTTTTCATTTTTGTCATATTCTGAAAATGATTTGCTATCAGACTTTTTAATGAAAAATCATTTGAATTTTGTTGATTATGCAAGAATTCCAGTATTTTTCATCAATTATCAATTGGAAATTAAAAAGGCGAATTTACAATTTAGAAGAATGTTTTCTATTAAAAATGATGAGAAAATTTCTCTTCCAGAAGTATTTGGAAAGGAATTAACAACTAAAATTAGTAGTTTTTTATCTGAAGAAGAAAATGACGAAGTAAGTTTTGAGTTGGATTATTTCCCTTTTATGAATAGTTCAAATAATTTATTTTTGCATATCGAAAAAATTAAGAATAATCAAAACCTTGCGATTTCAGCTGTTTGTAATATTATTGAGCGTGAGGATGTTAATAAAACTAACGAAATGGTGCTAAAAATGTACGAATCGCTACTGAAAATCTCAACTGAACCAATGTTTATATATGATTCTGAAAACTTGAAATTTTTAGATGTTAATCAAGTTGCGTTGGATTTCTACGGATTTACGCGAGAGCAATTTTTAAGAATGGATTTAACGGATCTTTATGCACCCGAAGATATTCAAACATTAATTGAAACATCGCAAAATGAAATTGTAAAAGAAAAATTCAGTCAGCCTGTAAAACATAAACGAGCTGATGGGACAACAATTATTGTGAAAATAATTCGTTCAGAAATTGAATATGGACAAAAATCAGCTTTTCTTACAATTGTGAAGAATGCAAAGGAGAATGTGAGAGATGAAAATTCAGACGAAATTGTGAATTCAGTTATTTCATTTTTTGATGGAATTACTATTTTAACAGATGCCGAAGGTTTTATTGAAGAATTTTCAGATAAAAATAATATTATGAATTTTTCATCCAACGAAATTCTTGGAAAAACATTTATTTCATTATTAGGTGATAAATTCCGTTCGGAAGTAAATAAAAGAGTCTTTCTCTCAAAAAATAAAGAAAATATGGATTTGGATGTTGAAATCAAGTCGAAATCAGATAAAATAATTCAAACAAAATTGAAGATATTGCCCAAAATAAATGCTTTGAACGAGGTTGAGAAATATAAATTATTATTAAAAACTGAAGTTGAAGAAAAAATTCAACTAGCAAAAAGCACAGAGACCGAAAGTCATCAACTCGATTCTTCATTTCTTTCACATCTTTTCCACGAACTTCTTACGCCAATCAATGTAATTGTTGGATTTTCTCATGAACTTTCAGAAATGGCTGACAATTTGAATGATGAACAGAAAGAATTCATTTCAATTATTGGAGAAAATCAGAAATCGTTAATGCAGTTAATAGATTCTGCAAGTGAATATTCAACTTTATTACAAAATAAAGCACAATTTAATATTCAGAATTTTGCATTTGTTGAAATACTTGATGAAATCGAAAATGGAATAAAACGCTTCGCAGAACAGAAAAAAATTGATTTGCGATTTGGCAAAGTTTCATCATCAATTGAAATGCAAAATGATAGAAATCGGTTAATCAATTTAATTTCTATGTTATGGGAATTTGCAGTTCGTGCAACTAATAGCGATTTTGTGGTTTTAAGTGCTGCAAGTGTAGAAAACAAAGTGCAAGTAAGTATAAAAGACGAAAAATCCCATATTTCAGAGAAATTATTAAAGGCATTTAATGAATTCCTTTCAGCAGATGAAGCAATTATCAGAAGTAAATACGGAGTATCTCGGTTTACAGTAAGACTTTTTAGAATTCTTTCTGAATTACTTAATGTAGAATATTCTGAAAAAGTTGAAAATGGAGAATACATCGGTTTTGTAGCTGAAATTCCAAAAATATTAAACATCAAACAAGATAATTTTAAAGAACCTAAAATTATCCGAGAATCTGACATTGAACCAATACAAACAAAACATGTTGAAATTACCTCAAAAAGGAATGAAATTCTTCAAACGCAACCAAAACCAAATGTAGTGTTTGAAAATCGTTCAATTAAAAAAATAATATCTCCAACAAATAAAATTGATTTATCATCATTAAAATGTTTGTTAATGGAAGACCAAATCGATTCGCAGATATTATTCAAATCTCAAATGAAAGAAATGGGTAAAATTGATTGTGTAACTCGTTTTGAAGATGCAATCCCATTATTAAGACAAAATGAATATGATTTTATTGTGATGGATATTAATTTACTTGGTGAATATAATGGCTTGGATGCAATGCGAGAAATCAGAAAAATGCCAAAATTTGAAAAAATACCAATTATTGCTTCAACTGCTTACATAATGCCAGGTGATAAAGAAAATTACATTAGTGCTGGTTTTAATGATTTTATTTCAAAACCAATAATGAAAGATAGTTTAATTGCTTGCTTAAATTCACTATTTAATTGAGGTTTATTTGCTGAATTCACAAAGAAAAGAATTAATTGAAACTTTACGAAAAAAGGGAATTACTTCTGATTTAGTTTTAGACGCAATTAAAAATGTAAATAGAGAAGATTTCGTGCCAGATATTATGAAAATTCATGCTTGGGAAGATGTTCCTTTACCAATTGGAAATGGACAAACAATCTCACAACCATACACAGTTGCATTTATGACATCATTACTTGATGTTAAAAAAAATGATAAAATTTTGGAAATTGGAACTGGTTCGGGTTATCAAGCTGCGTTGTTAAATTATCTTGGGGCTCAAGTTTACTCAATTGAAAGAAGTATAGAACTTTATAATTCATTCTTAAAACTGATGGATAAATTGCAGTTGCGGATTATGGTTAGACTTGGTGATGGAACAATTGGTTGGAATGACTTCGCTCCGTATGATAAAATTATTGTTACTGCAAGTTCTCCAACAATTCCAAAAAGTTATTTTTCTCAATTAAAAATTGGTGGGAAAATTGTTATTCCAATCGGAGATAGATTCCAACAAGAAATGCAAGTAGTTGAAAAATTAACGGGAAATGATTACAAAATGGAATCTTACCCAAATTTTAAGTTTGTGCCTTTAGTTGGAATTGATGGATGGAAAAGCGAGTAATAGTAATTGTTGGACCAACAGCTTCTGGAAAAACAAATTTAGGGATTGAAGTTGCAAAAAAGTTGAATTCGGAAATCATTTCTGCTGACAGCCGCCAATTTTACAGATTACTTGATATTGGGACTGCAAAACCTACAAAATCGCAATTGTCCGAAGTAAAACATCATTTTATAGATAATTTGGAAATAACAGAAAATTACGATGTCAGTAAATACGAGATTGAAGCACTTCAAAAAATAAATGAAATTCATCAAGCTGGAAAAATTCCAATTATTGTTGGAGGTTCGGGACTTTATATAAAATCTGTAATTGATGGATTATTTAACGAAGTTGGGCGAGATGAAGAATATCGAGAGCAGTTATTGCAAATAAAAAATCAAAAAGGGAACGAATATCTTCTTGCGATGTTGCAAAAAGTTGATCCAATTAGTGCAGCAAAAATGTTACCACAAAATTGGAAAAGAATAATGCGGGCATTGGAAGTATTTCATCTAACAAACCAACCAATTTGGAAGTTACAAGTCGAATATAAAAGAGAGAATGATAAGGAATTCCACCAATTCGGAATAAATTGGGAAAGGGAAGTGCTTTATCAAAGAATAGAAAATAGAGTCGATATTATGATTTCGAGTGGATTAGTAGAAGAAGTTCAAAATTTGTTAAAAAGTAGAATTCCCAAAACATTAAATTCATTAAATACAGTTGGTTATAAAGAAATTATTGAATATTTAGAAGGAAATATATCAATTGAAACTGCAATTGAATTAATCAAAAGAAATACACGAAGATTTGCAAAAAGACAATTAACTTGGTTTAATGCTGATAAAAGAATTACTTGGATAGATTTTTCAAATTCGACAGAAATTTCAAAGATTGCAGACAATATAATTTTGATGAAGTGAAGATAATCTTAAAAAATTGTATTACTTTATCTCCACAATTGTAAAAATAATTTTTTTTAAAATTTGCGCTGACTTTGCCAGTTTAAAAATGCAAAATATGTAACTTTTTATATATCAATGAGTTACAACAAGTGCGACACTATTTTTTAGTGTTGCATTTATCATATAGTATTAATAATTAATAAATTATAAAATTACCATTTTCAAACTGTCAAAGTCAGGAGCAACTTATCTATAACTACTTCTTTGAATTCTAACTACTTAGCAATATATTTTC
>DYLK01000011.1 GCA_020722065.1 Melioribacter roseus
AAAAATAAATTTAACAAGGAAATAGAAATGAAAAAGATAATACTTATCACAATAATGCTTACATCCATAATATTTTCGCAAGATGTAAATTTTTCGGGATATGTAAGAAATTACTCTGGAATGCTTTTAGGAAATGGAACAAACGATTTTGTGATTCTGCAAAATACTTTTAACCTTAATATTGAAAAAGATTTTACAAATGCTGCTTTCAAAGTAAATCCAATTTTTTATCACGATAATTCAGATAGTTTATCATTCAACTTCCGCGAAGTTTATCTCGATTTAAATTTTGATAATTTTGATTTGCGTGTCGGAAAGCAACAAATTGTGTGGGGCAAAGCTGATGGGGTTTTTATAACTGATATTGTTTCTCCAAAAAATTTATTCCAATTTTTATTGCCCGAGTTTGATGAAATTCGCATTGGCGTTGAAGGCGCAAAGTTTGACTATTACATCGGCGATAACACATTTGAAGCAGTTTGGTTGCCAATTTTTACTCCAACTGAGTTTGCTAATCCTAATTCTGTTTGGGCTGTAAAACAAGATTTTCCGCTTACTCCAACTTTTGATTATTCAAATCAAAATGTGAAAGCATCTTTGGAAAACAGTGAATTTTTTGCAAAATACTCGGCTTTAACTTCACTTATTGATTTTGAAATTATGGGCGGTTATATGTGGGATGATGACCCAACAATGTTTAGCACACTTTCTCCGAATGGTTTTGGGGGAATGAATTTAGTAATTACTCCAGAATATAAACGACTTTCGCTCGCAGGCGGTAGTTTTAGCACAACAATTGGTCCATTTGTATTGCGTGGCGAAGGTGCTTACTATTTTGGAAAGTACTTTAATACCTTAACTCCAAATATCGATCAAGGGACAATTAAAAAAGACTACATTCATTATATGGTTGGAACTGATTTTACGATTTATGATATAAACTTAAGTGCACAATTTATTCAAAAAATAATCTTGGATTACGAAACTGTAATAAGACCAACTCCATTATTTAATGATGAATATAGCAATATGGCAACTTTTCTCGCCCGCTATTCCATGCTTAACGAAACATTAGATATTGAACTATTTTCTTATTACGATTTTGAATTTGACGATTCACTCATAAGACCAAGAATTTTGTATGACTATACTGATTCAATAAATCTACAATTTGGAGCTAATATTTTCACTGGCTCCGAAGGACAATTTGGTCAATACGACAAAAATGACATGATTTACGGAAAAATAATTTACAGTTTTTAAAATACATCATTTCGTAGCACAGATTTGCAATGTGTGTAAAAAAATGAGATTCACGAAGCACAGATTTGCAATCTGTGCTTGACTAAAAAAACAAAAATGTACAATGAAAAAAACAAATAAAGTACTTTTGCTTCTGATTTTCATACTATCGATGAATCATTTTACAATTGCACAAAGCAAGAAAGCAGATGCAATTATTGGGACATGGTTAATGCCCGATAATGCTGGAAAGATTAAAATTTACAAAGAAAATGACCATTTCAATGGAAAAATAATTTGGTTTAAAGAAACTGAAAAAGATGGTTCTCCATTAAAAGATAAAAATAATCCGAACGAAAACTTAAGATCACGTACAATTGTCGGAACTAATGTTATGAAAAATTTTAAATATAAAGGTAAAAATATTTGGGATGAAGGGACTTTTTATGCACCTCAATTGGGAAAAGTTACAACTCCAACATGCAATTTAATAGACAAAAATCATTTAGAAATTGAAATTTCTCTTTGGCTTTTTTCAAAAACTATTAAACTGACAAGAATTGAATAATTTTCTAAATAAAATAATGGTAAAGTAAAAATGATAAACAATGGAGTTGACTCATATATTTTAAAATCAAAAATTACTATTTTGCGATGGATGTGGATGAAGTTACTTATAATCATTTTTATATCTCCATTGTTGATTATTCCTCAGAATATAACTACTTCTTTAGATACAAACGAAGTAATTACAGATTCATTGACAAAATTGAATCCATCAAAAAACGAAGTTAAAAATCCTTGGTTAGCTACAACAGAAGTTATTGGTTTAAATATTTTAGTTTGGGCTAATAGTAAATATATAACACAAAAAGATTGGGCTGATATTAGCCTTTCATCTATAAAAATCAATTTACAAAGCGGGTTTACTTGGGATAATGATAGTTTTCTTATGAACCAATTTTTGCATCCATATCACGGTGCAAGCTATTATAACTCGGCAAGATCAAATGGTTTAAATTTTTGGGAATCAATTCCTTATTCACTTGGAGGTAGCTTGATGTGGGAATATTTTATGGAAAATGAACGGCCTTCTTATAATGATTTTATTAATACTTCAATAAGTGGAATTACTCTTGGTGAAATTTCAAATAGAATATCAAATTCAATAATTGATGAAAGTACATTCGGTTTAGAGAGAATTATCAGAGAAGTTTCTTCTACATTGCTAAACCCTATGAATGGCTTTAACCGACTAATGCGAGGCGAAATGTGGAAAAACGGAGAAAAGAAAAAAAAGACTAACCTGCATTTTACATTTGCAGCCGGCACACACAACGTTTTTATAGATAAAGATATTGATAATAATGAACAATATCTTACTCTGCGAGGTGATTTAGATTACGGAAATCCATTTGAAGTTAATAAACATAAAAATCCTTTTGATTTTTTCACAGTTCATGCTGAAGCAAATTTACGTAACGGGGATGATATTTGGGCAATTATTGCAAGTGGTGTAATTACTGATTCTAAAATAAAATTGTTTGATAATTCAAATAATATTATTGGAATTTACAAAGAGATTGATTTTTATTTCAATGATATCTGCAAATTTTCATCAACTAGTATTTCTTCACAATTGATTAATACCACAAAATTATCACCTAATCTAAAAATGCAAAATTATTTCGGTTTAGCAATTATAATTATGGGAGCAACTAACTCTGCGTATGCAATAGAATCAAATAAAGAATATAATCTTGGCCCAGGAATTAATGGTAAAATTGGTGTAAACCTTCTGTTTGATGAAAATGTATCTTTCTATTTTAACTATAAAAGAAACTGGATTCATACTACAAGCGGAGCAGAAAGTGAAGAATTCATAGGTTTATTGAACTCGGGATTAAGTTACAATATATTTTCACAAAGCCATATTGGAATTGAATATTTAATTTATGAACGATATGGAGATTATAAACATTTCCCAAATACAAATAATTCAAATTCTGCTTTAAGATTTTATATAAAACAAGTGATTTAAAAAACAACTCTATGATTAAGCAAAATAACAAATAAATATTCAATTAAAAGTATTAATTATCATAAAAATATAATTTTATGAATTGTAAAATTTTCTCGATACTATTTGAATTAATGACAAAGGAATTTAGATTTTAATGCATTACTACTTCATTCAAAAACGGTTAATAATATTAAGTTTGGCTCTTACTTTTGAAATCTTGGGTCAGAGTTATGCTGATACATTGAGTAATACTAAACCAACTATTTTCAAAGATTCACTTGTGCAAAATCAACAAAAAGTTTTAATCTCTGCTTTACCATTTGCTTTGTATAGTGAAATTTTTGGTTGGGCTACTGGCGGGTTTGTTGGAATTCAAGGATTATCCCAAGATAATATGTCACTATACGCTGGTGGATTAATAAGTACTAACGGAACAAAGTATAGATTTGTTCAAATTAGAGAATTTTATTTGCCTTTTTATCCAAGAATTTATATTGCTCCTGACCTTCTTGGTGGATATTTTGGCGTATTAAACGTTTATAAAGATTCTCCTTTCGAACCAGTTCCACAAGATTCTAAATATCGTGCAGGAAGCAATGAATCAGATAAAAATGATTATCTTGAAGTTAGCGGATATGACCAATGGTATGAACTAAAGTTCAGATACCTTCTTCCCATTGGTCATGGCAAAGATTTAGCTTTATCTTCCCCAAAATTAGAAAATGGGATTTTAATATCAGGTGAAATGGGCGGAACTCATTGGAACCCTTTTATTAGTGGAAGAACTTTTATTGATATAAAACCTTTTTATAGAAAACGTGTTGCCTTTGCTACTAATGGAATTGAATTTGCATTGACAAGGGAAAATACAGATTATTATGTAAATCCAACACAAGGAAACTTTCAGAAATTTGCTTTTAGAAGGGATTTTGGATGGTTCGATACTATGGCTCCGTGGAGTGTTGTTGAAGCAGATCTAAGATGGTACTTACCGCTTTATAAAATTTTTTCTAATAAATATTCTCTGCCAAAAGTATTGGCTTTTGATTTTTGGACAGTGAACACGCTTACGTGGGATGATTATGATATTGTCGGAACGAATTTATATGGAAATAACATAAAACAATATCATCGCCCACCACCTTATACAGGTGCTTATCTTGGTGGTAGATATAGGCTTCGTGCTTTTTACGAAGGTCGATTCAACGATAAAGCAGCAATTTATTATGGAACAGAATACAGGCAAACAATTGATTGGAATCCATTTGATTTATGGGCGGTTACTGAAAAATTAAATGTCCATTGGCTTCAATTGGCTGCATTTGCAGAAGCTGGTCGTGTTGCACCCGAATGGAACATCTCCACTTTACACACTAATATGAAATGGAGTGCAGGTGGAGGCTTAAGAATTTTTATGAACAACTTAATCTTAAGAGTTGATGGTGCTTTTAGCCAAGAAGGATTTTATACACAAATGTTTGTAGATCATGCTTTTTGATGTTATATTTAACAGTTTTAGTTATAACTTTTTAATCAACTTACTAAAATATTCTCGATATTAAATTGTTGATAAATATAACTGTTAAAATATTGATATATGTATATTGATATATGTGATATATGAAACTTTGTTGTATTACTTTTTCTTTTTTTTTTGCCTTTAGTTCAGATTTTTTCTGAAATTTTTAATTTATAATCCAATATTAAAGTAATTTTAATATTCAAATTATCAAATTTTAATATATTTCATTATATTTCTGACCATTTTTTAAGAATTGTAAAAATAAATACTCATTTTTCATAAATTCATAGAATTAAAAAAAATTTTTTTAAATTAAACTTATTATAATCTAAATAACAAACTATAAACTAATTTATAACTTATCAAGGAGTTAAAATTGAAATCAAAAAGTGGATTCAAAGGTACATTTGCAGGATTTGCAACTATTGCTATTCCTATTTTATTTGTTGTAGCCCTATCAATCTTTTTGTTTGTAATGGGTAATCCAATGAATTTCCAAGGAAACAACGTTCATAATATGCCAAAACCTGGTAATTACCTTGGAGTAATTTACAAAGGTGGAATTATCGTTCCACTACTTATGACAATATTATTAATGGTAATAACATTTACTATTGAACGATTTATTACTATTACAAGAGCAAAAGGAAAAGGTAGTATCGCAAATTTTGTCGTAAAAGTTTACCAAAAATTAGATGAAAACAGCATAGACACAGCAATTGAAGAATGTGATGCTCAAAGAGGTTCAGTAGCTAACGTTATTAAAGCTGGTCTTATGAAATATAAAGAAGTAGTTCCAAACAAAGAAATGAATAAAGAACAAAAAGTTCTTGCCATTAAACAAGAAATTGAAGAAGCAACTTCTCTTGAATTACCTGTTTTAGAACAAAACTTAGTAATTTTGGCAACAATTGCACCTTTAGCAACTCTTTTTGGTTTACTTGGAACAGTTATCGGAATGATTAGAGCTTTTGCGGCTTTAGCCACTGCTGGTGCCCCTGATGCTGTAGCTCTTGCTACTGGTATTTCTGAAGCTCTTATTAATACCGCATTTGGTATTAGCTCTTCAGCATTAGCGATTATTTTCTACAACTATTTTACAACTAAAATCGATAAAATGACTTACAATATTGACGAAGCTGGTGTTGCTATCGTGCAAAATTTCACTTCAAAAAATAATTAATTATAATAAAGGTGTAATGAAATGCCGAAAGTAAAAATTCCAAGAAAAAGTACGACTATTGATATGACTGCGATGACTGACGTTGCGTTCCTTTTGTTAACTTTTTTTATGTTAACTACGCAATTCAAGTCTGATGATTCAGTTATAGTCGATACTCCGTCTTCAATTTCTGAGATAAAACTACCTGATACTGATGTTCTAAATATTACTGTAACAAAAGAAGGGAAAGTGTTTTTTAGTATTGATAATAAAAACTTTTCGAGAGAAAAACTTTTAACTAGAATGAGTGCTAAATACCCTAACTTAAATTTTACAGCTGAAGAAGAAAGAGCTTTTGTACTTTCGGGTAGTATTGGTGTCCCTTTAAATCAGTTAAAAGGATACCTTGCACTTGATGAAAGTGAACGTAAGATGTACGACCAACCTGGAATACCAATCGATTCAACAAATAACGAATTAGGTGATTGGATTATGCAAGGTCGTTTATCAAATCCAGGGGTAAGAATTACAATCAAAGGTGACCAAGGAAGTTCGTGGTCAGTTGTCAAAAAAGTTATGGATACTCTTCAAGATAAAAATGTAAATAAATTTAATTTAATTACTGACCTTGAAGCTGATCCAAATAAATTAAAAGGATTATAAAATGGCTGAATTAGAGCAGAAACAACCCAGTGGAAAGAAAGGTAAAAAACATGGTGCGAAGAAAATGTCAACCAGACTTGACCTTACACCAATGGTTGATTTAGGATTTCTTCTAGTTACCTTTTTTATGCTAACAACTACATTCAGTAAACCACAAACTATGGAAATTAACCTTCCTGTTAAACCTAAAGGTGAAATTACTGAAGAAGGACAAAATGCATTGAAAGCTTCTAAGGCTTTTAATATTATTATCGCTGAAGATAATAAACTATATTATTACCTTGGAATGGCTAATGATCCTATTGAAGGTCCAATACTTACTAATTTCTCTGCCGATGGAATCAGAAAAATCTTACTCGAAAAAAATAGTTCAATAAAAGATATGGTTGTTTTAATTAAGCCAACTAATGACGCTATTTATAAAAATGTTGTAGATATTCTGGACGAGATGAATATTTCAGATATTAAACGTTATGCTTTGGTTGAAGTAGCTAAAGAAGACTTAGAATTAATTAAAAATATAAAATAAGGATTTTAAATCATGACTGATAATGTGATTCTAAAAGCCGATATTGATGAATTAATATTTGCTAAAAAGAATAAAGAGTATGGTGCTTATATTCTTCGAAAACGATATAAAACTTATCTTTCTATTTCTACTTGGTTAGCTATTCTACTTGTTGTTGCTGTATCAACTGCACCAACTGTTTATCAAATGTTGAAACCTGAAATAAAAGTTTCTAAAAAACTTAAAAAAGTAATCATTACTGATTTAGCTCCACCACCTTCAATTGGAGAAGAACAGAAGATTGAACAAGTTGATGTTCCACCTCCATTGAAATCAACAATCAAATTTACTCCACCTGTTGTTAAACCTGATGATCAAGTTAAAGACGAATACGTTCCAACTGTCGATGAATTGAAAGAAGTTGATCCAGGTGTAAAAACCGAACAAGGTGTTGAAGGCGGTGTTGATTATAGTTTAATCGAAGCAGAAGAAAAAATAGTTGAAGAAGAAAAAGAAGTAGAGCCTGAATACTTTGTTGCAGTTGAAGAAATGCCTGAACCAATTGGTGGAATTGCTGGTATTCAACAAAGAATTGAATATCCTGAAATTGCAAAAAGAGCTGGTGTACAAGGTCGTGTTTTTATCAAAGCTTTCGTTGATGAACACGGGAATGTTAATAAAGTTGAATTAATTAAAGGTATTGGTGCCGGTTGTGATGAAGCGGCTATGGATGCTGTAAGAGCTACAAAATTCAAACCTGGTAAACAACGTGGTGTTCCTGTTAAAATCCAAGTTTCTCTACCAATTCTATTCAAACTTAATTAACAGAATTTGTAAACTTATTTATTATTCGAAATTTATAAGACATAAAGAATGATGTTCCTAAATGCAATGAAAATAATTATGGGTTTTATTTACTTGAGTTTAGGCATATATATATTATTTACCGACGATTTTTTTGAATTAGAAAAATTTCAAAAATTAATCGTCGGTTTTTTATTCGCAACTTATGGAACTTTTAGGATTATTAGCTTTATCAAGGGGAAATATTACGAAAAAAAGGAAGATGAAAATGATGAAGATGAAATCTAAGATTATTAATTACCTCTTTATAACAATTTTTTTCTTTTTTGTAGCTTGCAATAATTCCGGAGAAAACAAAGATACCCCAACAACAGGCAAAATTACAATCGCAGTTGATGAAACTTACAAACCTTTAATAGATTCAGAAGTTGATACTTTCGAATCTATTTATAAATATGCAAAAGTTACTACGAAATATCTCCCAGTTGATTCGGCATTTCATCTACTTATGAATGATAGTATAAAGTTAATAATAGTTCCACGTTCTCTAAATAGCGAAGAATTAGAACAATTCAAAAAATGGGAAATTGTCCCTAAAATTAATAAAATTGCTTATGATGCAGTAGCAATAATTGGTAGTAAAGATTTAAAAGACTCAACTCTTACAATAAAAGAAATTGCAGAATACATTGATGCCAAAAACAATGACAGAACTAAAAAAGCTATGAAAATTGTCTTTGATAACAATAATTCAAGTACAATTAGCTTTATTAAAGAAAAAACTGGTGTTGTTCAATTTTCTTCCAATTGTTATGCTCTAGATTCTAATATTGCCGTATTAGATTATGTCGGAAAACATAAAAATACAATTGGAATCATTGGAGCGAATTGGATAAGCGATAAAGACGATTCCACTCACTTAAATTTTTTGAAAACTATAAAAGTTTTTGCAATATCTAAAGATGAAAATTCCGAAGCCTTTAAACCTTATCAAGCTTATATTGCGCAGAAAACATATCCTCTTTATAGAGAAGTTTATACTCTTAGCAAAGAAGCATATTCGGGGTTAGCTACTGGTTTTACAGCTTTTGTGGCAAGTGATAGAGGACAAAGAATTGTGTTAAAATTTGGTTTGGTACCAGCAACGATGCCAATTAGACTTGTAGAAATTATTCACGAAGAATTATAAATCAAATGGTAATATTATGTTAAAAAGATCATTCAATATTCTAACTATTATTGTACTTTTTAGTACAATACTTTTTGCTCAAGATATTAAAACTGGTATAAAATTATATAAAAATGAACGTTATAATGCTGCAAAAAAGCATTTCTTGAGCCAAATTGAAAGTACAAAAAAACCTAAACAGAAAGCTGAGTTATATTTTTATCTTGGACAAACTTATTGTTATTCAGAAAATATGGATTCCGCAAGATTTTCTTTTCTTCAAGGTTTAAAAAATGATGCTGATTGTGCTTTAAATTATGCGGGTTTAGCTAAAATTGATTTACTAACCGACAATAAACTTGATTTTGAAACCAATATGAAAAAAGCTTTAGAAATTAGTGATGAAGAAAATCAAATGGTTCTTATGGTTCTTGCAGAAGCTTATTCTAATCCAAAAATTAAAAATTTTGAAAAAGCACTTGAACTTGTTGACAAAGCATTAAGTATTAAATCTAAAGATTATTCAGATGTTTATTTAAGTAAAGCAAAAGTATATTTGGGCTTAAATAATGGAACAGAAGTTATAAAAAATTGCGAAAATGTTCTCGATATTCACCCCGAAAATCCTGAAGCTTTAACATTGAAAGCAAAGATTTACTTGCTTATCAATCTTAAAAAAGAAGCTATAGTTTTACTTGAAGAAGCTTTAAAAGGTGATTCTACCTATTCACCCGCTTATAATGAACTTGCTGAAGTTTACGCACGTCTAAAAGATTACACTCAAGCCTATCAATATTATCAAAAATATATTAATGCTTCTGAAGTAACTATAGAAAAACAAAAGAGATTGGCTTCTTTCCTTTTTATTGATAAACAATACTCAAAATGTATCGAGATTTTAGAGAATATTCTTCCGAAAGATGATAATCCTGAATCGTCAATTAGAATTTTGGCTTATTCATACATGCGTTTAGATGAAAACGAAAAAAGTATTTCCTTCTTCAAACAACTTTTTGGCTTGAATTTAGATAGTTACCTCCCGACAGATTATGAAAATTATTCAGATTTGCTTTCTAAATCAGGTGACGAAATGCAAGCATTGGAATATCTAAAAAAAGTTGTTGAAACTGATTCTTCTAGAAAAGATGTTTTTGGAAAAATGTCTGTTCTTTATTTTAAAAATAAAGATTGGGAAGGTGTTGTTTATTCATTAAAAAACAAAGGTAAATTAACGGCTCAAGAATATTTTGATTTAAGTAAAGCTAACATTTTTATTGGTGATAAAAATATAAATTCAGCCTATCAAGGTTTACCACAAAAATTAAATTTTAATGATGAACAAACAAGTCAATTACGAATTGCTCTCCTCTATTATCAAGCTGAATTAAAAGATGCTATGAATGATTCGACAAAATTAGCAACTGCTCTAAGTAAATTAGATAATTCAGTTTCTTCAATTATGGACAAAAAGCAAAGGCCAAATTGGGAAGCATTAAAATCTGATTGGTTAAATAGAGTAAAAGCAATTGTTGGAACTGAATATGCGAAGGCTGAAAGTGCTTTAACATCACTAATTGAAAAAGTACCAACTTTAGCTATCGCATATATTTGGCAAGGAAGAGTAAAATCTAACTTTGATCCTGATTCTGAAGCTGGTTTATCAAAACCATTTTATGAAAAGTTTATTGAATTATCCAATAATGATACAACAAAATTCAAGAAAGAACTAGTTGAAGCCTATTCTTATTTAGGTTACTATTATTACATTAAAGAAAATAATGCACTTGCCTTACAAAATTGGGAAAAAGTTTTGGAATTAGACCCTGAAAATGTTCAAGCAACTGCGGTTATCAAACAACTTAAATAATTTTTTCATACCGAGAAAGTACTCCAAAGTACTTTCTCGATTTTATTTCAAAATCTATTTAATAATTAACATCTTCTTTGATTGTACAAATTCCCCACTTCGCATCTGATAATAATAAATACCGCTTGCTAATTCATTTGTCTTAAAACGAACTTCGTACTCCCCTTTTAATTGATATTTTGAAATAATCTGTTTTACTTCTTTCCCCAATAAATCGTAAAGAATAATTGATACAAAATCATTTTGTGGGAGAGAATACTTAATTTTTGTAGTTCCAGAATATTTGATATTTGAGGATTTGTAAATAGGATTAGGATAATTTTGAAATAATTTATAATTAATTAATTCAGAATACAAATCTGAAATTCCAGTAGAAGTATCTATTTTTTCAAAAATAAAATAACCCCAAGCTGGTAATTCATATTCTTCAGTAGAAGTAAATGAAACTGTATCGCATGAAAAAATATTGACATAAGTACCGCTAATTCCTGAATCGTTTATTGTTACAGTTTTAATTCCATTACTTAAATTAAATATCGAAAATATTTTATCTTCACTTTCTTCTCTTATAAAAGAAAAGAAATAGTTATCATTACTTGTAGGAATTCTTTGCAAAAATCCACCTTTATAACCATTCCAAAGTGCCTTATTTCTTTTTTTGAAGTTGTTAAGGGTTTTATATAAATCAGTATAATTATTTTCAGTCCAAATTATTTCATCTTTATCAAAAAATACAAGTCGATGATTAAAACCAACTTCTTGTCCATTATAAATCAATTGCATTCCATTAAATGTTGCAGTTAATACGGCAAATGTTTTTGCTGCATTCCCAAATTGTTCAAATTCTGTCCCATACCAAGCGTTTTCATCATGATTTGATGTAAAGTACATTCTGTAATGATTATTAGAATAATTATCAAGTTCTGATTCTATCAAATCATCTAATTCATTTACATCAGTTTGTCCCAAATATATTCTTTTTAACACTCCATTCCCAAAACCATGTAAACTCCAACAGTAACTCATATCAAATCCAATAGACTGATAAATCGGATTATCATCTTCGGCTAACATAAAAATATTTGGTTTTTGATTTTTAAGAGCAACATTTGCTGATAACCAAAAAGATTCTGGCATAAAACTTACAGCATCGCATCTAAAACCATCAATATTTGTTTCAGTTACCCAAAACAAAAGTGTGTTAATCATGTAATTTCGTAATTCTGAATTACTATAATCTAGTTGTATAACATCAGTCCAATTTGTTCCTGGTGGCGGAATAAAATTCCCATTGTTATCGTGAATGTACCATTCTGGATGAGAAATTGTTAAATTATTATCCCACGAAGTGTGATTCCCAACCCAATCTATCAGAACGTACATTCCTTTTGAATGAATTGAATCAACAAGTGCTTTAAATTCATCCATAGTGCCATAATTAGGATTTACAGCAAAATAATCTTTAACAGAATATGGACTTCCTAACGTACCTAACCTGTTTACTTCACCAATTGGATGTATCGGCATAAACCAGATAATTCCAACACCAAGTTCTTTTAATCTATCAAGATGTGTGGAAAATTCAGCGAAAGTTCCAGATTCTGTGAATTGCCTTGTGTTCACTTCATAAATTACTTTGTTATAACTCCAATCGGTGTCTGTTTGAGCAGTTAACGTTAAAAACTGCCCAAAATTAATTAGAAATAAAATAAATGATTTTTTTAATGTATTTCTTAGAAATGACATACTTATTCTTATGATTTGTTAGAAATTTAGTAAAAATAGTGTTTTTTAGTGAGATGAGTAAAGATTATATCGAAATGATGAATCTTTTCATAAGTTTTTCCAATTTACCCTTTGAGATTTCGGCTGTTTCCATTACTTCAGTATGTGATAATTTATGCGGGGAAATCCCAGCAGCGTAATTTGTAATTAGCGAAAATGCAACAACGTTTAATCCTAATTTTGCTGCAAAAACTGCTTCGTGTGCCGTTGACATTCCAACTGCGGAAAATCCCATCTTTTTAATCATCTGAATTTCAGCTTTTGTTTCATAACTTGGACCAGTATTAAAGAAATAACTCCCTTTTGGTAAATAAATATTTTCTTCAAGTGCAGAATCAATCATTTTCTGAGAAAGTTCTTTTGCTGGGAAATTAGTTCTAATTCTATTTATTTCGTCAAGTGAAACTTGTCCTAAAAAAGATGAAAGATATTTTTTTACATTAAATGTATTAAATGCTGAAATTAGCATAATATCTCCAGGTTTTAAATTATCATCAATTCCTCCGGCAGCATTTGTTAAAACTAAATTTTTCACTCCAATTTCATAAGAAATAATTACAGGTAAAAGTGATTCAGAAATTGAATATCCTTCATAAAGATGAATTCTACCTTGAAATACTACAATTTTCTTCCCTTGATATTTACAAAAATGTATAAAACCTTTGTGTCCTTCAACTGTGGATTTGGGATAATTTGGTAAATCTGAAGTTGAAATTGATTTCACAATTTCAAGTTTTTCTGCAAAATCGCCCAAACCGCTACCAAGAATTAATGCATTTTCAACCTCAAAAGGTTGGAATTCTTTAATAAAATCAAATATTTGTTGATATTTTTTAAATAAATTACGAACCATAAAAAATTCCAGCTAAAGTTGCAGTAAGTAAAGTTGATAAAACACCACCTAAAACTGCTCTCATTCCTAACTGTGCAAAATCGCTTCTTCTGTCTGGGGCAAGTGGCGTTAAACCACCAATTTGAATTGCAATCGAACTAAAATTTGCAAATCCACATAAAGCATAAGTTGCCATCACAATACTTTTCTGCGATTTGAAAATCCCAGTTTGTATCAAATTTGATAAATCCATATACGAAATAAATTCATTGACCACGATTTTTGTCCCAATTAAACTTCCAAAATTCAACGCATCATTCCAAGGAACTCCAATTCCATAAGCAAGATATTGCAATATCAATCCAAAAATTAATTGTAAGTTAAGTGGTTTTCCATATTCAGTATATAAATATGGATTTAAGCCTGCAAAATCTCCAATCCAAACTAAAATAAAATTTAACATTGAAATTAATGCGATAAATGCAATAAGCATTGCCGCAACGTTAATTGCAAGTTGAACACCTTCTGAAGCACCAGAAGATGCAGCTTCTATAACATTTGAACCAGATTTTTCTACTTCAATTTTGACAAGACCTTTTGTAACCGGTTCTTCAGTCTCTGGATAAATTATTTTGGAAAGGACCATTGCCGCTGGAGCAGCCATAACACTTGCCGATAATAATTGAGTAGCAAACATTGTTTGTGCCTGAACTAAATCAATTCCATTTATTTGTGCATAAGAATATCCAAGCATTTGAATATAAGCCGCCATTACACTTCCGGCAATTGTTGCCATTCCGCCAGTCATAATCGTCAAAATTTCACTTTTTGTCATTTTTTGAATAAATGGTTTAACGACTAATGGAGCTTCAGTTTGTCCGACAAATATATTTGCAGTGCAAGAAAGTGATTCAGCACCACTTGTACCAAGAATTTTCGCCATTCCTTTTGCCATCAAACTGACGACAACTTGCATAATTCCCAAATAATACAAAACACTCATTAATGAAGCAAAAAAGATAATTATTGGCAAAACTTGAAATGCGAAAAACATTCCCATACTTCCTTCAGAACCTGGAGAAAATGCTAAATTGCCGAAGATGAATTTTGAACCTTCAGTTGTAAAATTCAGAATTAAAACAAAAGCACTACTAATCCATGAGAAAAGCATTTTTAACCAACCCAATGGAGCAAAAAAACTCCCTAATTCATCACCTTTTATGATAAAAATGGCAAGCACAACTTGAAGTAACAAACCGTTTATAATCAAACGGATATTTACTTTTTTTTTGTTATTTGAGAATAAAAATGCAATTCCAAGAATTAAAATTATACCGATAATTCCTCTAATTATTGATTCAATCATGATTTTCTTCCGGGATATAATGACATTTTCTGCATCTTGCTTCATAAGCATCTGAAGCACCGACAAGTACACGTTCTTTTGATACTACTTTACGCTGAGTTTTATCTGCAGGGTTTCCGCAAACTACACAAATTGCAAGTGTTTTTGTAATATATTCCGCCACTGCAAGCAATTTTGGAATCGGTTCAAATGGAATTCCACGATAATCTTGGTCAAGTCCAGCAACAATTACTCTTTTCCCGAGATTTGCCAAATCGTTGCAAACTTTAACTAATTCATCATCAAAAAATTGTCCTTCATCAATTCCGATTACATCATAATCTTGCGATTTTTCCCATATTTCTGATGATTTTTCAACTATTTCTGCTGACATACTTTGTTCGCTATGCGAAACAATTTCGTATTCTGCATATCGATTATCAATTTTTGGCTTGAAAATAATCACTCGTTGTCTTGCAATTTTTGCTCTTCTAATTCTTCTGATTAATTCTTCAGTTTTTCCACTGAACATACAACCCGCAATAACTTCAATCCAACCAGTATTTTGCGGAAAATGATGGGGTGCATTTGTTAACATTATAAATCCTTTTTTGAAAATGAAAATGGGAGAATTTCACCTAAAGTAGCAATTTTTGTTTCGCCTTTTTGGTTTGTCATAATTATTTCAAAATCTTGATTGCAAAATTCAGCTAAAACTTGACGACAAGCTCCGCAAGGTGAAATTATATTTTCAGAATCTGAGATAAGTGCTAATCTTTTGAATTTTCTTTCGCCACTTAAAAGAGCGTTAAAAATTGCAGTACGTTCAGCACAAATAGTTAGTGAGTATGAAGCATTTTCAATGTTTGCTCCAAGATAAATTTTTCCTTCATCAGTTTCAATTGCCGCACCAACTCTAAAATTTGAATATGGAGATATTGATTTTAATTGTGCTTCTTTTGCTTTTTCTATTAGATTTTCGAACATAATAATCTCCTATTAAATCATTTCGCTTAATAGTTCTTTCCTAGGTTGTGCAATTACAACTTTGTTCACAAGCAAACCTTTTTGTGAAATTATCATTGCTCCAGATTCCACTGCCGAAGTTACGGCGGCAACTTCTCCTGTTAATGTACAAAAGGCTTTTCCACCGAGTGCCATTGCCATTCGGATTTCAATTAATCTAACATTTGCAGATTTTACTGCCGCATCTGCTGCTTCAATTAAAGATGCAACTGAAAATGCTTCAAGAATTCCCAATGCTTCAAGTTCGCCATGATTTGTGTGACCAGAAATTGCTGGAAAGATGTCGGGATGTAAATTCGGAATTACGAAATAATCAATTAAAGCATAATCAAGCGATTTTTCAACAGCCGAAACTGAAGATTGTACTTCTGCTACTTCCCCGCCAATCATAACCATAAATTTGCCTGAACAGATTGTTCGCGAAATTATCAACTCGACTTCTGCTGTTTTTAGCATCAAATCCGCTGCTTGCATTCCAGCAGCTATTGAAGAAAGTTCTACCAAACCTAATGAATTCATCTATTTACCTTTCTCTTTTTCAATTATTCTGATTTTATTCTTACAAATTCATTTGAAACGTGAGTTACAATTCCGTCTATAGAAGAATGAATTAACGATCCAAGTTGATTTTCATCGATTTTTCCAATTAATTCACCTTTTTTAACCTTTTGTCCGATAACAACAATTGGTTTTGCAGAAATTCCAACATGCTGTTTCATCAAAATTTTAACTTCTTTTGGTATTGGAAAGTTGTTTTGAAATGGTGTTTCATAATTCAAAAGAGTTACATTCAGTTTACTCATCAATTTTTTTAATGGAACTTTCCTCCCATTTTTTATTGGATGAATTTTTACTTCTTTCGGCTGAATATGTTTTATTTTTTCATTTCGAAGATATTCTTTCCCTTGCACACAAGCCTCACGCGGATATAAATCTTCTGGACAAGAATAAAGAGAACACAAACCGCAAGTGCTGCACAAATCTGCATATTCGTTCCAAATTGCATTTCCGCTTGTCGTAAATCCGAGCGAACGCATAACTTTATGAGGTTGAACATCATACCCCATTAAATATCGCGGACAAAATTCGGTGCAATATGAACATTGGTCGCAAGCTGATTTACCGATTCTATTCATATCTGCAGTTGTTCGTTGCATTCTGTTTGCTAAATAATGTTCTGCAGGAAGAAAAATTAAGCCAGCGGTAGTTTTAGTTACAACTTCATCCAAATTATCAGAAAGTTTTCCCATCATAATTCCACCGACAAAAAACACATATTCCCGTGAAGTTGTTCCTCCAACAAAATCTAATAATTGACGAAAAGTTGTACCAATTGGCACAAAAAAAGTTGATGGATTTTTTACAATTCCAGTTACGCAAACAAATTTTTCCGTTAGAGAAATTCCTTTTTGTGCTTGAGAAATATTGTACAAAGTTTCCACGTTATTTACAACTGTTCCAACATCAAGCGGAATTCCGTGTGCGGGAATTAATCTTTTTGTGGTTTCATAAACAAGTTCATATTCATCGCCAGCGGGATAATAATCTTCCAATTCAGAAAGTTCTATTTTGGAATTTTTAATATATTTTTTCACTTCATCGATTGCTTCTTGATTTTTACTTTTCATCCCAAAATAGCCTTTTTGAGCTGAAGTTTCGGCAATCATCAAGTTCATTCCCGAAATAATTTCTTTTGCAAAGTGTTTAGTTATTTCAAAATCCTTGTGCAAAAGTGGTTCGCATTCTGCACCATTTGCTACTACAAAATCAACTTTTGATGAAGCTTTTATGTGAGTTGGAAAACCAGCACCACCTGCTCCAACAATTCCAGCATGAAATATTATATCTTTTAGACTCATTTTGTTATTTTCTCTTAATTACAACAATTGTTTTATCATCTTGATATTGACTATCATTCGATGAAAATTTTATCACATCATCAAGAATAGAAAGTGCTATCATTTTAGGAGATTCTGTTTTTTTCATTTTCAAAAGATTAACTAACCTTCTTTTACCATAAAAATGAAATTTTTCATTTGCAGCTTCAACTATTCCATCCGAGTAAATTACAAGTAAATCGCCAGATTTGATATAAATGCTATCTGTACCAAATTTTGAATGAGGAACTGGTCCTAAAAGCGGTCCATTTACATTCAATTCATGCACTTTCATCTTTTTGTCAATAAAAATTGGGGGATTATGCCCAGCGTTGGAATACAAAAATAAGCCTTTTTCATCATCAGAAAGTTCGCCATAAAACATTGTTATAAATCTATCATCACTAAAAATTTGGTTAATTAGATTATTTAACCTCGACATAAATGGAGATATTTTAATTTGGAAGTGCGATGACATTCTAATTGCTCCAGAAATATACATTGCTTCTGCTGCGGCAACTAATCCTTTTGAAGCAACATCGCCAACAACAATTCCCAAACGTTCTTCACCTTCACCAATTTTTAGATAATCAAAAAAATCGCCGCTAAGTTCTTTGGCTGAGGAAGTTACTCCATAAATTTCGTAATCATTAAAATTATATTCATGTTCAGGCAAAATGCTTCTTTGTAATTTTTTAGCTTGATTGATATCCGCTAGAAGATCTTTTTTCCTTTCTTTTATTTCCCATTCTATCAGCCTTGAAGTAAGTAGAGTAGAAACTACATTTAAGATATACTTAAATTCATTGGAAAAATCAGTTGTATTTAATGCAAGAATGTATTTGTAATAATTTTTACCATTAATTTTTACCCTTTTACTAAATCCAGACGCTGAAAATTCAAAAATTCCCTTTGCAATTAATTCTTTGTTCACTTCTAAAGAAGTGATTGTTCTTTCATTAGATATTTTTTGGATAACATCTTCATCCAAATCTATCGAGAAATCTTTCTCAATTTTCTTGTATTCACCGACTTGGTAATAAATTTGATAGGCTTTGTTTTCTGTTGATAATTGCCAAACTCTTCCGCCTGTAACTTTTAACTTTCTGTCACTAATTAACTGTTTAATTACAGTTGAAAATAGTTCAATGTCATCTTTGAATTCCCCTGACGAGATTTTCATCAGAGTTTTATGTAATTGTTTCTGCATTATTCTGAAAAATGATTAATTACTGATTCTATACAATTTTTACTAACTTCATTATAGCCTTCGCTTTCGAGTGTTTTCATTAAACTATTTTCGGAAGATCTAAAAACACCTTTTGCTACATAACCTCCACCTTCATAAACTCCGATTGGATATTTTTCCGCATCTTCAATTTGAGTTGGAATTGGAGTATCCTTTTTTAATAAATTTTTCCATTTGGATTCAAAATCGACTAAAGTTGTAATATTTTTCTCCCAAGGTTCCGTCTGCAAGTCAAAATAATCTTCATAGGAAACATCCGAAGTATAATATTCATCTGCTAATCCAGCAAAAGAATGTCCAAATTCATGCATCATTACTAATTCCGATTTAGGATTATCAACCGAAGTTACTGCCCAAAAATTATAAATTCCACCGCCACCGTACTTTTCAGAATTTACCAACACGATAATATAATCGTAAGGGACATTTGATGTTTTTTGCGATAAATTATGGATATCAGTTACAGTTAAGTAGCGTTCAGAATCAAAAGTATAGAAACTACTTTCAATTGCGGTGTTCTTATAAATATTTGCCCCAGGAATATCAGTCCCACTTTCTTCTGAAAATAGTTTTATTCCCCAAATGTTTATTTTCGTTTTATACTGAGAAAATGGTGAAAATTCTAATATATACTTTGAAAATCTATTAAAATCATTCTCTAATTTTCTTGATTCACTTTTTGTATATCCATCTGGGACAAATAAAATATCTACTTTTTTGGAATAATCGCCTGAATAATGCAGTTTTATTGGTTCAACTTGTTCGAAATTTTCTGATTTAATAAAGTAATCTTTTGGGTCAATTTTGAGAGAATAAATACTTTGGAAATGATTTTTCTTATCCCTTTTGTACAAAGTTAAAGTTACATTTTCTTTTGGGAATGGAATTTTCACAGAAATTGGGAAAGATTTATTAATACTTTCTGCTTCTTTTGTTGATTGCCATTCTTGAAAAAGAGTAGAAAATCCGCGAGAATAAATAACTTCATTCTGTGAATTATAAACTTTTACAAAGTAATAACCAAGATTCAGATTGTCAATCAATTTATTTTTGTTTCCGCTAAAATACTTTTCTGCAACCATTTCTTTTAGAGTAATTATTTCTAATTCTGAATTCCCAGATTGATACAAGTCAACTCTTAAACCTTTATTTTCAAAGTATTTATCATAATTTTGAGAAAAAGAAATAGAATATATAATTAAAGAAAGAAGAATCATTTTCTTCATTTCAAACTCCTTGAGCCAGGTTTTACGAGAGGAATTTCCGTTTTACAAATCGGACAATCTGCTGGTTCGTAAGCAATAACATCCAATTTTAGTACTGATTTTGTTGGCACACCGAAATTAATTTTCCCATTACTTCTATCTACAATCATAGCTACACCAACAACTTTCGCTTCTGAGTTTTTAACGATTTCCATTACTTCAAAAACTGAACCGCCAGTTGTAGTTACATCTTCACAAACCAGAACTTTACTCTTTTTCTCGATTTGGAAATTTCTTCGGAGAGTCATTTTCCCATTTTCACGTTCAGTGAAAACAAATCTTTTACCCAAACCGCGAGCAACTTCGTAACCTACAATAATTCCACCCATGGCTGGAGCAATTACAACATCAATTTCATAAGATTTGAAATATTCAACAATTTCGCTAAGTAAATTCTGCGTATGATTTGGATGTTCCAATACTTTTGCACATTGAAAATACGTATCGGAATGTTTTCCCGAAGTTAATAAAAAATGCCCGTTTAAAAGGGCATTTGTTTCCTTAAAAATTTTAATAACTTCATCTTTTATCATTATTATATTCTCTCAAGTCTGTCTGCCAATCTTGTGTCTAATTCTGTAATTCCACCTTCTTCGTGAGTTGTTGTTGTAATTTTCACTTTGTTATAAGAATGAATAAGAATTTCAGGATGATGATTTAATTTTTCTGCTTCAACGCCAAGTTTGACAACAAAACTAAGTGCATTATAAAAGTCGATAAATTGATATTCTTTAACCAACTTTTCCCCTTCAATTTTCCAACCATCTAGATCTCGGATTTGTTCTTCGATTTCAGTATTTGTTAGTAGTGACATTTGTTCCTCACAAGTTTATAAAGGTATTTCAATAATTGAGTCTAAATTTTCTTCGTTTTTGTCAGAAGTTTTATTTTTCTTTCCGAAAGATAATCTTTCCGAACCTTTTTTAAATTTTACTTCCACAATATCGCCTTCTGAAAACTTATTTTGCAATAATTCTTCAGATAAAACATCTTCGAGATGAGTTTGAATTGCTCTTCTTAAAGGACGTGCTCCGTATTTTGGGTCAAATCCTTTGTCAACAAGATATTCAACTGCAGATTTATGAAGTTCTAATTTCATTTTTCTTTCATTCAGATTCTTTACTAAATCGCGAACTTCAAGTTGTACCATTTTCATAATATCTTCTTTTTCAAGATTTTTGAATACAATAATATCGTCAATTCTGTTTAAAAATTCAGGATTAAATAAATCTTTCATTGCTTCTTGAACTGTTTTCTTGAGATTTTCGTATCGATTTATTTCTGAATTATCTCCAAATCCGAAATTGCTTATATTTTTAAGATTTTTCGTTCCAACATTCGAAGTCATAATAATAATTGTATTTCGGAAATCCACTTTTCGTCCAAGCGAATCGGTTGCTGTTCCATCATCCAAAATCTGAAGTAATATATTAAATACATCAGAATGAGCTTTTTCAACTTCGTCAAAAAGAACAACTGAATATGGCTTTCTTCTTACTTTTTCTGTTAATTGTCCACCTTCTTCATAACCAACATAGCCTGGAGGCGCTCCAACTAAACGAGAAACAGCAAATTTCTCCATATATTCAGACATGTCAATTCGAATCAATGAATCTTCTGAATCAAAAAGATATTTGGCAATAACTTTTGCCATTTCAGTTTTACCAACTCCAGTTGGTCCCAAAAAGATAAAACTTCCGATTGGTTTGTTTGGATTTTTTAAGCCAGCTCTTGCTCTTCTTATTGCTTTTGAAAGTTTTGTAATTGCTTCATCTTGTCCGATTATGGATTTCATTAATTCTTTATCCATATTCATTAATTTTTCAGATTCAGCTTGTATTACTCGTTGCACAGGAATTCCTGTCATCATCGAAACAACTTTGCTTATGTCGTCTTCGTTCACATCAAAAAAGATTGAATTTGATTTAATTTCCCATAAATCTTTTTGTTTTTGTAGTTCGTCAAGTAAAAATTTTTCTCTATCACGTAAACGAGCGGCTTCTTCAAAATTTTGTTTATTAACAACAGCTTTCTTTTCTTCTCTAATTTTTTCTACTTCTCGTTCTAAAATAATTACTTCTTCTGGGGCATTATATTTACTCATATAAACTCGTGAGCCAGCTTCATCCAAAACATCAATTGCTTTATCTGGGAAATATCTATCAGTAATATATCTATCACTTAATCTAACAGTTGCTTCAAGCGCTTCATCTGAATATCTTACATGATGATGTTCTTCATATTTGAATTTAATATTCTTTAGAATTTCGAGAGTTTCTGCTGAATTTGGAGGATTTACCATAACTTTTTGAAATCTTCTATCCAAAGCTCCATCAACTTCAATGTATTTTCTGTATTCATCCAAAGTTGTTGCACCAATACATTGAATATCACCTCGAGCAAGTGCAGGTTTGAACATATTTGAAGCGTCAAGTGAACCTGAAGCTCCGCCAGCACCAACAATTGTATGAAGTTCATCAATAAATAAAATTACATCTTCTGCTCTCTCAAGTTCATTCATCAGAGCTTTCATTCTTTCTTCGAACTGACCGCGATATTTTGTCCCAGCGACTAAACCTGCAATGTCTAATGTAACAACTCGTTTGTTCATCAAAATTCTTGGGACTTCATGTTTTACGATTCTTAGTGCCAAACCTTCGGCAATCGCTGTTTTTCCAACGCCTGGTTCTCCAATCAAAACTGGATTATTCTTCTTTCTTCGGCTCAAAATTTGAGTTACTCGCTCTATTTCTACTTCACGTCCAATTACAGGATCAAGTTTTGAACTTTCTGCCAATTTTGTTAAATCTCGACCAAAATTATCTAAAACGGGAGTTTTGGATTTTTCGCTGGATTTCCTTTCAAATGATGATATTTCTCCCCTATCTTCTTGCTCATCTTCTGAATCTGAAGAATATCTGGAAGATGCAACGTCAGTTTGTTCAGGAGTAAAATTTGAATATCCGTATAATTTCAACAATTCATTTCTTACATTTTCGTATGTAACATTAAATTGCGATAAAATTTGCGAAGCTACATTTTCACGATCGGTAAGTATTCCAAGCAATAAATGCTCAGTTCCTATAACATTCTTTTTATATATTTTTGATTCAATTTGAGTGCGTTTTAGTACTTTTTCTGCTTCTTTAGTTAGTGGAACTTTACCAACGGTTAATGTAATGTTATTTGTTCTTGTAGCATCTTCAATTGATTTTTTTAACACTCCCAAATCAACTGATAAATTTTTTAAGACAATAATTGCATTTCCACTACCTTCCCGAATTATTCCTAACAACAAATGTTCTGTCCCAATTGATTCGTGACCAGTACTAAAAGCGGCTTCTTTGCTAAATCTAATTACTTCTTCTACTCTATCTGAAAAGTTAAAATCCATAGTTTCCTATCTATTAATAAACAATTTTTTTATGAATTAAAGATACTGAACAATTAAGATTATTTAAAATAAAAAAAGATTCTTTAATTTAACTTTGATTTGAAAATTATTATATAAAATCAATTGAATTCTATTTTAGAACTTTAACGAGATAAAAAGTCTATCTGTTGTGGGAATTATTGTTAACTTTTCAGCATTCTGAGTTTTATGGTCGTTGTTAGTTATAAAATCTGCGACCGAATAACCAACTATTCCCGCAAGAATTACATCGGAAAACCAATGCTGATTATTATAAATTCTTGCAAACCCAGTTGCACCAGCTAACGAAAACCAAGCCACTTTCCAATAAATGTTATCTGAATAATTTGCCATTACCGTTGAAATTGCAAAAGCAACTGTTGTGTGTCCACTCGGTAAAGAATTAAACTCATTTTTAATAGAGAATGGATTGAATTTTAGAGCTCCATTTTCCATAAACGGGCGATTTCTTCCAATGATAAATTTTAAGGAAAGTGTTATTAAACCAGAATAAGCAATTGCTTCAGCTGTGTGCAAACCAAGTTGCCGCAAATCTTTATTTTCTGTAAAATATCCGATTGAATAAGCAGAAAACGGAATTAGAAATGAATAAGATGAACCGTAATAATCATCTATTTTGAAAATATTAGTTGCAATTTTGCTTTGATTTTCCTGAACGATTGTTTTTAATGAATTATCTGCTAAAACTGATAATGCCGTCCCAGCAGTAATTCCAGCTAAAAGTTGCCAATCTTTACTTTCCCAATTTAATGGTTGTCGGAAAATTGTTTTTCCTGTATTTACAAAATGGTTGAAATCTTGCTTGATAATTTCAAAATTTTGATTTTGTGCATTCTGATGAATGAAAGTTGCAAATAGCAAAATTATTATGATTTTATTCATCATACTCCAGAAAATTTAAGTAAATATTCTTTGATAAATCCGTTCAAATTTCCATCCATAACTCCGTTAACATCTGAAGTCTCAAAATTTGTGCGGTGATCTTTCACCATATTATAAGGATGAAAAACATAAGATCGTATTTGACTTCCCCATTCAATTTTCATTTTATTTTTTTCAACTTCATCTATTGCAGCTTGTTCTTTCTCTAATTCAACTTGATAAAGTTTTGCTCGCAACATTTTCATTGCATTTGTTTTATTCTGAATTTGTGAGCGTTCATTCTGGCAAGCCGCCACAATTCCAGTTGGAATATGTGTGATTCGTACAGCAGTTTCAACTTTGTTAACATTTTGCCCACCTTTTCCACCAGAACGATAAGTATCTATTTTTAAGTCAGCGGGATTTATATCGATTTCGATTGAATCATCCACTTCGGGAATTACAAAAACTGACGCAAATGATGTGTGTCGGCGTTTGTTGGAATCGAATGGCGAAATTCTTACCAAACGATGTACACCATTTTCAGCTTTCAAATAACCGTAAGCAAAACTTCCTTCAACTTCGATTGACGCACTTTTTAAACCAGCACCTTCTCCTTCAAGATAATCAATTAGATTCATTTTGTAATTATTCTGTTCACCCCAACGCAAGTACATTCTCATCAACATTTCGCCCCAATCTTGTGCTTCTGTGCCACCAGCACCAGAATGAATTGTTAAAATGCAATTTTTATCATCATCTTTTCCGCTTAACATACTTTTTAATTCTGTTTCTTCGATTCTATTTGTGAATTTCAATATTTCAGAATCAATTTCACTTTGCAAGGAAGCAGCATTTTCAATTTTTGCTAAATCAAGAAATTCAGTAAAATTCTGTAAATCAGAATTAAGATTTTTCCACAATTCCACCCAATTTTGTAACGATTTTACTTCTTGAAGAATTTTTTGAGCAGATTTCTTGTCGCCCCAAAAACCATCAACTTCAGTTTGCGAGTTTAATTTCTTTATTTTTTCTTCTTTTCCAGCGATGTCAAAGATAACCTCGTAATTTGGTAACTTTTTCCGATAATTTATTCACCGTGCGAATCTCTTCTTCAAACATTTTATCTCCAATAATATGAACTTAAACTACTCATCAATTTCAATTTCTAATTTTAACAAAGCCGCAGCAAGAGTTTTACCTTGTGCGTCGTGTTTTAATGAAACAGTTCCGCCACCGCCGAGTGTGTTGTTCAATACAAAATTCAATGCTCTAATATTTGGTAATTCGTATCTTTCCACAGTGCCGAAGCAAATTCCTTCGAAATGTTTTTTAACAACTTCTTTTGTTAGATATTTTTTAATTATCTGATATTTTTCTTCATCGTATGCAATAATTCCAACATTTGCGGCATCACCTTTATCGCCACTTCGTCCGTGTGCAATTTCAATTAATCTTATTTTTTTCATTATAACTCCATAATTTTTACTTGTGGAATAACTAATTCCTTTTTAACTAGTGCAGGCCAATACGCAACAACTTCACTTGGGCGTGGTCTTCCGCCAGCAAAACCAGTAACACTTGGCGGTCCAGTTAGAATTAAAGGAGCAATTTCTTTCCCGAATCTTTCAACTGATTCTTTGTCGTTTGAACGAACTGCAACGCGAAGTACGACTTCGTTTATCAAATCTTCATCAATTTGCGTAGCAATTGGTCCGTGGCAAGAATTATAACCAACAAATTCTGTGTGAATTTCATCAAATTTCAAATTTAGATTTTCTAATCTTTTTCTTAGAATTTGGTCGGCAGCTTTTGCCTTTGTAATTGCTTTAGGCCACGAATATGTTAAATTTCCAATTGCTGAATAACCGCTATCATAAGAAGCAGATACTTTATAAAATGGAGTTTCTGGTTTCCCTTTTATTCCGAACACTTTTACTCGGTTGTTTCCTAAATCTTCCAATTTTATTGATGTAAAATCTGCGACACAATCTGGAGTTATATATTCTTCAGGATTTCCAATTTCATAAACTAATTGTTCGGCTACTGTATCAAAAGTTACTTTTCCGCCAAGATTTTCGTGTTTCGTTATTATTACATCGCCATTCGGAAATGCTTCAGCAATTGGGAATCCAATCTGTGCAAAATTTTCAATTGCTTCCCAATTTCCGAGAAAATTTCCACCTGTTGATTGTGCCCCGCATTCCAAAATATGGCCAGCAACTGTTCCAGCAGCCATTAAATCATAATTTGATTTTTCCCAACCGAACTCATAAATCATTGGTGCAAGTGTTAAGCCTGTGTCAGTTGTTCTTCCTGTAATTACTATATCAGCTCCGCTTTGTAGTGCTTCAACAATTGGAAAAGCACCAAAATAAGCATTTGCACTTAATAATTTATTTTTGATTGGTAAAATTGATTCTCCACTTTCCATATTCTGCAAATTGGAACCTTTTTCAATAATTTCATCAATTCGGTGCATGATGTTATCGCCAACTACAACTGCAATTTTAAGTGAATCAATTTGCAATTCTTTTGCGACTTTCAATACCGCCAAAGCACAACCTTCAGGATTTACACCACCGCCATTTGTTATCACTTTTACATTGTTTTTTTTGATTGTTGGAAGTATTCTTTTCATCAATTGTGGGATGTCTTTTGCGTAACCAAGTTCGGGATTTTTGTTTTTTTGTTTTTGTAAAATGGACATTGTAACTTCTGCAAGATAATCCATAACAAGATAATCAATCTGACCATTTTCAACTTGCCAAACTGGAGCATCAATCAAATCGCCCCAAAAACCTTGCCCAGAAGCTATTCTTATTTTTTCTTTCATTTTAAACTCATAAATAGTTTATTAATATTTTGTGTGCAAAAATAGTAATGTAAATGGGAATAAAAAATTTTGCTAAAACTTATAATTTGGCGTTTGTTCAGTATTCTTTTACCAATTTCCCATTTTTATCAAAGTATAATTCTTTCTCTACTTTACCTTTCTGATTGTATTCATATTTTATTGTGGAATAAGATAAATCTCCCAAAAAAGCACTCATTTCTGTTAAATTATTAAATTTGTCGAAATATGATTCTTCAATTTTTCTGTTAAATTTGTCGTATTTGTAAACGTATGCTGAAATTCCTTTTTTATCATCGTCTTGTTGATTTTCAGAATCAAAATATCTTTCTTCAATTATATTTCTCTTATTATCATATTTATAAATAACTTTGGAATATCCGAATGCAATATTTTCAGTTGGATTTCCAAATTCGTCAAAATGTGCAATTTCTGTAACATCTGATTTTTCATCATATTTGTATTTTACAGCAGCATAATTGAATTCCCTATTTGTTGCCAATTTACCATCAATTCCACGAAAATTTACTTCAATTTCATTTCCTAAATTGTCATATTTATAACAAATAGTAGAAAATCCTTCTTCCAATTCAATCAAATTTTCAACTTCATCCAAATAATTTGATTCAACAACTTTCCCTTTCTCATCAAATTTATTTCTGATATTATAATCGCCGAAAGTTATCTCTTCCCTAATTTCTTTACTTTTATCAAGATATTTTTTGGAAATCAAATTATTATTCTCAAATTCAAAAATCCATAAATAGAAACCATTTTTGTCAGAAGTTCTCTTTTTTAGATTGTCAAAAAACGACAATTTTTGAGTTTTTGAGCCGTATTTTATTTCAACTATTGCTACATTTTCTCCAAAATATGAGTTGTTTGAAAGTAACCCTTTCTGAAAATATTGAATTTTTATAACCTTTTTATCCTTGTTGAAATCCAATTTGTAAAAATCTTGGTTGGTTAGACTATCTTTTTTTAGCTCAATTTCACCAACAATTTGGTGATTTTTATCAAATTTTATCGATTTATAATATTTTAGCTTCACTTCGGCTGTAAGATTATTCCCGAAGAACATAATTAAAATCAGTAAGTTAAAAATGTAGTGTTTCATTTAATTTCCCATTCAATAAATATTCAATAATTCTATTTTATGCTTAAATTTCCCAAATCAGTTTCTATAACAAAACTTCAGTAAAAATCTGTCCAATTTTTTCTTTGCTGAGTTTTTCAAAATCAACTTTTCGCGGGAATATGATTTTCCCCGCCAAATCAATTGCAGCTGGACTTACCAACATTTGATTTTCGTCTGACAAATAGTAAAATTCTGGGCGATGTTTTTTTCGTAAAAATACAATTATCTTGAAGTAATTTTCCTCGAAAAACGCCAAAACATTTATCATTTCGCCATTTTGGTTGAATTTTTCACTTTTTAATAAATTAACAAATTGCTGTTTAGTTTTCTCTTTATCGGAATTTGAAATTACGAAATGCCGATTTATCGTTTTCTGTTCATAAAACTGATTTTGATTTGCTATTTTGTTTGCAAAAATTGGTAATTCATCTTTTCTTCCAATTTGAAAATGCAAATGACCTGGGATTGAAGCTCCGCTTTTTGCTCCATTATAAAAGATGAAATAATTTTCTGGTAAATTTCTACTAATTTCAAGAAAATCTTTAAAGAACAAATCAATATTTTGGTCGATGTGATTTTTATGTGCAATTGTGAAATGCTCAGAAAAAATTGGAAATGGATTGACAAGCAAGAAAAAATTTTCAGCTATTTCATATTTAATTTGCCCTTTTGGAAGATTATTTTCACACAAAATGCACATTTTTTCAGTTGTTTTCTCAACTTTTGCAATTGTTGATTTTTCCCTTTCGGGATTATATTGAGCTAAAATTCTAATTTCGCCAAAAACAAATTCCTTTTCTTCAACAAACTGCAATTTTTCGTAATTGCTTTTGGCTAACTCCCAAATTGAAAGTTGTTCTTTCAGAAATCTCGTTAAAAAATCATTCCCCAGCATTTTGCTCTTGTCGTGCTAAAATTTCGTTAGTTCTTAACAAATCTTTGTAAGAATTGAATTTATTCATTTTTTCGTTCGATAAATCAGAATCAGAATTCCCTTCCCATCTTCTAACAATATAAATTGGTTCGAAAATGCGGGAAAGTTTGTAATTTCTCGTAATTCGTATCATAACTGAATAATCTTCGCCATAACTTACATTTGGGAATCGAATTTGCCGTAAAATTGGCGTAAAAAAAGCTCGCGGCGCCCCAAATCCATTAATTCTTAAGGCATTGTTCATTCCGTTACTTTCTGTCCATTCTTCGTGATTTACAATTCCAGGTGGAATTTCTTTTAGCTGGAAATCGGTTATTTTGTAACTTCCCACAACTGCGGCTGATTTTTCTGCTGTGAATTTATCAACAATTTTTTGCAATGTTTTTTCATCAAGATAAATGTCATCGCTATCTAATTGCACAGAAAACATTCCGCAATTCTTATTGTCAATTGCCAAATTCCAACATCCGCCAATTCCTAAATCAGTTTGTTTTGGAATTATGTGAATCAATTTTTTCTCTTTTTTTGCAAGATTTTTTAGGATTTTGGTTGTGTTATCTGTGGAATGATTATCAACAACAATTACATTAAAATTAAAATTAGTTTTTTGCGATAAAGCTGATTCCACTGCATCTGCTATTGTTTTTTCACGATTTTTCACTGGAATTATTACTGACGCCGTGAATTGAAAATCGGAGTGTTGGTATTCTATTTCTTCAAATTTTGGTTGAATTTTCGCATTTATCCGCTCAAGAAATAAAGTTGCAACTTCTTCTCTTTCTTTTTGAATTAATTTGTTTTTAATTTTTACATAATCAAAGATTTTCTCGCCCGATTTTCTGGAATCTTCTTTTTCAACCGAATAGAGAAATTCTGGAATTCGTCCAATTTTCGAAATTTGAGAAACAAACAAGCGAAAATCATAAAAAGAAGAATATTTCCAATGAAAAGCATCTTGCAAATATTCTGCTAAAATTTTATTATTCACTAACAACAAATTCCCAAATTCAAAATCATCACGAATGCTTCCGAATTGATAATCAATTGTTCGAAACTCACTTTTTTGATTTCTTTCTGTTTGATAAAAATCTGAATAAATTATTCCATAATTCCCATTTTGTGCAAATTCGATGAATTTCATAAGATTTTCATCTCGAAATTGCAATTGAGTTTTGCCAAAATATAGAAAAAAATAATCGTTTGTTTCGTGTTTCGAAATCCACAACAATTCTTCTTTTGTAAGGAAATCTTCATCTTCCAATAAATTGTTTAACTCGCAAAAATGAAATTTTCCCAAAGAAACACGCTTTTTTTCTATTTGATAAATCTGATAAATATTAATTTTCATACTAAATAATTTTGGTTTTAACTATTTCAAAATAATTAAATTAACTTATCAATAATAATTGTTTGTGAAAAATATGAATAAAGACGAATTTCTTACCGCCGAAAAGATTTTGGGGATTTTCCAAAACTTAAAATCAAACGAAAAGGAAATCCGAAAACAAACTTTAGCACAACGCAAAATGAAATTGAAAAAATTGCTTTCGGCTGTCGAAAAATTTTCACCCGAAATCGAAAAAGCAATTTTTGAAGACTTTCGAAAATCGCCCGCCGAAGTTCGATTAACCGAAATATTTATGGTTACAACCGAAATAAAACACGCAATTCGAAATCTAAAGAATTGGACAAAACCAACTTTAGTTCCAACACCGCTAACTTTATTCGGTTCATCAAGCAAAATTATTTATGAACCAAAAGGAATTGTTTTGATAATTTCACCTTGGAATTATCCTTTTCAGCTTGCAATTGGTCCGCTAATTTCTGCAATTTCTGCGGGAAATGGCGTAATTATTAAGCCTTCTGAACATAGTCCGAATACTTCGAAAATAATCAAAAAGATGATAGAATCCGTATTTTCGCCCAATGAAATTGCAGTAATTGAAGGCGATGCAAAAATCTCTGAAGAACTTCTTAATTTGCCATTTGACCATATTTTCTTTACAGGAAGCACAAAAATTGGAAAGATTGTGATGGAAAAAGCGGCAAAAAATCTAACAAGCGTAACTTTGGAATTAGGTGGAAAATCACCCGTAATTGTTGATAAAAATTACAATCTGAAAGAAGCAGCTCAAAGAATTGCTTGGGGGAAATTGATAAATGCTGGACAAACTTGCATCGCTCCAGATTATTTGATAATTCCTTCTTGTATTGAAGAAGTATTTGTTAAACAACTCAAAGAAAATGTAGAAAAAATGTATGGGAAAATTGGCACTTTGCAAGGGAATGGTGATTTTTGCCGAATAATAAATCCAACGCACGCAAACAGATTAAAAGAATTGCTTGATGATGCAATTGAGAAAGGTGCAAAAATTCAATTCGGCGGGAAAATTGGAGAAGATAATTTCTTTGAGCCAACAGTTTTAACAAACGTTTCTCTCGATTCCAAAATTATGAAAGAAGAAATTTTTGGACCAATTTTGCCAATATTAAATAGCTATTCTTACGAGGAAATTGTTGAAATTGCAAACAAAAATCCCAAACCGCTTGCTTTGTATATTTTTAGTAACGATAAAAAGTTTATAAATGATTTAATTCACGATATTCCTTCTGGTGGAACAGCAATTAATGATGTTGTAGTTCATTTTGTTAACTATAATTTGCCTTTTGGTGGAATTAATTCAAGCGGAATTGGAAGTAGTCACGGTGAATTTGGATTTAAGACTTTTTCTCATCATCGTTCAGTTATGAAACAACCAAAATTTACATCTCTAAAAATGTTTTATCCACCATATTCTAAATTTGTGGAAAAAATGATTGATTTAACAATAAGATATTTTTAATGGAAAAGAAAACATCAATATTAATTTTATGTACGGGGAATTCGTGCAGAAGCCAAATGGCGAAAGGAATTTTATCATATTTAGATAAAAATTTATTAGTAGAATCAGCTGGAACTTTCCCATCTGGAAAAGTTCATCCACTTGCAATTGAAGTGATGAACGAAATTGGAATTGACATTTCATCATATAAACCGACAAATGTAAATCAATTTATAAATCAATCTTTCGATTTTGTAATTACAGTCTGTGATGATGCAAACGAAAATTGCCCAGTTTTTCTTGGAAAAGTAGTTAATCGTTTACACATTGGTTTTCGTGATCCAGCAAAAGCTGAAGGAACTGAAGAAGAGATTTTAGCGTTTTTCAAAATAATTAGAGATGAAATAATTGTTGAATTTTCAAAATTTTACAAGCAAATAATAGGAATTTAAAATGCGAATTGAATCTAAAAATCCCGCTACAAACCGAACAATTGAAGTTTTTGCTGAATATTCAGAAGAGCAAGTTGATGGTTTAATTCAACAAACACACGAAACATTTTTAGAATGGAAAAACACAACTTTCCCTGAAAGAAGTGAATTAATGCTAAAAGTTGCGGAAATTTTACGCGAGAACAAACAAGAATATGCCAGAATTATGACACTTGAAATGGGAAAGCCAATTACACAAGCAATTGCGGAAGTCGAAAAATGTGCTTGGGTTTGTCAATATTATGCAGAAAATGCAGAATCAATTCTTAAAAATGAAATTATTCAAACTGATGCAAGCGAAAGTTATGTAGAATTTGACCCAATTGGAATTGTATTTGCGGTAATGCCTTGGAATTTTCCATTTTGGCAAGTTTTCAGATTTGCAGCGCCCGCTTTGATGGCTGGAAATGTAGCTTTATTAAAACACGCCTCAAATGTTCCACTAAGTGCGTTGGCAATCGAAGAAATTTTTCAACTTGCTGGTTTTCCACAAAACACCTTTACAACTTTGCTAATTTCATCACGCGAAGTACAAAGAGTGATTGAAAATCCACTTGTAAAAGCTTCAACAATTACAGGAAGCGAGCCAGCAGGAAGTAAAGTTGCTGAAATTTCGGGAAAGAATATCAAAACTTCAGTTTTAGAGCTTGGCGGAAGCGACCCATTTATTATTCTTGAAGATGCAGATATTGAAAAAGCTGCTAAAATCGGTGTTTTTGCCAGAATTATTAACAACGGTCAAAGTTGTATTGCAGCAAAAAGATTTATTTATGTAGAAAAGATTGCCGAGCAATTCGAGAAATTATTCATAGAAAATATGTCGAAATTGAAAATTGGAGATCCCATGAATGAAGAAACTGAACTTGGTCCAATTGCTCGCGAAGATTTACTTATGGAATTAGATATGCAAGTTCAAACTTCAATAAAACAAGGTGCAACTTTATTGCTTGGCGGCAGTAGAATTGAAGGAATCGGAGCTTTTTATCAGCCAACTATTCTTTCAAATGTAAAAAAAGGAATGTTGGCTTATTCTGAAGAATTATTTGGTCCAGTTGCAATTTTTATTAAAGTGAAAGATGAAGAAGAAGCAATTCAAGTTGCAAATGATTCTGAATTTGGTTTAGGTGCTTCGCTTTGGACAAGCGATTTGGAGAAAGCAAAATTAATTGCAAAACGAATTGAATCTGGTTCAGTATTTATAAATGGAATGGTGAAATCTGACCCGCGATTGCCTTTCGGTGGAATTAAAAAATCTGGCTTCGGTCGCGAACTTTCCCATTATGGAATCAAGGAATTCGTAAATATCAAAACCATTTGGATAGCAAACTGAACATTGATTTATTTATGTTCTTAGTTTCAACCAGCAACTGCGACAAGTTTAAGAAAAATTATTGAAAAATAATTCATTAGGTAATAATAAAATCTTAATTTTCACTGATTACTCATTACTGACATTTTCAAATTCATGAATCTAATTGCTCTATATTATTAATTTTTATATTATTACAACTACACAAAATTTCTTATAATTTAATTAACATTTGTTTTTTATAATTACTAACTTTAGAAAAATAAAATTGAATCATTATAAATGAAAAGACTGCTTATTATTCCATCAATAGACATTAAACACGGAAAAACTGCAAGAATTGTACAGGGAATTCCAGAATTAAATACGCCAAATTATGGCAACGATCCTTTGGAAATGGCTATGATTTGGAGAACAGAAAATGCAAAAATTCTTCATGTTGTTGATTTTGATGCTGTACATCAATCAGAGAAAAGAAATTTTGAAATCATTGGAGAAATGTGTCAAAGTGTTATAATCCCAATAGAATATGGTGGAGGAATTCATTCATTAGAAACAGCAGAAATTTTATTTGACCTTGGTGTTTACAGACTTGTTGTTGGTTCACTTTTTTTTGATGATCAAAAGGAATTCTCAAAAATCTTAGATAAATTTGGTCCATCTAGAATTTCTGCGACAATTGATGTCCGTGACAATGAAGTTCTTGTTCATTCCAGACATGATAGAACTGGGAAATTACCTTTAGAAGTTGCATTTGAGATGAAACAAATGGGAATAGAAAGATTTATAGTTACTGATATTGCAAGAAATGGAATGCTTAAACGAGCAAATATTGAACTTTCTAGAACTATTGCTCTTGAAACTGGAATAAAAGTTACACATAGTGGTGGCATTACAAGTTATGAAGATTTGCTTTTACTTCAGGCTGAAGTTGAATCTGGAGTTGATTCTGCAATTATCGGAAGAGCTTTATACGAAAATAGATTTTCTTGTCAGAAATTATGGCGACAAGCTGAACTTGGACTATTCAATTAGGAGGTTTTATGTTTCAAATTAAAAAAATCATGGTTCCTATCGATTTTTCTGATTATTCAAAAAAAGCTTTGGAATATGCTACTGAATTCGCACAAAAGATGAATTCTAAAATCTATTTGATTTATGTTTTTGAACCTATGATTTACCCAACAGATTTTTCTTTTGGTGAAGTAATTCCAATTTCTCATCAAGAAGATTTGGCTGAAAAAGCGAAATCTGAATTAAAACTTCTTGCTGAATCAAACATTTCTGATAAAGTTGATTGGGAAATAATTATTAAAACAGGAAGACCATTTTCTCAAATTAACGAAACTGCACGAGAAATTGATGCCGATTTGATAATTATCGCAACTCACGGACACACAGGCGTTGAACACATTTTCTTTGGTAGCACTGCTGAAAAAGTTGTTCGAAAAGCTCCTTGTCCAGTATTAACTTTACGCGAACCAATAAAAGGATTTGAATTTAACAAAAATGGAAACTAACTTATCTCTCGCAAAAATACTTGGCGATAATAAATCTGGTAGTGTGGAATTACTACTCAAAATAAATGCTTTTCTTAAAGTTGAAATAGAGAAGAATGAAGACATATCAGATTTTATTGTCATTTTAAGAAATCATTTTCGCCCTTATGCGGCTATTGAAGATTATTTCGATAAATTAAGTCGAATTGAGAATAAAAATTACCTTCCGTATTTACTTGATTTCGAAAGAAAACGACAAAACGTTTTCCTTGGAATTTATTTGAATTTAAAACCACATCTTTTCCCAAAAGCAAAAATTATCACTATTTCTAACAGTAAAACTCTACTTTCTGTCTTTGAACTTGCAGCAAAAGATTTTCCAGATTTAGAATATTTTATCTCAGAAAGCAGACCTGTAAATGAAGGGAGATTATTAGCAAACAAATTATCTGAATTTTCGGATAATGTCTCTTTAATCACAGAAGCGATGCATTCTAAATTTGTTGAAAAATCTGATTTGTGCATAATTGGGACTGATAAAATTTTGGAAAATCATAACGTGATAAACAAAATTGGCTCTAAGAATTTAGCAATTTTGTGTAAATATTATAATAAACCGTTTATTGTTTTATCAGAAAAATCGAAATTCTCGCGAGAGAAAACACTAGAGCAAAGTATTCACAGTAGTTTGGAAATTTATGGTGAATCTTGCAATTTTAGAATTGCGGAAAATCATTATTTTGAGGAAATTCCCAAAGATTTAGTTACACATCTAATTATTGAAGAATAGAATTTGGGAATTAGATTTTGTCATTGAATGAAAAATCTAATTCCTAAATACATAAAATGAATTGAAATCCCAGCCAAAAACAGACTAAGTATTTTTATGAAATTGTTTAGATAATTCATTTTAATTTTATGAATAAATTGAACAAGTAATCTCGATAGAAAAAAGAACCAGATAAATCCACCAATTGCAACACCAAACGAATATGCTAAACTGAGTACAAATGCCTTTTTTGTTGGAAAGTTCTCTTCATTTTCTTCATTTTCAGATTCATCAAAATCTATTTTATCCATTTGTGGTGAAATTTTGCCGATAGATTCGTTAGTATAATAATTTAACGTATTTATATTTCTTCCAATTATTTTTTCGATTCCGCCAGTATTTAGCCCAATTGAAGAGGCAAAAGTTAGCAATAAAAACGAAGATGTTAGCCAACCAAAAAACAAAGTAGGATTTGTTAGATTTACCATAATTCCCGTTCTAAAACCACCTTTTTGTTCATCAAAAGTGATCTTTTCATCTTCAAATTTTGCCATTTCCATTTTTGTACGAAAAAGTTTAATCGAAATAAGAATGATAAGTAATCCACCAAAAATGAAAAGATATGGGATGAGAAATTCGAAATATTTAAGAAAATTTGTAATTCCGAACATTGCAATAAATACATATAAAAATTCAATTACTGAACTTCCTAAAGCAATTCTTGTAACAAATCGAATTTTTTTTTGAAGAGAATTTGTTACTACTAAAATTGCAATTGGTCCAGCAATTGGTACTGAAAAAATAATTCCAGCAAAAAGACCTAGAAAAAGTAAAGATAATAAACTTGTTATCAAACTATTTTGCTTAATGCAATTCCCGCAAAAAACGGGAATTGCACAAGCAATCCTTAAATTTTAATTAACATATTTTTAAGCAACGTATAAAATTTATCAACATCATTAATATTTACACGTTCGTGAGGTGAATGAGCTCCTTCAATAGTTGGTCCGAAAGAAATCATGTCCATTTTTGGGAATTTTGAACTAAAAATTCCGCATTCTAAACCAGCGTGAATTGCTTTAATTTCAGGCTTTTTAGAAAAATTCTTTTCGAATATTTCTTTCCCAAGTTTAAGAATTTTAGAATCCATATTTGGTAACCAACCAGGATAACCATCCCCTTTTTTAATTTCTGCACCAGCAAGTTCAAAAATTGAAGCAACTTTAGTAGCAATGTTCTCTTTTGCAAATTGGTTAGAACTTCGCTGACTTGTACTAATTATCAATTCATTTCCTGTAAGACGAATAGTTGCTAAATTAGTGGAAGTTTCAACTAAATTTTCAATATCGGCACTCATCGAACAAACTCCGTGAGGTAAACTATTTAATAATAAAACAATTTTTCTTGCATCTTCATCATTAATAAATTTTTCAACTTTTTCAGATAATTCAGTAACACGAATAATCGCTTCCAAATCCTTTTTATTGTATTCTTTTCTGATTTCTTTTTGGAAATTTTCTGCTAAATTTTTCAAAGTTTGTAAATCTGATTTATTAATTAGAACTGTAACTTCAGCTTCTCGTGGAATCGCATTTCGCAATGATCCGCCGTTGATTGTTACCAATTTGTGGTCGATTGTTCCTATTTTTGTTAGAAATTGAGCAAGTAATCTAATTGCATTAGCTCTTCCTCGATGAATATCCAAACCAGAATGCCCGCCAAGTAAGTTTGTAACTTCAATTTTTACAGGTAAATAATCTGTTGAATTTTCTTCAAATTTTACAGATACTTTCCCCATCGTATCAACTCCACCAGAACATCCAACATAAAAAGCTCCATCTTCTTCTGAATCGAGATTTAGAAGAATATTACCTTTTAGAAAATCTGTTGATATTTCATTTGCCCCCGTCATACCAGTTTCTTCGTCAATTGTCATTAAAAGCTCCAAAGGTCCGTGTTCAGCATTTGGGTCAGTTGCAATTGCCATCGCTGCTGCAACTCCAATTCCATTATCGGCTCCAAGAGTTGTTCCGTCTGCCGTAACCCAATCGCCATCGACATAAACAGTTAACGGATCATTTTCAAAATCGTGAATTTTATCATTATTTTTTTCACAAACCATATCAATGTGTCCTTGAAGAATAACAATTTCGTGATTTTCATATCCTTTTGTTGCAGGAACATTTATCACGATGTTTCCAACTTTATCTTCTTTGTAAAAGAAATTATTTTTTTCGGCAAATTCCCGAACGTATTTTCTAATTTTTTCCTCTTTTTTTGATGGGCGAGGAATTTGAGTGATTTCATAAAAATACTGCCATAAAAGTGTTGGGCTTAAATTTTTAATTTCATTTGATTGCATTTTTTACCTTTAATTGTGTCTAATATTTAAAATATCGCCATCGCGAACTATGTATTCTTTCCCTTCCAAACGCCAAACTCCAGCTTCTTTACATTTAGCAAAAGTTTTATATTTAAGAAAATCTTCAAAATAAACTACTTCAGCACGAATAAATTTATTGTAAAAATCTGTATGAATTGCTCCAGCAGATTCTTGTGCTGTTGAACCTTTTTTAATTGTCCAAGCTCTGCATTCATCTTCACCAACTGTAAAAAATGACTGCAAGCCCAAAATGTCGTAAGAAGTTCGTAGTATTTTTGCTAAAGCTGATTCTTCAATTCCATAATCAGCCATAAATATTTTTTTATCTTCTTCGTCAAGTTTCGACATTTCATATTCAATTTCTGCAAAAAATGGAATTACTGAAATCCCACTTTGTTCTACTTTTTTTTGTATTTCAAAAACAATATTTTCAACTTCTGAAATTGAGTTTTCATCAAAATTAATTGCCACTGCAAGTGGTTTTAACGTTAAAAGCTGATATCCTGAAAGTAATTTTTTTTCTGAAGAATCAATTTGTAAAGTTCTTAGTGGTTTTTCTTCTTCTGTATGATGAAGGCATTTTGTAATAACCTCAATTTCTTTCTTCATTTTTTCATCTTTACTTTTCAGAAAATCCTTATTTAATCTTGCTAAATGTGTTTCGAGAAATGCCAAATCAGAAAGTAGGAATTCAGTTTCAAGAAATTGAATATCGTTATAAGGATTTATTTTATTTAACGGATGCGGAACTGATGGATTTTCGAACCCTCGTACAACATAAAAAAGTGCATCATTATTCCTCACATTTTGAAGAAATGCACTTGTTATTCTCACTTTTCCATCATCACTTGTTCGCAAACCTGGAAAATCATAGACTTCAATTGTTGCATTTATTTTTTTCTTTGGATTAAACATTTCTGTCAAAATATCTAATCTTGAATCTGGAATTTTTACAACTTCAACCGAAGCATTTTCAGAACTTTTTTCAATGTTGTACTCAATTCCAGCTAATGTTGTAAATAATTTAGTCTTTCCGCTACTTTCTAAACCTATCAAACCAATTTGCATAATTCTCCGATTATTTATCTATGTTTCTATTTCAGTATTCAAACCAATTTCAGCTAAAATAGAAGTAATTTGCAAGCATTTTGCTAAACTTCCGTTGTAAATTGCTGTTTTCCCGTTTATATGTGCTTGAAAAGCAAAATTCTTGGCAGTATTAATATCACATTTTAATGCTTTTATTAATTGAATAATTACTTCATCAAATGAATGATAATCATCATTAAATAAGATTACAATATATGGGAAATCAGTTGTTGTACTAACCTTTTCATCAATTTTTGGTCTTTCCACTTCTAAAGATATTAATATCACTTTGTATAAATTTTAGTTTATATTTTATTTTTAAAACAAAAAAATAAAAATATTTATCTTTGATTGTCAAAATAATAATAATTTATGAATTAACTTCAATGGAGGAACAATGAAAATTGTTGTTTGTGTAAGCCACGTTCCTGATTCAGCGGCTAAAATTAATATTGGAGCTGATGAAAAAAATATCGATAAAAACGGTGTTTCTTTCATTTTAAATCCTTATGATGAATTTGCACTTGAAGAAGCTCTAAAAATTAAAGATTCTATTGGTGCAGATGTTGTTTTAGTGAGCGTTGGTGGTGATGAAGTAAAAGAAACAATCAGAAAAGGCCTTGCAATGGGAGCTGATAGTGGAATTTTACTTAAAACTAATGCTTATCGAGATTCAATTTCAACGGCTAAATTAATTGCTGAAGAAATAAAATTGCAAGGAGCAAATTTGGTATTTCTTGGAAAACAATCAATCGACGGCGATAATGGTGTTGTCGGACAATTAGTTGCTGAAATTCTTGGTTTCAATTCTGTTTCGGTTGCTGTTTCTTTCAATTTGAATGGCGACAAAATTGTTGCAGAAAGAGAAATTGAAGGTGGTCGTGAAGTCGTTGAAACAAGTTTGCCAGCAGTAATTACTGCTCAAAAAGGATTAAATGATCCGCGTTATGCTTCTCTAAAAGGAATTATGGCAGCAAAAAAGAAAGTAATTGACGAAAAGGAAGTAACCGTTTCTGAAATTGGTGTTGAGCTAATTAAACTTAAAAAACCAGCTCAGAAACAAGCAGGAAAAATTCTCGGAAAAGATTCATCTGCCGTTCCGGAATTAGTTCGTTTATTAAAAGAAGAAGCTAAAGTAATATAGGAGAGCAAAATGTCGAACAAAATTTTAGTATTCGTTGAACAAAGAAACGGTGAAATTAAAAAATCTTCATTGGAAGCAGTAAAAGCTGGTTCACTTTTTGCTGAACAGTTAGGAATTTCATCTGAAGCAGTTGTAATTGGTAATGAAATTACGAATTTTAACTCAATTTCAAATTATGGTATTTCGAACGTTACACACTTAAAAAGTGCAGATTTAGCTTTATATTCTACAACTGGATATTCGCAAGCTCTTTCAGAATATGCTAAAGGAACAAATGCTGATATACTTTTCTTTGCAAATTCTTCAATGGCAAAAGATTTAGCACCACACATTGCAATTCAACTTGATGCGAGTTTAGCAATGGATTGTGTTGAATTAAATATTCAAAATGGTGAAATAATAGCAACTCGCCCAGTTTACGCTGGCAAAGCACTTGCAGAAATAAGATTAACAAAATCAACTAAGATTTATACTATTCGTCCAAATACTTTCCCACTTGGAGAAGGAAATGGAAAAAATACCGAAGTAAAAATCAAAGAAATTTTGAATGTTAACCTTTCAACAAAAGTTACTGAATTAAAGCAAAACAATGATAAAATTGATGTTGCCGAAGCATCAATAATTGTTTCTGGTGGACGAGGTTTACAAGCTCCTGAAAACTTTGCTATGTTGGAAGAATTGGCGAAACTATTGAATGCTGCCGTTGGAGCTTCACGTGCTGCAGTTGATGCAGGCTGGCGACCTCACGGAGATCAAGTTGGACAAACAGGAAAAACAGTTTCACCAAATTTGTATATTGCTGTTGGGATTTCTGGTGCAATTCAACATTTAGCAGGAATGAGATCATCAAAATATATTGTTGCAATTAACAAAGATCCCGAAGCTCCAATTTTTGCTGCTGCAGATTATGGAATTGCTGGTGATGCATTCGAAATTGTTCCTAAATTAATTGAAGAACTCAAAAAATAATTAATTAGTATGAGTAAAGTACAAGTAGAAATAATTGGAATTTCAGCTTCAGCTTCAGCAGGCGGCGCTTATGCTCTCCTGCTGAAGGAAGTTTTTGGTCCTAGAAGAATTCCAATTGTTATTGGGTCTTTCGAAGCACAATCAATTGCAGCAATTCTTGAAAACATCAAACCTCCTCGTCCTTTAACACATGATTTACTCAAATCTGTTATCGAAGAACTTGGAGCAACAGTAGTTGAAGTATATATAGATGAAATTATTGATGGAACATTTTATTCAAAGCTAATTTTAGAACTTTCTGGTTTAACAATTGATATTGATTCACGACCAAGTGACGCAATTGCCATTGCAGTTCGCACAAAATCTCCTATTTATATGAGTTCAACAGTTATTGATAGAACTGGATTTGTTCCAAGTAGTGATACAATTTTATCTAAATCGTCAGAAAAATTGGAAAAAGATTCTGCTGAAGATGAATTTCTTGCATTTACAGCTTCTTACCAAGCTAAAATTTCATATCTCGAAAAACAATTGAAAGATGCCATTGAAAAGGAAGATTATGAAAGAGCTGCAAGTTTACGCGACGAAATTTCAAAACTAACTAAGAAATCTTAACCTTTTTTTAGATTAATTTCATAACTTCTTTTGAATCCGATAATTCCGTAAGAATTGGTTTTATTCCAAATTTCTCTTCTAATTTTATTTTACTTTCTTGTCCCATTCTTTTGGCGATAAAAATACCACAATCAGATAGAAATTCAATTATCAACATGGGATTATCATGGTGATTATGCGAACCAGATGCAGTTCCATAAGGATTTAATCTTCTTTCTATAAATTGTTTGTTTTCATCATAAATATCAAAAAATGGCGAAATTCCGAAATGCCCTTTCCACATCAAACCATTTTCTTCTACTGCACAAGCAATATTTTTTCTATTCATTTTTTATCCTTTTCTTTTTAAATTAAAAAACAACCCGAAACTCTCAGCAAAGTCCCGAGTTGATAGATTTGAGAGGCCAAAAATATGGAATATTATTTAAAACAAAAATTATTTAAATGTTGGTATTAAAAATGAGCTCGTTTTCTGATATTCCACAGCTTCATTCCCAAATTTTTGAAGTATAATTTTATCTTCTAACTTTGCTCGCATAATTAGCAACGGTAATTCAAGAAAAAGACTTGTTATTAAAACAAATACGTTGAGTAAAATTAACCCAGCTAAAATATTTGTAAGTAGCTGAAAAAGATATTGTGGATGGCGAATAAACCTATAAATTCCTTCTCTATTAAGATTTTGATTTCTATATAAGATAACATCTGAAGAATAAAAATCGCCCATTTCTGTAATGATTGTTATTTGAAGCCAAGAAAAAAATATGTAAGGAAGTATTAATATTAATTGTAAAGATGTAATATTATAATAATTTAATTCAAATTGACCGACACCAAAAATGCCAAGTATTTGAAAGAGAATTGTTAGAGCTGCAATATTTAATGGTAGTTTTTGTAACCAACTTTTTGGTTTTATTTGAATTTGTGTTTTTTTACTTTTCAAAGCTAAATTTGCTTTAGAGAAATTTGCACTGAGTACTACAAAAAAAACTATTCCAAAAATTATATTAATAGGGTTCATCTTCTTCTCGCTTTTTACTTGTAGTTTTCTAAATCTGTGCCATAATTAAAAACCGCTAATTATTCTTTTTTTGAATAGAATATCCACTGCCAAAATCACCCCAAAAATAGAAAATGGAAAAAATTACAAGTAAATTTTTCAGAATAATAGTAGTATTTCTATTAAACTGCTTAAAATCTCATGATTCAGGTTTGCACGATTTTTGCGAGATGATATTCGATTATTTTCGAGAACAAAATGAATACAGGACAAATGTTGATAACGATAGGTGCGATTGCAATAATGAGTATGATAATACTTAACATAAACCGTGGATTTCTTACAACTGGTTTTACTCTTGCAGAAACAAAATACGAAGTTTTAGCAGTTTCGCTCGCCACGTCTCTTTTAGAAGAAGCCACTGGCAAAGCATTCGATGAAAATACTGACACAAATTCTGTATCAAGCTTAAGCGAATTATCAACTTATTTACGACCCGAAAATGAATCCTTTCCAAATTTTGATGACATTGACGATTATAATAATCTCAACATAACAAACAATTCTCTTCCGTCTGCAGAATTCAATATTCAGTGCAAAGTTGTTTATGTTTCTTCAGGGAATCCAAATTCAACTTCAGCAAGCAGAACTTGGCATAAAAAAATTTCAGTAACTGTATCAAGTCCATCAATGTCTGATACAGTAAGATTATCAACAATTTTTAGCTATTTTTATTTTAGGTGAGGTAGAAAATGGGATTTAGCTCAATTATCGATATTATAGGCTCTTCAGTAATTGGGGGAATGCTTTTTATACTTCTTCTTCAGATAAATGAAGGAGCTGTGAAGAATAATTATGAATTTATGGGAGAATTAACTGTTCAACAAAATCTTGTTGCAGTTGTAGATTTATTAGAACACGATTTTCGTAAAATTGGTTATTGCAAAAATTGGCAAGCGATTGTTGACCCTTCAAAATCCATTCTATTTGCTGATTCAAATTGTGTCTCTTTTCTTACTGATGATAATAATGATGGAATCCCAGATACAATGACTTATTTTGTCGGCTCGGAAGATGAACTGAGCGGAACTCCAAATTTGCACGATAAAAAACTATATCGAGTAGTAAATGGTGATAGTCTTTCGGCTAATCTTGGTATTACTGATTTTTCATTAACATATTTCGATGCATTGGGAACGCAGTTAACATTCCCCATTTCAAATCCACATTTGATTTATGAAATGAAAATTGACATCGAAGTACAAAATCCTGCAGCGTATGATAATTCATACAGTACTGCATTTTGGCAACAAATACGTTTAGCCGCAAGAAATCTAAAAAATAGGTGATAATATGGGCGGAAAAGCAGCTTTATTATTAGTATTAGGTTTTAGTCTAATTTTGATGGTTTTTGGTTACAATTTCAATAATTTAGGAATAACCTCTGTAGATAATATTGATAATTATTATGTTGATACAAAAGCATACAATATTGCAGTAGCTGGAGCAAATCTTGCAGCAAACACAATTTTTATGGATAAAAATTGGGATGAAGGTTTTAGTGATATTGAATTCGATGATGGTATTCTGAATGTTTATGTCTCAAACAATTTAGATATGAGCGGAAAAACCATTATTTGTCATATTCCAGCAGGAAATCCTAACGCACGCCACACAATTTCAGTAAACACTGCATCTGTTGCTGCTCATCTTAGCCATGGAGATTATATTGGACCTTGTTCTGGTGATACAATTGATTCTGAAATGGCAACAATAATTTCTGAAGGCACTTATCACGGAGTTACTAAAGTTGTAATTGTTGAACTTCGTCCAAGTTATTTTTCTAAATATGGTAATTTTTATACATCAATTTCTGCAATGCCAGCAACAGGCGACACATTCAACGGACCATTTCACACAAATGGGAAATTATATACATACGGGCAACCTGTTTTTTGGGGGAAAACCACATCAAGAACTGGATTAAAAAAATATGGTTCGCCAGCTGATCCTAAATTTTATGGTGGTTTTGAAGATGGAATTGATATTCCACTTGAATTTGATACTTCGGGATTTCATTCTGCGGCAACATCTGGAGGAAAAGTATTTTATGATACAACACATACTGGACAAAAAGTTGAAGTAGAATTGGACTTCCTTTCGAGCGGAAATATTACTTATAAACAAAAAATCGGGACTGGAAGTTGGTCAACATCTAAAACTATTGCAGGAAGTTCACTTGCTCCGAATGGAGTAATTTATATAGAACGTGGGAATGTTTACGTAAAAGGAACTATTAACGGAAAATATACAATCGCTGCCACAAAAAAATCAACTTCAGGCTGTGGAAATGTCTATCAAACTGATAATATTCAATATCAAACAGATCCAATTAGTAACACAAATTCTGATGATATACTTGGACTTGTGGCTGAAGAAAATATTAGAATTCAAAATAATGCAAATACAATCGGAGATGATGTAATTACACACGCTTCAATGTTTGCATTAAACGGGAATATTGGTCCCGATGATGGATTAGTACATCAACCTACTTTACATAGTTGGAGAATTGTTGGGGGTTTAATTGCGAAAACTACACGTGTTACTGCTGATTATTCAGGCTCGACACCAACAAATGGTTTGAGATTTTATCACACTTACGATACACGCTTTATGAGGCTTGTTCCACCAAAATTTCCTCATACGGATAATTACGAAATAGTTTCTTGGTATGAATAAACTTAATTTGAGAAATATATATTCTGGAATCCGTAAATTTAAAACTGAGTGAAATCGAACAATTTTGTCTATTCCCATTCCTCCAAATTTTAAGATATTAAGTTGATAAATCATCACAATTGGCGAATTCGTAATTCTCGAATTATATTTATATGACTTTTTATAAATTGTTTTTAATAATTTAATTATGAGAAAATATGCCACAAAATTTTATTGAAAAAATTGCTCAGAAATATTCACTTGGACTTTCAGAAAATCACAAAGTACATAGCGGTGAAATTGTTACAATTCAACCTTCTTTCGTAATGACACACGACAATACTGGTGCTGTAATTCCAAAATTTAAAAGCATCGGAGCTACAAAATTATTTAACCCACGACAAGTTGTACACACTCTCGACCACAATATTCAAGATAAATCAGAAAAGAATCTTGAGAAATACAAGAAAATTGAAGAGTTTTCAAATTTAGTTGGAGCCGATTTTTATCCCGCTGGTCGTGGAATTGGTCATCAAATAATGGTTGAAGAAGGTTATGCTTTCCCTGGTACTTTGGTTGTCGCTTCTGATAGCCATTCGAATATGTACGGCGGATTAGGTGTTTTGGGAACTCCAATTGTTCGTACCGATGCAGCTGCTATTTGGGCAACTGGCAAAACTTGGTGGGAAATTCCTCCAATTTCGAAAGTGGAATTAATCGGAAATCTTCGCCCAGGTGTAACTGGGAAAGATATAATTATAGTACTTTCTGGAGTTTTTAATAAAGATGAAGTATTGAATCACGCAATTGAATTCAGTGGCGATGGAATAAAAAATCTAACAATTGACCAAAGATTATCTATTGCAAATATGACAACTGAATGGGGAGCTTTGGCGGGGGTTTTCCCTATCGATAAAGTTACAATTGATTGGCTGAAAAATCGAGCTGAATTTTTGAGAAAGAGAGGGTTGCAAGGTGTAAAATCAGATATTGATTCTAAAAATGGAGAAAATCCAAGATTAAATTCTAAATCGATTGAAATATTGGAGAATGAATTGATTTATCTTCGACCAGATGAAAATGCTTTTTATTCACAAGTTTTAACTTTAGATTTGTCATCAATTGAACCATCAATTTCTGGTCCGCAAACTGTAAAAATAATGAATTCGGCAAGTGATTTAGAAAGTAAAGAAATCAAAATTAATAAAGCTTATCTTGTTTCTTGTGTTAATAGCAGATTGGAAGATATTCAAGAAGCCGCTAAAATTCTTGAAAATAGAACAATTGCTAAAGGAGTTCAGTTTTATGTCGCTGCAGCTTCAAGCGAAGTTCAAGCAAAAGCAGAAAAATTAGGTTATTGGCAAACAATTGTGAAATCTGGTGCAACAATTTTGCCTCCAGGTTGTGGTCCTTGCATCGGTTTGGGAACAGGTTTGCTTGAAGATGGTGAAGTTGGAATTTCCGCGACAAACCGAAATTTTAAGGGAAGAATGGGTTCGCCAAATGCAGAGGCTTATCTTGCTTCGCCAGCAGTTGTTGCTGAATCTGCAATTCAAGGAAAAATCGCCTCACCTTTCAAATTATCAAAATCAGAAATTATTAAATCAATTACTCTAAATTCCAAGAAATCAATTCAAACAGGAACAACTGAAATACTTGATGGATTCCCAGAAATTGTTGAAGGAAATATTCTTTTTTGCAATAAAGATAATATGAACACTGACGGAATTTATCCTGGGAAATACACTTACATTGATGATTTTTCCCCCGAAGAGCAAGCAAAAGTAGTGATGGAAAACTACGATATGAAATTTGGTGAAATTGCTCAGAAAAATGATATTTTGGTAAGCGGATATAATTTCGGTACTGGAAGTTCACGAGAACAAGCTGCTACTGCATTAAAATATCGCGGAATTCAACTTGTTATTGCTGGCTCATTTTCGCAAACATACAAACGAAATGGCTTTAATAATGGCTATCTTTTGCTTGAACAAGAAGATTTACTAAAAGATTTACGCACAATTTTTTCATCAAATAAGGAATTAACAATAAGAACAGAAAATAAAATTAAGATTGATTTTGTTAACTCAAAAATGATTTATGAAGGTAAAGAATATCAATTTATACCAATAAGTTCAACAGCTCAAAGCATAATTGTCGAAGGCGGTTTAGAAAATTGGGTTAAGAATAGAATTTAACAGATTTATTTGAGATAAAAATGTTTACTAAAATTGGTTTAGCAGTTTCATTTTCCCCAACAGGAAAAGCTCTTTTGTGCGAAGCAAAAAGACTTTCAGATTTAACAAACGCAGATTTGCTTTTAATTCACAATGGAAATAAAACCACCGAAACTGAGATTAGACTTGATGATATGATAAATTCAGTCGGAATTGAGAAATCCAAAATAATTATTGATTGGGTTTCTGGCGAGATAGCTGATTCAATCATCAAATCAGCAGAAAAAAATAATGTGGATTTATTGCTTGCTGGAGCCTTGGAAAAGGAGAATCTTATCAAAAAATATTTTGGTTCTGTTGCCCGAAAATTAATGCGACAAGCAAAATGTTCAGTATTAATTCTTATTTCACCTTCCGAAAATCCACAAAAATTCAATAAAATTTATGTTTCTACTGATTTTTCATCAGATGGAGAAAGAACAATAAAATTAGCACATAGTTTCGCATTACTTCAAAATGCCAAAGAATTTGTTCTTCTGCGTGAATTTAATGCTCCGGGACTAGCCTATACTTTGCAGGATTCTACAACAATTGCAGACGTTGAAGAACTGAGAAATCAATGGCTTTTAGATGAAGAGATTAAAATGAATTTCTTCATTAAAGAGTTGAATTTGCCAATTCTTGAGCCAAAAATTGTATGTTTGTTTGGAAAAGAAGGTTGGGAAGCAAGTAATTACGCAAAAACTAATAAAGCTGATTTATTTGTAGTACATCAACCTAATCAAAAAATAACTTTTTTTGATAAATTATTTCCACACGAAGTAGATTATTCGTTTATTAACATTCCAACAAATTTATTTATTATTCGATAATGCACTTCTCTTCCGAACATATCACTATCTTTTTATTAAGCATTGCTATGATGCTTTTGTTCGCTAAAGTATTTGGTGAATTATTTACCTTAATAAAACAACCAGCAATTATTGGTGAAATTATTGCTGGAATTATTCTTGGACCAACAATTTTTGGAACTATCTTTCCAGATTCTTACAACTACATTTTTAATCATAGTGAACAAGTAAATATTGCATTAAATGGGTTTATAACTTTATCTGTTGTTCTTTTACTTCTAATTTCTGGTTTGGAAGTTGATTTAGCAGTTGTGCTAAGTCATGGAAAAAAAGCAATTTATACAAGTTTTTTTAGTTTAATAATTCCCTTTTCTCTTGGATTTTTAATTTCTTATTACTTCCCAAATCTTTTTGGAATTGTCGAATCTAACTCAAATCTAATTTTTCCATTATTTATGGGGGCAGCGCTTTCTATTTCAGCTTTACCTGTAATTGCAAAGGTTTTGATGGATTTAAAAATATTCAAATCTGAAGTCGGATTTATTATTATTTCGTCTGCTATGTTGAATGATTTAGCTGCTTGGTTAATTTTCTCCTTATTGTTAGGTTCAATTTCAAATTCTTCAGGCTCAGTCTCATTTTCAACAACAATAACATTAACTTTGATTTTCATTGGATTTTCTCTAACAATCGGGAAAAAAATATTTAATTCAATAATTCCTTTTTTACAAGATAATATCTCTTATCCTGGAGGAATATTAAATTTCATTCTTATTTTAGGACTATTCAGCTCAGCATTCACAGAATTTATTGGAATTCACTCAATTTTCGGGGCATTTATTATTGGAATTGCAATTGGAGATTCTGTCCACTTAAAAGAACAAACTCGTGAAATTGTTCACCAATTCGTTTCAAATATATTCGGACCAATTTTTGCAGTTTCGATTGGATTAAAAATAAATTTTATCGCAAGTTTCAATCTGCAAACAATTCTTATAATTTTATTTTTAGGATATCTTGTAAAAATATTTGGAGCTGGCATTGGTTCATATTTTAGCGGATTAAAGAAGAACGAATCTTTAGCAATTGGCTTTGGAATGAGTGCTCGAGGCGAAATGGGAATAATTCTAAGTATTTTAGCCTTAGAAGTTGGAATTATCAATGAAGAGGTTTTTGTTGCCTTGGTAATTATGGCTTTAGTTACTTCAATTACAAGTGCCCCATTTATGAAATTCTTCTTAAAAGAAAAAGACAAATTAAAATTAGATAATTTGCTTAAAGAAAAATTCATATTCTTCTCGACAGCGACAACAAAGGAAGAAGTTATTTTTGAATTAGCTTCAGTCGCAGCAAAAGAAATGAATCTTGATAAAGATTTTGTATTCTCACAAATAATGGAACGTGAAGAAATATTACCAACGGGAATTGCCAATTTTCTTGCATTACCACATGCAAAAATTGAAATAAAAGAACCGTTTATAGCACTTGCTATTACAAAAAATGGAATTGATTTTGAAGCAAATGATAATAATTTAAGTAGAATTATTATTCTATTGCTTACTCCATCAAATCAGAATGAGATTCAATTGGAACTTCTTTCAAAGATTGCAAAAACTTTTGAAAATATTGAATTTTCTAAAAAATTAATTACTGCTAAAACTCAAACTGAAATCTTAAAAATGATAAGAAAAAGTTAATTTAGAATTGTTTAAAAATAAAAAAAGCATCAGAAGATGCTTTTTTTATTAAATTGATTAAAAATTTACTATTTATTTATTACTTTAAATTCAATTCTACGATTCATGGCTCTTCCTTCTGCAGTTTTATTGTCGCCTATCGGATTTTCTTCTCCATTCCCAATTGTTGTTAATTTTGAACTTTCCACACCATGTACAACCAACCAATTTTTAACAACAATTGCTCTCGCTTCAGACAATTTTTGGTTTTGTTTTTTTGTGCCAACATTATCTGTATATCCAGCAATCTCAACTTCTAATTCTGGATTATTCAACAATATTTGTGTTGCATGAAGCAAAATAGGAATTGATTCTACTTTCAATTCAGCACTATTATTTGCAAAATTAACACCAACAAGCACCCAATCATTTTTATAAGATTTTTTTGGCGAATTTACTTCAGGCTTTTGAACAACAACTTCTTTCACAATTTCTTTTGGAAGATTTTCTTTCACAATTTGTTCAACATCAGATTTTGTAGCTAAATTCATCTCCGAAAGAACTTCTCGAATTCCCGCATACATATCACAAGCGTTTGATTTTTCTCCTTTTTCAAAATAATATGAAACGCCTACATTAAAACTCATCCAAGTATCATAACTTCCACCAAGAAAACCTGCAGTTTGATTTGGTTGATAATAACCATCAAATTTTGATGTTGGAATTGTCGAATAGTCAAGTTCTGTAACCAAACTCAAATCTTCCCATAATTTCCATTCTGTCCCAAAACCGAATTTTAATATGTAATCCAAATAACTTTCTCCATTCAATTCAGGAGTAAAAGCATTATCAAGCGAAAAATATATTAATCCAAAACCGGCACTAAAATAAGGCGATACCGATTTGCAAGGAGAAATATTATAAACAACGTCAAAATTGCCACCAAAACTAAAATTTTTAGTTTCTTCTCGAGGTTCTCCATATTCTGAGGCAATAGATAATAATTTCCCTTGCAAACGTAACCCAAGTTCTTCATTAAAATTGCGTTGAATAAAAACATTTGCTCCGTAATTTACTTCAGAAGCAATTGTATTTGTGTTTACAAGTCGTGGGTAAGTATACTACTAATGAAAGCCAGAAAACTCCATACGATGTAAAAGCAGTTGTGCCAAACGTATTGGATTTCTTCCATTCCATCAAACCTGCAAAGATTTGAGCTAAGCCGCCAACAAAAATACCCATCCCCATTATCATACTGGTTAAAGGAATAAAGCCAGCATTGGCAAGATTCAATAAAACAGTTGTCAATCCAAATCCTAACAACCCCAATGGTGCAGGATTAGCCGTTGAATCAGTGATTTTAATTGTGGAATAATCGTTCGTTTTTATACCTTTTATTTTGTTGAGAAATAATTAGTTTATTTAAATATATAAAAATTTTGTAAATAACAAAAAATTTTATTATTATTTTTTCGCACTTACTAATTGACTCTTAGTTTAATTTCAGTAAATATTAATTAAATTATAACTAAAAAAAATTTTATTAATTTTTCTCGCAATTTAAAAAATCAAATATCAATGAATATTTTAAAAAGAATAAATAATTTTCACTTAATCTTAGGTATAATCGCCATTTTGCTAATCAGTTGCTCGCAAAAAATAAACAAAAATATAAGTTATAATAAAAATAATTCAGAATACTATTCCATTACAACAGAATGGTTTAGATTCCAAAATCCCACTGAAGATGTTCCCTATTCACTATTTGTTCAATATAATTTTGAAAAGACAGAATTAGGGAAAAAATTCATTATTTCACTTAAGTTTGAAGGATACACTTTCCCACGAATAAAAAAAGTAACTATAGATTTAGGTAATTATAAAGAAGGATTTGATTTAACAATGAAATCTACATTTAAGAATGAAGGTGTTCGAGGTGTATCAGAAACAATCTTTTTTGAAGTTTCAGAAATATTTTTCGAAGAAATGTTAATGTCTGATAAAGTGTTTTTTGATGTTGATGGTTCGGTCGAATATCGGTTTTTCTTTAATAAAGAGGCACTAAATATTCAAGATGATTTTTACAATACTATACTTGCACAAGAAAAAAAATAACTATTTATTGCTTTAATAGAAAATTTTATTATTTTTTAGCCCTCGTTTTTTGTTTTATTTCAGTGCCGGGGTGGCGGAATAGGTAGACGCACAGGACTTAAAATCCTGTGGGAGGACACTCCCGTATCGGTTCGAGCCCGATCCTCGGTACAAATTTTATAAATTCAAAATAAATTTAGGGTTCTTAGCTCAGTTGGTTAGAGTGTCTGCTTGACGTGCAGAAGGTCATAGGTTCGACTCCTATAGAACCCACCAATTTACGAAAAATCCAAATTTTTCTTAAGAAACTATCAAAATATGAATACAATTAAAATCACTCTACCAAATAACAGCTTTCGCGAGTATCCAATAAATATAACCGCATTTCAAATTGCGAAAGATATTTCGGAGAAGCTGGCAAAAGAAGCACTTGTTGCAAAAGTAAATGGGAAAGTAAAAGACTTAAATTCCCCTATCACACAGGATTCCGATGTTCAAATTCTTACTTTTAATGACGATGAAGGGAAAAAAACTTATTGGCATTCAACTTCGCATTTAATGGCACACGCTATTAAATCACTTTTCCCAGAAGCTAAATTCGGTGTTGGACCTGCAATCGATTCGGGATTTTATTACGATATTGACATTAATTCTCAAATAACTGAAGCAATTCTAGAAAAAATTGAAAATCGAATGCTTGAATTAGCTAAAAAAGAGAGTTTTTTTCAGCGTGAAGAATTATCAAAATCTGAAGCATTAGAATTTTTCAAAAAAGTTGATGATAAATACAAGTTGGAATTAATCAGCGAATTAGATGAAACCAACGAAGTAATTAGCCTTTATCACGAAGGAGATTTTACTGATTTATGTACTGGACCGCACGTTCCTTCTACCGATAAAATTAAGTATATTAAACTAATTTCAGTTTCTGGCTCATATTGGCGTGGAGATGAAAAGCGAGACAGATTACAAAGAATTTACGGAATTTCATTCCCCAAAAAACAAATGCTAGATGATCATCTTTTTATGCTCGAAGAGGCTAAAAAACGTGATCACAGAAAATTAGGCAAAGAATTAGAATTATTTATGATTTCTCCAAAAATTGGACAAGGTTTGCCAGTTTGGCTACCAAAAGGAGCGACAATTCGAGAAACTTTGGTTGAATTTTTACGAGAAGAGCAACTAAAACGTGGTTATCAGCCTGTAATCACTCCACATATCGGAAATATTGAACTATACAAAACAAGCGGACACTATCCTTATTATAAAGATTCACAATTCCCCCCAATAAAATTTCAAGATACTGGTGAAGAATATTTACTAAAACCTATGAATTGCCCACATCATTTTCAAATTTACGCTTCCAAACCAAGAAGTTACCGTGATTTGCCTATTCGTTATGCAGAATATGGAACTGTTTATAGATACGAGCAATCTGGTGAATTAAATGGAATTACAAGAGTTCGCGGTTTTACACAAGATGATTCTCACCTTTTTGTTCGCGAAGATCAACTTAAAGATGAAGTTATTAAAGTAATTGAACTTATAAAGGTAGTTTTCAGTACTTTCGGATTTGAAAACTTTACAACTCAACTCTCTTTTAGAGATAATAATGAAGAAAAATATGGTGGAGATATTCGTCTTTGGGAAAGAGCACAACGCGAAATTCAAGAAGCTGCTGATGAAATGCAACTTCAATACAAAGTAGAGTTGGGAGAAGCTGCTTTTTATGGACCAAAAATTGATTTTATGGTAAAAGATGTTTTAGGAAGAAAATGGCAATTGGGAACAGTACAAATCGATTATGTAATGCCTGAAAGATTCGATTTGGAATACATTGGAAGTGATGGACAAAAACACAGACCAGTTGTAATTCACCGTGCTCCATTTGGGTCACTCGAAAGATTTATAGGAATACTTATTGAACATTTCGCAGGAGATTTTCCGACTTGGCTTGCACCAATTCAAGTTGTAGTTATTCCAATTTCAGAAAAATTTTCAGGATATGCCGAAAATGTTTATAATGAATTAAAGAAAAATAAAATAAAAGTGGAATTCGACACAAGAAGTGAAAAAGTTGGTTATAAAATTCGAGAATGGGAAACACAAAAGGTTCCATACATGCTGATTATTGGCGAAAAAGAAATGAATGAAAATGTTGTTTCTATAAGAAAACATAAAGTCGGAGACTTAGGCAAAGAACATTTAAATGAGTTTATTACTAAAATTTCACAAGAAATTAAACTTAAAATTTAACAACAAGTTGGAGGCAGTATCGCTAAAATAAATTACCGTGTAAATTACGAAATAGATGTAAAAGAAATTCGTTTAATTAATGAAAATGGAGAACAAGTTGGAATAACACCAACAAGAAAAGCTTTGGAAAGAGCTAAAGAATTGGAACTAGATTTAGTAGAAATTGCTCCAAATGCAGTGCCTCCCGTTTGTAAAATTATTGATTATGGTAAACTTGTTTACGAATTACAGAAAAAAGAAAAAATTCAAAAGAAAAATCAAGTTGTATCTATATTAAAAGAAATTAGACTTCACCCAAATACAGACACACATGATTTTGAATTTAAACTTCGACATACAATTGGCTTTCTTGATGAAGGGAATAAAGTTAAAATTACTATTATTTTTAAAGGAAGAGAATTGGCTTATAAAGAAATTGGACAAAGACTACTTGAGAAATTTTTAGAAAAACTTGTTGATATTGCACAAATTGAACAAGAAATTAAATCAGAAGGTAAAACGATGTATGCTATCGTGATACCAGGAAAAAACAAAAAGAAAAAATAAACAAAAGGTGTAAAGTTATGCCCAAAATGAAAAGCAATCGTGGTGCAGCAAAAACCTTTAGATCAACTGGTACTGGAAAGATTAAACGTAATAAAGCGTTTAAATCACACATCCTTACCAAAAAATCTACAAAAAGGAAGAGAAACTTAAGACAAGCTACATTAGTTTCCGCTGCAGATTCGAAAAGAGTTAAAATTATGATTCAAAATTAGGAGAAAAAATGCCTAGAACTAACAATCACGTAGCTTCACGTGAAAAAAGAAAAAAAGTCCTTAAAGAAGCTAAAGGCAATTGGGGTGCACGTGGGAACGTGTACACTGTGGCAAAAGGTACGGTTGAAAAAGGTCTTCAACATGCTTATGACCACAGAAAAAATAAAAAACGTGAATTCAGAAAATTATGGATAACTCGCATTAATGCTGGTGCACGAAATAATGGTACAAGTTATTCAAAATTCATGAATGATATGTTTAAAGCAGGAATTTCTGTTAATAGAAAAACTCTTGCAGCTTTAGCAGTAGATCATCCAGACGCATTTGCAGAAATTGTAAAATTCGTATCTAAATAATTTATTACCCTCAGAAATAGTACTTTTACTATTTTTTGAGGGTATTTTTTAAACTTTTTGATATAAAAATATGCTTGACAAAATTGAACAAATAGTAAAAAATTTTAATTCTGAAATTGAAAATGCTACTCAAAAAGATATTTTTGAAGAAATCCGAAATAAGTATTTTAGCAGAAAAGGTTTGATTGCAGAACTTTTTGAGGATCTAAAACAACTTTCGAAAGATGAAAAACCTAAATATGGTCAATTGTTGAATCAAACGAAGAATGAATTAAATGCAATTTTTGAGAAATACCTTGAAAATTATTCATCTAAAAATTTAGAATCTTCATTCAATTTGGATTTAACTCTTCCATCCAAAAAGAAAAATTTAGGAACAAAGCATATATTAAATCAAACTTTACTTGAAATTAAGGATATTTTTAAGGGATTAGGTTTTTCAATTTATGATGGACCAGAGCTTGAATCTGATTATTACAATTTTGAAGCCTTAAATTTCCCTAAAGATCACCCAGCAAGAGATATGCAAGATACTTTTTTTGTTAATAAAAATTTTCTTCTTCGCACACACACTTCGCCCGTTCAAGCGAGATTAATGCAATCAACTAAACCACCAATTCGTGCAATAATTCCTGGGAAAGTATATAGAAACGAAGCTATAAGTGCAAAAAGTTATTGCTTATTTCATCAAGTTGAAGGTTTATTTATTGACAAAGATGTTACTTTTGCTGAGTTAACTGGGACTTTAATTTATTTTGCAAAGCAATATTTTGGCGAAAATGTTAAATATCGTTTCCGCCCAAGTTTTTTCCCATTTACAGAACCAAGTTCCGAAGTTGATATTTGGTGGCAACCAAAAGGAAAAACAGGGAGGTGGTTAGAAATTTTAGGTTGTGGTATGGTTGATCCAAATGTTTTAGAATTTAATGGAATTGATTCGGAAGAATACACTGGTTATGCTTTTGGTTTAGGAATTGAAAGAATGACAATGCTTAAATATGGAATAGATGATATTAGAATCTTTTTTGATAATGATAAACGATTTTTGAAACAGTTTTAACGGAGATTTTTCAAGTGCTTATTTCATTAAAATGGCTAAATGATTATATAGATTTATCTGATGTTTCAATCGAAAAAATTGAAGAAAAACTTACCGCCAGCGGCTTAGAAGTTGAAGAAATAATTGATTATAAATCTAAATATAATAACATAGTAGTTGGATTTGTAGAATCAAGTGAAAAACATCCAGACTCCGATCACCTTTCGATTTGTTCTGTAAGTGATGGAAATTCAATTTATAATGTAATTTGTGGAGCTCCAAATGTTGCTAAAGGACAAAAAGTAGCATTTGCTAAAGTTGGTGCAATTATTCCAAATGGGAATTTAGAGATTAAAAAAGCTAAAATTCGTGGTGTTAATTCTGAAGGTATGCTTTGTTCAGAATCAGAATTAGGTTTAAGTGAAAATCATTCTGGAATAATTGTTTTCGATGAAAGTGCTGAAATTGGGAAAAATATTGCTTCACATTTACAATTAGATGATGTTAGTTTTGAAATATCAATCACACCAAATCGTGCCGATGCTTTAAGTCATATTGGAGTTGCCCGCGATCTTGCAGCTTTATTCAACAAAAATATAAAATTACCTGAAATTAATTTTCAACCAATTGCTAAAAATATTGCTGAGTTTGCAAAAGTTATAATAGAGAATTCTTCTGATTGCCCTCGTTATTCAGCTATAATAATGGAAGATGTTAAAGTACAGGAATCACCCAAATGGTTGCAAGATAGATTAAAAACAATTGGACTTCGTTCAATTAACAATATTGTAGATGTTACTAATTACGTTATGTACGAAATTGGTCAGCCATTGCATGCTTTTGATTTGGATAATCTTTCGGGAAAAACAATTATTGTAAAAAATGCTTCTGAAAATGAAACATTTATCACACTCGATTCAAAGTTACACAAATTGAACTCAAATAATTTGATGATTTGTGACGCTGAAAAACCGGTTGCAATTGCTGGAATTATGGGTGGTGAAAACAGCGAAGTAACCCCAAATACAAAAAATATATTAATTGAATCAGCATTTTTTAATCAATCTTCAATAAGAAAAACCTCCAAACAATTAGGAATTTCGACCGATGCTTCTTATAGATTTGAAAGAAAAACTAATCCAGATATAACAATTTGGGCAGCAAAAAGAGCAGCTCAACTTATTCAACAAATTGCTGGTGGTAATATTTTAGATGGAATTCTAGATATTTACCCAAATCCAATTGAAGAAAAAATCGTTGAAATTCGATTTACAAGAATTTATAAAATTCTAGGTTATTCAATTGAAAAAAATATAATAAAAGATATTTTTCTGAAACTTGGCTTTGAGATTCTAACTGAGAACAACGATTTTCTAAAAATCAGAATTCCTTTATCACGCCCTGATATTGAACGTGAAATAGATTTAATTGAAGAAGTTGCAAGAATTTATGGTTTTGAAAATATTCCCGAAATTACTCGAATTAATGTAACATTAAATAAAAAAATTGACCAAACTTCCATTCGCGAAAAAATTAGAGATACTTTTGTTGGATTAGATTTTAACGAAATAATTACCAATTCCCTTTTGAATAAAGAAACGGCTGAAAAATTCGGGAATCCAATAAATTTATTAAACCCGCAAAGTAGTGAAATGACTCACCCACGCCCAACACTTTTTGCTGGGATGTTGCAAACAATTTCTCGTAATTTAAAAGTGAAAGAAAATAATCTAAAACTTTATGAAATTGGACATATTTTCAATCAAATTAACCCAGAAATTGTTGATTTTTCAGATTTTCAAGAAATTGATTCCCTATTATTTGCTATCACAGGATTTTCATCCGACGAAGAATGGTTCCATTCAAAAGAGAAATTTGATATTTATTCATTAAAAGGAATTGCAGAATCACTCGTACAAAATATTATCCCAAATAAAAAAATTAGATTTGAATATTTTACGGGAGCAAATTCTTATTTTGAATATGGATTTGTAATAAAAATTGAACAAAAAGAAATTGGAAAAGGTGGAAAAATAAAATCAGATATTTGCAATTTTTTTGATGTTAAGCAAGATGTTTTTGCTTTCGAAACGAGTATAAATAATTTAGAATTGGAAACAGAAGAACAAAAATTTAAACCGCTATTAAAATTTCCCAAAATACAAAAAGATATGGCTTTTATTATTGATAAATCAGTTACGTCTGAAGAAGTTGAAAAAGTAATTAAAAAAGGTAGCTCGAACCTATTGAAAAATATAAAGTTATTTGATATTTTTGAAAGTGAAGCGATTGGGAAAAACAAGAAAAGTCTTGCTTTCCAATTAGAATACTACAACGAACAAAGAACATTGACAGATGAAGAAGTTGACAAAGAATTTTGGCAAGCTATAGAAAAGGTAAAAACTGAACTAAAAGCCGAATTAAGAGGAAACTAATTGAATAATTTTGATGAAACAAAACAATTATTTTTAGATGAACTTACAAGCTTAGAAAAAAGTTTGTTCAACCTTCTTCAGAAACACTTAGATTTAAAAGAAGAGTTTCAAAAGATTAAAGAAGAAAATATTAAATTAGAGATGAAAAATAAAGCTTTGAAAGAAGCTTTAGATGATTTCAAAGCAACAAAATCAGCACACGCTGGATTAAACTTAAGTTCAGAAGAAAGAGACTCAATTAAGGAGAGAATTGATAAGTTGATTTCAAAAATTGATACACATCTGAATTCATAAAAATATGGTTGATTGATGACCGACAAAAAAAAGCTTAAAATAAACATCTTTGGCAAAGACTATCCATTACTAGTTAATAATGAAGAATTAGCATTAAAAATAGCAAACTATTTAAATGATATTATGATAGAAACTAAAAATGAAATGCCAGAGCAAACAAATGAAACAGTTATAGTTTTAACAGCTCTGAATCTGGCATACGAATTATTTACTGAAAGAAATAATTTCAAAGAATTTACTATACAATCACGCGAAAGAATTAAAAATATTCAGCTTTTACTCTCCCAAAAAGGATTATCAATCGATCAGTAATTATAAATTTACCGCACTGCTAGTTAAAAAGAACGAAAAACTAAATAATGGGTTAGTGATTTATTGAGCGTATTACAGGCCTCATTCGGTTTACCGAAGCATCAAATTGGATGCCAGTGGACGTTAAAAAGCTCTGGGTATTTTCCCACATTGACTAATAAGGTTCTAAAAATATTCTAGTAGTGCGGAGTATTTACACGGAGAAGAAATGGAAATTTTATATTATTTACTGGTTGTAATTGTTAGTGGTGGAATTGCGTTTTATTTAGGTTGGATAATTAATGCAAAAGTTGGGAAAAGTGGTACAGAAAGAGCTAAAATACTATCTGAAACTTTGCTAAAAGATGCTGAACGTGAAGCCACAAATCTTAAAAAAGAAAAATTACTTGAAGTAAAAGACGAATGGTTGAAGAAGAAACAAGAATTTGATGTTGAAACAAATAGAAGAAAACAAAATTTTGTAAATTATGAAAAAAAGTTAGAACAACGTGAAGAACAAATTGATAAACGTCTCGAACAGATAAATAACAAAGAAAAAGAAATTGATAGACTTACTCAATCTCTTGAATCGAAAAAAGAAAATTGGGAAAAGAAGAATTCGAACTTAGATCAAATTCTACAAGAACAAAATGAAAAATTAGAGAAAATTGCACAACTTACTTCTGAAGAAGCAAAAGCTATGTTAATTGAAAACCTAATAGAAAAAGCAAAATCAGAATCTATGCAATATATTCGCGAAATTCGTGAACAAGCAAAAACAGAAGCAAAAAGAGAAGCTCAGAAAATTGTAATAAATGCTATTCAAAGAACTGCTGTTGACCATTCTGTTGAAACAACTGTTTCGGTTGTTCAAATTCAATCAGATGAGATGAAAGGTAGAATTATTGGTCGTGAAGGTAGAAATATACGTGCGTTCGAATCAGCTACTGGAATTGACGTAATTGTGGATGATACTCCCGAAGCTGTTATTTTATCTGGTTTTGATCAATATCGCCGCGAAATTGCTAGAATTTCTTTAGAAAGATTGATTAATGATGGAAGAATTCATCCAACTAGGATAGAAGAAGTAGTACAAAAAGTAACTGAAGAATTAGACGAAGAAATTTATAAAGAAGGTGAAAACGCTGTAATTCAGCTTGGATTACATGGTTTACATCCTGAATTAATTAAACATGTCGGGAAAATGAAATATCGTTCAAGCTACGGACAAAATCTTTTACAACATAGTTTAGAAGTAGCTTATTTATGCGGTTTTATGGCTGCTGAGTTAGATTTGGATATTAATATTGCTAAACGAAGTGGACTTTTGCATGACATTGGCAAAACATTGGATAAAAGTATCGAAGGTCCGCACGCACTTATTGGAATGGAATTGGTTCAAAAATACAAGGAACACAAAGCTGTTATCAACGCTGTTGGTTCTCATCACGAAGATATTGAAATGGAAACTCCTTATGCTCCTTTAGTCCAAGCAGCTGATTCAATTAGCGGTGCTCGACCTGGTGCAAGAAGAGAATCTTTAGAAAGTTATATCAAACGATTGGAAAACCTCGAAAATCTTGCTAATTCTTTTGAAGGAGTAGCTAAAACTTATGCAATTCAAGCAGGTAGAGAAATTAGAGTTGTTGTTGAACCCGAGAAAGTAGATGATGAGTATTCCGATCAATTAGCTTATGAAATTTCACAAAAAATTCAAGATGAATTAGAATATCCTGGTCAAATAAAAATTACAGTTATAAGAGAAATTAGAAAAATAGCTTACGCAAAATAAAAAGTAGAGAAATTGAGATGAAAATAATTGGTATTACTGGTGGAATTGGGAGTGGGAAATCAGTTGCTTGCAAAATATTACAAAAAGCTGGAATTCCTGTTTTATATTCTGATCCAATTGCAAAAGAAGTTATGGATTCTGATGAAGAAATTAAACGTGACTTAATAATTGAATTTGGCGAAGAAGTTTATAAAGATGATAAAATCAATAAAGAATTTCTATCTGAATTAATTTTTTCGAACAGGGAAAATCTACATATTATAAATACAATTGTACATCCAAAAGTAATTTCTTATCTTGAAGAAAAAATTTACAAGGAATTTGAAAAAGAAGAAATTGTTTGTGTTGAATCAGCACTTATTTTTGAATCTAAAATCGAAGCTATGTTTAATTACATTATAGCAATTACAGCCCCCGAAGAAATGCGAATTCATAGAGTGCTTGACCGTGATGATACAACTTATGGTGAAATTAAACAAAGAATAGATAGTCAATATCCAGAAGAGACAAAAACTGGTTTAGCAGATTTTGTGATCCAAAATGTTGGTACAATTGAACAACTTGAAAAAAATCTATTGTTCTTTATAAATTTGATTCGTAAAATCTAAAAGATTAAATCTCGTGGTTGTGTTTTGAAGAGAAGTAAAATCTAACCGGCAATCGGAGAATAAATGAAAATAATTAATCAAACTATTGTTAGTTTTGTAAAACTTTTACCAAAATCCATCGTTCATATTTTTGGGAAAAAATATGTTGCTGGAGAAACATTAAATGATGCTTTACGTGTTGTTAAAGAATTAAATTCTAAAGGAATTCTTGCAACAATTGATGTTCTTGGCGAGGCTATAACCAATCTTGAAGAAGCATCACAAACACAAAGAGAATGCTTACAAGTACTCGATTTAATTCAAACTGAAAATCTAAATGCAAATATTTCTATCAAACCAACTTCTCTTGGTTTGGGAATTAACCCAGATATTTGTTATAATCTCGTTGAAGGTTTAGTTAAAAAGGCAGCTTCTTTTAACAATTTTGTTAGAATTGATATGGAAAACTCACCTTTTACTGATTTAACAATTAACCTTTTCAAAAAGTTAAAGAAAGATTATCCAGAAAATGTTGGAATTGTTGTTCAAGCATATTTGAAAAGAACTTACGAAGATGTTGTAAATTTAAATCCAATCGGAACCAATTATAGATTATGCAAAGGAATTTATGTAGAATCGCCCGAAATTGCAATTAAGAATCAAGATGAAATCAATAAGAATTATCTCATGATTTTAAATAAAATGCTTGATGACAAAAATTTTGTTGGAATTGCCACACATAATGAATTCTTGATAAATAAAAGCTACGGACTTTTACGCGAAAAGCATGTTGAGAAATCTAATTACGAATTCCAAATGCTTTACGGAGTAAGAGAAGATTTGCGTGATAGAATAAACAACGATGGACATAAAATCAGAGTTTACGTACCTTTTGGGGTAAAATGGTACGAATATTCAATAAGAAGATTGCAAGAAAATCCACAACTTGCTTGGTATATTACAAAAAGTTTATTCTCTTTTAAATAATGATTTTTCTTGGAATTGAAAGTTCGTGCGACGAAACTTCCGTTGCAATTATTTCTGATAACATTTTACTTGCAAACTTAGTCGCTTCTCAGCAATTTCATTCCAATTACGGTGGTGTTATTCCAGAATTATCAAGTAGAGCTCATCTGCAAATAATTTCACCTCTTTTGAAACAAGCTTTACAAGAAGCTAATATTTCCATAAATCAAATTGATGTTATTTCAGCTACTGCTGGTCCTGGTTTAATTGGAGCACTTTTAGTTGGATTATCTTTTGCAAAAGGACTTTCTCTTTCTCTAAACAAACCTTTTATTCCCGTAAATCATATTGAAGGACACATTTTTTCTGGCTTTTTGATGGATGAGAAACCGATTTTTCCTATGTTAAACTTGGTTGTTTCTGGTGGACATACACTTCTTCTTCTTGTGAAAAGTGAAACTGAAATTTATAAACTTGGTACTACAATTGATGACGCAGCAGGCGAAGCATTTGATAAAGTAGGAAAGATGTTAAATTTAGAATATCCTGGCGGACCGAAAATACAGTTTTTAGCTAATTCGTCATCAAAAACTGAGTTGACTTTTCCCATAGCAAAAACAAAAAATGAATTTGATTTTTCATTTAGTGGCTTAAAAACTTCAGTTTTAAGACATATTCAAAACAATTTCCCAAATCAAATTCCAGATGATAAAAAAGCTGAAATTGCTTTTGCCTTTCAAGAAGCAGTAACAAATGCTTTAATCTCTAAATGCGAAAAAGCAATTAAACAATTTGAAATCAATTCTATATCAGTTGTTGGCGGAGTTGCAGCAAATCAGAGAATTAAAGAAAGTTTTATTAAACTTGGGAAAAAATATGATAAAAAAGTTGTTATTCCTTCTCCAGAATTTTGCGGAGATAATGCGGCAATGATTACTTTGCGTGGCAAACAACTTTTTGAGAAAGGTTTCAGATTTTCACTTTCAGAAAACGCCTTTCCATCAATTCATTCAAATCATTTTTTGCGGATTAATTATGAAAAATAAGAATATTTATTTCATTGGCTTACCTATTTTCATCTTCATCCTTCTTTCATTTCTTTTGTATTTATATCTTTTTATGCCCAATTATTTCCCCAAAAACCAACTTGTTGAATTTCAAATTAAACGTGGTGAAACTCTTAATATTGTTGCCAATAACCTTTATGACCGAAAACTTATTAGAAGTATTGATGGTTTCAAAATTGCTGGATTTATTACTGGAAGTCAAAGCAAAATTAGAGCTGGTATTTATGTTCTACATTCTGGCGGAACTTATTTTAGTATCCTTTCGAAATTTACACGTGGTGATGAAAATCATCAAGTTTCTGTAACAATTCCAGAAGGAATTTGGCAACCAAAATTGGCTCAATTGTTAAATTCAAAATTAGGAATAGAAGCAAATGAATTTTTACAATTGTCAAAAAATCGTAAATTTTTACGTTCAATTGGGATTAATGCAGTTACTGCCGAAGGTTATCTTCTTCCTAATACATATTTTTTTGAGGGAAATTGTACAGCAAAAGATATTATTGAAAAGCTAAAATATGAGAATGACAAAATTTTTAATTCAGAATTAGTTCGAAATCAAATGCTTAAAATTAAAATGACAAGACATCAAGTTCTTACTTTAGCTTCAATAATTGATGGAGAATCAAATCGTATTTCAGAATTTGATACAATTTCTGCTGTTTATCATAATAGATTACGAAAAGGAATTCCACTTCAAGCTGACCCAACAATTCAATATCTAATCCGTGGGAAGTTGCCAACAAATAAAATCTATTACAAATATTTGTCAATAAATTCACCTTATAACACATATAAATATGTCGGACTTCCGCCAAATCCAATTAATAATCCTGGGAAAGAGGCAATTTATGCAGCACTTTTTCCAGCAAAAGTAGATTATATTTATTTCGTTGCTGATGGAACTGGTGGTCATAACTTTTCAAAGAATTATTCTCAACATCAACAAAAAGTGGATGACTATAGAAAATGGCGAAGAACACAACAATAATTTTACTATTTATAATTTTTTTCGCTTATGGTTGTGCAAAAAAGGTAGCTCCAGAAGGCGGACCAGTTGATAAAATTCCACCAGAAATTATCTATTCCTTTCCACAAAATGGTGATTTGAATTTTTCTAACAATTATTTTGAATTCGAATTTTCTGAATATGTGGATAAAAACAAATTTCGAACTGCTTTTTTTATCTCTCCAGAAATAAAAATTGATGAATTTGATTGGAATGGAACTTCTGTCCGATTGTATTTTTCGGATACATTACGAACTAACACAACTTATTCCATCTCTATTTCTACTGAAATAACTGACTTGAATAATAAAAACAAGATGAAAAATGCTTTCAATTTAGCATTTTCAACAGGGAATAAAATTGATAATGGCCAAATTTCTGGGCAGATATTTGGACATTTTCCTGAAAACACAGAAATTTTTGCTTACAAATTAGTCGATTCTTTATTCAACCTAAATAAAAATGCAGATTACATTTCCCTTCCAAATCTAAATGGGAATTTCAATTTCGGAAGTCTTAAAACTGGTTATTACAATATTTTCGCTATTCAGGATAACAACAACAATAGTCGTTTTGACATTAATTCTGATAAAATTGCAATTCCAAAATCTAATTTTTGCATCTCTGATTCTATAATTTCTGACCCCGTAAAATTCATTTTCACAGATTTTGATACAACAAAACCAAAACTTGAAGAAGTAGTGATGACGGATAATCATCATTTTCAACTCACTTTTTCTGAAATTACTGATAGTTCAACTTACGACTCAGCTTTTGTAGAAATTTACGATTCTACAAGAAATGTCTCATTCCCTTTCGTTTACAAATACAAAGGAAATTCCAAAAGAGAAAAATTGCTGATTAGCTTTCCAGATTCCTTAATTTCTGCCAACAAAAACTATTTAATAACTAAGAATTTTTCAGATAAATACGGGAATTTGTCGAACAAATCAATTAATCTTATTCATTTCAATGAAAAATCTGACACAAATAAGCCTAAAATTCTCAGCATTAATTTTGCTAATCAAGATAAAATTGATTATCAATTTCCCTACTTTACCTTGCTTTTTGATGAAGGAATTTCTGAATTTGAATTAGTTAAAAATACTACCATTTATGATTTTATTGGAAAACAATTAGAATTTTCAACTAAAAAAATAAATGACGCTGAGTTTCAGATTCATCTTAAAAATGAATTGAAACAACAATCTGAAATCAAAATAATTGTCAATCTTCAAAATATTAAAGATGCTGCTGGAAATTACGGAGATACATCTTTTACTAAATCTGTCGAAACATTTAGTAGTTTAGATTTTGTATCACTTTCTGGAAAAGTTGAAAACACAAAAGATTCTGCTGATGTTTTTGTAATATTAAAATCTACTGAAACAAACAATTCATACAAAACAAAAGTTCTAAAAAACAAATATCAGTTCAACAAAATTTTACCATCAAAATATCAAGTTTTTGCATTTTGTGATAAGAATAGGAATGGCATTTTTGATAATGGGAAACCAATTCCATTTACATTTGCTGAGCCGTTCACGTTTATTCAAGATACAATAAATGTGCGTCCTCGTTGGCCAATAACTGATGTTAACTTAAAATTTAATAAGGAATAACATGGAAAGACTAATTGAATGTGTACCTAATTTTTCTGAAGGAAGAAATTCAGAGATAATTAAAAAAATAACCGATGAAATTGAAAGTGTTAAAGGAATAAAACTTTTAGATGTTGACCCTGGTTTTGATATGAATCGAACTGTTGTAACTTTTATTGGTTCGCCAGAAAATGTTGAAATTGCTTCATTTTTGGCTATTAAAAAAGCCTCCGAATTAATTGATATGTCAAAACACAAAGGTTCACATCCTCGAATGGGAGCAACAGATGTTTGTCCGTTTATTCCAGTAAGTGGTGTTGAAATAGAAGAAGCAATTGAACTTTCTAAACGAGTTGCCAAAAGAGTTGCCGAAGAATTGAATATTCCCGTTTATCTTTACGAAAAATCTGCTCAAAAAGCTGAAAGAGTAAATCTTGCTGTAATTCGTAAAGGAGAATATGAAGGTTTGGAAGCAAAACTAAAAGATGAAAATTGGTTGCCCGATTTTGGCAAAGCTGAATTTAACAAAAAATCTGGGGCGACAGTAATTGGGGTTCGTGAATTTCTAATCGCATACAATATTTCACTAAACACTCGTGAAAAAAATTATGCTACCGATATTGCTTTTGAATTAAGAGAAAAAGGACGTTCCGCTCGCCGTCCAGTTTCAAAACCATATTATCACAAAGGCGGAAAAATCCTAAAATATTCATTGGGAAATTATCCTTGCGGAAGTTGCGATTTTGTTGGAAAATCAATTGAAGAAACAATTGAACATTGTAAAAAAGAACACAATTACGATTTAGTAGAACTACTTAAACTAAATTCTATAAATCCATTTTCACCCGAAGGAGAATCAGTTAAAAAACCTGGACTTTTTAGAAATGTTAAAGCAATTGGTTGGATGGTTGATAAATATGACCGTGCTCAAATTTCGATAAATTTAACTGATTTTAACGTAACTTCAATGCACGATGTTTTGGAAGCTACCCGAATTTTAGCTTCTGAACGCGGACTTGTTGTAACAGGAAGTGAAATTGTAGGAATGGTTCCATTCAAAGCACTTTATGAAACAGGTAAATACTATTTAAGAAAACAAGGAAAATCAACGGGAATTCCAATTACAGACATAATTGAAACTGCTGTCCAATCACTCGGTTTACGAGATGTTTCTGATTTTGTAATTGAAGAACGCGTGCTTGGATTACCGAAATATGATAAATCTGCTCTTGTTTCTAAAACAATAATCAATTTTATGGACGAAGTTTCTCGTGAATCGCCCGCTCCAGGCGGTGGTTCGATTGCGGCACTCGCTGGTTCACTTGGAGCTTCACTAATTTCGATGGTAAGTAATTTAACAACTTACAAAGCTGGAACTGAAAATATCGATATAATTCTAACTGAAGTTGCTGAAAAAGCTCAAGTACTTAAAGATTCTCTTCTTATTGCAGTAGATGATGACACAAACGCATTTAATTCATTTATGGAGGCTAAACGTTTACCTCAACAGACTGATGATGAAAAGCAAGTAAGAGAAATTGCAATGCAACAAGGTTTGAAAGAAGCAGTTTTAGTCCCTCTTAATACAGCGGAACTAAGTTTAGAAATTCTGAAACTTTCTGGTATTGTTGCTAAATTCGGGAATAAAAATTCAATTACTGATGTTGGCGTTGGTGCACAAATTGCAAAGACAGGCGTTATTGGTGGAATTTACAATGTTTTAATAAATCTAAAAGATATCAAAGACCAAGATTTTAAAGCAACAATGCGTGCAAAATGCGAAACGTTGAAATCAGAAAGTGAAAAATTAACTACTGAAATTGATGAACTTGTTCTTTCCAAAATGGAATGATTTTTTATTAAAAAAGGTTGGGCAACCAACCTTTTTATAAATTACACCAAAATATTATTCTACGAATTTTCTTCAGCTTCAGATAAATATCTGTGTACTTCAATTTGTGCCCTAAAAGGTGGCTTTTCATTCGTGAAATACTTATTGAAATTTGAAATACTATAATCTCGTGATTTTGTATTGTCTTTTCTATGAATTTCAAATATTTCAATAATTTGTTTTTTTAACTCATCATCATAAATTGGAACTGTAACTTCTACGCGGCGGTCAATATTTCTTGTCATCCAATCAGCAGAACCTATGAATACTTGTGGGTTATTATTATTGCAGAAAATATAACTTCGGGAATGTTCCAAAAATCTATCAATAATTCCACGTGCTTCAATTTTATCAGAAATATTTTTTTCTCCTACTACCATTGAAAACATACCGCGGACTAATAAAACTATTTTTACACCCATTTGTGATGCTTTATAAAGTAATTCAATTATTTCAGAATCATCCATATTATTCAATTTCACATAAATAAAGGCTTTTCTTTTATTTTGAGCGTTTTTAATTTCATTCTTAATTAAAGTTTTAATTTTATTTCTCATTGTAAAAGGTGAAACTATAAGATGATTAAATTGCGGTTTTTTGTAATTCCTTTTCAAAAAATCAAATACTTTCGTAACATCATTAGTTATTTTTCTATCACCAGTCAATAATAGAAAATCAGTATATAGTTTTGAAGTATCTTCGTTGAAATTTCCCGTTCCAATTGCAGCAATTTTTGTTTCATTTCCTCTTTCTTTTCTAGTAATTAATACAAGTTTGGAATGAACTTTTAACCCAGGAACGCCCAAAATTACTTTTACTCCTTCACTAGAAAGTTGTTCGCTCCAATCCAAATTCTGCACTTCGTCGAAACGAGCTTGTAATTCAATCACTGCTGTTACACTTTTACCATTTTTGGCTGCATAAATCAACGTTTTTATAATAGTTGAATTTTCGCCCAAACGATAAAGTGTAATTTTTATTGAACGAACTCGCGGGTCAATTGCTGATTCACGAAGTAAGTCTATAAAATGCGAAAAAGGATGATATGGAAAATGTAATAAAATATCCTTTTCAGATACTTTATCAAATATGTTTCCTTTTTGTAAAAATATTTTCTTCTGAATTTGATTAAAAACAGGATTTGTGTCTTTTTTCTCAAAAAGTGCTGGAAATTTCATAAAATCTTTAAAATTATGATATCTTCCGCCTGCAACAAGTGCATCATTTTTTGAAAAATGGAACAAATTTATCAAAATCTTTCTGAATTCAGTTGGCATATTTTTATCGTGGACAAGACGGACAGCACTTGCTTGTTTTCTTCTGTTCAAACTGTCGTAAATTTTATCTAAATAACTTGCTGAAACGTCTTCTTCGATATCAAGTTCAGCATCTTTTGTAATTTTAATTGTATATGCTTCAATTAACTTTGGCTCAAATGAATTGAATATTTGAGGTAACCCTAATCGAACTACGTCATCAAGATAAATTATTTCCTTTTTATTGTTTTCCGAAGGTAAAATCAAAAAACGAGGGAAAATTTTTGTTGGAATATCAACAATAAAAAACAGATTATTTTCTTCTTCAGTAATAAGTTCAACAGCGAGATAAATTTCACCATCATTCAGACTAATTGATTTTAATTCTTTAGTGATTATCAATGGAATTAATTTATCTCGAATATTCTTATTAAAATAATTTTCTACAAATTTCTTCTGCTTAAGTGTAAGTTCTTTCTCGTTTCTAAAATAAATATTTTTTGTTTCTAAGTCTTCGAGCAAAATTAAATGGGATTCTTGAAATTGTTTGTCAAGTTGCTTGGTAATTTTTTGAATTTCAGTAAGTGTTTCCTTCGGGTCGTAACCTATTATAGAAATAGCATTTTTACCCAATTTGGATAATCTTTTCAAAACTGCTACTCGAACTCTGTAAAACTCATCAAGGTTATTTGAGTAAATTCCAATATATTTTACTCTTTCGGCAAGCGGGACAGTTTTATCCATCGATTCTTGTAAAACTCTTTGATTAAAATACAGCCAACTTATTTCTTTTGGAATGTAATTCCTCATTATTTTGCTCCCAAAAAAGTCCCAATCGCTTTTGATTTTTTTATTAATGGATGATTTTTACTAACTAACTTTATTTTTCCAGCGACTTCCTTCAAATCAATCGGTACAATTTTATCATTTTTAAGAGCAACCATTTTCCCAAAATTACCTTCAACTAACAAATCCACAGCAGCCGAACCGTATCTTGTTGCTAAAACTCTGTCTGTTGGTGTTGGAGTTCCACCTCTTTGCACATATCCAAGAATTGTTTCGCGAGTTTCTAAACCAGTTAATGTACTAATTCTTTTTGCAATATATCTTCCTGGCGATTTTTTACTTTTCGGCAATATTAGTCCTTCAGCCACAACTACAATTGAATATTTTTTGTCCAATTTATTCCTTTCGACAAGAAATTCGGCTAAATCATTCTCATTATAACCAAGTTCGGGGATTAAAATTGCATCTCCACCGCCCGCAATTCCAGAATAAAGTGCAATCCAACCAGCGTTGTGTCCCATAACTTCAATTACCATAATTCTATTATGCGAGTTTGCAGTTGTGTGAAGTCTATCTATCGCGTCAGTTGCAATGGAAAATGCAGTGTCAAATCCAAATGTAATATCAGTTCCCCAAACATCATTATCAATTGTTTTAGGAATTCCCACAACGTTTATTCCTTCTTCTTGAAGTAATTGAGCAGTTTTCATCGTTCCATTTCCACCAATTATAACAAGTGCATCAAAACCAAGTTTTTTGTAATTTTCTTTGATAATCTGAGGTTTATCTTGCTCGTCAATATCTGATTTTTGGAATGGTTTTTCACGTGAAGTTCCAAGTATTGTTCCCCCAAGAGTTAATAATCCCGATAAATTTTCTTCTTTTATTGAGGTAATTTTTTTTGTCAATAATCCTCTAAAACCATCTGAAATACCACAAACTTCCATTCCATAATTCAAAATCGCCGTTTTTCCTACGCTTCGAATTGCAGCATTCAGTCCTGGACAATCACCACCAGCTGTTAAAATTCCAATTTTCATAATTTCTCTTTTTTTTAAAAGAAAGATAAAAAATGATTTGTTCCGCAGTGTTAAATATTTAAATGATATGCTATTTATTATTCAAAAATGCTTATTTTTTTGCATTTTTCTGACTGAATTGCATATAAATATCTCATCAAAATTCACCAATTTCAGTGTAATTAATTTAATAAGTGTTCACTTCTTCCATTCCAGATGTCTTTTGATTTTTCTCCCCACAAAGTTTTCCAAAGCTTATAATAATTCACTAATGCTGATGTGTATAACGGCGTTGCGCCTAACCCGCCGCCCAGAACAAAACTGCCGAATATAAGTACAAACATTAATGATTTAAAAAATTTTATTTAGTAGAACAAAGCCAAACAAGTTAGCCGAAAC
>DYLK01000052.1 GCA_020722065.1 Melioribacter roseus
GATAACTAAACTAAATGGGGAAAATGCTGAGGTACAAAGGATTATTGATATTTTAAACAATCGACCAAAAAAATTAAACTTTTTACACCAAATGAATTTTTTTACCTAAATTTGTCTAAAAAAAAGTTGTCCCGATTTTATATCGGGATGACTTGAATTCAGCTGCTCACAATTTTTAATTTATAAATGGCGGTTAATATGACAAAAGAAACAAAAGACGGATACATTATTGATTTTATTTCAGGGAAAGAGGTAAAAGCCACACCCGAAGAAATTGAAGCAGTTCAAGTATTCGCTAAACAACTGGTTGAAGATTATGGCTATCCAAAAGACCATATTCAAACAAGACCTCAATTCAGAGTTAAAGTAAGACCTTCTGACACAAAAAAGGAATATCCCGTTGATATTGCTGTTTTTCCGAACGACAAGAAACAAGAAGATGATATTTATATAATCGTTGAATGTAAAAAGAAAAACAGAAAAGACGGAAAAACACAACTCCAAGATTATTTAAGATTTTCAAAAGCATTTTTAGGAGTTTGGTTTAATGGTGATGAAAGACTTTTTTTAAGAAAGGTTGAGAAAGACGGAAGAATTGAATTTGAAGAAATTCCAAACATTCCACAATTTGGACAAAGGGTTGAAGATATTGGAAAGTTCAGAAGAAAAGACCTTAAACCAACTCACAATCTAAAAGCGACATTCAAAGCAATTAGAAACCATTTAGCTGCTAACACGGTCGGGGCAACAAGAGATGAAGTTTTGGCACAACAACTTATCAATCTTATTTTTTGTAAAATTTACGATGAAAGGTTTACCGAGCCAAACGATATAGTTACTTTTAGGGCTGGTGTTGATGAAGAAGCCAAAGAGGTTAAGGATAGAATTTTAGACTTTTTTGACAAAGTAAAAAGAAAATATAAAGAAGTCTTAGACGACAGCGACACAATTACGCTTGACGCAAACTCTGTTGCTTATGTTGTTGGTGAATTACAAAACTACTGCTTGATTGAAGCAGAAAGAGATGTTATTGCTGATGCCTTTGAAACATTTATCGGACACGCACTAAAAGGTGGACAAGGGCAATTTTTTACACCGAGAAATGTTGTAAAAATGATGGTTGATATTTTAGACCCTGATGATGAGGATTTAATTATTGACCCTGCTTGTGGCAGCGGCGGCTTTTTGATTGAAGCATTAAGGCATGTTTGGAGAAAACTGGACGCAGAGGGCGAAAAATATCATTGGAACAATGAAAATTTAAAAGAAGAAAAAATGGAAGTTGCTTTAAATAAAATTAGAGGAATTGATAAAGATTATTTCTTATCAAAAGTTGCCAAAGCATACATGGCAATTATCGGAGACGGTAAAAGTGGTATTTTTACAGAAGATAGTTTAGAAGTTCCTAAAAATTGGGGGCAAGCAACAAGACAAAAAATTGATTTAGGAAAATTTAGCGTTTTAATAACTAATCCTCCTTTTGGTTCAAAAATTCCTGTTCGTGGTGAGGATAAATTAAAACAATTTGAGTTAGGGCATAAATGGAAACAAAATAAAAAAACTGGCGAATGGGAAAAAGGAAAACTGAAAGACAAAGAAGCCCCTCAAATTCTTTTTATAGAAAGGTGTTTACAATTACTTGAAGATAACGGAAGAATGGCAATAGTTTTACCTGACGGAATTTTTGGAAATAATCAACTTGGTTATATTAGAAATTGGCTATTAAATAAAGCAAGAATAGTCGCTATTATTGATGTTCCCGTTGAAACATTTATGCCTAACACTCCTACAAAAACAACCATTATGGTAATGCAAAAATTACCAAAAAACAAAATCCCAAAAGATTATCCTGTTTTTATGGCTATTGCAGAAACTTGCGGACATGATAGAAGAGGTAATCTAAAAGAAGATGATGACGTAAGTAAAATTTCTACGAAATTTTCTGCATGGGCAAAAGAAAACAAATTTACTTTCATAAAGGTATAAATATGATAAAAGCAGTTTCAATTAATAAATCAATAATAGAAAAAGAAAAGTGGACTCCTAAATTCGCTTATATCTTTAAGAAATTAGAGACATCACCAAAGGCAATTCAATTAGATGAATTTATTTCAGAAGGACCAACAAATGGTATAGATTTAAGAAGTTTTTGTGAGAGTGGTAGAAATTATATTAGAATTTCTGATATGAGAAGATTTTTTATTACATACTCGGATATAAATAAAGTTAATATAGATAAAGTACCAAAAAAAGTTGTCTTAAGAGAAAATGATATCTTAATTTCAAGAAAAGGAACTCCTGGTATTGCTGTAATTACAACAAAACAAGATTTAGATAATGTAATAGGGACGGAAGCCATCTTAATTAGAGTAAAAGAAGAGTATGATCCTTATTACATAGTAGCATTTTTAAATTCAAAAATTTTTTTTGAGCAACTTATAAATAACCTTTCTGGCACTGTTGCATCAGGAATAAATCACCCTTCTCTAAAAAAGTTAAAAGTATTATATGATGAAAATCTTGTAAAAAAGGTTAATTATAAAGTTAAAAAAACTGTTAAACTACAAGTTGATTCAGCCAATTTGATTATTAATGCTCAGCATTTTTTTTATAAAAAACTAGGTATTGATTTTTCAAAAATACAAAAAGAAAAAACATTTTCTGTAAAGTTATCTGATTTCGCAGAAGATGATTTATGGACTCCTGCTTTTTCATACCCCTTGTATGTAAACACTCTAAAGGCTATTCAAAAGAAATGGAAGACAGTTCCGCTTGGTGAAATTGCCACTGCAAAAAAAGGTGATGAAGTTGGAAGTGATAATTACAACAAATATTTAGATAAGAAAGATAGTGATATTCCGTTTATTAGAACTTCTGATCTTGTAAATTATGAAGTAGATCAATTTCCCGATTTCTATATTCCTAAAGAAATATATCAAGAACTAAAGCAAGA
>DYLK01000001.1 GCA_020722065.1 Melioribacter roseus
GCAAAATAGTTTCACAAAAAACGCCACTTCTGTGGCGTTTTTTATTAATATGAAAATTGATGCGTAAAATTGAAATGTAAATGATTATTTTGAATAAATATTTCGTAGTTCGAATACTGCTATTCCATAAGCAACTGCAACGTTCATAGATTGTTTTATTCCGAATTGTGGAATTTCAATTGAATCGTCACATAAATCTAATAATTTTTGGTCAACTCCTGTAATTTCATTCCCAACAACAAGTGCAAGTGGGAATTCTGATTTTGCAATTTCTGTATAATTTCTGCTTGATTCGGTAAGTTCTAACGCAAAAACTTTAATTCCTTCATTTTTTAATTGAGAAATTACATTTTCCGCTTTTTTTTCATAAACCCAACTAACGCTTTCAGTTGCACCGAGTGCCGTTTTCAGAATTTCCTTTTTGGGCGGAGCTGGAGTATATCCACATAAAAATAATTTATTAATCATTACAGCATCTGAAGTTCTGAAAATTGAACCAACATTATAACTACTTCGAATGTTATTTAATATTACATAAACAGGAATTTTGTTTGCACTTGATAAAGTTTCAAGTTTGATTCTATTTTCTGAAATTTCGTCGTGTGTAAGTTTTCGCATAATATTAACCAATAAAAAGGAAACAAAAGTAGTATTTCCTTTTTTAATTGCCAAACTACAGGTTATTTTTGTACTACATTTTCTTATAATTACGGAGTAAAAGTGAAAAAAATTACTTTGATTTTATCTTTAATCATTTTTATAATTTCAGGTTGTTCGGCGTATAAAGAAATTTCCCCAGATCCTGAAATAAAAGCTGACGAAAATGGTTTTATCAAAATAAAAGATGAAAAAAAGGATTTTGAATTAGATAAAGAGAAAAAATACGTTATTGAATTCCCACCAGCAAAGTATGATAATTTCATCCTTGAGATAAAAAGTAATTTGAAAGGGAATTCCGACTATTTTTTTCTTAGCAAATTTGAAGATGATAAGATTGAAAACCCAATTATTGATGAATTGAATGACAATACTGAAATGAGCGGATTTGCTATAAATAAGGCGGAAGAGAATTATTCCTTTGTAATTGATAGAGTTGCAGAAAATAAAAATTTGGTTGCTGAATATCGTTATCTGCCAAATTGGAGATTTAAAGTAGAAGAATCAATCAAAAGGGAAAAATCGCAACTTGCAAAGAATTCAGTTGATAGAAATGAATACAATAATTTGAATTACAGAAGCGAAATTAATATTATCAACCAAAAATTAAATGAATTGCAACTAACAATTCCAAATTTGGAAATGATTTCTGAAAATTTAGCGAAAACTGAAACATTAATTCCAGATTCGATAATAGCAAAAAAAGATCAAGTTTATAGAGATTTGGTGCTTTTTTCCAGCGATGTTGAGGAAGAATATCTTTTTCAGAAGAAAAATTTATCGTTATTTCAGGCTTTTGTGCAACTTCGCAAAACAGAAGGAAGTACGGAAGATTTTCTGGAATCTGCACCAACTTTGCTTTCGTTTCTTACTAAAAGAACATCTATTGACGAATCTGTTAGAAATGAGATTAAGGAAATTATTGCTCGGAGAATTAAAGGAATTGAAAATTATTATTTGAAAATAATTCAAAACAAAAAGGATATTAAATCTTTTAATTTACGAACAGATATTAAAGTTGTTGCTGAACTTTACGCCGAAGCAATTGGTTCAAAATCCTCGAAATTGGAAAGTCTGGTCGATTTTTTTGAAAATTGGGATAGGAAAACTACTTCTTTCGAGGAATTTCAAGTTCAAGAGAAATCTTTGAATTCCTATCTTTTCCCAAAAATGAAATGGATGCCAAATAATTATTATTCTGGTGCAACTCGATTTATTCAAAAAATGAATCAGACTTTACCTGAAATTTATAATGGGGAATTCCGAGAATTTGAACAGAATAGTTGTGTAATAAATTTCGTGGAAAAAGTTAGTGAAGCGAAGAAAAATTTAAGAAAAATTGAAAGAGAATTAAAAGAAGCTGACATTCTATTGACTCAAATTAACAATCTTGCTGAGACAAATTCCTACGAAATGATGCTTTCCGTATTAAAAAAACATCCAAATTTAGATTTTATGAAACAGCATTTTCAATTTTTAGATGAAGAATTTTTGTCGCAGAAAGATGTACAAATCAAAAATCTTATTAATAGAAAATCTTGGGCAACTGCTGAAGAAAATATCAGAAATCTTGCTTATTTCAATGGTTTTATAAACGAAACTCAAATTAAAGATAAACAAAGACAAATTTTAAATCTAAATGAAACAAGGATTTACGAGCGAGTTAAAGATTATTCTCGAACAAAAATTGATTCGTTTGTAACTGCAAATATTAACACAAACCGTGATGTTGATTTACTTTATAAAAATGAAGTGTTCAATCCACCATATATTTTTACATACAGTATTTTGGGCGAACAAACAGTAACAAAGCGAAATGAGAGTATTCTGAGTTATCTTGACCAAATGAAATATTTCACATTTCCCGAAAAATCTATCAATTTACTTTATGATTCTATTATTAGAAGTAGTTCCAAAAATGCCGATAAAGCGAAATCGATTATTGAACACGGTAAAATGTATAAAGGGGATGATAAACGAACCAAAAATATTATTGATGAATTTAACCCAAATATTGCCAAATGGATAACTAAAGCCAAAGATTACAGAAAAGTTTATGTTGTTCCTGTTACAGAAAATCGTAATGGGAAAAATCAGTATAAATTTAGAATTCAACTGAAAATTCCGTCAGATGCTGAATTCCCAGTTTACGAGATAAATATCAAATTACCTGAACAAATTGCACGAAATTCTTCGAATGCAAAATGGTATGATTCGATGAAATTAAACAATGAAGAAATTCTAAATGAAGGAAGAGTACAGATTTTCGCACCAACTTCGGCAAATGATTACGAATTCAAAGTGTCGCCAGTTCAAATGGATCCCGAAGGAAGAAACATTCTTGATGTTACTTTCACTTATCCCAAATATGAATTATTCGAAGTTAGTGTAATGGCTCAGAAACCAATAATGAGAAAAAATTAGGAAAGTCAAATGAATAAGAAACAAATCATTATCACATTTTTAGTTTTAATTGTTGCTTCGGTTGTTTTTTACTTTTTATTTAGTGGAAACAAATTGAAAGGAAGTGTAGTTTTTCCGTATGTTGGACATCAAAAACCTGTTGTTGACCCGCATTTGCCAGATACAAATCCACTCTCCGACAAACTTGACGAAGTAGTTTTTGATGGATTGTTCAATATCTCTTCAAATCCAAGTGGAATTATATACGAAGATGGGCTTGGTTCTTTTGTTGGAATTGATGAAAATGATGTTGTAACAATAAAACTTAAGCCAAATGTAAAATGGGCTTCAAGTTTTAAGATTATAGAAAAAGAAGGTGAAATCACAATTGAAAAATCAGCAGAAAGTTATTTCTCCGCAAAAGATGTCGAATTTACTCTTCGTAGGATCGAGAATTTGGGGAGTCTTTCGCCAGATTATATTCTTGTTTCGCAAGCATTGGAATTTTTTGGTTTTAGCGGTCCAAATGAGAATAATGAAATCAAATTTAAATTCAAAAGCGACAGAATTTGGAATGAATCAGATATAAAAGAAGTACTTTCGTTTAAGATTATTCCAGCCAATTCTGAAATGAACGCTTTGAATTACCAAAATGGAACAAGCGATTACTTCGCGGTAAATTCCAATCAAAATGTTGGGAATTATATTAAAAACCCAGAAAAGTCTGCATTTATAGAAAAACTAATATTGAAACCATTTGTAGATAACAGCACGTTCCCAACGGAATTGCAAAGTAATTCAATAAATGTAATGTTGGAAACGCCATTCGGAGCAAATTCCCCAATTTTAGAAGAAGATGGCGATTTTTTCTCGAAATCTGGAATTAGCACAACTTTTTTTGCTCTTTTGTTTAATACTGAAAGATTAAATCTTGAGCAACGAAAAACAGTTGCAAGTTTAATTGACAACAAAAAAATTATTGAAAGATTCTACAAAGTAGGCACACAACAACAACGTCAGATTGTTAATATTCACAATCAAAAGAATAAATTCTATGAATTATTGAATTTTAGCATTTTCCCTTCGTCTTCTTATTATGTTGAGGAACAAATTGTTATTCCAACAAAAAATAATTATGAATCAAATTTGTCAGCACTTTCTGATTCTGTGATTATTGGTGTAAATCTAAATTACGGTTTTAGAGAAGAATTAAATGAATTAGTAGAAATTCTCAATTCAAAAGAGATTTCAAAAGGGAAATTGCGAGCCAAAATAATTTCGAACGAACAAGTGAAAAATAAAAATTATGATGTTATTCTGCTTCCAATTAGTGGTTATAGAAGTAATTTTTTATTTAATGTTTATGATATTTTTCTTCGAGAACCGAATTTAGAAACGCGAAAAATTAATCTAATTACTGAAAATGGTGAAATTTTGAACGATTCATTTTCGTCCCAAAAGAACTTTTTTGGTTTAGATTTTAACAATCCCAATTTAGATTCAGATGAATTAAGTAATTTGTTAAAATATGTTTACGGCTTTATGAACACACGTGAAATTGGTGATAAACAAGCCTATGCAATACGAATTGACAAAGCGGAAAGAAATTTAGTTTTGGCTTCGTGGTTGTTTTCGTTACCAAGTCGTTCGTATTTTTCAAATCAATTTGATGAAAAAACAATTAACATATTTGGCGTTTCATCGCAACTTTCAACAATCGAGAAATGGAAAGAAAAAGAAAAATAACCGCAATTTTTCTAATTTTATTAATCTTAATTCCCGCAAAACAACTGTTTCCGCGGGAATTTGATTTTAATGGGAAAAATGTAATTCTTGTGAAAAATCCCGAAAAATTGAATATTCTTGATAAATACAAAAATCCAATAAGTAAGAAAAAGTTGATTTTTAAGCATAATTCTGTGTTTCTTGCAAAAGGAATTGTTGAAATAAATTCCTTACAAAAAGCTGTTTGGGTTGATTATTTGAATAAAGATTTCTATTTGTTAATAAACGAAAACGATAAAATCTCAAATTCTAATTCAAAAGATGAAATTCAAGTTTTGAATGGCTTTTCGTACTTGGAAAATCAAATTCAGAAAAAATTGGTAAATGAAAAACTATCCAAAACGATTGATGGGAAAATTGGGATTATCAAGACAAATTCTGAAATAAAAATAATTGCTCAAAAAGGGAAAGAAAATATTGTATTTGATGGTGAAAAGTTTTGGCTTGTAAAACTTGAAAATCATGATTTTGTTGAGAAAAGAAGTAGCAAGAAATGGCAATTAGACAAGAAAATTGTAGTTGAAATTGATAAAATAATTGATGAATTCAATTCGAAAACAGCAAAAATTTTTAGGAATTTGAATGAAGTTAATCACAAGGAAGAAATACCGCCAAAATGGGAAAAGTTAAATAGAAATAAGGGAATAGAATATCAATTTAGGAATGGGAAAACGAGTGTTTACCAGAAATCAATTGAAAAATTGAAAAATTCAATCGATTTATTACTATTTACTGAAGGTTGGAAAGTAGAAATTATTGATGAAAATTTGGTCATTTCACCAAAAATTAATTAAAGATATTTGTGAATTTCCTTAATAATTATTTTTGTTGCCCCAGTTTGTGATTTCACATAATTTTCAGCGATTTTCCCAAGTTCAACAATTTTATTTGGATTTGTGAGTAACTTTCGCAATTCTTTGTAAAAATCAATCTTATTTGTAATCTTAATTCCGCAACCAATTTCAACTAATTTTTGTGCTTCTTGGCTATTTTCAATTTTCGGTCCAAAAAATACTGGAATTCCATAAACTGCTGGTTCAAGAACATTGTGAATTCCTTGTCGAAAACTTCCACCAACGTAAGCAAAATCCCCGTAATTATATAAACTCAGCAAAATTCCGATTGAATCTACAATTATCACTTTTTCATCGGAATAATTTCGCATTTCAGAAAAGCGAATTGTCTTTTGAATTTTAGCAAAGTAGTTTTCTATTTTTTCAAGATGCGGAATTGTTGGTTCGTGAGGTGCAATTATCATCACAAAATTCATCCCATATTTCCAAAGTTTTGCAACAGTAGGAAAAACAACATCTTCATCCGCTTGCCACGAACTTCCAAAAACAAATACTTTTGAATTACCAAAGATTGATTTATCAAGTAAATTCTTCTTTTTTGCTTCAATACTTTTTTGATATACACGGTCAAATCGAGTATCGCCCGCAACGATTAATTTGCTTTCGGGGACATCAAATTTTCTAAAATTATCTGCATCTTCTTTCGTAACTGTAATAATCTTATCAAATGAATTGTACACGTATTTTGATAAACCTTTTGAGCCAGGCATATTTCGGTTTGAATTTTCGTTCAAAGTTGCATCAACTAATAAAAGATTAGTTTTTTCCCTTTTAAGTTGAAAAATTACGTTTGGCCATAAATCGTAACGCATTAAAACAAACATTTTTGGATTAATAAAAGAAAGGAAATTTTTTACAATCGAAGGATTATCGAAAGGAAGATAAGTTATGATATCAGCGTGCGGGTAGTTTTTTTGATTTTCGTAACCAGAAGGTGAAAAAAAAGTTACTAAAATATTATAAATTCCAAGCGATTTTAATTCCTCGATAATTGGTTTTGCTTGCTCAAATTCGCCCATTGAAGATGCGTGAAACCAAATCATTTGTTTAGATTTATTCAAATCAGCCGTTTTAAGAAATAAATTTTCAACAAGTCGTTTCCTTCCCGAAAGTCCAAGTTTAACTTTTGGGTTAAAAATTGAAAGGATATTAACTCCAACAAAAAGAAGAGGAAGAATTATGTAATTATAAATGAATAGATAAATTTTTAACATCTTGAAAATTCACAAATTGAATTAAATATTTGTTTTGGTTGAATTTGAAGCATACAATTAAAATGTTTTTTGGGACATTTTGATTTTCCCACATGCGAACAAGGTCGGCATTTTATTGAATTATCTTCAAAAATTGTAACGTTCTCTGAATTTGGAGCAAAACCAAAATCTTTAACTGTTGAACCAAAAATAGCAATAATTTTGTTAGAAATTGCAGTTGCAAGATGTAAAAGTCCAGAATCGTTACAAATTACAAATTCAGAAGTTGCAATTTCATCGGCAATTTCGAAAAGATTGTTGTCATTACTTTTATCAATAACTTGCGGAACTTCAGATTTTATAAGATTGCAAACGAATTTATCAGCCTTTCCACCAAGTAATTTTACCGAAAATCCATTTTGTACTAACATTTTGCACAATTCAATTTGATATTCTATCGGGTACATTTTTGTAAAATGTTGCGAGCCTGGACAAATTGCAATTTCATTCTTGATTATTGATTTTGATTTCACAAGTGTTTCCGCTTCATTATAGAATTCTGGAGTTGGATTTGATAAAATTTTGTTTGGAAATACTGATTGAAGATATCTATTTGGGATTGAAATTATTGGTTGTAGTAAGTTTATTTTTGTGTGAACAAGTAAGAATTTGGCAAAAGTTGGCTTTTTGAATGAAAATGTAGGAATATTTAGCGATTTCGCAATTTTACGTGAATATCTATTATTCTGAAAATCGAAAATAAAATCAAAATCCATCGTTTTTAAACTATCTAATAAAATGGAATTATCATTCTTTTTGGAATATTTGAATACATTTTCTAATCTTGAATTGAATCGAACTGCATCATAATAAATATCTTGAACAAGAAAAAAAATTCTTGCAGAAGGAAAATCTTGGGAAATTTCACGAATAACAGGCGTTGTAAGTAAAACATCGCCGAGTGAAGATAATCGGATTATTAATATTTTTTTCCCTGAAAAATCGATGTCCATTTCTGAAGTAAGTAAGATTTATTAAATGATTTTTTAATTTAAGCAGTTTTTACTTTAAGAAGCATTTGTTGGATTTCATTTCCCAATTCTTGCAATTCAGCAATCACATTTTCATAAGATATTTTTAATGTTTCCTTATTTTCATAAAATAATTGCTTGTAATATTCTATTCCGTTATTCAAATTAGTTTTGAAAGTTTCGAAATACTGAATTTGCTTTTCAGAAAAGGGAATTGGAGTTTCTTGAATTTTATTACTCAAATACTCAACATACATTTTTAGCTCTTTTATAAACATATTTGGTCGATTATTTGTATTTAATAAATTAGTTCTTCCATAAATGTGGTCAACCATCTGTTTCAGAGAAAATTTTCCAGAATAATAAGCCATATTCGGACCTGGACAAATAGAAACAGCTTCGCCTTCCATTTTTGTATTTAGATTGTTCATAATCAAGACAGATGAAGAAAGTCCATTGCAAAGGCATTCTTTTTCTGTGATTTTTGCATATTTCAATTTATAATCTTCTTCACTCAAATTTTCCTTTTGTAATTCTTTAATCTTAAAATTAATATATTGAGTTGAAGCGGTACAAAGTGGTATCTCTGTAAAATCTGTATTAAAAGCTAAAAACTTCTTCGGGCATGCACTTCCTGGTTTTCCAGTGTTTGCTAACTCAATTCTTTCAATATCTTTTGTTGTACCACGTACATTGTTAAAAGGAATTCCAAGTGGCGATGCATTTGATAAATATAAATCTTCTTCTTTCGCATCACTTAAAATTTTCATCGTGGCTTCATCAACGCTTGTAGCTTCAGGAACAAGTAAAAATGGACTGCCCCAACCGACAGAATCCAAATTGAATTTGTCAATCAAAAATTGATGTTCTTCGGCTGTGCCAACGCCACCTTGTGCAGTTAATTTTGTGAATGGAATTTGTTTTGGGACAATTTTCCCCTTTTTCATTAATGCGTCTTTTAAAATTTCAAATGACGAAAGAAATAATTCTTCACGATTATTCTTGAATTCTTCTAAAATTGGACCTAATAAAAATCCGTCAGTTGCAAAAGCATGTCCGCCACAGTTTAATCCAGATTCAATTCTATATTCAGAAACCCAAAGTCCTTTTTTAGCAAAAAATTTACCTTGAATCATCGCAGAACGGAAATCACTTACCTTAATAATAATTTTCTTTTTCAGATTTCCTTCAATATCTGGATAGAAATCTTCGAAAGTTTCCAAATATGAAAAAAGTCGTGGATTCATTCCAGCTGAAAAAACAACTGAGGAATTTAGATTACTATTTGCAAAACCTCGCAAAGAAGCATGTGCGTTGTTTTGTTCGACTGGAAGTTGAGTTTTCCCAGAAAAATTTGGTCCATCAAGTTTTGTCATAATATTTACGTCAATATCACCAACTGTCAAATTATCGTTAATCCATTTTTGAATTTCTTTCAAATTTGAATTTTTGGAGATAAATTCATTAAAACGTTGTTTTAGCTCAGAAAAAGTTGGTAGCAATTCGAAATATTTTTCAATTTCTTCACGATTTTCTGCAATCGAATTTTTTAGATGATCTACCTTTTCTTTCACAATTTCATCAACCAAATTCAAATAGGAAGTTATTCTTTTTGCTCGAAAATCTTCAATTTTTGGAGTGATTGGTTCAAAAGGTTTATTGAATAATCTGGAATAATGTTCTCGAATTTTCTCAATCAGATTGTGTTCAACGATTGAAATTACAGAAGAAATTCCAAGATGAGCAACTTTTATTGGTGAATCGATTGTGTAGCTAAGTCCCATAACAGGAATGTGGAATGTGTGATTTGATTTATTTGACATTAATATTACCAAAATAGTGTTAAAAAAGTATTTAATAAGTGATTAAAAGTAGTTGTAAATATAGTTATAATTGAATAAGAAATTGATTATAAATTAAAGAAAATAAAATATTATGGGGGAAAATTGTTTATCTAATATTTTCAAAAATTACCTAAAATATAGAAATGAAAGACTTTTCGATTTAGAAAAATTGGTTAACTTTAGTAAAATTCTATACAAAAAATTTTTCTGAAAATTAAAAAAACTAGAATGAAATTAACTCTAAAAATGATACTAAAAAGTCTAATAAAGTGTTGTATAATAATAAGTTAGAGTGGACAAGATAATCGTTGAAAAATACAAATTAAATGAATATCTTACATTCAGAAAAAGGGAAAATGTTATGAATAAATTCAAAATTGCCGATATAAACAACAGAATAATTCACTCATTTCGTCCGATGGATGAATATACATTGAAATCTTTAAGAGATTATTACAGAATAGGATTAACTTTTTCGAGCAATGCACTCGAGGGAAATAGTTTAACGGAATCAGAAACAAAAGTAATTATCGAAAATGGGTTGACTGTCGAAGGTAAACCATTAATTGAAATATATGAAGCGATAGGACACGCTGAATCGTACGATTTTTTATATCAAATTGTGAAGAAAAAAGAACTAACTGAACAAGATATATTCAAAATTCATCAATTATTCTACTATCGAATTGATAATTCAAGAGCGGGGAAATATCGTTCAATTCCAGTTTTTATTAGTGGAAGCAATTATTCAGTTACATCTCCAAATAAAATTGAGATGGAAATGAAAAAATTTATTAAGTGGTATAATTCAAACGAGAATAAAATTCATCCCATTGAACTTGCCGCTAAAACTCACTTAAAATTTGTGAAAATTCACCCTTTTATTGACGGAAACGGACGAGTAGCAAGATTATTAATGAATTTTGCCCTTTTAAGAAATGACTTTTCAATAGCAATAATTCCATCAATTTTAAGACATACATATATAAATGCTCTCGAAAAATCACACAAAGACGAAAGCCAATTTATTGATTTTATTGCGGATTCAGTTATAAATACACAAAGTGATTTAATTAAGTTATTGCGATCAAGTGGCGGAGTAATTAATAAAAATGGCGGTGTAAAAGACGTATATATTGAGTATTCTGGCGGTGTAAAAAGCAAAAGTAGTATTCTTTTGGAAATTATCAGAACTTTCCCAGGTATTAATACGCCAGGTATCTCGTTGCAAGTTGAATTTAGCCTGAGGACAATTCAAAGAATACTAAAACAACTTGTAGAAGAAAATCAAATTAAGTTTTTTGGAGCTCCAAAGAACGGAGGTTATTTCTTACAGGAAAATCTTTAGAAAATGATTTTGGATGAATAGTTAAAAGGAAATAGGGTTATTTATCTGGTTTAAAAAACAAAAAACCGCAAACTTTTGCTTGCGGCTTTGCGGAGAGGGCGGGATTCGAACCCGCGATAGAGTTTGACCCCTACGACGGTTTAGCAAACCGTTGGTTTCAGCCACTCACCCACCTCTCCAAAACTTAGAAAATTGAGCCCAAATATAATTTATTTTATATTTTGTACAAACTATTTAGTTAATAATTTATCAAGTTTTCTTGTCAATTCCTTCTTAAATTCTATAGCTTGCTTCAAAACCTCGGTACTATTAATAAAATCCATCATTCTAACATTTTTAATTTTCACTTGAATTAAAATGTCTGGTTTAGATGTTTTTAATTTTGCCGTAAGAATAGAATTCTGCATTATTTGAAAAGCAGAAAAGAATGTTTCATAAATTGGAGGATTATCTCCATCTTTGAAAGGAAGTGAAGAAGAAACATCTATTGCAACAGTAAAATCGACATATTCTGAAATAATATCAAAAGGAAGTGGATTTACCATTCCTCCGTCAAAATACAGATTGGAATTGATATTTACGGGCGGGAAAAGTCCTGGTACGGCATAGCTTGCTTTGATTGGTGGAATTAATTCACCTTCATCAAAAACAGATTGTTCACGGGTGTAATAATTTGTAGTTACAACCTTCAAAGGAATTTTTAATTGGCTAAAATTATCTATTCCAAGAATTTTTCTATAATACTCAATAAACTTGTCGCCTTTTAAAATTCCTCCTCGTCCAATGCCTAAATCAATGAATTCCAATAATTTAAGGTAATCGAAATTCCTTGGGAAGTTCCAAATTTTAGTATTCTGAGATTTAATAATTTCATTCAAGTTTTCACGAATATCTTTTGTTGATAATCCAGCACAAAATGCACCGCCAACTAAAGCTCCCATACTTGAGCCAGAAATTATAGCGGGTGAAATTTGTAATTCTTCGAATACTTCAAGTAAAACTATATGGGCAAGTCCACGAGCTCCACCAGAGCCAAGTGCGAGACCAATTTTCAACTAATTACCTTTTGAAAGTGATGTTTCTGAATTCTCTTTTTTGTATTTCCTTTTTAATCGGTATAGAAAAATTGAAAGATAAATATTCAATAAAAATGTAATTAAAAAGGGAATTAGGCTGATTACAAGTAGCATCCAATTCACATTTAATGAAAAAGATGTTTCATCATAAATTGCTTTAAGAATGAAAACATCAATTATCAACCAAGTTAATGATATAATTGAAAGGAGGAAAAGAACAAGGTTTAAGCCACTAATTTTGGCAATTAATTTTTCCATTTTATTCTCTAATCTTGAAAATTGTGTCGAGAACAGTTCCATCAACCCATTTTACTACAGCAACTGGTTTATTCAAATCGAAATTGGGCTTTTCTGGTTTGCCTGTAATTTCAATAACTTCGTCATAAATATCTTTTATTTTGCGGATGGGTAGATTTGAATTTTTAGTTGCTTGAATTAAATCTTTTCTTTTAGGATTTATTGCAATTCCACGTTCAGTTATAATTACATCAATCAAATCAGATGGACCAACCAAAGTTGTAACTTTATCAACAATCACAGGAATTCTATCGCGGAAAGAGGGAATAGCAAGAATTGTAACTTTTGAGAAAAGAGCATTTTGCCAACCACCAATTCCGTGTAGTAAATATCCATCAGAATGGGTTACAACATTTGCATTAAAATTCAAGTCAACTTCAGTTGCACCAAGAACAGCGACATCAACAAGTTGAGCAAAATTACCTTTCCCGTGATAATTATAACTTGTAAATGGACTTGTATTTACGTGTCCTGAATTTTCACGCATTGAGCGAACACCTTCCAAATCAAAAGTTTGTCCATCAAGAATATAATCTGTCAAACCTTCTTCAAGCATTTCTACAAGATATTTTGTACTTCCACCACGAATAAATCTTGCTTTAATTCCTTTATTTTTCATCATTTCTTTCAGATAAATAGCAAATGCAAGATTTATTCCACCAGCACCAGCTTGAAATGAAAATCCATCTTTCAATAAACCAGCATCTTCAAAAAATTGAGCGATGTATTCTGCAATTAATAATCTATCTGGACTTTTAGTAACTTCTGTTGTGCCTGAAACAATTTTTGAAGGATCTCCAAGATTATCAACTTTTACAACAAAATCGACATTATTTCCTTGAATTTGCCAAGGAACGCAAGGAAATGGAACTAAATTATCAGTTGCAACAATTACTCTATCAGCATATTCACTATCAACAAGCGCAAATCCAAGTAATCCGCAGGCAGTTTTCCCACGGTCACCAGTTGCATTTCCAAATTCATCGGCAGTTGGAGCGGCAATTACAGCAATATCAATATGAACTTCGCCATCTTGCACTGCTTGATAACGTCCACCGTGAGAACGTAAAACCCCAATTCCTTTCATCTTTCCGTTCGATGTGTATCTGCCAAGTGCTCCGTTCATCGAACCTTCGATGTGGTGAATTGTTCCATCTTCAAGATATTGTAAAAGATGAGAATGAACAGGAAAAGATGCACTTGGGAACCAACGAATATTTTTTATGCCAAGTTCTTTAATTGTATCGAAAAGTTGATTTGTTAAAGCATCTCCATCTCGGAAATGATGATGTGTCGAAATTGTCATCCCATCTTTTATTCCAGATTTGATTAATGCTTCTTTTAGATTTGCTACAATTTTATTTCCATCTGATGGATAATCAGCACAAGAACGAATAATTGGTTTTGCTTTAAAACCTTTGGGTTTGTGTTTGCCAATTCCTTTGTAAGGAATTTGTGTCATTCCGTTTATTTTATCAGGGACTAAACGTCCAGCATAATTTTTTATTAATTTCATAATTTACCTAACCAATTACCAATTACTATTCACAATTTTTAAAGCTCTTTTAACTACAGGCGGGTCAATCATTTTATTTCCTAACGAAACAACTCCAAGTCCTTTCGATTCGGCATCTTTGAATGCTTCAACAATTTTTTTAGCTTTTTCAATTTCTTCGGGTTTTGGAGCAAATCCTTGGTGGACGACTTGAATTTGACGTGGATGAATACAACCTTTTCCTTCAAAACCGAGCGATTTTGCTTCGAGGACACTATTCATCAAACCTTCCATATCACTAACATCACTAAAAACTGTATCGATAGCTTGAATTCCAGCGGCTTTTGCGGCATTTACAATTACACTTCTTGCGTAAAAACTTTCTTTTCCTTCGTTTGTTCGTTCTGCACCAATATCGGCAGTGTAATCTTCAAGTCCAATTGCAAGAGATGAAATACTTTGAGATGATTTCGCAATTGAATATGCATTTCCAATTCCTTTGGCACTTTCAATTATTGGCATTAAGAAAATTTCATCTTTAATATTATGTAATTTTTTTAATTCCTTAATTTTATTCTCTATTGTATGAATTTCTTCTTCAGATTCAACTTTTGGAATCAGTATTAAATTAACTCGATTTGGAATAATTTCTTCTAAGTCTAATAAACCAAGAGGAAGTTGATTAATTCTTACCATTCTTTCAGAATTATAAAAATTTACAGTGCGAAGTGCATTTCGAACAAGAATACGTGCTGCATCTTTTTCTGAAGGAGAAACACTATCTTCCAAATCAAGAATTATTCCGTCAGGTTTATGCAAACCAGCATTCATAAATAATTTTGGGGAATTTCCTGGAAGATAAAGTCGGCTTCTTCTCAATCTTTCTTTGTTCGATTTTGTTTTAGAATGTTTGGAAAAAGGGAACAGAAATTTTTTATCAGAATTTGGGAAAATCCGTTTGTAAACAGTTTCAAATCGAGCTGCAAGAACAAATGGTAAAGCTCCATAATCTTCAATATAAATTTTGGCATTTACTATTTCGAAGAAGTTGATTAATTCATTAATCAATTCTCTATTTTGTTTTCCGAACAATGCTTCAACTTTGCTGCTCATTTCAAGTTGAATTCCACCAGAATCTAAAATTTCGAGTTCGATGTAACAATCTGAACGATTAGATTTGTCTTGTTTTCCTACTATTGCTTTCATAATAATCTTTATTAAATAATTAATTTGTTCATAAAATCTTGTGCTGATAAATTCTCACAATTGAAAATCATCGATTTTATTTCAAGTTGTCTTTCTTCGCTTAATAAATCAGAAGAAAGAGCCTTAAATTTATTATCTAAGTCTTCAATTGTCATTGGTTCACGCGAATCACCTTTTGGATATTCGAGATATTCAGAGAAAATACGTCCATCTTTTGTTCTGATTGTAGCTTTAGAAGGTTGTTTTGCTGGAAACATTTTCTCAAATTCTTCGGATGCTTCTCCTTTAATTTTGTCGATTATTTCCCAAATTCTTGGATCTTTTAGCTTTTCATTAGAAAAAGTTTGGGTAGTAATTTTTTTATCGACAACAGCTGCGGCTATGCAATAGGGAAGTGAATGATCAGCAGTTTCGCGTGATTCTGGTCGATATTTGTGTGGATCGAATAAAATATCAACGGCTCTTGCAATTGTTGTAATTGTGATTTCATCAACATCAGAATAGCTTAAATTATTCTCTTTCATTACTTTAAGAGTTGCAGAAATATGCGTGTGTGTTAAAGCTTCAGTTGGAAAGGCTTTCATTCCGCATTCTAAAATTTTGTATGATTTCCCAAGATTTCCAATTAGTGCGTCAACATCCCATTGCCAATCTCCAAGTGAATCTCTTCCTTTCATTGCAATTGGTGAGTTTGTTTCGTTTTTTGCATCCCAACCAAAGAAAGAATCCATAAATCCTTCTTTTCCTTCAAAAATTTTCTCGGTGCCAGTATATCCTTTTTGAGCTAAAAGTGCCGCAAAAACTCCAGATTGTACCGCCAATGGATCAACAGTATTTTTCATCATTGTTAAAATACCAGCGGTTGGTGCCCCAATTGTGTGGTTATGTGAACCGTTTATTCCAATTGCATTTACCATTTGGTCAACAGTTAAACCAAGAATTTTACCAGCAACAATTGGTGAAACAAATTGAGTTAGTGTTGCGTGATGCCATTTTCGTTCGCGAATTCCAGGTTTGGCAAATTCACAAAGTCTTTGTTCAAATTCATAAGCAAGAACTACGGCAACAATTACATCTTCCATCGAAGCGTTTACCATTTCAGCAACGGAAAGTGCTGCTGGAATTAAATCAGATGGATGCGAAGGATCATCTTTCCAATAAATATCATTAAAATCAAGTGCACGAATAGCGAGTGAATTAACTAAAGTTGAATTAACTGCGGGAATTTTATCACCAAAACCGATTGTGGTAGATTCAGGTTTCCCTCCCATTTCTTTGTAAATATTACGAATAATATTTACATCTTTTGTTTTGTAACCGCCAAAAGCACACCCGATTGAATCATAAATAAATTTTTTTGTTGTTTCTATTACATTTTGTGGTAAGTCATTAAATTTTAAATTTACTGCATATTCAGAAATAATTCTGGATATTGATTTACTCATATAAGTCCTTTATTAATTTATTTTTGTAATGCAAAAGTAAGAAGAAAATTTGTTCCAATACCCTTTTGACTTTCAACTTTAATTGTAATATTGTTAATATCACAATATTGTTTAACAACACTTAAACCAAGTCCATTGCCATCAAATTTTCTTGTGTAACCTTCATCTTCCTGAGTAAATGCTGTGAAAATGTGTGGTAAATAATCTGGATTCATTCCAATTCCAGTGTCTTTTATGCTAACTGTTACAAAGTTATCTTTTTCTATAAAAGAGATTTTTATTTCACCTTTATTCGTATATTTTATTGCGTTATCAATTAAGTTTATAAAAATACTTCGTATAGAATAACTGTCGGCTACAACTTTGTAATTTGAACTTGAATCATCAAATTGGAATAGCAAACCTTTATCAGCTGCTAGTGAATCAAATTCCATTTTTACACTATTAATTAATTCTACTAAATTGAGAGGCTGGTAATTTGGCGTAAAATCGCCAGCATCAAGCTCGGCTTTGTTGATTATTAAATCCATTGTTCTAATGATTCGGTTAGTCGATCTTTCAATACTTGAAAATGAGAATTTCATATCTTCATCAAGTTGAAAATCAAGATTACTTCTTACTAAACCAATGTGGCTTAAAATAGAATTGAACGGAGTTCTGATTTCATGCGACATTTGTGAAAGGAAATTTGCTTTAATTTGTTCAAGTTTGTTCAGTTTTTCTTTAGATTTAATTAAATTTTCAAAAGCAATTTTTTCTTCGGTGATATTTCTTATTACAACTATAGAGCAAGGTTCATTTTTGTATTTTTGCCTTTTTACCCGAATTTCGGCATTTATCGTTTTTTGATATTTATCAATAATTTCAATTTCATTAATATTAAAGCTACTTCCGGTGCTTGTTAAACGAGAAAGATATTTTTTATACTCTTTATCATTAATATTGAGAAATTCTTGAATATTTTTGCCTAAAATTTCGGGTCGTGAGTAGCCTAAAAGTTTCGAAGCACTATCGTTGAGTTCAACAATTTTAGAATTATTTAAATTTACAATTAATATTGGATTATATGTTGCTTCAAATAAGTTGAAGTAATCATTTTTTGAATTCAAAAGCTCGGTATTTAGCTTTTCCTTTTCGCCAATTATTTGTTGAAGTTGCGTTACTTCTTGTTTTATTTTTTTTGTTCTATATCGATAAAATCCAAAAGTCCCAATTATAAAAAAAAGGAAAACGAAAATCTGGAATATCGCTGTTTGATAAAATGCTGGAACAATTTCAAATTCAAAAATTATTGGTTCGGATTCCACACCAAATCTATTTTTTGCCTTTATGTATAATTTATATTCATTTGGCGGTAACGAAACTAAGTTAATTTTGCTATTTTTTGAAAATTCAGAATATTCATTGTTAATTGGTTCTAATTTGTAAGCAAATTTTTCGGTAGAATAATTGTCAAAATTAAGTGCTGAAATTTCAAATGAAATATTATTTAGATAGTAGGGAAGTGAATATCCATCTGGCGTTAATTTATTTGTATTTTGTGGTAAATATTCTGTCTCTTGAATATTTTGATAATTGATAAAAACATCCTTTATAATTGGTTTATAACAAAAATGGTCAGCTCCTATTTTTGATTTTGAATATTTAATGAGCGCATTAACGCCACCAAACCAGATATTGCCTTTACTATCTTGGAGCGAAGAAAATTGGTTAAACTCTTCTCCTAAAATATTATCTGCTGGGTTGTATTCTGTGATGTCAAATATTTTTTCATTCTGATATTTTTTATAATCAAAAATTGCAAAGCCGCGTAAATTAAATATCCAAAGTTTTTGGGATTTATCTAAAAGTGCTGAAAAGGCTTGGCTTTGTGGTAATCCATCCTTAGAAGTTATTCGTTTTATCGCTTTTTTTACATCAGAGTTTTCATTTACATCGAAGAGTATTATTCCATAATTAGAAGTAATTAAAATTAGAGTATTTTGTCCGTCAAATAGGGCATCAGTGTAAGTGAATTGAGAAAGAATGCTTGCAAATTTGAATTTAACTAACTTATTATTTTCTATTTTTCTAATTGCTTTATTCTGTATTAACCACTTTACATTTGGTGAAGTCTGTACAATTTTTAATGACATATGCTCCTTAAGAGAATGTTGCTTTTCGAACGCACTAAAATTCCCAGTACTTAAATTATAAACAAAAACTCCTTTTTCAGTTGTAGGAATCCAAATATTCCCTTTTTCTTCATAAAACGACATTGGAGTACTAGTTTGAACATTAAATTTTTGAGTAATATTGATAATTTCATCGCCCGTTTTTACGTAAATATTATCAGTTGTCGAAAGCCAGAAATTACTTTTGGAGTCTTCAAAAAATGTCCAAATAGTTGAATTTAATTTTCTTGACCAAGGAATTGGAGAAAATCTTTCCCCATTATATTGAAGGATACCTTGTCCGTCACTTCCAGCAATGATATTTTTACTTTTTGTTTCCAAAAGTTTGAAAATTTCTGCTTTTATACCATTTTTATTATGGAAATATGTAAAATCCATATTATCTATATGGTAAATTCCTTCGCCTAAAGTAGAAATCCAAAGAGAATTATTTCTATCGAAAAATAAATTGTATATAGAACTTTTTATTGGAGAAAAATTCTTTCCCGAAATTTCACGTACAATTTTTTTATTGTTGTAAAAAATTATTTTAGTGTCTTGCTGAAAAACAACATTCCCTTCTTTATCAAATAAAATTGATTGAAATCTATTTGTGGCTTTAAATTCATAACTATCGTATTGGAAATTTTCTTGAGTTCCTTTGAAAAGCCCAATATCAGAAAGTCCCCAAATAATTCCGTTGTGAGAAGAAATTGCATAAATAGTTTCAGAAATAATTTTTTTTATGGAATTATTTTTCCCGTTTAAATAAAATAGACCTTGGTTAGTGGCAAAATAGTAGTTGTTATTTTTGTCTGTAGTAATCGAATAAATGAATAAATTATTTAATATTTTATACTTTTTATTACGTTTTAAGATATTATTCTTAAATTCAAAAATCCCGGTTCTCGTACCAATGAGTAATTTGCTTTTTCCTAATTCTAAAAAAGAGTAAACAACATTTTCAATCGAATCAATTTTTGGTAAAGTGAAATTTTTAAAATATTTTAGGTTTGAAATTGTTATAAAGCCATCTTTTTTCCCAACAAAAATAATAGAATCTGAAGTTGTGTAAAGTGAAACGACTTGTTCATTGCTTAGTAATGGATCATGAAAAATTGAAAATTCTTTCCCATTGTAATAACATAATCCATCAATTGTCCCAAAAAGCATAAATCCATTTTTTTCTTGAAGAATGGCAGTAGAAAAATCTGATAATAATCCATCGCCATAAGTATAATGCTCCATAATATAACTTTGAGCGAGTAAGTTAGTGCTTAAAAGAGTAAGTAATATTAGTTTTGTGAGTTGGATCATTGTTCTTTTCGTTTTATGCATAATAGTTTTTTTAATTAGGCACAAAAATATATTGAAAATGAACAATATTGTACACTTATTTGAAAAATAAATTCTAAAATAGGTTAAATAATTGTTAAGAACCTTTTGAAACTAAATTTAACACGTCTTCGTAGCAAATTGTTGTTAAATCATCGTCCGAAAGATTGATTGATTCAGAAATTCGTTCTTCTTGAAAAGCAATAACTTCATAAAGCAAATTTTTCGCTGTTCGTGCATTCCCAAAATTTTTATTGCGATTTTCGTATGCTTTTTCAAAAATATCTAAGAATAATTGCAAAGCTCCTTCATCAAGTACATAACCAAAAGAATTTGCCATATTATAAGTTATTTCAAGTAATTCCCTTGGTTGATAATCTTCGAAATGGAAAAAATTCGTAAATCTTGACGTAAGTCCAGGATTTGAATTAATAAATTGCTTCATTTCATTTGTATAACCGGCGACAATTACTGTAAATTCTCCTTTATAATCTTCCATTCGCTTAAGTAAAATATCAATTGCTTCTTGTCCAAAATCGCTTCCTCCTTTCGAAAGTGTGTAGGCTTCATCAATAAACAAAGTTCCGCCAATTGCTTCTTTAATAATTTTATCAGTTTTTATTGCTGTTTGACCTTGATATCCAGCTACTAATGAAGAACGATCACATTCAACTAAATGACCTTTAGTTAAAATACCTAACTCTTTATATATTTTACTAACCAATCTTGCGATAGTTGTTTTTCCAGTCCCAGGATTTCCTGTGAAAACGCTGTGCAAATTTTTATCAACAATTCTTAAACCTCTTTGTTTTCTTACTTTTTCAACTTTCAAGCCTTTTATTAATCTATTTATTTCATTTTTTACTGTTTGTAAACCAGTAAAAGAATTCAATTCTTCAAGATATTCTTCTAATTTCTCTTGGTCGCCAATTATTTCTATATTTTTTTTGACTTTTATCGTGGAAATTATTGGCAATACATCTTGTAAAACAATAATTTTTTCATTTTCGGGAATTAAATCACCAAATTCTGATAATCTTAAGAAATGCTGTTGTTGAATTCTCTCAACTAAAAATTTAACCATTCTTGCATTTCCAAATGTTTTATCTCTATTTCTATAAATTTCATTAAAATAAACTGATAATTTTTCTAAAACTGCTTCTTCAATAAGATAATTTTTATCTAAGTAATGCTTTTTTGTAATTTCAATTAGTTCTGTCGGTGAAAAGTCTTCGAAAATAAAAGATTTATTAAAATAAGATTTCAAATTAGCATTTGTTTCAAGAAAAGCGGACATCTCATCGGTATTCCCAGAAGCGAAAACAAGGAATTTCCCTTTATCACTTTCCAACCGTTTTACTAAAGTATCAATAGCTTCTTTCCCGAAGTCCTTTTCATCATTTAATTTGACGATGTTATTTGTCTGATTTATATATAAAACTCCACCAATTGCTTTGTCAATTAACAGATTTGTCTTTTCAGCAGTTTGCCCAACAAAACCAGATACAAATGAATCTCGACTTGCTTCGATAAAATTCCCTTTTTCTAAAATTCCCAAAGCCGCAAAAATATTTGTAAGTATTTTTGCAACCGACCTTTTGCCCGTACCACTATTTCCCAGAAAAAGATAATTATCGTTGAATATTTCACTTAATTCATCCCCTTTATTTTTATAATATCTTGCCAACTTGATAGTTTTTGAAATATCATCTTTAATTGAAGTTAAAGCTACCAATTTTTCTAATTTTGTTAGTTCATTAGCAAGTTTATCTTCATCAATTGAAAGATCAAGTTTCTTTACAGAATTTTCTTCGAAAATTGATTCAAAAATTGGTTTAGTAAAAGTTGTTAGGATTTGTTTTAATTCTTCATCATCAGTTGCAGAATCGAGTAAACTTGTTTCAGAGCTAATTTTCAATTTTGCTTTTTCGAAAATCTGTCGAACACTTCGCCCGTTTCCAAAATTCTTGTCTCGGTTGCGGTACATTTCAGTGAATTTGTAGATTAAGTATTCTTTTGCTTCATCTGTAATCTCAAATTCTTCCTTTTTTGAAAAAAGTTGAAAGATTTTAAACATTTCATCTGGAAGATAATCTTCGAAAGTAAAATATCTTGAAAATCGAGATTTCAAACCAGGGTTTGATTCTAAAAATTTCTCCATATTATCTGGATAACCAGCAACAATTACAACAAATTCATCCTTTTTATCTTCCATTTTTTTTAGAATTGTATCAATTGCTTCTTGCCCAAAATCATTTCCACCTTTCGAAAGGGAATAAGCTTCATCAATAAAAAGAACTCCACCCATCGCTTCTTCAATCTTCTTCTCGGTTTTTTGTGCAGTTTGCCCGATAAATTCTCCAACTAAATCTGTTCTATCAACTTCCACAACATGACCATTTTTCAGAAGTCCCATCGAACGGAATAAATTTCCCATTAATCGTGCAACTGTTGTTTTTCCCGTGCCAGGATTTCCGACAAAGACAGAATGTAAAATAATATCGGAATTTGATTTTAAACCAAATTTTTGACGCTTTTTCTGGAAATTAATAAAATCAATCAATTCCCGAATTCCTTTTTTAATAGATTCCAAGCCAATAAATTCATCAAGTTCGGCAATAAGTTGTTCAAGTGGAATTATTGGATTTTCAGCTATTTCTGATTTTTGTAAATCTTCAGATTTATTCAAATTAAGGCTTTTATTTTCAATTAAGTTGGTTTGTGGCTGTTCTGAATTATCTAACTTTGTATTTTTTGTAGGATTTTCAACACGGAATTGATTTTTATCGCCAATTATAAAGAAAGTCTGTGCAACTTTCATTTTCTCAAAATATAATTCAATTTTCCCTTGACCATTTGTTAATTGAACAAAATCACCTTCAAAATCTTGCACAAACAAAACAGAATCCCAATCTTTTGAAACAAAAACTTCAAAGAAATTTTCAAAAATTACTCTATCATTTACCAACCAATTGATTTTCCCATCAATATTTTGGTCTTCAATTCTAAAATTCGGGTTGGAAAAAATCACTTCGACAGAAAGTTGCTGCTTGCTAAGTTGTTTAATCTGTATAAGATACGGACCAGTTCCTTTTTGGTATTCATTTCTATTTACGAGTTGGAATTTATAAACTTCGCCATTGTCGTGTGGAAAATATTGTGAATCAGTTCGGAAAGTAGGTCGTTCGTCAATCAATTTTGTTTGCTTTTTAGCATTTTCTTCAATAACCATCGACTTCGAAATTTTTTCATTTCGTTCTTTGTTATACTGAGTTAGTAAATTAAAAATCTTCTGAAATTTCTCATCATTTTCAAAATCATTACGAACTAATTCCGCTTTTCGAATAGCTGATACAAATTGATGCATATAAAAAAGAGATTCTATTTCAATAAAAGCTGCTTCAGAATGATATTTCTTTAATTCTTTTTGGGATTGAATTTTCTGCGCAATGATCAATGAAAACCAATATTCTCTTAATTTTAAGGCTTTATGTGCATTTTCAATATATTGGTCAATATCTTTTTTGGGAATTTTAAATGTAGGGTGGTCAATTTCAAAAATCTGATTATAAAAGTTATATCGAATATTTAGTTCTGTATTATTTATCCCAGTTAGCGACATTGCAATTTCAATTTCGCGTAAAGCATCTTCATATTTTTTTAGATTTGCGAGAGTTTTTGCTTTGTTTGAAGTTGTCCAGATGAGCAAAGTTTTTAGATTATCTTTTGCTTTATCAAAATATGTTAAAGCTCCTTCAAAAATACTTACTCGTTGGAGCAAATAGCCGTAATAAAGATAAAATTCAGGAGAATTTGATTCTTGGATATTTAATGAATTTAACAAATCAATTGCTTTAATCGGGGAATTGTTCTCCAATAAAGCCCAAGAATAAGCAAGAATAGTCATATTATCATTTTGATTGAAAGTAATTATCTTTTCGGCAATTTGCAAAGCCAATCGATAGCGTCCATTCATCAAATGATTAAATACTTCTTTTAATAATTTATTGAATTCTTCAGCAGTCAATTGAACCTATAATTTGGTTAATTTATGAACAAAAATTACGAAATAGTATCGACACAAAAATGAAATATTTAATTGAACTAATAAAAGAAAAAATGAACAAAATGAGAAAAAATTCGTCAGAAATGAGAAAATTTGAGAAAATTATGAAAGCGTTAAATTTTGTAAAATCAATAGTTTTATTTTTATTGATAGTTTTTGCCTCAACTTCTTGTAAATTAGTAGCTGTCCAGGGAAATGGGCAAATTTCTGAGATTGAGAAGAAAACATCAAATTTCAACAAAATAGATGCTTCAGGATCTTTTGATATTAATGTGAAATTAGGGAAGGAATCAAAAATTAAAATAATAGCTGACAAAAATTTACAGAAATATATAACAACAAAAGTTGTAAATAACACATTATACCTTTCAACTAAAAAAAATTTATCACCAACAAATGAAATTGAAATATTCTTAATTACTCCACAATTAGTCGCTGCAAATATTTCAGGTTCAAATGATTTGAAAATACACAATTATCAAGGACAAATTCTCAAATTAGAAATTAGTGGTGCAGGTGCATTTTATGGAAGTGGAAAAGTAGATGTTTTTGATGTTGAAATAAGTGGAGCGGGCGAACTTAAAGCTGAAAAGTTAGTAACGAAAGTGTCTAAAATTCAAATCAGCGGCGCTGGAGAAGGAATAATAAATGTTAAAGACGAATTATATGCAGAAGTTTCAGGAGCTGGTGATTTGTTGTATATTGGTAACCCTAAAATAATTAAAACTGATATTTCAGGTGCTGGATCAATAAAAAAGAAAACAAAGGATTAGTTATGAAAAAATTAGTAGGAATTATAATGGGCAGTGATTCAGATTTGCCTATTATGAATAAAGCCATTGAGGTTTTACAAGAATTTCAAATTGGATTTGAAGTGAAAATATTATCTGCACATAGAACTCCAGATGAACATACAGATTACGCAAAAACAGCAGAACAACGTGGGCTGAAAGTGATTATTGCGGCAGCTGGTGGTGCAGCTCATTTACCTGGAGTTACAGCTGCTCATACTATTTTGCCAATTATTGGTGTTCCTATCAATTCAAAATTAAATGGAATAGATTCGCTATTGTCAATTGTTCAAATGCCAAGTGGAATTCCAGTTGCAACAGTTGCAGTTGATGGAGCGAAAAACTCAGCATTGTTAGCAATAGAAATCTTGGCATTATCTGATAAAAAAATTAGAGAAAAATTGATTATTTATCGCGAAAATCAAAGAAAAGAATCTTATGCAAAAAATGAAAAGTTGAACAAATAATCTTACTTCTTAAATTATAAACTTTGAATAAATAATGCTGTATTTAACAAATTCCCCAAACTTGAATCGAAGAATTTAATATTCTCAGAAATGGTAATATTCCCGCTGAAAGTTTTTTCAAAATGAGGTCGGATAAAGAAGTTGTAAAGTATATGGACACTTTCCCTTATAAATCCATTGAATAAACAATAAAATTAATTGAGTCTGCACAATAATCAATTTTTGAAGGTAATGCGAACAACTAGTCCATTCTGAAAAAAAAAGGAAAGTTATTGTAAATAAAATTGTTTTTTTGATAATCAAAACTTAGATACTGAAATATATTCACTTCTCAAGTAAAATTAAATCAACAAAAATTTACAAATTATCTAAAGTAATTGAATTAAGTAAACACTTAGGAAATTTGTTTGTAAAAATATATTTAAAATAAAAAGTCGCCAAGGCTGAGGGCGGACCTTGACGACCGGAATGTATTTAGGGGGGTAAAATGAAAAACTTACATGCGAAAAATAATGAAAATATTTGAGTTGTCAATAAAAAAGTAAAAAAAATTATAAAATATTTTTTGGTAGTAAAATAGTGAAAGTTGAACCAAGATTTGATGTCTCTTTTAAGAATAACTTTCCTTTGTGATATTCATTTATAATCCGTTTTGAAAGAGATAATCCTAGTCCCCAACCTCGGAGTTTAGTTGAATAACCAGGAGTAAACAATTTTTTCTTCGATTTACTATCAATTCCTTTCCCATTGTCAGAAACTTCAATAACAATATATTTCAAGTTTTCTACAACTTTTATCTTTATTACGCCTTTTTTTGACTCAATTGCATCACGTGCATTTTTAATTAAATTTTCAATAACCCATTCAAATAAATCAGGATTTACATTCGTAATTATCGATTTATCACAATCGACTAAAATTGAAATTTGCATTCCTGATTGAGGAAACCTTCTATCGAAATATCGCTTTATTTCTTCTAATTTTTCTAACAAATTTATTTTTTTAAGCTCAGGTCTGCTACCAATTTTTGAAAATCTGTTTGCAATCCTATTTAATCTGTTTAAATCGTTTGTTATTTCCTCAGAAATATCTAATACTTTAACGGGATTTTCATAATTTAATTTGATTAATTCATTCCAACCTAATAAACTTGAAATTGGAGTCCCAAGTTGGTGAGCCGTTTCTTTGGATAAACCAACCCAGATATTGCTTTCTTCGGATTTACGAAAATAATTAAATGTGAAATACGCTATTATTAGAAAAATAATTGCAAAAGCAATTTGTGCAAAAGGGAAATAGTACAAAAGTAGAATGACATCCGAACTACCGTAATAAATCTTTCTCCAAACAACATCTTGTGGATAATAAACAAGAATTGGTTCGTTTTGTTTGCTAAATTCTTTTACTTTATTGTTTAAAAAAGTGAGTAATTGGGCGTGAGTGAAAGTTGAGTCAAATTCAATATTTCGAAATCCTGTTCCATTCGTTTCTACTATTGGAATATCATTTGTATCGGTAATAATGAGAGGAAAATCAATTCTTTGGACAATATTCTCAAAAATAAATGTGAAATCACCAGCAATTCCTTCTGAGTTAGCTAAATATGTTAAACTCTTTGCATAGAGATTAGCGATTTCCGTTTCTTTTTCTTGAATTTTCTGAATTATCATTTGTGAAAAAAATAATGAAGAAATTCCCAAAAAAGTAGCCACAAGCAGGAGTAATAGTTTAATTCTGCTTTTTAATGAAAAGGAGGTATTCATTATCGAATTATTGTTTGTGAACGTTTTGCACCAACAGAAATTATTGTAAAGCTAATATTTGTCAACTTTTCTAAAAATGAAATATAATTTTTTGTTTCACTTGGTAAATCATAATAATTTGTGATGTTCGAGATATCTTGATTCCAGCCAGAAAGTGTTTCGTAAATTGGAACAACTCTTTCTAATTTTGAAACATCATTTGGGTAAGATTTTAGTGTTTTTCCATCAATTTGATAACCAATACAAACTTTAATTTCATCAAAATGAGATAGAACATCAAGTTTTGTCATTGCTGCTTCAGATATTCCATTTATTGTTCTTGAATAATTTACCAAAAATGCGTCAAACCAACCGCATCTTCTTGGTCTGCCAGTAGTAGCTCCGTATTCAACACCAATTTTGCGTAATTTTTCTCCGTTTTCGTCTATTAACTCTGTCGGAAAAGGTCCAAAACCAACTCTTGTAGTATATGCTTTTACAATTCCAAAAACTGAATCAATTTTAGTAGGTGGTAAACCACTTCCGATGCATGCTCCACCAGAAGTTGGACTTGAAGAAGTTACAAAAGGATATGTCCCGAAATCAACATCGAGCAAAGCTCCTTGTGCCCCTTCAAAAAGAATATTTTCACCATTATCAGCCGCTTCATTCAAAAATAAAGCTACATCTTTAACATAGGGATCAATTTTTTTATCAAATTCGAGATATTCATTTATTATTGTATTTACATCAAGTTCTTCTTGGTGATAAATATTCTTTAATAACGAATTCTTTTCTTCAAGGTTCATTTTTACTTTTCTAATGAATTCTTCTTTATTTAATAAATCAACGATTCTAATGCCTTTTCGTGCATATTTATCATTGTAACAAGGACCAATTCCTTTGCCGGTTGTTCCAATTTTATCGGAAGATTGTTCACGAATTGTGTCTAAAAGTTTATGATATGGCATAATTAGATGTGCATTGTGACTAATAAATAATCTGCCTTTTATTTGATAACCCGATTTTTCGAGAAAATCAATTTCTTCAAGTAGTGCATGCGGATCGATTACTACACCATTCCCAATTACACAAATAACATCATCTCGCAAAATTCCTGAAGGAATTAAGTGCAAAACTATTTGTTTATCACCAATTTTGATTGTGTGACCAGCATTAGCACCACCCTGATATCGAGCAACAATTTTATATTTATCGCTTAAAATATCAACAATTTTGCCTTTCCCTTCGTCACCCCACTGACTTCCGACAAGAACTGAAACGCTCATAAAATTTCCTTTTATTTCTTAAAACTTTCTACAGCCTTTTCAACAGAATCATAGTTTTCGAAAATTGTAATTAATTTTGTTATAAGAAGAAGCGAATTAATTTTTTCTGTCGCATTTGCCAAAACTAATCTACCTTCAGCGTTTTTTACTGAAGTAAAAGCACTTATTAACATTCCAAGTCCTGTACTATTCATAAATTTAACATCAGCTAAATCTACAATTATATTCTTTTTATTATCTGCAATATTTGACTTAATTATTTTATGGAATTCATTCGTTTCGACACCACCCATAACATTTCCTTTTAATTCGATAACGACAGCTTCATATTTTTCTGTAGTTTTGATTTTCATTTGTTTTACTCCACGTTTATTGTTCATTATGATAAAGAAAATTAAAGAGTATAAATTTCATAATCAAATTTTTTCTATTAAATTTATACAAGTGATTTATAAGACGTAAATAATTAAGAAAGTTCAAACAAATTCAGAAAACCAACGTCAAAATTTTTGGAAGAAATAAATAATAATATAGTTTTTGATGAAGAAACCGAAAAAGATTTTGCATTAATTCGAGAATTTAATTCTGGAAAAGAGCGTTCTTTTAGCGATCTAATTCTACGACATCGCGATAAAGTGAGAAACTTATGCTATATAACACTTGGCGATTCGGATTACGTTGATGATGTTATCCAAGATGTTCTTGTAAACGTTTATCAGAATCTTAACTCTTTTCGGTTCGAAGCAAAATTCTCAACTTGGCTTTACAGAATAACTGTTAACAAATGCCGAGATTACCTTCGAAAAAAGAAGATAAGAAAGATTTTCATTGCACAAGAAGATGATTATAATTTTGTTTCTTCTGATAGAAAACATTTTGAAAATTTTGACTTAGGTGTAATATTGAATAAAGCAATAGCTAAATTACCTGAAAAATTGAAAGAACCTTTAATTTTGCGAGATGTTGAAGGCTATAGTTACAATGAAATTTCAGAAATGCTAAATGTTGAAATTGGGACAATTAAATCAAGAATTTTCAGAGCACGCGAAACGCTTAAAGCTTTACTAAAACCTTACCAAGAAAACAGAATGTAAGTTATGCTTTCAGATAAAATAAAATACTTCTTTCAATCAAAATTGATGGAAAAAGCAATATTTTTTTCTGTTACATTTTTTTTATATAAACTTTTCTTCCCTTATCAAGAGACATTTCTAACAACATTTATCACAGAATTTTTAGTAGTAAACTCACTTTATTTTTGGTTGGCTTTTCTACCACAAAAACTTATAGTTAAAAGAACAACAATTTTAACTCTTTTTAGCACATTATTATTTATTGGATTTGTTTTCCTTATAACCGAAGCAATAATTATTTCTCTTTTACCAGAAAAAGAATTTTTTAAACTTGGTTTTTTTTACAATTCGTTAGTTACTGTTCTTTCTATTGTTCTTGCTGGACTTTCAGTTTACATTTTTTCTATTTTTAAGAAATTATTCTTCCTAAAGCAGAAATATAGCCCAACAAGTTATTTCAAGGTGATGGTAATATTTGTTTCACTTGTTGGCTTTTTAACGTCATTTTCTTCATATCTAAAGCAATTTTTTGGTTTTAAGGAGTATATTGAAGAAAATTTCTTTTCAGTATCAATTTTTATTGAATGGTTAACTGACATAGAATCAATATTACAAATTGGATTAATAATAATTCTGATTTTTAATAGTTTTAGAGTTGCTTGGTTGGCATCTTTAAATAAATCTGAAAAACAAAAAATTATTCTTTTCAGCTTAATTTTGGTTGCAATAAACGGAAATGCACTTTACTTTCTTTTTGAAAATTCTACTATCACAAAATTGGCTTATCTTTTTTCACCTTTTCTATATATATCAATAACTTCAATTATTCTTTATGCAGGAATTTACTCACTTGTGATTTTTTTTACTACACTTTTCCATTTGCCCACAGCCGAAGAATCAGATAGAAAAACTGAAGAATTATCAACTTTACTAAATTTTGGGAAATTAATGGCGCACATTCTTGATTTACACGAATTACTGGAATCAATTATGACAATGAGCCTCAAATTATCCAATTTTAACGCAGCATGGTTTTATTATCCAAACAATTCAGAAAAGAAAATTTTAACAAAAAACATTCAGAATTCTAAACTCGAACAGATTTCTAATAAACTACTTGAAAAAGTTGATGTTAAAACTTCAAGGCAGACAATTTTATCAAAATATCAAAATATTTATCACGAATTAAACTCGGAATATGCTTCAACAATAATAGTTCAATTCGAATTTGATAAAGAATCGGCTTATTTATTCTTGCTCCAAGAAAAATATTCCGATGTAGAAGACGAGGTTTTCAATTCAATTCAAGGTTTGCGAGATTATGCAATTGTGGCATTGAAAAACGCAATTTTGGTCGTAAATTCAATCGAAAAGGAAAGAATGGAAAAAGAATTGGAACTCGCACGCGAAATACAAGGAAGAATAAATCCGCAAATTCTACCAAAATTCCAACATTTCGATGTTGCTGCCAAATTTATTCCCGCTTTTGAAGTCGGCGGCGATTATTACGATTTTTTTACTATTGGCGATAAAACTGGTTTTGTGATTGCCGATGTTTCGGGCAAAGGAATGGAAGCCTCATACATAATGGCAGAAATGAAAGGAGTTTTCGAAACACTTTCAACAATTTACACTGATTTGAAAGATTTATTAATTCAAGCCAATAGAATCTTTCTTAAAAGATTATCAAAAAAAAGTTTTATAACTGCAATTGTTGGTATTATTGACGACAAGGAAAGTAAAATCAATTATTTCAGAATCGGGCATAATTTACCGCTAAAAATAGATAAAGAAAGCAGATATCTTGAAAGTAAAGGGTTCCCGTTTGGAATGGTTAATAATGAAATTTTTGCCGAAAATTTAGAAGAAGTGGAAGTGAAATTTTCACAAGAAACTACGATGATTTTTTACACAGATGGAATTTCAGAAAGTATGAATGAAAATGATGAACTTTTTGGATACGAAAGACTACAAAAACTTGGAATTAATTTGGCGAATGAAAATGCTGAAACTATTTCTCAAGTTATTTTAACTGAAGTTGGTTTGTATTCTAAATCAACAATTCAAGATGATGATATTACAATCTTAATTTTTAAGAAAAGTATATGATGGAGATATAATGCAAGATTTCAAAGTTGAACTTACGCAAAAGGATAAGGTACAATTAGTAAAAATTGTCGGTATTTTAGACGCTCACACAACTGGTGAATTAGAAAAGTACTTTGATAAATTGGTAAGCGAAAAAAAATATCACATTTTGGTAAATTTAAGCGAATTAAACTATATAAGCAGTGCAGGTCTCGGAGTTTTTATGGCGTATGTTGAGACAATGCGTGAAAATAATGGCGATATCAAATTTGCAGAATTGCAAGATAAAGTATTTCACGTATTTGACTTACTCGGTTTTCCGATGTTGTACGAATTTTATCAAAAAGAAGAAGAAGCACTTAAAAAATTTATCGAAGGTTAATTGAAAACAACTATTAATGAAATATCGATACAAAGCAAAACTGAGAATTTGAAGGTAATTCGCAATTTTGTGCAAGAAATTGCAAGCAATTGCATGTTCGATTCTTCCGTAATTGCTGATATTGTCCTTTCCGTTGATGAAGCTTGTACAAATATAATTGAACACGCTTATTCTTGCGATGCAAAAGGTGAAATAATTCTGAAAATAGAATGTGCTGATGATAAAATTTTGATTGAAATAACAGATTTTGGTGTAGAATTCAACCCAATTTCAGTACCAAAACCAAATATTGCTCAACATCTTGCCGAGAAAAAATCTGGCGGCTTAGGAGTTTATATTATTAAGCAATTAATGGATGAAATAATTTATCAACGAAAAGACGAAAAGATAAATAAACTTACTTTAATTAAATATAGAGCACAAATTGCTTGAGAGTGAAAAAATATTAAAACGAAACATTTCAGCATTAATCGATTTTAGCAATAAAATCAATTCAAATTTGGATGTGGATTTTACTCTTCGCAATCTTTTACTTACACTTTTTGCAAAGTTTTTTATCACGAAAGGAGCAATTTTACTCTATAATTCTAAAAATTTACTTGAAAATAGATTTTCAAAGGGAATCTCAGAAACGTTTTCAGAAGAAATTAGTAAATTGAATGAAAATGAAAATGAAATTGAAAACCTCGAAAATCTTTATCAAAAATATAATCTGAAATACATTTTCGAGATTAAACACAGTGAAAATAGATTAGGATTTTTAATTTTGGGCAACAGAATCAACAAAGAACAACTTTCCAATGATGATTTTGACTTTATCCAATCAATCTTAAATATAGCCGCGACATCTATACAAAATAGTTTGATGTTCGAAAAAATTACGTCAATTAATCAACAATTAGATTCAAAAATAAATCAATTAAATTCACTTTTTGATTTAGCAAAGGAATTTTCTGGTGTTTTTGATGTAAAACTTGCTGCTAAAAAGTTTATTTATACGGTTTTAGGACAATTTCTAATTTCTAAGTATTCAATAATCAGTTGCGGTTCAAGCTATGAAATTATTGAATCGAAGTTTGATGAAAACACAATTAAGCAAATTTGCGAAGAAAATCGCGATATTCTTCAAAATCCCAATGTTTCATCAATTACACATTCAAATCTTAAGAAAAATGGGATTGAAATTGCAATTCCAATGAAAATGAAAGATGAAATCAAAGGAATTGTATTTTTAGGGAAAAGAGCAAATGGAATGGAATTTTCAAAATCAGATATTGAATTTATTTCATCAGTAGCAAGTTTAGCCACAATTTCGATGGAAAATGGAAGATTATTCAACGAATTCCTTGAAAAAAAGAAAATTGAAAAAGATTTAGATTTAGCTCGAACAATTCAACAGAATCTTATTCCAAGCAATTTACCAAAATTAAATAATTTCGAAATCTCAGCAATTAACAAACCAGCAAAAAAAGTTAGTGGCGATTATTTTGATGTAATAAAATTAGTTGGGAATAGAATTCTTATTGTTATTGCCGATGTTTCGGGAAAAGGAATGCAGGCTGCCTTATTAATGGCAAATTTGCAAGCTTTTATCAAAAGTCTTGCAAGAAAATCTGATTTTAAAATTGCGGAATCAACAAATATTTTGAACGATTTAGTTAGCGAAAACACAATAAATGGAAGTTTTATAACGATGTTTTGGGGAATTTTAGATGACACAAACAAAACATTTGAATTTGTAAATGCTGGACATAATCCGCCACTTCTGATTAGAAATGGAAATATAGAAAAGTTAAAAGTTGGCGGAATGATTCTTGGCGTAATGGAAACGTTAGTTCCTTATTCAAGTAGAATTGTTCAACTTAATTCTAACGATTTTTTGTATTTATTCACAGATGGAATTACAGAAGCGATGGATGAAAATTTAAGAGAATTTTCAGATGAAAAATTTGAACAAATTGCATCAAATTTTAATGGAAACACTTCTTCGCAAGCAGTAGAGAAAATTTTGGATGAAGTTTCTATTCACACTAAAAATGTTGAACAATCAGATGATATTACTTTAATGATAATTAAAACGAACTAAATATGGAAAGATTAAATAATTTTTTGACAAAACTGAAATATTACATTTCGCCCACATTAACGGTTTTTCTTGTCATTTTTGGATTTATTCAAATTTATTTTACACTTTTTGTAACTCCTCGCTCAAATGATGAATGTTTGTGGATTGAAAAAAAAGTCTCTGAAGATAGTTCGTACATTTATTTTTACAAAGTAAAACAAAATGGTGTTACTTGGGAAGCGGGAATTCGAGATGGCGATATTTTTCAATCTATAAACGGGCAGAAAATTAAAGATGTTCGACAGGCATCTTACATTATTGATAGTTTGAAAAGTGGCAAAATGGCAAACTACACTTTTTCCCGTGATGGAAAAGAGTACACAACAAAAGTGAGAATGAAGAAATTAATAAACTTTCCTAGCCTTGCCTTGGAAGTGTATTCGCTTTTATGGTTAATTGTTGGTTTCATTGTCTATCGTTCAAAACCAAGTAGTGTAGTGCAAAGTAAATTTTTTAACTTAGGTGTTTTTTTAGTCCTTTATGCTGGGCTTTCTGTTTTAACAATTGCAAGTACAGTTCCAAACCCGATTATGAATGAGCCAAAACTTATTATTATTATCGGTTTAACGGGAACATTTGCTTCTGCGCTAATTCCATCGGCAATTGTTGAATTATTTTTGCTTTTCCCATTAAAATTCAAAATAATTGAAAAGCGAATTACTTCAATTTTATTGAAATCTTTCTCATTACTTTTAATTTTAGTATATATTTCCTTAAAATTCTTTATTAATCTTGAATTTCTTATTAAAATTGAAGGAATGTACTATTTAGCTGAATTAATATTTTCGCAAATTGTTAGGTTAAGTTTCATTGTTTCACTTGTAATTGGGTTTATAACTTTTACATATTCTTATTTTAAGATAAAAATTAAAGCTCAAAGAAAACCACTTACTATAATTCTTTTTGCATATTTAATAGGGATTTTTGGATTATTCTACGTTTCTACTTTAGCTCAAGTTTTTGCGGAAACTGTGTTCAATTCACCTGAACATTACATGCCGATAATTTTAATAGCTTTAATTCCAATTTCATTTGGTTATTCTATTTTTAGATATTCACTTATGGATGTTACAGAAGTTGTAAAGAATACAGTTTTATATGTACTTACTTCGATTCTTTTGGCTGGAATTTACTTCTTTTTTATTATTTTCTTGGGAGCTTCAATAATTTCGGTTTTGGGTCCTGAATATCAGGGATTAATTATTGGAATAGTTTTCATAATGTTTGTTATCCTATTCCAATCAACAAAAGAAAAAGCTGATGAATTCTTAACTAAAACATTCTTCCCCGAAAAATTAGCTTTTCGAGAAGTACTTTTAAAGTTTGATAGCGAAATTTCTGGCATTCTGAATGTAAATGAAATATTATCCAAAACAGGAATTATTTTTAAGGAAAAATTAGATATTTCAGCTTTTGGAATTGGTTTAGTTGAAAAGAATATTTTGAAATTCCCACTAATAAACGGAGAACAATTATTCGAAGGTGAAATTTCAATAGATTATAATACAATTCAAGAAAAAGTGGCAAATCAAAGAAAAATGACATCAAATACTATGATTGAAAAAGTAGATTTTAGAACTATTTTCGGGAAATTTGGCGAAAATCTGATAGAAAATGGCATATATACAGTATTTCCATTACAGACAAATAATGAGATTCTTGGCTTTCTTTTTCTTGGAACGAAACAAAAGGGAAGTGGTTTTTCTGACAATGAAATTGAGATTTTAACTGCTGTGGTTAATCAAATATCAATTGCAATTAAAAACACACAGTATTATGAAAATGAAAAAGAAACATTGCTACTTAATATTGATTTAGAAAAAGCAAGAAATATTCAACAGAATTTGCTACCTAATGAAATGCCAAAAATAGCTGGATTTGAAATATTTGGGAAAATGATTCCAGCAAAATGGGTTGGTGGAGATTATTTTGATATTATTAAAATATCAGAAACTAAATTTTATGTTGTAATTGGCGATGTTTCGGGGAAAGGATTTTCTGCTTCGTTCTATATGTCAAGATTGCAAACAATGGTTCAACTTTTAGCTTCGCAAGAAATTTCTCCAAAGGAAATGATTATTCAATTGAACAAATCAATGTCTAAAATGCTTGATAAAAGCTATTTTATCACTTGTTCAATTGCTCTTTTTGATTCAGAAAGTAGGAAAATTAAGTTTGTTCGTGCGGGGCACACTCCTTTAAAAGTAAATCAAAATGGTGAAATAATTAATTATTTACCAAAAGGTTTAGCGATTGGATTAGAAAGAAATGATGATTTTATAGAAAAGATTGAAGAAATTGAAATTCCATTGCAAAATAATTCAACTTATTTCTTTTATTCTGACGGAATTGAAGAAGAAATGAATCTTGAAAATAAGAATATTGGGGAAGAATTTATTGATGAAATCCTTCGTAGTGGACAAAATGAAAAAGTGGAAGAAATTTGGCAGAAAATTGAAACACAACTTTCGGATTTCAGACAAAAATCGCAACAACATGATGATATTACAGCCGTAATCGTGCAATATCGATAAGAAAAGTGAATTTGTAACAAAGATAGGTAATTATGAAAATAATTTTCGCAACTGGAAATCTTGGCAAATTGAGTGAAGTGAAAAGAATTTTTGAAAATTATGATGTTGAACTAATATCATTAAAAGAATTAGTAAACGTGCCTGAAATCTATGAAAATGAGTTAACTTTTTCGGGGAATTCGTTCAAAAAATCGAGAGAAATATTTGAAAAATTTGGAATTCCGACAATTGCTGATGACTCTGGTTTGGTTGTTGAGCAACTAAACGGTAAACCCGGCGTTTTTTCTGCAAGATTTGCTGGTGAAAATTGTACTTACGAAGACAATAATAAAAAATTATTGAATGAATTATCATTTTTTCCAAAGCCTCATTTTGCCAAATTTGTTTGTTCTGCAACTTATTTTTCCGCAGACAATCAATTTGAATTTATCGGGGAATTGTCCGGTGAAATTATTGATGAATTTAGAGGAAATAATGGCTTTGGTTACGACCCAATATTTGTCCCAGAAAATTATTCAAACACGTTATCCGAATTAGGGATTGAAGTTAAAAATCAAATAAGTCATAGAGCAAAAGCATTTTACGGATTAATTGATATTCTTTCTAAAAAGGGAATTATCCACTATAAATAACTTAAAAACGCAATTTCAACTTTTGGGAAGATGTTTTTCCTGTTAGAATTAGTTCTCTATTTGGAAAATCCACCAATTTTAGATTAAAAATATTCCAACCAAAATTTGCTGAAATTACTGAAGATTCCATATTATTTTCGTTTTCAGAAATCGCAATTTCTTCATTTTGTTTACTGAAAAAATGAATTTGAATAAAATCACCATTTTTTATTGCAAAACTTATCGGTTTTGGTTCGTTATCAAGTAAGTTTTTCAAAACTGGAATTTCAACTTCAACAATTCCCTCAGAAGAATCACTTTCATTCCATAATTCATCAACTGTTAGAATTTGAAATTTATTTAAAATTTTCTTCGGTTTCGGCATTGTTAAACTGATTGAATTTGAATTTACGGGTAGCAAAGAAAGTAGAGTTTTTGACTTCAAATCAGAATTGTCTGAAATTTCATAAAATGAAAAATATTTAGGGGTAGTTGAGTCATCTTTTTCCCATAAAATTGTAAATGAATTGGGCTTTTCGGCGGGGAAATCTACATATAATTTTAAAATTGATGAAATAGTTGAATTAGAAAGCCAAGGCATTGCAGTTGGATAGGAAAAATGGTCGAATTCATCGAAATGAAAATCCTTGATGAAATTGTATCTAAAAAAACAAACTCCACTTGCTCCAACTTTACGTGAAATATCAATCATTTCAGACATTTCAGAATAAACATCAGGCTTGTATGCTGCAATTCCGAGTACAATATTTTTTCTGTCGGAATTATTTACCCAATCTTCAGCCAAAATATCAAAACGGGGATTTCGGTTAATATTCCAATAAATTTGCGGTGTAAGATAATCCAACCAACCTTTTGCTATCCAATTTCTTGAATCTTGAAATACTGAAAAATAAGATTCTGAACCGCGAGCTTCTTTAAGATTTTTATAAATCCCGAATGGCGCAGCTCCGAGTTTAATTGTTTTATCAAACTGCCGTATGTTTTCACTTAATTGTTTTACAAATTTATTTAGATTTTCGCGTCTCCAATCGCCAAGTGATAATGAATCAGTATTCATCAAAGAATATGTTTGTGAATCATCAAATTTTGTGTCGGGATAACGCAAAAAATCCATGTGAATTCCATCAACGTCATATTTTTGAGCAATTTCGGAAATAACTTGCACCATGTAATTTCTTGCTTCTGGAATTCCAAAATTCAGCCAATAACTAATTTCATCTTCTTTTTCACCAGCTTTAATTGTCCATTCTGGATGAATATTCAAAATGTGTTTCGGATGACGAAAAATATTTTGTTCAGACCCAGAATAAATTCTAACAACATTAACCCAAGCGTGAATTTCTAAATCATATTTACGTGCTAAATCGATTGCTAATTGTAGTGGATCGTAAGTTGTAGTGTCGCCAACAATTCCAGAAATATAAGGTGAAAAAGGTATTATTTTAGATTTATAAAGTGCAGTATTTTTTGATAAAACTTGAAAATAGACTGTATTAAAATTTTTTTTATGTAAATCAATAAAAATTTCTTCCAAAGCCGATTTTTGCTTTTCAGTATCAAAAGTCTGTGGAGGCCAATCTAATCTAAAATTTGTAGTAAGCCAAACTGCTCTTGTTTCTCTAATTGGTTGAGAAGAAAAAATGTTTGTAAAAAGGAGAATAGATAAGATGATTTCTTTCATTTCTTTACCAAATTAAATGTTTCGATAATTGCTAATTCAACGTTAGCTTGTTCTGATTCAAAACCTACTACAAGTTCGCCGAAGTTTATTGGAAGTACAAATTTTATTTTTCCACCGCGATTTTTTTTATCTCGTAATAGAATTGTGAAGATTTCATCCATTTCAATTTTGGGGAAATCTGCTCCAAAATCTACTTTTTGAATTATTTTTGCAATTTGGGATGATAAGTTAATACCTGGAAGATTTTCAATCTCAGATAATCTGCTTGCTGAAAATAATCCTAAAAGGACAGCTTTCCCGTGAGTAATTTTATGATTTGTTATAATTTCGTAAGCGTGAGCAAAAGTGTGTCCAAGATTTAATATTTGTCGCATTCCACTTTCTTTTTCATCATTTTTGACAATGTTGATTTTCATCTCAACTGCTTTTTGAATTATTTTCTGTGGAATTTCTACGGAATTATCTATCAAAATTTTATTAAAAATGGTTTTTATCTTATTGAAATAGCTTTTTTCATTCAAAATGCCATATTTGAACAATTCTCCAAATCCCGAAATAATTTCTTCTTTTGCAAGAGAATTTAGAAAATAAGTGTCAGTAAAAATGAATTCTGGATGGTAAAATGTTCCAACAAGATTTTTAGTTTCGCCAAAATTAATACCAGTTTTTCCTCCGATTGAACTATCAACAATTGCTAATAAAGTTGTTGGAACATGTGCGAATTTAATTCCACGTGCATATATTGAAGCAACAAATCCAGATAAATCGCCAACAATTCCTCCGCCAATTGCCACTAAAAAAGTATCACGTCCGTAGGAATTTTTTATTAAATCTTGAAGAATATCCTGTGCAGAATCAATTGTTTTGTTTGATTCTTTAGATTTTAAAATATATTTACTTGAATTTGGGAATTTTTGAATTACATCGAGCAATTCATTTTGATAAAACTTAAATACATTTTTATCGATTATAAAATAAAATCTTTCTGTAATTTTACGGGATTTTGTGTAATCGAAGAAATTTTCAAAAAAAGATGAAAATACTATATCGATTTGCTTTTCAGACTTAAGTGAATATTTAATATTTTTCATCAATTCTCCGTTTAATTTTTTTTACGATAATATCGATTGTTTTCCCAATTTGTTGTGTGTCAGATGAAATCTGAATTTCTGCGGATTTGTAAATTGGTTCTCTTTTTGAAAACAGTTTATTAATTCTTGTCATAAAATCTTCTTTTGTTGCCACATCTGAAAGGACCAAATCACGAATTAATGGACGGTCAATTTTTCGTTTTAGTCTCTGATATAAATTTTCTAAAGAGACAGAAAGGTAAATTGAAAGCCCAATTTCTGATATTTTTTTAATAATATTCGCATTTTCAACTGTTCCGCCACCAAGCGAAATTACGATGAATTCCTTTTCGCAAATCTCAAAAAATATCTTTTCTTCTAATTCACGGAAATATTTTTCTCCTTTTTTTTCGAAGATTTGAGTTATTTTCATATTTTCTGATTGTTCAATCACTTTATCTAAATCTGCAAAATCCCAGCCTAAAACATTGGCTAAAATTTTCCCAAGTGTAGATTTGCCACTTGTCATAAATCCCATCAAAAAAATTCTGCGGTTATTTGTTTTCATCAAAAAATAGTTTTTTATTAAGAAAAGGAACAAGTGCCATAATAATCCCACTTACATACAAATCTTTTCGTTTGAAAATATTTTGGGTAAAATATCCAATTGCCCCGCCTTTTGTTTTGGTATTTTTTTCACCCGAACATTCATCAATAACATCACCTAATTCCATTCCATTTTTCAATTTTTCAATAATCTTGTCAGTTAATTGATAATGTGGAGAAGTTCCAAGTGCTAATTTCCCTTCGGAATTGAGAATTGCAATTACTCCAAACCCGAACCAAATATTATGAATTTTATCAACACCACCTTCAATTCCAACATAAAAATCTGCTGAATTATTTTTTGCGAGCGAAAAAGCTCGGTTTTTTGCCCCGATAAAAACATCTTCGCCAAAAGGTTGATTTGATACCAATGAGTTTGTTGCAATTCCTTCAACAGAAAAATCTTCATAAAAATTGGAAAAGGCTTCGGCAGTTGCACTAATTTTTACAATATTTTCAGATGCGACAAGTATTTTCATTTTTGCGATAAATATTTTTTTCTTTGTTCAGTAAATTCCCACCATTTTTTGGATTTCCCACCTTCCATAAAATCAATTGCTGCAAGAAAAACATCAACAACACATTTATCTTTCTTTGAAGGAGTTAATTTACAGAGATCATCAAATAATTGATAAGCATTTTTCCCGATTAAATCTTTCGGTTCAAGAATTCCCAGTAGAAAAAAATCTGATTCAGTTGCTTTCCCAACATTTGGGATATCAGTAAAATTATTGACAAAAGATGAATTTTCTGCTTTCATTAAACCTCGTTATAGCGAAAACAAGTTATTAAATGGTCATTTATCATTCCAGCTGCTTGCATATAAGCATAACAAATTGTTGAGCCGACAAAACTAAATCCACGTTTTTTGAGCGATTTGCTCATTTCATCTGATTGGTTTGAACTTGCGGGAAGTTGCTTAATATCTTCCCATTTATTTACAATTGTTTTGTAATCAGTAAATTGCCAAATGAATTTATCAAATGAACCAAATTCTTCCTGAATTTTAAGAAAAGCTTTTGCATTTTGAATTGCACTTCTAATTTTGAGATTATTACGTATTATTCCAGAATTTTGGAGCAATTGATTGATTTCTGTTTCTCCAAAATTTGCAACTATTTCGGGATTGAAATTAACGAATACTTTTCTGTAATTTTCTCGTTTTTTTAACACCGTTAACCAACTTAATCCAGCTTGAGCTGCATCGAGAATAAGAAATTCGAAATGTTTTTTATCATCGTGAACAGGAACTCCCCATTCTTTATCGTGGTATTCAACGTAAATTGAATCGGATAAACACCATTGACATCGGGACTTTTCTGTATGATTTAATTCTGTCATATTTTTTACAAATGATTTATTGTTCCAAAATATTGATTATTTATAAAATATAGAAGAATTATTTGGGAGAACTCTAAATATTTTAAAATAAAAAAAGGGAACTTCGGTTAGAAAATTCCCTTTTTTGTATTGATGTATATGGAAATTTAACTATTTTGTGTCATCATCCACAACTTCGTATGAAGCATCTTCAACATCTTTTGCTTTATTTTGATTTGCTTGTTCATGGGCATTTTTTGCAGCCTCATTAGCATTGAAGTTTGGATCGAAACCAGCACCTTGTTGCTGTCCACCACCTTGTTGATAAAGTTTTGGAGCAATTTCATTCCAAACTTTGTTCAAACTATCGGTAGCAGATTTGATACTTTCGGTATTATTTGAAGCAATTGCATCTTCAATTTTCTTAATTTCAGATTCCAAACGTGCTTTATCGCCAGATTCAAGTTTATCTTTCAATTCTTCCATTTGCTTTTTCGTTTGGAAGACAAGATTATCAGCATTGTTCTTAATTTCAATAGCTTCTTTTTTCTTTTTGTCTTCAGCCGCAAATTCTTTTGCTTGATTTTTCATTTTTTCAACTTCATCTTTTGACAAACCGCTTGAAGAAGTTATTCTAATACTTTGTTCTTTTCCTGTGGCTTTATCTTTTGCAGCAACGTGTAAAATCCCGTTTGCATCGATATCAAAAGTAACTTCAATTTGTGGAACACCTCGTGGTGCTGGTGGAAGTCCATCAAGATGGAAACGACCCAGAGTTCTGTTATCAGCTGCCATTGGTCTTTCACCTTGTAGAATATGAATTTCCACAGAAGGTTGGTTATCAGAGGCAGTTGAGAAAACTTCACTTTTCTTGGTAGGAATTGTTGTGTTTGATTCTATTAATTTAGTCATAACTCCGCCAAGAGTTTCAATTCCAAGTGAAAGAGGAGTAACATCGAGTAGAAGTACATCTTGAACATCACCAGCAAGTACACCGCCTTGAATTGCGGCGCCAACTGCAACAACTTCATCTGGATTTACACCTCTGTGCGGTTCTTTTTTGAAAATTCTTTTTACAATTTCTTGTACCATTGGAACGCGAGTTGAACCGCCCACAAGAATTACTTCGTTAATCTGAGAAACTGAAACGCCAGCATCACGAATTGCATTTTCACAAGGAATAGCAGTTCGCTCAACCAAATCGTTAATCAATTGTTCAAATTTTGCTCGAGTAATTGAAATATTCATGTGTTTCGGACCTTCTTGCGTTGCTGTGATAAATGGTAAATTTACATCACTTTGCATAGAAGACGAAAGTTCAATTTTTGTTTTTTCAGCAGCTTCTTTTAGTCTTTGAAGTGCCATAGGATCATTTCGTAAATCTATTCCTTCTATGCGTTTAAATTCTTCAGCTAAATAATCAATTAATCTTTGGTCAAAATCATCGCCACCAAGATGTGTATCGCCATTAGTTGATTTTACTTCAAAAACACCATCCCCAAGTTGAAGAATTGAAATATCAAACGTACCACCGCCCAAATCGTAAACAGCTACAAGTTGCTCTTTATTTTTTTTGTCTAAACCATAAGCAAGTGCTGCGGCAGTTGGTTCATTAATAATTCTGCGGACATTTAATCCAGCAATTTCGCCAGCATCTTTTGTAGCTTGACGTTGGGCATCGTTAAAATATGCAGGAACAGTAATTACAGCTTCTGTAACATCTTGTCCAAGATATTCTTCAGCCGTTTTTTTCATCTTTTGTAAAATCATTGCAGAAATTTCTGGCGGGGAATAAAGTCTATCATCAATTTTAATTCTTGCAGAATCACCATCTCCACCCACAACTTTGTAAGGGACTTCTTGTTGTTCGCGTGAAATTTCATTTAATTTTCTTCCCATAAATCTTTTCACTGAAAAGATTGTGTTATGTGGATTTGTAACAGCTTGTCTTTTTGCTGGTTGACCAACTAATCGTTCACCGTTTTTAGTAAATGCAACGACAGAAGGTGTAGTTCTCCCACCTTCGGAATTTGGAATTACTACAGGCTCATTGCCTTCCATAACTGAAACGCATGAATTAGTTGTTCCAAGATCGATACCTATTATTTTTCCCATATTTTCTCCTATAATTTGTTGAAAGCCAGAAGCTATAGGATTTCTTCCAGCTTTCAATTGGGTTAACCGTTGTTAATTAATTTCAATGTTTATTTCTTTTTTTTGTTCTGGTTTAAGTTTGTTTAATGAAATTGTCAGAATTCCATTTGTAAATTCGGCGTTAATATTTGATTTATCAATATTTTCAGGTAATTCAAATTCACGATTAAAAATACCAAACATACGTTCAGAATTTATGAATGTATTATCATTCCTGAAATTTTTCTTTTCACCTTCAATCTTCAAAGTGTTATCTTTCAATGTAATCTTTACATCTTTTTTCTCGATTCCGGCAATTTCAACATCTACAAAGTAATTTTCGGTATTCTCAGAAATGTCTATTTTGGGTGAAAATTTATTTTCATCAAAAATGTTTGAAAAAAGATTTGTAAAATTATTCAAGTTATTTTCATTTAAGATTTGTTCAAAATGTTTGTAATTCATTATATTTCCTTTTTTTGAGCATTTATATAATCAATTCACGTGCCAAGAATTTATATTGTGGATAAGTTATTATTTTATAAGATATTAGGTTAAATTTAGTTTAATGAAGAATATTAAGAAATAATTTATTATACATTTAATTTGTCGATAAAGATGTAAATATGTCGCATATTATGAAAAATATACATAACGGAGGTTTGTTTGTTTAATTTAGAAAATTTTGATATAAAATTAGATACTGAATATCTTGGAAGAGAATTTATTTATTTCGAAGAAGTTGATTCTACAAATAATGAGTTGATGAAATATCCTGAATTACTGCCCAATGGAGCAGTTTTATTAGCAGAATCTCAAACAAATGGCAAAGGAAGAACAGGCAAAACTTGGATTTCAAATCCAGAGCAAAATCTAACTTTTTCTATTTTACTGAATGAAGATTTGGATAAATTTTCGTTGCCTCTATTAAATTTAACAACTGCACTTTCTGTTGGACAAGCTATTGAAAACTTGTTTCAACTTGACATTAATCTGAAATGGCCAAATGATGTTTTAGTTAAAAATAATAAGATTGCAGGAATTCTTGTTGAATCTAAAAGTAAAAGTAATTTGATAGAAAAAGTAATAATTGGAATTGGAATCAATGTGAATCAACCAATTTTTAAGGGAAATTTTGAAATTCACCCAACTTCAGTACTTAAAGAATTAAAAAGGGAAGTAAGTAGAGAACGATTACTGAGTGAGTTTTTAAATATTTTTGAAGAAAATATTGAAACGCTTGTATATAATCCAAAAGAAATTTTACAAAATTGGAAGAATAAATGTAAAATGCTTGATGGAAAAATTAAGATTATAAATGGAGAAATTGTAAAAGTAGGTAAATTTATAGATGTAGATAACGAAGGATTTTTAGTTCTTAGAAAAAATGATAATTCACTCGAAACTATTGCTTTCGGAGATGTATCTATACGAGAACAAGATTAAAATCAGTTTACATTATAAATAATTTCACCTTTTTTTATGGTTTTATCTACAATATTTTGCCCAATATTATAAAATAAATCTGAATAATTTGGACTTTGAAGTACAACAAAATCAGCTTTTTTGCCAATTTCTAAACTTCCGATATTAGCTTCCATTTTTAGAGCTTTTGCTGCATTAATTGTACATGCTGAAATAATTTCCTCGAAGGACATCTTCATTCGCATTGCTGCAAGTTGCATAATAAAATGAAAATTTAGAATGTGTGAGGACCCAGGGTTAAAGTCAGTTGCAAGTGCGACGATTGCATTATTATCAATTAATTTTCTTGCGGGAGCGAAATTATAATTTAAAAAGAAAGACACTCCAGGTAACAAAGTTGCAACTGTTTCAGAATTTGATAGAAGCGAAATACCATTTTGAGTTAATACTTCAAGATGATCAACACTAACTGCTTTATTTTTTAGAGCAATATTCAACCCACCAATTTCGTTAAATTGTTCTGTATGTAATTTAAGTGAAAATCCGAGTTCATTAGCTTTTTGAAAAATAATATCAACTTCTGTAGGAGAAAAAGCAGTTGTTTCGCAAAAAGCGTCAACAAATTCTGCTAAATTATTTTCTTTTATAAAAGGAAGCATTTCTTCTGTAATCAAAGAAATATATTTTGATTTATCATTTTGATATTCAGGCGGGAAAGTGTGTGCCCCAAGAAAAGTTGAGACAATATCAATGCTAAATTCATTTTTCAATTGCTTAATGACTTGCAGAATTTTTATTTCATCTGAAAAACTTAATCCATAACCACTTTTAATTTCAAGCGTTGTTATTCCTTGCTCAATAAATTTTTGAATGCGTATTCTTGAATTATGTACGAGTTCTTCGATCGATGAATCTCTAACTGATTTTACAGTATGTAAAATCCCACCCCCATTTTTTGCAATTTCCTCATAAGAAATTCCACTTAATTTCAATTTAAATTCATTTGAACGCGAACCAGAAAACACCAAATGAGTGTGCGATTCCACAAATCCAGGTAAAATACATTTATTCGTCAAATCGATTATATCTTTGTAATCATCCAAAACCAATTCAGAATTTTTAGGAAATTCTAGTATAATGCCATTTTCAACTAAAATTGAATGATTTTCTAAGATTGAAATCTCATTCATTTCATTTCCTCTTAAAAAAAATTTTCCAGCAGTATTTGCTGTAACAATTTGTGAAGGATTATAAAATAGTCTTTTCATTTTTAGTCAACTTAATTTAATACTTAAATATGCTATTTTTTTGGCTCTGAGCCAAAATTTACATATTTTCCAAGTCAGAATTTTAAAAAATAATTGGCTAAAAAATGGCACCAAAATCATTAAAAATATTATTTGTAACTTCTGAAGTTATTCCGTTTACAAAAACGGGTGGTTTGGCAGATGTTTCTTCAGCCTTAACACAAAAATTGTTGCAAAGCGGACATCAAATAAGAATATTAACTCCAAAATATGGTGCGATAGACGAAAGAAAACACAAAATTCACGAAGTTGTAAGATTAAAAGATATTCCAACTCAAATTGCTGGTAAAGATATTACTTTTTCTTTACGCTCATCGTTTTTACCTGGACAAAAAACACGTGTTCAATTATATTTTTTAGACAATCAAGAATATTTTGGAAGCCGATTTTCTCTTTATATGGACCCAATTTCTGGTGTCGATTTTGCTGATAATGATGAAAGATTTATTCTTTTAGCTAAGTCTGCAATAGAATTAATAGAAAGATTAGGTTGGTATCCTGATATTATTCACTGCAACGATTGGCAAACTGGACTTGTTCCAGCATACGTTAAACTTGCGAGTCAAACAAAAGAAGAATTCAAGAAAATTAAAACTTTATTTACAATTCATAATATTTCTTTGCAGGGAATATTTCCAAAAAGTACTTGCAAAAAGATAGAATTGCCTGCCGACGATTGTGTAGATTCAAAAATAACTATAAAAGAAAAACCAAGTTTTTTGAAAGCTGGATTAATTTACGCCGACTCCATTAGTACTGTAAGCGAAAGTTTTGCAAAAGAAATTTCTACAAGTGCTGAATTGAGCTATGGATTAAATGAATTTTTGCTTTCGAGAAAAGAAAATTTATTTGGAATTTTGAACGGAATTGACCAGTCAATTTGGAACCCAGAGAAAGATAAATTAATTCCCAAAAAATATTCAATTGATAAATTAGAAAATAAATTAGTAAATAGAGAATCATTAACTGAAAAATTTAACATTGAAGTTGATGAAAACACTCCAATTGTTGGAAATATTTCCCGATTATATGATTCAAAAGGCTTCGATTTAATTAAAAAATCTTTTAAACAGTTGATGAAATTGCCAATGAAATTAATAATTCTTGGCACAGGTGATAAAAAATACCACGAATTCTTTGATGAAATGGCATTTGAATTTCGTGATAAATTTACATTTTACCCAGGTTTTGATGATAATATCGCCCATTTAATAGAAGCCGGTTCTGATATTTACTTAATGCCTTCAAAATCTGAACCTTGTGGGCTGAATCAAATGTATAGTATGAATTATGGCACTGTCCCAGTTGTTCATTCAACAGGAGGATTAAAAGATACTGTTATTCCTTTTAATATGGAAACAAGTGATGGGACTGGCTTTGTTTTTAATAATTATACAACTACTGATTTCTTAAATACACTTGAAACTGCAATTAATATATTCATTAATAACCGCAAAATTTGGCAAAAAATAATGATAAATGGAATGTCAACTGACTTTTCTTGGGAAAATTCTGCGGAAAATTATGTGAAATTATATAAACAAATAATTGCAAAATAATTAATGATTCCATCAGCAATATTTTTTGATAGAGACGGAACTTTAAATTATGATTATGGTTATGTAAGAGACCCTAATTTAATTAAACTGCTACCTGGAGTTAACGAAGGTTTAACTTTACTTCGCAAAAAATTCTCTAAAATCCCATTTATTGTAATAACAAATCAAGCTGGGGTAGCTCGTGGTTTGATGAGTATGGAACAAGTTGAAATAATTAATAGTACAATCAACTCGCTAATTCAAGATGAAAATGCAAAAATTAATAAATTTTATTCTTGTCCATTTCATCCTGAATTTAGTGATAAATCTGATTTGAATTGTAGAAAGCCAAATCCCTATTTTCTTTATCAAGCAAAAAAGGAATTTGAGATTGTTCTTGAAAAATCTTTTTTCATAGGAGATAGAAATCATGATATTCTTGCAGGCAAAAGTGTTGGTTGTAAAACAATTTTGCTAAAATCAGATGTTTACCTGAACGAAGAAGAAATATTATCAGAGTTAAAACAGCCAGCTGATTTCGTAGCTGAAAATTTTTTAGAAGCAATTAATTTTATAATAAATCAATCTCCAATGGAGGAAAATTGAAATTTAAATATAAATTATCTTTAATATTTTTGTTAATCCCTTTGTTTTTTGGTTGTTCTGAAAACCCAAATCAAATTGGGCTAGATGCAATTCCAGATTACGACAAACTAAACTTAAAAAGTTGGAACACAAACGAAAATCCAATTGAAATGGAATCAGCTACTTTGCAAGATTCGATTTCTACAAGTTATTCAAGCATAATTTTACTTGGTCAAACAAATAATGTGAAAAGTACATTATTACTTAAATTTTTAATTTCACTTCCAGATTCGATTAAAAATGCACTTTCTGCTGATAGTCTAATTATTAGAAAAGCATATTTAAAAGCCTCAATTGTATATAAACAAGGAAATGGGCCAAATCTAAATTTTACTGTAAATAATATTTTACAATCTTGGACATCAACTACTTTTACAAAAGATAGTTTAGAATTACTTACTACTGACCCAACAAATTTGTATCAGAGCCAAGTTATAACCGACTCAACTTTTCAATTTGATTTTAATGTTGCTCCAGTTTACGATTGGTTTAAATCATACATTGATCCAGATACATACTCAAATTACGGTTTGTTGTTAAATCCCACAAATAGCGATTTAATTCTCGGTTTTCCAGCTCTATCAGCATCATTAAGTGCTGCACAATTTCATCTTTACACAATTGTAGAAAAACCAGGTGAATTTATTGATACGTTATCTTTTTATACATCTATAGATTTGCATCTTGTTGATAGAGCTTATCCGACAGATACAGAATCTCGGATAACTTTGCAAGCTGGAACTGGAGTTCGAGGTAAGCTTAAATTTGATTTGACAACATTCCCAAAAAATTCAATAATAAATAAAGCGATCGTTAGAATATTTTATGAAAAAACAGAAGCTGATTTTGGCAGTAATCCATCAGATTCAATAATTGTTTATATGTTAAATTCAAATTCAGATTTTAATGTACGAACCGATGTTGGAAAGTGGCTTTTAACAGCTGATTCATTAAAATATTCAGGAACAATTACTGAATTTGTACAACATTGGATTGATTATCCCGACTCAAATAATGGAATGCAACTTCGACTACTTGATGAATATGATGCAACAAGTGAAGTCAAATTATATCCAGCAAATTATGTAGATCCAACCAAACGTCCTTATCTCGAAATTATTTATACAAGGTTATAAATATGAAATTACTAATAAAAATAGTTTTAGTATTAATTACTACTTCAGCTTTTGCTCAAACAGGGAATGTTTATTCAAGATATGGAATTGGAGATGAATTAAGTTCATTTTCTGGTAGAATATTTGCACTTGGCGGAGCTTCATTAGCATTAGATGATTCAGAAAATCTTGCCTCATCAAATCCAGCTGCATTACACAATTTGAATCTAACAAGATTTGAAGCTGGCGTAGCATTTCAACAAGCATTCCAAGAACAAAACGGTTTGAATAGTCAGTCATTTGATAACAGATTTATGGGAATAAAACTCGGCTTTCCCATTCATAAAGAATTAGGAATTGCTTTTGCATTATACATCGAACCTGTTGCATCGGTTAATTACGATGTTCGACACACATTTTCTTTTGAAGATGAAGATGTTACTGAAAGATATGCTGGTGAAGGCGGAATTTCAAAAATCGGAATGGGAATTAGTTACAGACTTCCGTTCGGTTTTTCACTTGGTTCTTCTTTCGATTATTATAGCGGTGAAACAAAATATATCTCAGAAATTATTTTCCCAATTGCATCTGCATACAACGATTCCTATCACGAAAAGCGATATCAACAACGTGCAATTGGTTATAGTTTGGGAATTTTGTCAAACAATCTTTCTGAATATTTTGGAATTTCAGCAATAAACGATTTCAAAATCGGAGCTACTTTTCGCCAAATTCCCAAAATGATAGTCGATACTTCACTTGTTCTTAAATCTGATTTTGAAGAAGTAACAAACGAAGCCGCAACTGTTTATTCCGAAATTCCAAATCAAATTGCATTTGGTATGAAAATGGACATCAGCAGAAAGTTTTTAATTTTAGCTGATTTATCAACTACACCTTGGTCAAAATATTCATTTAACGACCGAAAAATGCCAAATTTTGTGGATGATGTTAAATATAATTTCGGAGTTGAATATTTGGACAGAAATCCTCGTTCAAAAACTTTTCTTGAAGAAGTTACATACAGACTTGGATTTGAATATAAAAAGTTAAATTACACAATTGAAGATACTCAACTACATCAATATGCTTGGAGTTTGGGTTTTGGTATTCCAATAAGCAATGATGATAATCTTGACTTTGGTGTTCAATATGGTTTCAGAGGAAATCCCGAAAATGATAATATCGTTCAGGAAAAATTTATAAAATTTGCACTTTCACTCTCTTTTGGTGAACAGTGGTTCTTAAGAAAAGATTAACAAAAAATAATTGAAATTAGCGAGGAAATGATGTTGAATTTTTTACAAAAAGATGAAGAAATATTCAGAATAGCTAAATCTGAATTATCTCGACAAGAAAACTATATTGAATTAATTGCATCAGAAAATTTTGTTTCACCAGCAGTTTTAGCTGCTGCTGGTTCAGTTTTAACTAACAAATACGCAGAAGGTTATCCAGGTAAAAGATATTACGGCGGCTGTGAATTTGTTGACCAAGCTGAAGAATTAGCAAAAGACAGATTGAAAAAGCTATTTGGAGCTGAATATGTAAATGTTCAACCTCATAGTGGATCACAAGCAAATATGGCAGTTTATATGTCGTTACTTGAACCAGGCGATAAAGTACTTGGATTAAGTCTTGACCACGGCGGACATTTAACACACGGTTCACTTGTCAATTTTTCGGGGAAAATATATAAATCAATTGGATATTCATTAAATAAAGAAACTCAACTTTTGGATTACAATTTTATTGAAGATTTAGCTACAAAAGAAAAACCTAAAATGATTATTGCTGGAGCAAGTGCATATTCTCGCGATTGGGATTTTGAGAAATTCCGCCAAATTGCCGATAAAGTCGGGGCTTATTTAATGGCTGATATTGCTCATCCTGCAGGATTAATTGCAAAAGGTTTCTTGAATAATCCTCTTCCATTTTGCGATGTTGTAACTTCTACAACTCATAAAACTCTCCGCGGTCCGCGTGGTGGAATTATTATGATGGGCAAAGATTATGAAAATAAAATGGGAATTAAAACTCTAAAAGGTGATAGATTAAAATTAATGTCCGAAATTTTTGATGGAACTGTTATGCCTGGAATTCAAGGTGGACCTTTAATGCATATAATTATGGCGAAAGCAGTTGCATTTGGTGAAGCTTTGCAAGATTCATTCAAAGATTATATTCAACAAGTTATTCTTAATGCAAAATCATTAGCTAAAAAATTAATGGAATATGATTTTCAGATTATTTCTGGTGGAACTGATAACCATTTAATGCTTGTTGATTTATCTAACAAAAATATTAGTGGCAAGAAAACTGAAAATATTCTTGAACAAGCTGGAATTACATTAAATAAAAATATGGTTCCTTTCGATACACGCTCGCCATTTATTACAAGTGGAATTAGAATTGGAACTGCGGCAATTACAACAAGAGGTATGAAAGAAGCGGAAATGGAAAAAATTGCTGAATTTATTAATAGAGTTGTTTCCAATCCAGAAAATGAAAATGTTATTTCGCAAGTTAAAACTGAAGTTAGTGAGTTAACAAAACAATTCCCTATTTATCCTGAATTAGCTTAAATATTTCAGAGAAGTTCAAGCGAATCTTGGACTTCTCGACTTTTTCACAATCATATTCAAATTTATCCTTCTGAAATGTTATTTTATACAATCTAAAAAACTTGAGTTAATCAATGAAAACAATTGTAATTTATGAAGATTCGTTAATCACAAATTTTTTGCCTCTTGTGTATTTTCGTCCAATTTATGATTTAATAACAGGAATTGATTCTTTACGAACCAAAATTTCAAGACAGTTTGGTGAAAAAATTATTTTACATTCTCGTAAATACCTTGAAATTTATCTTAAATCTGTAAACACTAAGAATTTGGTTAATCAATTTGAAGATGAAAATCTTCTTTTTATTAACGGAAGGGTAATATTTTCTGAAAATGATTTTCAGATATTGAAAAATGTGAAAAATGAAACACTGTTTTTAAGTGAAAATCAAATTGTTGCAGCGTTTTTATCTAAGAAAAATTATCAAAAAGTTGTAGAAAACTCAGATTTATTAGATTTCTCAATATTAATTTCTGAAGTAGAAACAGCAAATCTTAATTCAAAAGTATTAAATTATGCTTGGGATTTGTTTTCAAACAATGGCGAACAAATCAACATTGATTTGAAATATCATAATTATTCAAAATTCGCAAACAATTATGATGGAGTTTTTACTCGAAATTCTGACCAAATCTTTCTCGGGAAAAATGTGGATATTCATCCAAATTGTTTTCTTGATGCAACACACGGACCAATAATTCTTGATGATAATTCTACGATTATGTCGCAAACAACAATTCAAGGTCCAACTTATATTGGGAAAAATTCTATAATTAAAATCGGTTCAAAAATCTACCATGAAACGACAATTGGCAATACTTGCAAAGTTGGCGGGGAAGTGGAAAATTCAATAATTCATGGTTTTTCTAACAAACAACATGATGGATTTTTAGGACATTCGTACATTTCAGAATGGTGTAATTTGGGTGCTGGGACAAATAATAGCGATCTGAAAAATAATTACGACAAAATTTCTGTAAAAATGAATGGCAAAAATGTTGATACAAATTTGCAATTTGTTGGGTTAATTATGGGTGATCATAGTAAAACTGCAATTGGAACGCAATTTAATACTGGCACTATTTGCGGAGTTTCAGCAAATGTTTTTGGGGCTGGATTTCCATCACGAAATATTCCATCGTTTTCTTGGGGCGGAGCAGATTTGATAAAATCCTACCAATTAGAAAAAGCCAAGGAGGTGGCAAAAATTGTGATGAATCGAAGAAAAGTCGAGTTTTCAGAAGTTTACGAACAAATTTTTGATGAAGTTTATCGATTATCAGAAATTGAACGGTTGGCAATAAGGAAGTAATGTTTCGTAATTATTTTTATTTGGGTAGAACTGCATTCGAACTTTCTTCTGAACTAAAAGATTTTAAAATTGTTGATATTTACACGCAAGAAAAAGATGTACTTTTCCTTGATGTTTACAAAAACGAAATTCAGAAAACTTTAGTAATCTCCACAAATCCACAAATCCAATATTTTTATCTAAAAGAAAATCATAAAAAAGCGAAAAAGAATGTAATTTCTTACTTTCACGACTCAATTCCTTCTAAAATTAATTCAATCTCAATTTCTGATAGAGATAGAATTCTGAAGATTGAAACTGAAGAATTTGATTTATTCTTTACAATTCGTGGACCAAAAACAAACGTCTTATTTAAGTTTACAGATTCAACAATAAGTAGTTTTAAGAAAACTGTTGATGAATATTTGAGATCATTTTTTATTGAAATATCTGAGCAGAAATTCCTAAAAAATAAAAATGATATTTTCTTTAACTTATTTGATAATAATACTTTAGAAAAAATTCAAAATGATAAAAGAATAAATAGAAGAATTTGGTTAGAGTATAAATCGAAGTTCGGAGATGATGTTCAGATTGCCAAAATCAAGCAAGTTGTTTCACAAATATTTGATTCGAGAATTAGGATTTTAGTTGACGATAACTTAGCAAAAGTTGATTTTCTATTTGAAAATTGGGAAAGCGAAATTCATCAATCGCAAGTTTATGATTTTAACGAAAGTAACTCGGCAATAGCAAAATTCATTTCGATACATTATAAATATTCAATTTTAAGTCGAACGGAAAGTGATTTATCTAAAAAAATAGAAAAAGATTTAGCTTTTTGGAGCGAGAAATTGAATAATCTTCAAGCAAGAATTGAGATGGGTTCGCAATCTGAAAAGTATTCACATTGGGCAAATCTCTTGTTGGCTAATATTTATAAAATAAAAAAGGGAATGGAAAGTATTGTAGTTGAAGATTATTCAAATGGCGAAAGCGTTGAAATTAAGCTAAATCCCAAAATTGAACCAAATAAAAATGTTGACTATTATTTTGAAAAATCCAGAGATGAAAAAATCAATTATGCTAAATCAATCGAAATATTCGAACAGACTAAAGCTAAGTACATGGAATTATTAGATTTACAAAAAGAAATTAGCAAATCAGAAAGTTTGCAGAATTTGAATCAAATTAGTAAAAATCTTTTAGGAAATAAATCAAAAGAAAAAACTAAGATGGAAGATGAAAAAATAAAGTATAAAAAATTTGTAGTTGAGCAAAAATATAGTGTTTTTGTTGGGAAAGATTCTGAAAGTAATGATAGACTTACGTTCAATTTTGCAAAGCAGAATGATTTGTGGTTTCATGCACGAGGTTTGGCTGGCTCGCACACAGTTTTACGAATTGAAAACACAAAGGAAGTCATCCCAAAATCAGTAATTAAAAAAGCTGCTTCAATTGCAGCATTTTTCAGTAAAGGGAAAACAGCATCACTTGTGCCAGTTTCTTACACTTTCCGCAAGTTTGTAAGAAAATCAAAAGGAATGCCAGCTGGACAAGTAATTATTTCAAATGAAAATGTTGTAATTGTTCCACCAGAAATACCAAAAGACGCAGAGGAAATTTATGAATAGTAAAATTTTATTAAGATACACAACTGCAAAAGCAAATTGCGAAAATGAATTGTTTTTAGCAAAATTAGCATTAGAAGAGGGAAATCACGGAAAAGTTAGAACTTGCGTTCGTCGAGCTATTGGATTTTTAACCGAGATTTACCTTTTGGAAAATCCAAATTCACAATACGGACATAGTTTTATGAACAATTTACGTGGAATTATTGGTGATTTATCAATTCCAGAAAATATTCGAAATTCAGCGGAAATTCTTATAACAAAAACATCAAATTATGAAGTTGACGGAAAAACAGCTCTTGAAAATGGAGAAATTGTGATTGAATATTTCAAAAAAATATTAGAAAAATAAACAATATGAACTATTTACAAATCTTTGGATATGTCGCTTCTGGTTTAATTGCAATTTCATTAATGATGAAAAACATTGTAAAATTACGCTGGTTGAATCTTTTGGGAGCTTCTTCTTTTGCTACTTACGGATTTTTAGTTGGTGCGATGCCAGTATTTTTCTTAAATTCATTTATTACTTTGGTTGATATTTACTATTTAATCATCATTTACAAAAAGAAAGATGATTTTTCCCTTGTAAATGCAAACGAAAACTCACCATTTCTTAAGCAATTTGTAGATTATTATTCTAAAGATTTGCTTCATTTTTTCCCAGATTTCGACTTGAATAAAATCCAACATTTCAAAGTATATTTTGTATTAAGAAATTTGTTGCCCGTTGGTTTATTTATTTATCGTGAATTGGGGGAAAATAAAATTGAAATTTTGGTCGATTATGCAATTCCAAATTACCGGGATTTGAATAACGCCAAATTCCTTTTCAAAGCTGGAAGGAATTTCTTTATTGAACATAATTATCAAAAAATTCTTGCAACTGCTGAAAATCCAATTCATAAGAAATATTTAGAAAAAATAGGTTTTAGAAAATTATCTGAAAACGAATTTGAATATTATCCTTCTTTATAATGAATTCTCACATCGTGTTTGTTGGGTCAATGTCAATCAGAATTTTAACATCATTAAAACGCGAGTTTTGATTAAATTCAATAAATGAATTGAAAATAGCATCTCGCATTATTTTACCATTCGGGTCTTTATTTCTACTACTTTTTACCACAATATGAAATCGAAAATATCCTTTCAACTTGTGAATTGGAGCTTCAACTGGTGAATTTATTATAAGATTTTTCTCATATTTTCTCAAAATTTTGTAAAAATCATTAATTGCACCAATTGATTTGCCAGCGACTTCTGATTTACTTTCTATAATTCCAAATTTTGTAAATGGCGGATAATTATTCTTTTTTCTAAGATTTATTTCCCGCTCAATAAATCCATCATAATCATTTTCTAATACTTTTTGAAGAACAAAATTCTTTGGATTTTCTGTCTGAATTACAACTTCTCCCAAAATACTACTTCTACCCGACCGACCCGCAACTTGAGTGAGAAGTTGGAAAGTTCGTTCATCTGCTCGAAAATCTGGTAACCAAAGTGTAGCTTCCGCCGAAATTACGCCAACAAGTGTAACATGAGGAATATCCAAACCTTTTGAAACCATTTGAGTTCCAACGAGAATATCAATCTGTTTTTCTCTGAATTTTTTTAACAGATTTCCCATTTTCCCTTTTTTGTTAATTACATCAGAATCAGCTCTTTCAATAATTGCATTTGGAAAATGGAAAGCGAGCTCATCTTCAACTTTTTGAATTCCAACGCCGTAAAAATTAAGTGAAATTGAACCGCAATTTGTGCAAGCAGTTGGAACTGGCTTCTTAAAACCGCAATAATGACATTTCAATTCATTTTCATAAATATGATGAACAAGTGAAACCGAACAATTCGGGCAAGTTTCCACATGTTTACAATCTTGACAAAAAATATTTGTTGCGAATCCACGTCTATTTTGCAAAATAATTACACCTTCTTTCTTTTCAATTCTATCTCGAATTTTAGAAATTAATGTTGTGGATAAACTTCCTTCAAGTATTTTTTGTTTTCTTTCTTGCGTTAAATCAACAAATTCAATTAGCGGAAGCGATGCATTGTCGGCTCGTTTTGTTAATTCCAAAAGTTTGTATTTCCCGATTTGGGCGTTATAAATTGTTTCGACAGAAGGAGTTGCACTCCCAAGAATTACGGGAATATTTTCGATTTTTGCTTTCATAATTGCTAAATCGCGAGCGTGATATTTCGGGACAATATCGTTTTGTTTGTAGCTTGAATCGTGTTCTTCGTCAACAATTACGATTCCCAAATTGTTTAGCGGCGTAAATAATGCTGAACGTGGACCAATTATTACAGAATATTTTCCTTTTAAAACTCCTCGCCAAACATCGTAACGTTCGCCAACTGAAATGCGACTGTGGAAAATTGCAACTTTTTCGCCGAATTCGTTTGTAAATCTGCTTGCAATTTGCGGAGTAAGAGAAATTTCTGGCACAAGAATTATTGCTGTTTTCTCATTTTTTATTACTGATTTTGTGAGTTCAATGTAAACTTGCGTTTTTCCACTTCCTGTAATTCCTTTCAGCAAAAAAGGTTGAAATTCACTTTTCAAAATGTACTTTTCTACTTCAGATATTACCTTTACTTGTTCCTCATTTAGATTAATTTGCTTTGAATTTTCGCTATATGTTTCTATGTGCTTTCGCTCAACTTCTTTATCATAGATTTGAATAAAATTTTTCTCTTGAAGTGATTTTAGACTTTGCAAATTTGTTTGAGTCTTTTCGAGAATTTCTTTAACAGATTTTTCACTTGATTGAGTAGCAATAAAAAGTAGCAAAATAGCTTGTTTTGGGGATTTTTTTTCAAGAAGTGAAATTTCATCGCCAATATCTTCTTTTAAAATTAGACTTCGAACATATTTTTCAGTCTTAACTTTTACTTTTGGTTTTTCAATTTCATCAATTATCGAAATTGCTCCATCTTTTTCTAAAGTGCGTAAAATTCCATAAATATTCTTTCTTTTTAACCTTTTCTGTAAAGTAGAAAGTGTGTGTACTTCTTTTTCAATTAGAATTTCAAGCAATTCTTGTTTGATTTTCGTTTTGATTTTTTCTTTCAGCAATTCTCTACAATAATCTTGCGAAACAACAATTTTTCTTTTAGTCTCAAAATCAGTTCCACTTGGGAAAGAATTTACAAGCGATTCACCAAGTGAACTTATATAATATTCCGAAATCCATTTGTAAAAATCCAATTGTTTTTGAGTGATAATTGGAACATCATCAAGAATATCAATTATTTTTTTTGGAGGTTTTTCAAGATTATGCTCAGTTTCGATAGAAATAATAATCCCAGTAGTAGTTCTTTTTCCAAATGGAACAACAACTCGTTTACCAAATTCTGCAATTTCATCAAATTCAGTAGGAATCTCGTAAGTAAATGCTTTTCGGGATGGATTAAAAAAAATTACTTTTGCAAACATTTCAGCCAATTATTGGTTCGTCATTTTGTTGAATTAATTGTGCTAAAATACGATTTTCTTCTTTGGAAAGAGTAGAATCATTTTCGATAATTGAAAAAGCAGATTTTCTTGCTTGTTCTAAAATCTGGAAATCACGAATTAAATCAACATACTTAAAAATAGGCTCGCCACTTTGCCTGAGCCCAAAAATATCACCTTGTCCGCGTAATTTAAGATCGATTTCTGCAAGCAAAAATCCGTCAGAATTATTTACGATTGCATCTAAACGAATTGCTGTTTTGTGCTTTTCTAATTCTGATTTAGAAAGGAATTCGAGGTCGAAATTATTTGAATTTGGTAAAATGTAATTTTCTTTTGTAATTAGAATACAAAATGCTTGTGATTTTCCACGACCAACTCTACCACGTAATTGATGTAATTGCGAAATTCCGAATCGATTTGCTTCATTTATTAAAATAATATTAGCATTTGGAATGTCCATTCCAACTTCAATCACAGTTGTAGAAACTAGAATCTGAAACTTTCCGTTTGCAAAATCATTCATAACTTGTTCTTTTTCAACCCAATTCATTTTCCCGTGAATTAATCCGACAGAATATTCTGAAAAGTACTTTGTTTTTAAGATTTCAAATTGCTCAGTTGCAGCCTTTAGTTCAATCTTTTCAGATTCATCAACAAGCGGATAAACAATGAAAACTTGCATATTTTCATCGTTAATTTTCTGTTTTACAAAATCATAAATTGAATCAAGTTTACTTTCATTTCTCAAAACGGTTGTAATTTCCTTTCTCCCTGGTGGTAAATTACGAATTGTTGAAACATCTAAATCACCATAAATTGTAAGCGAAAGTGTCCGTGGAATTGGAGTTGCCGACATTATTAGAATATTTGGTGAAATTCCTTTTTCTATTAATTTTAAACGTTGTTCAACCCCAAATCGATGTTGTTCATCAATAATTACAAGTCCCAAGTTTTTGAAAATAATTTTTTCTTGGAAAACTGCGTGAGTGCCAATAATTAAATCAATTTCACCAGAAGCAATTTCAGATTGGATAATTTTTCTCTCAGATTTAGTTTGACTTCCAAGTAAAAGAGCAATTTTCACATCATTTTCTTTGAATAACGAAATGCTATTTACAAAATGCTGATTCGCAAGAATTTCAGTCGGAACCATCAAAACTGCTTGCTTTCCAGATGAAATTGTCATCAAAGCCGAAAGAAAAGCTACAATTGTTTTCCCACTTCCAACATCGCCTTGTAACAATCTATTCATTGGAATTTGCGATTCCAAATCCAATCTTATTTCGTGTAAAACTTCGAGTTGGTCTTTTGTTAATTGAAAAGGTAAATTCTTTAGAAAATTATTAATATCACTTGTTTTGAAGGTAATTTTTGATTCAGGTTTTAGTTTCCCCATTAATTTTTTTCGTTTGGCAACACGCAATTCAAAAATGAGCAATTCTTCAAATTTCACACGATACCAAGCTTGTTCAAGATCTGCTTTACTTGTTGGAATGTGTATTTTGTTTATCATTTCAACTAACGGTAATAAATTATTCTCAGATAAAATAGATTGAGGAAGGTATTCTTCTAATTTTGATGAAAATTCAAGAACGGTTTCTTTTACCAAATTTCGAAAATTTATATCGCCGATTTTCTTTTCTCTGAGATCTTTGGGAATTCTATAATATGGAATAATTTTCCCAGTGTTTTTGAATTCGTTAGATTCATTTGTAGTAAGTTTATCAAAATCGGGGTGAATGAATTGCAGATGACCATATCGGGTAATTTTCGGTTTTGAAGAAATTGCAAAGAAAGTATTTTGTTTGAAAATTGAAGAGAAGTAGTTAATTCCATTGAAAAAAACTACTTCAAAAAGTCCTTCATTATCAGAAAATATAACTTTTAGTATTTTTTTTTTGAAAGAATTTACAATTTCAGTGTTTTGAACTTTCCCAATTATTGTTACTTCGGAATCAAATCCATTTGCAACATAATATGCAATTTTTTCACTTGTTAGAATTGAAGTCCTATCGAGATATTGAAAAGGGAAATAGAATAGTAAGTCGCGAATAGTTACAATTCCATTTTTCTCGAAAACTTTAGAATTTTTTGGCCTAATTGTTTTCAAATACTGAATAGATGTTTCCAACCCCTTCAATTTCAATATTCCGGCTTTATTTCTCGTGTCATTAATTCATAAGTAACAAAAGCTGGGTCTGCATCATTAAATAAAATGTTGTAAACTGCATTTGAAATTGGGATTTCGATTCCAACTTTTTTTGCTAATTCAATTACTGATTTAGAAGTTTCTACTCCTTCGGCAACCATCGACATTTTTTTCAAAACATCTTTCAATTTTAGTCCTTTCCCAACTTGTTCGCCGACAAATCTATTTCGGCTGTGCTTACTCATACAAGTTACAATCAAATCGCCCATTCCTGAAAGACCTTTGAATGTTTCATTTTTAGCACCGAAAACCAAACCCAATCTTGTTATTTCAGCAATAGCTCTTGTCATAATTGCTGCTTTTGTGTTATCGCCATATCCAAGTCCATCAATTATTCCAGCACCGATTGCAATCACATTTTTGAAAGCAGCACCAAGTTCAACGCCGATTAAATCGGTTGAAGGATAAACCCGAAAATAAGTATTCATAAATGCGGCTCGAATAAGTTCGGCTGTATTTTCTGTTTCTGCAGCAGCAACTACAGCAGTTGGAATTTTGCGGCTTACTTCTTCCGCGTGACTTGGACCAGAAAGCACACCGATATTCTCATGTGGAATATCTTTAATTATATCTCTGATAATTCCTGTTACTGTGAGTAGTGTATCTTTTTCAATTCCTTTAGAAACACTTACTAAAATTGTATTTCTAAAATCCTTTTTTTTCATTTTTTCAAGAACACTTCTTACAAATTGAGTAGGGACAGCCATTACGAGCATTTGGCGTTCATCAATTGCATCATTAAGATTGTAGGTTATTTCAATTTCATCTGGGATTTTAATGCCTGGGAGAAGGACAGAATTTTCTCTGTATTTATTTAATTTTCTTGCAACACTTTTATCATATTCCCATAGAATTACTTCATTTCCGTTATTAGCGAGTAATATTGCTAAAGTAGTTCCCCAACTTCCTGCTCCAATTACTGAAATTTTCATTTATTTTTCTTTACTTTTATTTTTGTCTCATTCCCGTTAATTAATCGAACAATATTTTTTTTATGAGTAAAAATTACAATTGAAGAAATCAAAATTATAAATGGCAACAAAGTGGTATAACTTTGAATATTTACATTAAAAATATTTTCTCGAATAATCATTATAAATGGCAAAGAAAATGCAGCAATAATTGAAGCAAGAGAAACATATTTAGATACGAATACTACAAAAAAGAAAATTGCAAAAGCAAGTAGTACATCAACTGTAACAATTCCTAAAAGAAAACCAAGTGCAGTTGCAACACCTTTTCCACCTTTAAAACCTGCAAAAATTGTCCAAATGTGGCCCAAAACAGTTGAAATTCCAGCAATTATTTGAACAACAGCAAAATCATTAAAAATTGTTTCATGCTGAAAAAGTGAATCTGAGAGATAAATTCTTGAAATTACTAAAACCGCAAATGTCCCTTTTAATGAATCAATAACCATAACTAAAATACCATATTTCCAACCAAGGACACGTAAAGTATTTGTTCCACCAGCATTTCCACTTCCGTGATTTCGAATGTCAATTCCTTTTACTTTTTTTGCAACTATAATGCTTGTTGGTATTGAACCAACTAAATAAGATAAAATAATGATAACAAATAAGTTTAGCATAAAACCTCGTAAAATTTGGGGTTGAATATAAAACAGGAAAATCAAATTACCAAATGTAATTGAATAGAAAATGTTTTAGTTCCTTCAAATTGAATAATTTGTAATTCGAAAAGTGAAAATCTATATTTGCTTACTTTTTTTTGAAAATTACTCGAAAGCAAAATGTCTCAGACGCCTTTAATGTCTCAATATTTTAAGATTAAATCTGATTATCCAGATACAGTTATACTTTTTCGCGTTGGCGATTTTTTTGAAACATTTGACGAAGATGCAAAAACTGCATCAAAAGTATTAGGGATTACACTCACAAAACGTTCAAACGGAAAAGCAAGTTCAGTTCCGCTTGCGGGGTTTCCACATCACGCAATAGATGCTTACTTACCCAAATTAATTCGAGCTGGTTTTCGAGTTGCAATTTGCGAACAAGTAGAAAATCCAAAATTTGCAAAAGGTTTAGTAAAAAGAGAAGTGATTGAGCTTGTTACTCCTGGAGTTGTCCTTTCTGATAAAATGCTTGAACATAATAAAAATAATTTTTTGATGGCGATTTATTTTGGTGAAAAAAATGTTGGAATTTCATTTGCCGATATTTCAACTGCGGAATTCTATTCATACGAAGTTGAGTTTGAAAAATTAGCCGATCAATTTTCCCTAATAAATCCGTCAGAAATTCTAATTTCGAAGGGACAAAAGGATGAGCTCGAAAAATTCTCAAAAATTAAATATGATGGAATTAGAATAACAAGAATTGAAGATTGGTTTTTTGATTTTGATTTTGCAAATGATTTGCTGAAGCAACATTTTAATGTAAAAACATTAAAAGGATTTGGAATAGAAAGCCAAAATGCAGGAATAATTGCTTCTGGAATTGTGTTAAATTATCTTAAAGAAACGCAAAAAGCTAATATCCCACATATTCGAAAAATATCTTTGTATAATCCTTCTGATTTTATGTCGCTTGATAATTCTACCAAACGCAATTTGGAAATTATTTCGAATATGCAGAATTCACAAAAAGAAGGTTCGTTAATAAATGTTATGGATAAAACAAAAACTGCAATGGGCGGAAGATTACTGAAAAAATGGATAACTTCACCGTTAACAAATCTTCAAATGTTATTAATTCGGCAAAACTCAGTTGCTAATTTGTTCGAAAAATCAACTTTACGAAAGAATTTACAAGAAGAATTAAAAGAAATTGCAGATTTGGAACGACTAATTTCTCGAATCAGTACTTTGCGAGCAACTCCGCGAGAATTAGTGAGTTTGAAATTATCACTCAGAAAAATACCACTTTTGAAACAGTTACTCGACCAAGTAGAAGATGAAAATCTGAAGAAAATTAATTTAGAATTAGATGAATTACAGGAAACAACTGAATTGATTGAAAAATCAATAAGCGATTTTCCACCACTTTCAATTGCAGATGGCGATATAATAAGAAGTGGTTATAATTCTGAATTAGATGAATTACGAGATATTTCGAAAAATGCGAAAAAATGGATTTCTAATTTGCAGGAGAAAGAACGCCAAATTACCGAAATTCCCTCGCTGAAAGTTAGTTACAACAAAGTATTTGGATATTATATTGAAATTTCAAATGCTCATAAAAATAAAATTCCAGAAAATTACATTCGAAAGCAAACGCTTGTTAATGCTGAAAGATATATTACTCCCGATTTGAAAGAATGGGAAGAAAAAATTTTGAATTCACATGAAAAAATTTTGGAATTGGAAACTGAATTATTTAATCAAATTAGAAAATCTGTTGCCGAACAAACCGAAATTATTCAAAATAATGGAAAGTTGATTTCAGAATTGGATTGTTATCTTTCGTTAGCCGAAGTTGCTGAGGAATTTAATTATGTTCGTCCAAAATTGAGCGAAAATGACGAAATTATAATTAAAAATGGACGACATCCTGTTGTAGAGCAAATTCTGAAAGAAGGTGAAAAGTTCATTTCAAATGATTGTCGATTGGATAATCAGAAAAATCAGATAATTATTCTAACTGGTCCAAATATGGCTGGAAAATCAGTTTATCTTCGCCAAATCGGTTTAATTGTTTTACTAGCACAAATTGGTTCGTTTGTCCCAGCTGATTTTGCTGAAATTGGGATTGTAAATAGAATTTACACTCGAGTTGGTGCGAGTGATAATATTTCAGCTGGTGAATCTACTTTCCTTGTTGAAATGCAAGAAGCCGCGAATATCCTTAATAATGCGACAAATAAAAGTCTGATTTTACTTGATGAAATTGGACGAGGAACAAGTACTTTTGATGGAATTTCAATAGCTTGGTCAATTACCGAGTTTTTGCACGAAAATCCAAAAGTTGCAGCAAAAACACTATTTGCAACTCATTATCACGAATTAAATGAAATGGCTGAAATTTTTCCGCGGATAAAGAATATGCGAGTTGAAGTGAAAGAACACGGCGATAAAGTAATTTTCCTACATAAAGTATCTGAAGGTAGTGCCGACCATAGCTACGGAATTCAAGTTGCTCAAATGGCTGGGTTGCCGAAAATAGTTACAAATCGAGCAAAAGAAATTCTAAATAATCTGGAAAGCAAAGAACTTACTCCTTATGAAATAAAGCAGAAAAAAATTTCAAAATATCATAATAACAATGATCAATACACACTTTTTGAATATCGAGATGATGATTTAAGGAAAGAGATTTCTGATTTAACAATTGAAAATTTAACTCCAATTCAAGCTTTGAATAAACTTAACGAACTTCATACTAAAGCAAAGGAAAATACATGAAAAAGTTAGTGCTTTTATCAATTTTATCGTTTTTGTTTTTGGGAATTATTGGTTGCCAAAAATCATATACAAAAGAAGAAAAGCAATATATTGCCATTATCGAAAAAGAAAGAGCTGAAAAAGATAAATGGATGGAAGAAAGTGAATATTCTCCATTTAATTACAAGAAAAAAATAGAGTTTCACCCACTAAAATATTATGATGTTGACCCAGAATTTATATTTAAGACGAAGTTGTATGAATATCCCCAAAAGGATAGTTTAACAATTTTTGGAACAAAAGGGGAAGCACGACCGACAATTCGATTTGGTTATATCAAAATATATTATGGTGGGAAATATTACAAAATAAATGTTTATCAAAGTAAAAGTCGCCAAACTGATGCAAGTGGAAATCCAATTACTTATTATAGTATTTGGTTTACTGATAGAACAACAAATAATGAAACTTATGGCGTAGGTAGATATTTGGATTTTGAACGAGTTGAAGATAAAAATTTCATTTACATAGTAGATTTTAATAAAGCTTATAATCCATATTGTGCTTATAGTGCAGAATATTCATGTGCAATTCCTACGAAAGAGGATTTTATCGATTTAGCAATCGAAGCAGGCGAGAAGAAATATCACGAATAAATTTCAGTATTAAAAAAATATAAACGAATTTTTACCATTTGTGGTAAACTTTAGCGTTTTTTGTATGAATTTCTTTTTAATATAGAATAGAAAGATGATGGAAGAGCTATTTTATTTCTTTTTATCGTCTGGAATTTCTTCAAACTCAGCTTCGATAATATCTTCTTTGTTGATTTCTAATTTGTTTTTATCTGTTGGAATAATTTCTTCAAAATTATTTTGTTGATTCTTTTGAGTAAATCTGAATATGAAGAATAACTTAAAAATTAGTTTTAATAAGTAATAAATTCCAAATACTAAAATTAAAGTTCCTAAAAAGCCCATTTTAACCTAAAGTTTTCGGATTAAAATATTCGATAAAGCCACGATCTTCCCTGAAAATATGATTAAACAATTGGTCAAAATCAGCTTGATTATTTACAAAATCGATTTCTGTAGTATTTACAATTAATAAAGGAGTTGTGTTATATCGAAAAAAATAATTGTTATAAATTTCGTTAAGGCTTTCAATATAATTTCTTGGAATATTTCTTTCAAAAGGACGTTTCCTTTTTTTAATATTGTACATCAACCTATCTACGCTTGAATGTAAATAAATAACTAAATCTGGTTTCTGAATATTTTTTTCAAGAGTAGGGAAAATTGATTCGTAAAGTTTTAATTCTTCGTTATGCAAATTGATTTTTGCGAATAATTTGTCTTTTGCAAAAATGTAATCAGCTACCAAAAATTCGTTAAATAAATCACCCTGTGAAATTTCTTCTTGTTGTTTATATCTATTTATCAAGAAAAACATTTGAGTCTGAAAAGCAAACTTATCTCTATTAGAATAAAAATTTTCGAGGAAAGGATTTGTCTCAAATTCCTCGAGAATAAGTTTAGCGTTTAATTTCTCAGCAAGTAATTTAGCAAGCGATGTTTTTCCAACGCCTATCACACCTTCAATAGCAATGTATTTAATTTCTTTCAACTCTTTCTCAATTAAAAATTAATGGAAAACTTGTTCAAAATATAATGATTTTGTAATTGCTCAACCAAGTGAAAAAGTGGAATATTTTCATTTGGGAAAGTAAGATTTCGGTCGATTTCTAAAAGCGGAATTAATACAAAATCGCGTTCTTTTATTCCATGATGTGGAATTTTCAGTGAATCTTCTTCAACTATTTCTTTATTAAAAAATAATAAATCTATATCAATTTCTCGCGGTCCCCATCTGTAAGTTCCATTTCTCCCAATTCTGTTTTCAAGTTGCTTTATTTCAGAATGAAGTTGGTGCGAAGAAAACGTTGTTTCAATTTTAATTACAGCATTCAAAAAGTTCTGCTGCGAAGTAACTCCCATCGGTTTTGTTTCATAAATGGAAGAAATTGCTAAAAGAGAGTGTTCTTTACTTTGTTTAAAAAATGTAATTACTTGCTTGATATAAAATTGACTATCGCCTTTGTTTGAACCAAGTCCTAAATAAGCAATATTTTTCATTTTATTACCTGTCAATTATTACTTCAGCTTCTACAAAATCAATTACACCACCAATTGGAACGTTGTTTTTTCTAATTTTAACTGAAATCTTTTGGATTGTCGAGTATTTTTGAAGTAGTTCTTGTGCAATAACGGAGGCAATTTTTTCAATTAGATAATACTTTTTTTCATGAATTTTATGATTAATAAATTGATATACGTCGGTATAATTTATTGTTTCAGCAAGATTATCAGTTTCAGCAGCTTTTGAAAAATCAGTAAAAATAGTTATATCTGCTTCGTATTTTCCACCAATATTTTGTTCTTCTTGCAATGCGCCATGATATGCGTAAAACACTGCATTTTTAATTCTTATAATGTTTTGTATCATTTCTTTCTTAAAATGTAATTTTTTAATCCTTTAAAATTAGCTAATAAAACGCCAAGTAAAACTAAGGCACTTGCAAAATAAACAATATTCGAGAAAGTTTCTTGCAAAATGAACCAACCAAGATAAACTGCAATTATTGGTGTTATGAAAGTTGAAATAGCGAGAATTACAACATCAATTTTTTTCATCAGCCAATAATAAGTTGAAAATGCAATAACTGTCCCAAAAATTCCCATATAAATAATAGCAAGAATTCCTTTTGTTGTAAAATTTTCGGGTGAAATATCTTCAAAAAGTAATCCTAAAATAAAAACGAAAATTCCACTTAAAATTAATGGAACAAAACTCATTGCAATTGGATTGAGATAACCTGCTTTACTTTTGATATAAATTGTCATATAAGCTTGAATAGTTGCGCTTGTAAGAATTGCAAGAATTCCCCAAAATGTGTTATTCCCTGCGGTTATATCATCTGCAAAAATCATTACAATTCCAACAAAACCCAATATAACGCCAATAATTTTTGTTATTTCAATTTTCTCTTTGAATTCTATAACTGAAAATAGAACGACAAAAAAGGGAAAAGTAGCAAATAGAATTGCTCCAAGTCCGCTTGAAACAACTGTTTCAGCCCAATAAACTAACGAAAAGGGAATTGTATATGAGAATAATCCGAGCATAAAATAAATGCGAAATGATTTTTTATCCAATGGGAGCGGAATGCCCGAAAGCCGAATAATTATCCAAATTGAAATTGCTGCGATTATAAATCTGCCAGAAGTAGCAAAAAATGGTGGGAAAGCTTCGACACTATATTTGATTCCAATCCAAGTTGAACCCCAAATCAAACAGATTAAAATATATCCAAAAATAATTTTTAATTTATCCATTATTTTCCTAACATAATTACACCAATCGCTCTACCAGAGAATTCTTTATCTCTGCGATAAGAATGGAGAAAAGGTTGTTGAAATGAGCAAAGTCCCGAAAATTCAATGTTATTTTCTGGAACTCCACATTTTAGAAGCAAATCATAATTTGCCAAAGAAACGTTTAGCAAATATTTATCTGCATTCGGAATTAAGTATTTCTCCTCAAAATACTGTGCAACCTCAACTCCTACTGTGTAATTATCTTGTGAAATAGCTGGGGCAATAAAACAAAACAAATCGTTTGGATTTGATGAAAAATCATATTTCATCTTATTTATGGTAAGTTCAACAATTTTCTGAATTGTTCCTCGCCAACCAGAATGTATTGCTGCTATTACATTTTGTGTTTTGTCATAAATGAAAATCGTTGTGCAATCTGCCGAAAAAGCAGAAATTGCAAGATTGGGAATATTTGTAATTAATGCGTCACTTTCACCAGAAAACCCAGGTTGGTTTACAAATTTTACGATATTACTGTGAATTTGCTTTTGATAAGCCAATCTATTAATTGAAATATTTAATTCTGTGAGAAATATTTCACGGTTTTTCTGCACAATTTGTTCGTTCTTGCCAACTGAAAATGACATATTGAAATGGAAATCATCATTTAAGTTTGTATCATTTTTGGTACTAAATCCAAAAATAATTGGGAATTGTTCAAAAATCTTACTTTTTATGATTTGCATTTGAATTGATTTCTTGTTCTAATCGAGAATCTAAAAAAAGATAAAGCAGAGTTTTAGTAGAATCATCACCAAAAAAAGCCTTTGCAAAATCATTTTTCGTAAAATGTGGTAGTATGTCAGTTTCATCACCCAAAAAGGAAGAAATATCAACTAAAGGTTGAAAGTTTATTGTCTTTCCTTCAATAATAAAATTGGGATTTTGAGTGTTTTCACCGTAAACTGATTTATAATATTCGGTAAAAAATTGGTTTGAAGTCATTTCATTCATTTTTGTGAAATGATTTTGAGAGAAAAGGTATTTTTCTCCATTAACTTCAAAAATGGCAATTACTTGAGGAATTGTATTCTCGGAGAATTCTTGTGCTAAAAGATTCTCCGAAAATATCAATAGTATTATGAAAAGTAGTTTATTAAATTGCATCAAGCGAATCTGCTAAATCTTTAATAATATCTTCTGCTTTTTCTAAGCCAATTGCAATTCTAACACCGCCAGCGTGCAATCCATAATTTTCTAATTCATCTGTCGGAACAACTGAATGGGTCATCGATGCTGGATGTTCAATTAATGTTCTTGTGTGACCAAGACTTACGGCAAGCGTCATTGTATAAGCATTTTTTGCAATGTAATTCATAAAATTGCTCCCCATTTCTCTCGAAATATTAGTTTCATCACCTTTAAGAACAAAGTAGATTAAATGTCCTGGGGCAAATTCACCTTCAAAATTTGTCATTTGTTTTTTTGCAAGATTGTAGGATTTGTAACTTGGTAAACCTGGATAATTAACAAAATCAACTTTAGGATGTTTTTCAAGAAATTCTGCAATTTTTATTGCACTGGAAATTGCTTTTTTCTGTCTTAAAGCAACTGTCGGAAGTCCATAAGTTAGAATTGACCAAGCATTTTTAGGACTTAAAATACCACCAAAATCTTTTCTGTATAGTAATAATCTATCGCGAAATTCCATTCTACCGATAACAGCCCCGCCAATGTCAGTTCCAAATCCGCCAATTCCTTTTGTTAAGGAATGAATTGTAAAATCCGCACCGTGTTCAATTGGTCTTTGGCAATATGGAGTTGAAAAAGTGTTATCAACTACAATTTGGATTTTATCATTTTGTGAACGATTTGCATTTGCTTCGTCAGCAATTTGTCTCATAGCAGCAATATCGATAATATCTAAAGTTGGATTTGCGGGAGTTTCAAAGTAAATTACTCGAGTTTTTTCGGTAATGAGAGATTTAACATTTTCAAGATTGCTTAAATCAGTCTGGTGAACTAAAATATTATATCGAGGGTACCAATTTTTCAATAGAGAAATAGTACAACCATAAAGTGTTTTATGAGCAATTATTTCATCACCAGATTTGGTAAGAATTCCCAAAACGCCAGAAATTGCTCCCATTCCACTTGAAAAAGTTACTGCGGTTTCGCCTTTTTCAACGATTGCGAGATTTTCTTCGAGCATATCTTTGTTCGGTTCACCAAGTCTATCGTAAATATAAATTGGGTCAGAATCATTCTCGTGCTTTGAACTTTCTACCCAATTCGTAAAACCCATTGCACCGCGTTCAACGGAATCTAAACGGAAAGTTGTTGAAGAAGTAATTGGAGCTGTAACGTGGTGGTCATACTGCCACTTGTTTGAAATATCTTTCCCATACAAAATATGAGTTTCAGTTGAATAATTTGAAAGTTTGTTTTTGTCGTTTTCTGATGACACTTTTCCTCCGAATAGAAATAAAATTTGTTAGTAAAAATATGGAAAAAATGATGAATTGTTGGATGGAAATTTTATCTTTACAGAAAAAGGAATGTTATTATTAAAATCGAAAAATGTATCTCAAACAATAAAGATTACAGATAATTAAAGATTATAAAAAATAACTAATATCTCCAATTCCTTCGCGAATAATAATTGGATCATCTTCACTTAAATCTATAATAGAAGATGGCTTTCCTTCTAAAATGCCGACTGATAACATTAAATCGACTTGATTTCCGAAAATTTCTTCAATTTGTTCTGAATCATAGAAGAAATCTACGTTTTTATTAGAAACACTTGTACTTAAAATTGGATTTCCCAATTCTTTTGCAAGAGTAATTGTAATTTCATTATCAGGCACGCGAATCCCAACAGTTTTCCTTTTAGTCCATAATAATTTAGGAACTAATCTTGAAGCTGGTAACACAAATGTATATGGTCCGGGAAGATGCTTCTTCATAGCTTTGTAAGCATAATCTGAAACACGGGCGTATTTCGCAATATCTTTTAAGTCTGGACAAACGAATGAAAGTAACTTGTTCTCATTTTCGCCCTTGATTTTGTAAATTCTATCAAGAGCTTTTTTATTCATAATATCACAGCCAAAGCCATAAAGTGTATCGGTTGGATAAATAATAATTCCACCATTTTTTAAGACTTCAACTGCTTTCGAGATAAACCTTTTCTGAGGATTTTGAGGATGAAGTTCATAGAATTTCATTAATTTATCTCATTTTTGGCATTAAATTTCTCTATATATTTTTTCAGATTTTCACCAATCAATTTTTCAGTATTCCATTCAACATCGTGCTGAAAATCAGTTTTGCGTTCAGAACAATCATTAAATTTACAAAACGCACACATTTGATAATTACAATAATCGTTATGAATATACACATCACCACTACCAAAGTTTTTAAGCATTTCTTCGGAAATGAAGTCATCGATTTCATGAGCTTGTTTTAATGTGTAATAATATGGCAAAATTAGATGAAAATCTAAAAAAACTTTGTCGGCTGATTTCATCAAACGCATTTGATGAATGTCTATCCAGTCTTCCTTTTTGATTTTTTGAAAATGTCTTACAATATTATCCTGAAGTTCAGTGTCAATTTCAAGCATTAATCCACGAATTGATTCACGAATTAACTTGTAACCAGTAAAAATAATGTTAATACCAACCAAATAAGCAATGATAATATCAATAATAAAAAGACCAGTAAATTTTACTAAAATAAAACCAAACAAAACACCGCCAGTTGTGTAAGAATCGGTAAGAATATGTTCGCCATCTGCAATTAAAATTAGGGAATTAGTTTTTTTGCCTTTTTGAATTAGATATTTCCCTAAAATTAAATTAACAACTGCAATTACGAGAATAATTATCATTCCATCATCAATATTCTGGAATGTTTTTCCAGAAATTAAATCTACAGTTGCTTCCTTAAAAATTGCTATTGCTGCAATAATTATTAACAAACCTTCGAATCCAGCAGAAAAATACTCAATGTTCCCATGTCCATAAGGATGATTTTTATCGGCTGGTTTTGCTGCATAATAAATGCTAAAAAGTGCAATTATTGTGGCAACAATATGAACAACAGATTCTGCAACATCAGAGAGAACTGCTGTTGAATCAGTTAAATATAATGCCCACAACTTACCAGCAAAAACAAGTAAACCAACAATTACCGAAACAATCGCTGCAAATTTTTTCTCTTTAATCGCCTTTTCATTATTGATTTGGAATGCTGAATGTAAATCGTGTTTGTGATTATTGCTCATCTAAACCACCAATTTTAAGTATGACGTTGGAAGGGAATCTATGCAATTTGATAAATCCGACTCGTTTTCAAAAAATCCAAAAACTGTAGAACCAGTCCCAGACAAAGAAGCAAAGGTTGAATTATTTTTTAACATAATAGATTTGATTTCAGCAATTTGTGGGAATTTATTGAAAATTACATTTTCAAAATCGTTTGAAAAATTAGAAATATTCAAATTTTTGGAATTATTCCAATCAATTTCAGTTCTCTTTGGAATAATCATTTCAAATGCCATTTTTGTGGAAATTTGAATTCCAGGATTTACAATTAACAAATTCCCTTTAATTGAGAAATCAATTTCGTGTAACAATTCACCTCTACCAAAACCAAGTGCAGGTTTTGAAAGTAAGAAGAAAGGGACATCCGAGCCAAGTTGTAAAGCTAATTCCGATAGTTGACTTGTGCTAAATGCCAAATCAAAAATCTCGTTCAAAGCAATTAATGTTGTTGCCGCATTGCTACTTCCGCCACCTAAACCAGCTCCGATAGGAATATTTTTTTCTAATAAAATAGAAACATTTAGCCTTTTCTTAATAGTTGATTCCAATAATTTTTTGGCTTTAATTATCAAATTCGAGTTATCAAAAGGTAATTCAGAAATATTTGAACGATTAATAGAATTACCGCCAATTTTGAAAGTTAATCTATCATAAAGATTTGGAATTGGGTAAAAAAGTGTTTCGAGATTATGGAAACCATCGTTTCGTTTTTCGATTACTCTTAAAAATAGATTTATTTTTGCGATAGATTTATAATCATAAGTTTTTATCAAAATATTGCCTTAAGACATTTGTGTGATTTGGATTAGAGCCACAACAACTTCCAACGTATATTGTGTTTTCGTTGATGGCGTTAAGTGCGAATTCTAAATATTCTTGTGGGGAAATATAACAGGAAATTTCTTCATCATTATGGTTGCTATGTGCAGAATTGAAATGAAAACCCCAATTTATTTTTTCTAATTGAGATTTGTCAATAAATTCGAACAATTTTGGATTTACGCAATTAATTCCAATTATAGCGTTTGGGTATTTCAAATTTATATATTCAATTACACTATTTATATTTTCTCCACTCAATAAATTTGCATTTTCATCAAAATATAAACTGATTACATAAGGAATTGCCATTTTTTCGCAAATATCACAAATTATTGAAATTTCATCTAAATGACCTTGTGTTTCATTAAGAATAAAATCCACACCATTTGACCACAATAATTCAATATGTGTTTGATGATTACGTTTAAGTTCGATTTCCGAAATAGTACGTTCGTACTGATAACAATCTTCAGCAGGAGAATTGCTTCCAGCAATTAAAATATTTTCAATTCCACTTTCTTCTCTTGCTTGAATTGCTGCTTGAACAGCCTTTTTAACTAATATTTGAGATTTTCGCATGTTTTTGTTCAAATGTACAGCATGCGGATTCGAGCTAAAAGTATTTGTTGTAATTATTTCAGCACCGTTTGCAATATATTCTTTGTGAATTTCTACTACCATTTCATATTTCGAAATGTTGGCTTCAGTTGTCCAAATTGAATTATCTGGGATAATTCCTTTTTCAATTAAATAAGTTCCAATTGCTCCATCCAAAACTAAAGGACGATTTTTTATCTCAAATTGGTTGATTAGAGGATGATTCATTAAAAATTCCATTTTAGTTACAAAAAAAAGAATTTGCCATAATTCCCAAATTCAGTATTACATTTGCCAACAGAATTTTGTGAAACTAAGACAAAATTTATGGTATCAGAAAGTGAAAAATCTAAGGAAATAGGGGAAGTGTAATTTGTCCCAAAAGAAGGAATTAGCTGAATATTTGTATTATTCAATTCCTCTTTTACATTTTGTGAAAGAGCAAAAATGTGAAATGAGTTTTCGTTATAAACTTTAATTAATTCTTGGATTTCGATAATTTTATCTGAGTTCTTCATACAGATATTAATATTTACAAATCTTTAATTGTAGTTTTATAATTAGATGCATTAAAATAATAAAATTGAAATTTGCTCAAATAGGTTTTTTAGATTTTTTTGAAATAAATCTTCAAAAATTTTAATTTAGAAATTAGTTAGATATTGTAATATAAATCAAATCTAAAACTGAATTTCAAAATAAAATAAATATCAATATTAAATTGAATTTTGTGAATCAATTATCTATTTTAATTGCCCTAAAATTTACCAATAATATGAAAAAAATAGCAGTTTTTGTTTCAGGACGTGGTTCAAACTTGCAAGCAGTGTATAATGTTTCTAAAAATCCTGAATCAAATTATAGAATTGAATATGTTGTTGCCGATAAAGAATGTTTAGCAATCAATTTTGCCAAAGAAAATCAAATTCAAACATTATTAGTTAGCAAAGAAAAAAAAACTAATTATGTAACTTTCCAAAATCTGATTGAAATTTTTTCTAACAAAGTCGATTTGATCGTTTTAGCTGGTTTTTTGAAAAAAATACCAGAAGAATTTGTTCATAAATTCAAAAATAAAATAATTAATATTCATCCAGCACTTTTACCCTTATTTGGTGGAAAAGGAATGTATGGAATGAAAGTGCATTCTGCTGTTTTTGAAAGTGGTGTGAAAATCTCTGGAGCAACAGTACATTTTGTAAATGAAGAATTTGATAAAGGTCCAATTATTTGCCAAAAAGCTGTTGATATTTCAAATTGTAATTCATCTGAAGAAATAGCGTTAAAAGTTTTAGAAATTGAACACGAAATTCTTCCAGTAGCAATTAAAAAAATTTTAGAAAATGAATTAGTAATCGAAAAAAATAGAACAAAATTTTTATGAAAAAATATGCACTAATATCGGTTTCAGATAAAACGGGAATTTTAGAATTAGCACAAGCACTACTTTCAGCTAATTTTTCAATTTTAGCAACAGGAAAAACAGCTAAACTTTTAACCGAGAATAAAGTTGAAGTAACAGAAGTTAGTGATTATACAACTTTCCCAGAAGTGTTTGGTGGAAGAGTAAAGACACTTCAACCAAAAATATTTGGTGGAATTCTCTTCAGAAGGAATAATTTAGACGATTTAGAGCAAGCTAAATTACACGGAATTGATTCAATTGATGTTGTTTGTGTCAACCTCTATCCATTTCCCCAAGTTGTTTTGAATGAAAATGCAAGTCTTGAAGAAAAAATTGAAAACATTGATATTGGCGGACCAAGTTTAATTAGAGCAGCTTCTAAAAATTATAGAAATGTATCAGTTTTAACATCCCCAAAACAATACCAACTATTTATTGATGAATTAAGAGAAAATGGCAAAATTTCGCTAAAAACGAATGAAATTTTAGCAACAGAGGCTTTTGCACACACTGCCTATTATGATAAAGTTATAGCTGATTATTTTGAACAAACATTTTTAGGTGAAAAAAATACTTTCAGAGAAAATCTCCCCCAATCAAGAATTTTGCGTTATGGGGAAAATCCTCATCAAAAAGCTGCTGTTTACGGTGATTTTGAATCATTTTTTGAAATTATGTATGGAAAAGAACTTTCATACAATAATATTATCGATTTGGTTGCGGCAGTAGAATTATCTGAAGAAATTGGGGAAAAATCGGTTGCAATTATAAAGCATACAAATCCATCTGGTGCGGCAAAAAAGGGAAATGAATTAGATTCATACCTTGCCGCTCTTTCTGGCGACCCAATTTCTGCTTTTGGTGGAATTGTTTCGATTAACGGGAAAGTTGATGAAATATTAGCTGAAAAATTGAATGAAATTTTTAACGAAATTGTTGTCGCAAAAGATTTTACAGATACGGCTCTTGAAATTCTCAAAAAGAAAAAAATGCGTAGAATTATTAAAATCTCAAAGCCATTAAATACAAAGCAGATTGTTAAATCAATTCCAGGTGGTTATTTAGTGCAAGATTATGATAACTCTCAAATTCTACCCGAAAATTTTCAATTAGTTTCTTCAACTAAATCTGAAAATTTGTCTTTTGAAGATTTGCGATTTTCTTGGATAATTAGCAAACACGTTAAATCGAATGCAATTGTTATAACAAAAGATATGAAAATATTAGGCATCGGGGCGGGACAAATGTCGCGTGTCGATTCATCAAAAATTGCAGTTAATAAAGCAATTGAGCACGGTCACGATTTATCAAACGCAATTGCAAGTTCTGATGCTTTTTTCCCATTTGCTGACGGATTGGAAGTATTAATAAAAAACGGCGTAAAAACCGTAATCGAACCTGGTGGTTCAAAAAACGATGAAGAAGTTATTGAATCTGCAAATAAGAATTCAATATCCTTATATTTTACTGGAATTAGAAACTTCAAACACTAAGGAAATAAATGGCAATTTTTAATTTTCTTTCGAATGATTTAGGAATAGATTTAGGAACAGCTAATACATTAATTCACGTTAAAGGGAAGGGAATTGTTCTCAACGAACCATCTATTGTGGCTTTCGACAAATATACCAAGAAAATACTAAGTATTGGAAACGAAGCAAAACAAATTATGGGAAGAGAACATGGGGATATTCGTGTCTCTCGTCCAATGCGAGATGGAGTAATTGCTGATTTTGAAATTGCTGAAGGAATGATAAGAGCATTTATAAAAAAAATAAGCTCAAATTCGCTATCAACAAGAAGAATTGTAATAGCAGTACCAAGCGGAGTTACTGAAGTTGAAAAAAGAGCAGTCCGCGATTCGGCAGAACATGCTGGAGCGAAAGAAGTTCATTTAATTTATGAACCAATGGCTGCTGCAATTGGAATAGGGATAGATGTTAGTCAATCAGTTGGAAATATGATTGTTGATATTGGTGGTGGGACAACTGAAATTGCTGTCATTTCACTATCTGGTATTGTTCGAGTTGAGTCAATTCGAGTGGCAGGCGATGAAATGAACAACGCTATTATGCAATTTTTTAAGAAAAATCATAACTTACTTATTGGTGAAAGAACAGCAGAAGCAATAAAATGTGAAGTTGGCTCGGCAGTTCCATTAAAAGAAGAAGTTAAAATTAATGTAAAAGGAAGGGATTTAGTAGCTGGAATTCCAAAAACTATTGAAGTAAACTCTGCCGAAATACGTGGATCACTTGCAGAAAATGTTAGCCAAATAATTGACGCAGTCAAAAGAACATTAGAACAAACTCCACCAGAATTATCTTCAGATTTACTTGAAAGAGGAATTATGTTAACAGGAGGCGGCGCACTTCTGAAAGGATTAGATAAAAGAATCAGAATGGAAACTGAACTGCCCGTTCATGTAGCTGATGACCCGTTAACCGCAGTTGCACGTGGTGTTGGAAAATCTGTTGATAATATAAATCACTATTCAAGAGTATTTATTAGGAAAAGAACATTTTGATTGATAAAAAGAAAATAATCGACAAATACAGAGATTATTTCTTCCTTTTCTCTTTTGTTTTGATTAGTCTTTTTTTGATTTCGTCTGATAAATCAGATCCAAATTCAAGTGGGAAAAAAATGTTTTTCACAATTTTTGCTTTGAATAACTCTTTGATTAATCATCTAATTCCAAATTCCAACTTAGCTTATAGATACGAAAAAGAAGTTAGAAAATCTGCAGAATTAATGTTGGAAAATTCATTACTTCGCAAATATGGAATTGAGAATATTCAGTTGAAAGAAATGCTAAAATTCAAGGAAAATTCTACAAATGAACTTGTTTTTGGTGAAATAGTTGGAAGAGATTTATCACATACAAAAAGTTTTCTGATTGTTAATTTGAGTAAATCTGATTCAATTCAACCTGGGATGACAGTAATAACTTCGGATGGATTTTTAGGAATTGTCGAAATTGTTACAAATAATTACTCCAAAATTTCAACTCTTCAAAATTCTAATACAAAAATCACTGTTTCAGTTGAAAGAAGTGGCATTAACGGAATGCTTGAATGGAATGGGAAAAATTTAGTGATGAGAAATATTCCATCAAATTATGATGTTAGAACCGGCGACAGAGTTGTAGTTTCTTCAATTTCAGCAAAATATGAACCCAATATTCCAATTGGAATAATTAAATCAAAATCAACTTCAATTTCAGGCTTTGTATCTGATTTTGAAATTGAACCTTTCAATAAAGCGGAATCTGTTAGAAATTGTTTCATTCTTAAAAAAACGAATTTGAAAATTCAAGAAGTAACCAAAAATGAAGAACTATAAATTAATTGTATTGTTTTTACTCTTATTTTTTGGGTTAACTATTCTTCAAAGTACAATAATCCAATTCATTGAGATTGAAGGAATCACTCCGTTTTTGCCGATTTTTGTGATAATTTATATAAGCATTATGTTTAATAGAAATTTTGGGATGTTTATCTCGTTTTTGCTTGGGTTATTTTTCGATTTACTTACTGCTTCAAATCTTGGAATTACTTCGCTTGGTTTTGTACTTATTTCATTTTTTGGATTTTCACTTAAAAAGCACATTCAGACTGATAATTTACCTGCAAGGCTAACAATTATTGTTAGCATTTTACTTTTTATTTTTTTCGTAACTACTCAATTTTTCTCAATAAACTATACAATTAGTTTTGGAATGTTCTTACTAAATGTTTTGTTTTCAACAATTTATACTCTTTTGATTTTTCTACCTTTTCTATTTTATGAAATCAATTTTTACATAAAAGACAATGAATAATCAAAGTAATTTTCAACAAAGTAGAATTCTATTTTGGATTATTAGTATTACGATTACAATCTTTTCATTTCAATTAATCCGATTACAACTTATTGATTATGAAATATATAATAAAAAATCTATTAATAATTCGATTAAAATAATTCCAATTCCAGCTTCTCGCGGTGTTTTTTTTGATAGAAATTTTAAAGTTGTTGTGGGAAATAAACCAGTTTACCAAGTTACAGTAATTCCAGCTTTTTTTGATACAACCAATTTCCAAAAAATTGAGAAAATGATTGAAATTGATAGTCTTGCACGATTATCAGTTGGGAAAGCAAAATTTACATATAGTCGCTATAAACCAATAATTCTAAGTAAAGAACTTGAATTTGAAGAAGTTAATAAATTAATTGAATATCAGAATGAAATTCCAGGGTTAAATGTTTCGATAAAATTTATTCGAGATTATGGTTACGGAGTAAATGGTAGTCATATTTTTGGGTATTTAAATGAAATTTCATCTACTCAGTTAAAAATTAATCCAAATTACGAAGCTGGTGATGAATATGGGGCTTCGGGAATTGAAAAAAGTTATGAGAAATATTTACACGGGGAAGAAGGGAAAAAATTTGCAGTTGTTGATTCAAAACAAAGATTTATCAAATTTCTGACAGAAAATGAGTTTGATGTTGCTGCTATAAAAGGGAATGATTTAGTTCTAACAATTGATAAACAATCACAAATTGCAGCTGAAAAAATGATGGAAGGGAAAAAAGGATCAGTTGTTGCACTAGATCCAAAAACAGGTGAAATAATTGCACTTGTAAGTTCGCCATCTTTTGATTTGAAAACAATTTCAACATTAAATAAAAAGGAATGGCGAGAAATTGTTAATCATCCCGAAAAGCCACTTTTTAACCGTGCTACAATGTCTATTTATCCTCCAGGTTCATCTATCAAACCAATTGAAGCTCTTGCAGCATATAACGAAGGTTTCATTACAAAAGACACAAGATTTCATTGTTCAGGCGGAATTACTTATGGAAATCACTTTTTCGGTTGCGATCACATTCACGGTAGTATGGATTTGCTAAGTTCAATTGAAAAATCTTGCAATACTTACTATTACGAAGTTTTTCTAAAAATGGGATATCCGACATGGTTAAAATATTTTAAAATGTTCGGGTTCGGTCGCAAAACAAACATTGATATTTTAGAAGAATCTCGCGGAATTTTACCGGATTCCAACTACTTTAATAGATATTTAGGAAAAGGGAAATGGAACACGGGAATGCTCTTGAGTTTAAGTATTGGACAAGGAGAACTTGCTGTAACACCAATTCAAATGGCACAATATGTTGCTTTAATTGCAAACAACGGAAAAACAATTCAACCGCATTTTGTTAAAGGAATTATTGATTCTAAATCAAATAAATACAATGAATTAAGATTCCCAGAAATTAAAATTGACGTTGACCAACAAAAACTAAATGTAATTAAAAAAGGAATGGAATTAGTAGTAAATGGAGCGGGAACAGCAACAAACATCCATTCCGATTTGGTTAAAATTGCTGGAAAAACTGGAACTGCTCAAAATCCACACGGGAAAAATCACGCAATATTCGTATCTTTTGCTCCATCTGAAAATCCAGAAATTGTTGTAGTTGTGGTAGTTGAAAATGCAGGTTATGGTTCAACACACGCAGCTCCAATCGCCAAAAAAGTTATTGATACATTTTTAAGGTTAAAAGAATGAAAATCAAAGAAAATCTGATTGACAAAATAGATTATTGGTTAATTCTTCCAGTAATCGGACTTGTAATTTTTGGTTTACTTTCCTTAAAAAGCTCAACTTCTGAAAATTTGCTTGCATCGGGAAATTTTAATAAACAAGTCGTTTTCATCATAATTTCATTAGTAGTTTTTTTTATTTTTGCATTCATTCCATCACGATTATTCCGATTATTTTCAATTCCATTTTATGTTATTTCTTTACTTTCTTTGGTTTTAGTTCTGATTCTCGGTAGAACAGTCTCTGGGGCAAAAAGTTGGATTGATTTCGGTCTCATTGGTTTTCAGCCAGCAGAATTAAGCAAATTAGCTTATGTCTTATTCATGTCATTTTGGCTTTCCAAAAAAAATGTGGATATCAACCAACCAAAATATTTAGCAATTACCACTTTATTTTCAATTATTCCAATATTTTTAATACTTGCTGAACCAGATTTAGGTACTGTAATAATATATTCTATTCTTTTTATTGGGTATTTATTTTGGGCTGGAATAAATATTTTTGGTCTTTTTGTGATTATTTCACCGCCACTTATACTTTTTATTTCATTTTTTGGCACTTTTGCTATGATGATTGGCTTAATTCTGATAATTATTGCGTTATTTTATTTCAGGAAAGATGTTTTTGTCAGTTTGTCAATTTTCATATCAAATATTGCTGGAATTTTACTATTTGAATTTGCTATAAAACTACTTCGTCCGCATCAACAACAAAGAATATTAACTTTTCTAAATCCAGCAGCTGATCCACTTGGGTCAGGTTATAATGCATTGCAAGCACAAATTGCTATTGGTTCCGGTGGATTATTCGGTCGTGGTTTTATGGAAGGAACACAAACCCAATTGAGATTTATTCCAGAACAATGGACTGATTTTATTTTTAGCGTAATTGGCGAAGAATTTGGTTTTTTAGGTTCGATTATTGTCGTAATTCTATTCGCGATAATATTTTTTAGATTATTAACACTTGCCCAAAAATTAAAAAATCGCTTTGAAAGTTTTGTAACTTTAGGAGTTTTATTAACACTTTTCTTCCATTTTTTGATTAACATTGGAATGAATATCGGTTTAGCTCCAATTATTGGAATTCCTTTGCCATTTATCAGTTATGGTGGGACAGCATTTTTAACCTATTCGGCTATGATGGGATTAATTATCAGTTTTTATAGAACAAATAACGAGCATGTTTAATGAAATCTACAGAAAAATTAATCACTAAAATTTTACAGCAAAAACATATTTGTGTTGGACTTGACACGGATTTTAATAAAATTCCAAAATCTATCCAATATGAAAAGAATCCTATATTTGAATTTAACAAACGAATAATCGAACAAACGTATGAATTTTCTGCCGCTTATAAAATTAATCTTGCTTTTTATGAAAAATTAGGAAGTTTAGGTTTTGAAATTCTATCGCAAACGATGGAAATAATTCCCAAAGATATTTTTGTAATAGGTGATGCAAAGCGTGGCGATATTGGAAATACTGCACAAATGTATGCCGAAAGTTTATTTGAACATTTTAATTTTGATGCATCTACAATTAATCCATTAATGGGAATCGATTCTGCTGAACCATTTCTAAATTATTCTGACAAATTGCATTTCGTTTTAACTTTGACAAGTAATCCAAGTGCAAATGATTTTCAGAAAATAAAACTGGAAAATGGAAAATATCTTTATGAAGAAATAATTTCCAAAGCAATAAAATGGTCAGAAAATGTTGGATTTGTTTTTGGAGCAACGAATTTTGAACTACTGAAAAAAACGATTCCGCAATTTGAAAACAGATTTGTTTTACTTCCTGGAGTTGGAACACAAGGCGGTTCGTTAAAAGATGTTGTGGCGGAATTTTATTCGCGAGAAAATCGTAATTTTGTTATAAATGTAAGTCGAGACATAATTTATGCTGGCAACGATAATAATTTTGATTTGGCGGCAAAAGAAAGAATTATTTTTTATAATGATGCTGTAAATAAAATAATTGATGAAATAAATGGATAAAAATCATCAGATATATGAAAAATACTTATATCCGATTTGGGAAAAGCAAGAATTTACTGAAGAAATAAAAACTGCAGATGGAAAAGAAATAAAAATCCTTTCAGTTGGCGAACGCAATTCAGATTCTGGTCCAGATTTCAAAAACGCAAAAATTTTAATAAATAACATAATTTTTATTGGCGATATTGAAATTGAAATTGATTATTCAGCCTGGAAATCACACGGACACAATATTAACAAAAACTACAATCACGTCATCCTTCATCTTTCGATTAATAATCCAACAAATTTAACGCACGTTTATGCTGAAAATGGGCGGAAAATCCCTTCGGTTAATATCAGTAAATATCTATCAATGGATTTTATTGATACAATTAAAAACCAAGAATTTTCTGAAAATAAAGATAAAATCCATCTAAAATGTGAAGATAAGGTGGAAAATGTAGATTATTTTATCAAAGAAAAATTTGTTGCCGAGTTGGGTTTTGAAAAATATCAGCAAAAAATTAGTAGAATGAAACATCGTTTGTTAGAATTGAAATTTCTATCAGAAAATCAGATTAAGGAACCAAAAATTAATTATGAATTACCAGCAAAATACTATGAGTCGGATTTTCTTCCAGTTGATTTCAAACAATCGCAACTTTGGGAACAGTTATTCTATGAATATTTAGCAGAATCACTTGGTTTTATGAAAAATCGAGAACCGATGAGAAAATTGGCAATTCTTTTGAATTTGGATTATTTGAGAAAAATCGGGAAAGATGAAAATCAAATTATTAGAATTCAATCTATGTTGTTTGCGATAAGTGGCTTATTGACAAATTTTAGCGAGACCGAAATTCCCGAATCCGATGATTATCAAAGGGAATTATTGCAAAATTGGTCAGAAATTAAAACTATTTACGATAGTGAATTTATGAACGAGTTAGATTGGCAATTTTTCAAGATGAGACCACAGAATTTCCCGACAATCAGAATTGCTGCACTTTCTAAATTTGTATCGCAAATATTGAATGAAAATCTAATCAAACAACTTTTCCGTGAAATCAATTCCGAAAAGAAAATAGCAGAAATAATAAATAATTTACAAGGGCAATTTATTCAGAAATCATTTGGATTTTGGAAAAATCATTTCACTTTTTACAAGCCAGCAAAGACAGAAATTAAATATTTTGTGGGACAATCTCGAGCTAATGAAATAATAATAAACGTTGTTTTACCTTTTTTTGGATTGTATTCTGAAATATTTGGATTGAGTGATTCGAATGCAAAAATCTTGAAAATTTTAAATATTTACAAAATGCGAAATGAATATCAAGTTGTAAACGAATTATCTAACAAAATTGGACTTGATAAATTGATAAATCGAGGATTATTTTCACAAGGAATTTTATTTTTATATAAAAATTATTGCACAAAAAATCGTTGTAAAGAGTGTAAAATTGGAAAGGAAGTATTTAGTTGAAAAGTTTGTTATAAGAAAATTGTAAATTAACACATTGAATCTTATTTAATTAGAGCTGAAATGGAAAAGAAAAAATACGATGTAATTGTGATTGGTAGCGGTCCTGGTGGCGAAGGTGCAGCTATGAAATTGGCAAAATCGGGAAAATCTGTAGCGATGTGCGATTATTTTTCGAACATTGGAGGAAATTCAACACGGAAAGGAACAATTCCAAGTAAAGCATTAAGACATGCAACAGAAATTTTTGATGATGAAAATAAATTATCACATCGTAACTTCAAAGATTTATTGAAAAAGGCGAATGATGTAATAGCAAAACAACAAACTTTACGGCGTTCATTTTACGATAGAAATTGGATTGACATACTTGATGGACATGCAAAGTTTGTGAATTCAAATACTATTGAAGTTACTCTTACAAATGGAAATTTAGAACAATATGAAGCCGATTATTTTGTAATTGCTACTGGCTCTCGTCCATATCATCCTGAAGATGTAGATTTTTCGAATCCCAGAATTCTTGATAGCGATACAATTCTTGAACTCGAAGAACATCCGAAATCAATAACAATATACGGAGCTGGCGTAATTGGTTGTGAATATGCTTCAATTTTTCGTGGTTTACGCACAAAAGTAAATTTAATTAATAATCGATCTCAGCTTTTATCTTTTTTGGACGATGAAATTATAGATGCATTAAGTTATCACTTACGAGAAAATGGAGTTTTGATAAGGCATAATGAAGAATATGAGAAAGTGGTCCCTGATGAAACTGGAGTTACAGTTTTTCTAAAATCAAATAAGCAAATAAAAGCTGATTATCTTTTCTGGGCACAAGGAAGAACAGGAAATTCTCAAAATATGGGTTTAGAAAAATTGGGAATAGTTGTAGATTATAAAGGTTCAATTAAAGTTAATGAACATTTTCAAACAGAAATTGACCATATTTATGCCGTAGGCGATGTAATAGGTTATCCGAGTTTAGCAAGTGCTTCTTATGACCAAGGTAGGTTTGCAGCTAGTCATATTGTTGATGGAAATAGAGTCGAAGAAACAAAATTAACCAAATTTATCCCTACAGGAATTTATACTTTACCTGAAATAAGTTCAGTCGGTTTAACCGAAAAGCAATTGACTGAAAAGAAAATTCCTTATGAATCTGGGAGAGCATTTTTTCGTACTTTAGCAAGAGCACAAATAACAGGAAAAACTACTGGAATGCTAAAAATATTATTTCACCCTAAAACGTTCGAAATTTTTGGAGTACATTGTTTTGGTAGCGGAGCCTCTGAAATTATACATATCGGGCAAGCTATTTTATCGCAAGATAATGGTGGAAATAAACTTACATATTTTATAGATACAACTTTTAATTACCCAACAATGGCTGAAGCTTATAGAGTTGCGGCTTTGAACGGGCTAAATAGGATTTCACATTAAATAAAAAATGCTTGCATATATTCAAATAACAAATTATTTTTCGATAACCAATTGTTCATTTCGAACAATATCATTTAATCAAATTATTTTCCCATGATTTACTGAAGTTTATTATTAAAATAGGAACATGTCAGCCGATGGATATTTCTGCACTCCAATCAATGAAACTCGCCGATTTATATGAAATCGCAAAAAACTTAAATTTAGACCACTACCGAGACCTTAGAAAACAAGATTTGATTATTCAAATACTTGAGGAACAATCCAAAAAAGATGGAATGACTTTTTCTAAAGGTGTTCTTGAAACAATGCAAGATGGCTATGGATTTTTAAGGTCAGCTGATTACAATTATCTTGCATCGCCAGATGATATTTACATTTCTCCATCTCAAATCAAAAGATTTTATCTAAAAACTGGTGATTTGGTAAGCGGTCAAGTTCGTCCTCCTAAAGATGGTGAAAAGTTCTTTGCCCTTCTAAAAATTGAAGCAGTTAATGATGCTCCACCAGAAAAAGCCAAAAATCGTACTCTTTTTGATAACTTAACACCACTTTATCCAACAAAAAGATTGAAATTAGAATCAGCCCCTGGCGAGTATTCGATGAGAATTGTAGATTTACTTTCCCCAATTGGGAAAGGACAAAGAGGTTTAATAGTTTCACCTCCTAAAAGTGGCAAAACAATACTTTTGCAAAAAATGGCAAATTCCATTTTAAGGAATAATCCCGAAGTAAAATTGATGATGTTGTTGATTGATGAACGCCCTGAAGAAGTAACGGATATGAAAAGATCAGTAAACGCTGAGGTTATCAGTTCTACTTTTGATGAACCAGCTGAAAGACACGTTCAAGTTGCAACAATGGTTATTGAAAAAGCAAAACGTTTGGTTGAAGTAGGTAAAGACGTAGTTATTTTGTTAGATAGTATTACAAGATTAGCAAGAGCTTTTAATACAGTTATGCCTCATAGCGGAAGAATTCTTAGCGGTGGTGTCGATTCAAATGCACTTCACAAACCAAAAAGATTTTTTGGTGCAGCAAGAAATATTGACGAAGGTGGAAGTTTAACTATCATTGCCACTGCATTAATTGAAACCGGCAGTAGAATGGATGAAGTTATCTTTGAAGAATTCAAAGGCACTGGAAATATGGAACTTGTGCTAAATCGTGATTTAGCTGATAGACGAATTTTCCCTGCAATTGATGTAAATAAAACTGGTACGAGAAAAGAAGAATTGTTAATGACTGAAGATGAACTAAACAAAGTCTGGATTTTACGTAAATTCTTGAGTGATTATTCGCCAGTTGAAGGTATGGAATTTATGATGGACAGAATGAAAGGTACAAAATCCAACAAAGAATTCCTCCAAAATATGAACTCTTAATAATTCATTTATTTAAATGTTTATCTAATAAGAAAAAAAGCAGTTTAGTAATACAGACTGCTTTTTTGTTTTAACTAAAAAAATATGATAAAATTAGCTTTAACTTGCGGAGATATTAATGGGATTGGTCCAGAAATTATTTTAAAATCAATTCCATATTTTTTGAGTAAAAAAGATATTCACTTCACTGTAATTATTCCTAAAAACGTTGTCGATTTTCAGAAAAGAATACTAAGTCCAGTGATTTTTGCACAAATTGAAAAATCAGAACAAGTTGAATTTAATTTTATTGATGATACCAAAATTGAAATTGGAAAACCAACTTCAGAAAGTGGGAATACAAGTTATAACGCAATTCTAATTGCACATAAAATGGCTATCTCAAAAAAGGTGGACGGAATTGTAACATCACCAATTTCAAAAGAAGCTTTTCATTTAGCCAATATAAATTATAAAGGTCATACCGATTTACTGGTTGAACTAACTTCTGCTAAAAATCACATGATGGTTTTTCTTTCAGATAATCTAAAAACTGGACTTGCAACAATTCACGTTCCGATTAAAGAAGTTAGCTCATCAATTGATTTTGATTTGATAAAAAATAAATTGTTACTTGCAAAGCAATTTCTCAATCACAATTTGGCTTTAGAAAATGGTAAAATAGCAGTTCTAGGATTGAACCCACATTCAGGTGAAAATGGAATTTTAGGAAACGAAGAAATTGACAAAATTATTCCAGCAATAAAAAGTTTCGGCAAAAATTCAAACATTTTCGGTCCTTTTGTGCCAGATGCATTTTTCGGGACAAAGAATTATCAAAACTATGATTTTATTTTAGGAATGTATCACGATCAAGTCTTAATTCCATTCAAGCTACTTAATTTTAATAATGGTGTTAATTTTACAGCTGGGTTACCATATATTCGAACTTCTCCCGATCATGGTACAGCTTTTGACATTGCTGGGAAAAATATTTCTGATGAAAGTAGTCTTGTGGAATCAATTAAATGGGCTATTAAATTAATCGAAAAAAGAAATGGCAAATAATTCATATTCAATTGTTAGTTTGTTTTACAAAGAATTAATGAAAGATATTGATTATGCACTTTGGACTGAATATTTACTGGACATACTTTCTGATAATAATCTAAAACCAAACAAAATTCTTGAGTTAGCTGCCGGGAATGGGGAAATCTCCAGAATTTTACAGAAAAAAGGTTTTGATTTAATTTCAAGTGATTTATCATTAGAAATGCTAAAAAATGGAAATCAAGAGAAAAAAATATGTTTTAGCTTCTATCAAATTCCACTTAAAACTAAATTCGATTTCATTTTTGCAACATTTGATTCATTTAATTATATATTGCAAAAGAAAAAATTCATTCATACTTTGAACGAAATATCAAACATTTTAGATTATAATGGAATTTTTACTTTTGATGTTAGTTTGGAAAGTAATAGCATAAATAATATTGAATTACTTAATCGAAAAGGAAATTTGTCAATTGGAAGTTACAAACAAGTCAGTATTTACGACTCCAAAAAAAAGATACATACTAATAAATTTGAATTTATTACCGAAGGGAAAAAGTTGATTGAAATTCATAAACAACGAATATTCCCGTTTTATGATTATTTTGAGATGATAGAAAGAAGTGAATTATATATTGCTAATTGCTTCCAATCTTTTTCATTTATAAATGCTAATCCAAATGACGAACGAGTTCAATTTATTCTAAAAAAGAGAAAAAATGCTAAAATTTGAAAATGTAAACTATTCTTATAATAATAATCCGCTACTATCAAATATTAGTTTTACTGTCAAACAAGGAGAATTCGTATTTATGATAGGGAAAAGTGGAAGCGGAAAATCGACAATTTTAAAACTTGTAAATCTAATAGAAAGACCAACTTCTGGCGAAATTGAATTTGATATTTATAAATACAAAGAAGTTCGCACACGAGAAATTCCGAAAATCAGAAGAAAAATTGGGATGATATTCCAAGACTTCAAGTTCCTTTCAGATAGAAATATCTTTGATAATTTATCTTATATTCTTGAAATAACAGGCACAAAATCTGGTAAAGTAAAGAAAAAAGTAATGGAAATTTTAACTGAAGTGGGGATTGCACATCGCCAAAAAGCAATGATAAATGAACTTTCCGGTGGAGAATTGCAGCGGGCAGCAATAGCAAGAGCAATGCTAAATCAACCTAAATTGTTAATCTGCGACGAACCCACAGGGAACTTAGATAATGAAACATCAGAAGAAATTATGCAACTTATTTATAAAATAAACCAAAAAGGAACAACTATTTTATTTACAACGCATAATTTGTTGTTAATAACGAACAATTCAAGAGTTTTGGAGTTGAAAAATGGGACTATTCTTGAAAAATTAGACACATACTTTGACTAATTCGTTCATAATATCGTGATTAACCTTATTCAAGTCTTGTTGACCATTAATAGTAATCATTTTCAAACAATTATTTTCACGATAAAAATCTAAAATTGGGCTAGTTATTTCTTTATAGATTTTTAATCTATTTGAAACAACATCAAAAGAATCGTCATCTCTTTGAATTAGTGAATTTTTTGTACCGCATTTTGGGCATGTAGTTCTATCTTTTGAATCGTCAACGTTTACTATTGAATTACATTCTGCGCATAATCTTCTTTTGGTTAATCGTTCAATAATAACTTCAAAAGGCACTTGAATTTCTAAAAGACAGACGTTATCGTAATTCAATTCTTTACAAATCTGATTGAAAATATAAACTTGGTCAATTGTACGCGGATAGCCATCCAAAATAAAACCATTCTGATCTTTTAATTTATACAAACGTTCTTTAATAACTTTGCCCATCAAATCATTTGGCACTAACTCACCTTTAGCCATAATTTCTTGAACTTGCAAACCGAGTTCACTTTTTGAAGAAACTGCCTCTCTAAGAATATCGCCAGTTGAAATATGAGGAATATCTAATTTTTCAGAAAGGATTTTTGCTTGAGTTCCTTTCCCAACTCCAGGAGCTCCGAATATCACTATTTCCATTAATTCTCCAAAATAATATTCAAAAATTAAGTAGAATTAGAATTTATTACAACTTTATTTCAGTTAGCCTATTCTTTTTAAAAAATTTTTCCATCAATTCGGTACTCTCTTTCTCAAAAATCCCTGAATATGTTTTAATAGAATGGTTGTATTTTCCATCGTTACTAATATTATAGATAGATCCGCAAGCTCCAAATTTTGGCTCATTAGCTGAAAAATATAATGTTTTTATTCTTGCTAATTTTAAAGCTCCAACACACATCAAGCATGGCTCGATTGTAACGTAAATGTCGCAATCTATCAAGAATTTTGATTGTAGGGAGTTCATCGCTGCAGTAATTGCAATTATTTCGGCATGGGCTGTTGCGTCCTTTAATTTTTCTGTTTGATTATGACCTTTTCCGATTATTCGATCATTTTTGACAACAACTGCTCCAATTGGTACTTCTCCTTCATCAAAAGCTTGTTCAGCTTCGATTAGAGCTTGATACATAAATTTATAATTTTGTTCAGAAAATTGCATTAGGGGATTTAATTTGTTGTACGCCCGGAAGGATTCGAACCCTCAACCCTTTGATCCGAAGTCAAATGCTCTGTCCAGTTGAGCTACGGGCGCAAAAAAAACAATGTGAAAAACAAGTACACCCGTAGGGATTCGAACCCCAAACCTTCTGATCCGTAGTCAGATGCTCTATCCAATTAAGCTACGGGTGCAAATAATTATAAAAATTAGGATATAAATTTAGGCATTTTTTTTGTTTGTACAAATAATTATAAAATAATAGATTTAGTTCTTAAAAAAACAAATTGAAAATGTTATCTAAAATAAAAACTATTATTTGGTTAAAGCCCCTTTCTTTTTTAACAGCAATTAGTTTGATTGTTTTCATTGTAAATAGAATAATTGATGCTACTTATTATACTCAAATCCAATTCATTTTCTCAAAATATATTTATCCAAATGATATCAATTTTCTTTTCGGTGCATTTACAAATATGGGAGAAGTGGTTACTGCTTTGTTGGGAATTGAAATAACAGCTGTTGCGATTATTGTTCAATTGTCTGCTAATAAATATTCTTCAAAGATTATGGAATTGTTTATTGCTGATAGGGTGAATTTTTATGTGTTTTCTATTTATGTAGTAACTGGTGTAAATACTATGATGCTTGTATTCACTTCAGGGAACGTATTAATACCTTATTTTAGTATTTTTATTAATAATATTTTCCTAATTTTAAGTTTAATAATAGTAATTCCACATTTTGCTTATGTTTTTAATTTCTTGCGTCCAGAGAATTTTCTTCAAATTATTGAAGATGATGCTAAAAAAATGTTTAGAAAAATACGAATCGAAAATGAACTCAAATTTATATCTTATAAAAAGCAATTAGCTTATAACATAGATTTTATTGGTGATGTAGCTCTGAATTCTGTACATAATAGCGATAGAGCAATTGCACTTTTGTGTATTGTAACACTTAAAAATATTTCTAATAATTACATTTCTCAAAAGAAGTTATTTCCAGAGAATTGGCATAAATTAAGCGGCGATGAAAATGTTGACCCGGATTTCGCTAATTATTCTTCATTTGTGTTGAAAAAAATTGAAGAAAACAAAGTCCTTTTTGAAAGAAAGGTATTAAGATTATTTGAAATTGTGTTTAATCTGACTAAAACAAATCAAAGAGATATTTCTTCAGGAATTTTAATGAATACTCGAAAAATTTTTGAACAAGCAGTTAATTCTGATGATTATGGTGTACAATGGACAGTAATTAAGTATTTCAATTCATATTTACGAATTTCAATTTCATCTAAAGACCCACGTTCGGCATTTAATACAATGGAACATTATAGAATAATTGGTGAAATTGTTATGGAAAAAAATAATAATATGTTGTTTTCAATTTTTAAGAATTTCAAATATTATGGGCAGGAAGCTAATAAAAATAATATTTTGTTCATATTGGAAACTGCTGCTTATGATTTATATTTGCTTATAAAATTATTACACGAAAAGAAAATCCAAAATTTTGATGAATTTCTTGAACTTTATTTAACACTTGATGAACCAATTGATTTTGTGGAAAAATCAAAATTTGATAAAAGAGAAATGAGTTTATTAGGAGTAAGAATTGCTCAAGTTAAATTAGCTGCATATTTTATAATAAAAAACGAAAAGCAACTTGCACAAAGAATATACGAAGATATGAAAAACGAACCAAAAGATAGAATTGAAAAAATTAAAAAGTTGATTTCGGACACAACAGAAGAAGAATTTTGGGAAATCACACCAAGAGGAATAAATTTTTATTATCTTAACGATATTGAAAAGCAAGCATTAAAAGAATTTTTTATATTATTTACATATTAAAATCTAAAAATTATATGGAGAAAAAATGAAACACAAAAAAGCAAATGAACCTCAAACCGCATTTGGTAGATTTATGGTTTATACTTTTATACCAAATTATGCGAATAACGTAAATGGTATTGTTTATTTTGGAGCAGCATTCTTAATCATCATTGTTGGATTAAGAGGATTAGGCAGGGAAGCAGGAACTATTTCGGCTATTCCTAAATTTTTATTGAACGATGTAGGCTCTATTAATCCAAATTGGGTAATTGCAGCTATTTTGTTGGAATTTTTCTTATTAACATTGTTGGCTACTGTAACATTTTTTACACCTGAAGAAAATCATCACCAAGAAAAAGCAGTTGAAGATGAAATAAAAGTACCACAACGTCCCAAAGTTGATATGGAAAGAGAATTAAATGATTTACGAGATTTAGTTGAAAAAGAAGTGAAAATGGTTAATGAATATCTTGATAAGTATGAAGCGATTGCCGAAAAACTTAACAAAATGCAAATGAAAAGTGTAAAAGCTATTCAAGAAATGAAAGACGCAATTAAATCATAATTTATTCACAAACAAAATAAGAGGAAAAATTCCATGAAAAAGAACATGGTTTATTTCATTTTATACATAGTTCTTATCTCAGAATTGTTGATGGTAATTGTTGAAAGAGATGAATTAATTGCCAAAGAAGAAGAAGTTAGAAATAAAATGCTTGCAACAATAGCTGAACAATATAAAGAACCATTGTTATTAAATGTACCAGAAAAAACTTCAGATTATTCAATTAAAAAAGATTCACCAAAAATTGTAGTTATGAATCCTATTGGATTGGTTTCAGAAAATGAAAAAAGCAAAGTACAATATGTAGTTAAAATATCTCCAAAGTCGAAATCACGTCCCTCAGATTTCCCTTCAAATGGATTATCAAACACGTCAAAAAACGATAAATATTTCGTGAAAGTAAATCCAGATGGAAGTGCTGAATTCAATGGGAAATTTACTTCTCCAGGTGAATATACTTTTTCCGCTCAATTTTTTGTAGAACGTGAATTACCAGACTATCTTCCAGAATATTTATTAAATGATTTAATGAAAATGGTTGGAGAAAATCTGAATGGAAAAAGCAAAGTTGTTGAGTTTACTGTAAATGCCAAAAATATTGGCGGTTTGGAGAAAAAAGAAGTACAAATTTCATGGTAAAGGTAAAAAAATGATTAGAAATATTTTATACGTTTTAATTCTACTTTTTAGTTTTATTCAAGCTCAAGAATCAATTACTATTCTTGATACAATAGATGTTGTTACATCTCAAGCATTTAAAGTGCCGGCGGAAAAAAATATTGTTTTTGCCAATTTATTGAAATTTGAAGGTAAAGCAGTACTACTTGATAGAAATTTAAATCAAATTCACGAAGCAAATGAATATTTCCGAAGTCCAGACGAAAAAACTATGGATAAAGAAGTTAAAACAGGCAGAGGAGCAAATGTACAATTTCATGTAAAGGATAAAATTGATGAAGTTGGTGAATACCTTATGAGAATAGATGTACGCTTGATGGGCGAAAATCGTCAGATTCAACAACACTCAGCGTATTATTTAATTCGAGTGAGTAACCCACATATTGCATCAATTGTAGATCTTAAACCCGAATATTTCTACTCTGAAACGAAAACTTTTAGCTTTGCAACACAAGAATATTCTAATGTAAATTTATATTATTGGGATGTTGAAGACCAAAGTGGTAATAAATTGCTTTCTGGAAAGGGTCCAGTAGTAACGCTTGATACATTATTTTCCAATCTAAGTTTAATTGATTCCAAATTGAAAATTAAAGGTTATTATGCAGATAAAGTTTTTGAATATTTAGAAAATGGAAATACAACACCAAAAAAATCAGAGTGGGAAATATTTATAAAAAAACCAACTCTAAACGAATTTACTGATTGGAAAAATGAAGAAAAAAATAATGACCCAAAAGCATATTTTATAAGTGTTTATAGCCATCAAGCAATGAAAATCCTTTATACATATACAGGAAAAACAGAAAGTGGCTTTGTGGTCGTAAAACCAGATATTCGCTCACTTAGTTTAGTCTCGGAACCAGAAAATCTTATAAAATCTTATAAATCTTCTAAAAGTGGAAGTTGGGTATTTATAACATTCGAACTAAATCAAGAATATTTAGATTCACTTGAAGAATATGCAGAGATTGCAGCAAAATTAAAAGTGAAATTTAAGACACAATTTAACGAAACAATACAATATGATTATTCTGCAACTTTATATAAGTAAAACTATGAAAAAGTATATACTACTAATATTAATTCTACTAAATCTACCGATATTTGCACAAAAAACAGATGATTTAATAGATATGATAAACATCAAACTTGAGAAGGATAAAAAATATCTGAATATACATTCAATTCCTATGTATTTGGATAAAAACAAAAATGCTGAGATTCTAACTTTGCCACGAACTGATGGGAAAATCCCTTTTGAATTTAAGTTGAGTGATAACTTTACTTATCGCCTAGTTTTTATTAAAACGGGAATTGAACTTGATTCATTAATTTTACTTTATATTAATGAAATTAAAGACAACTCAAGTTCAGCTGGGGATGAATTTATGACCAGTGCTGTTGTAAATGACGATACTAATATGGTTGTAACATTTAAGGATCTTTTTTATCTTAAAAAAGAAAATAAAGCTAAATATCAGCAACTTTATAGTTATTTAACTAATTATCTTCTCCAAAATGATGAAGAAAGCATAACAGGACTTTTACAAATAAAACCAGATGAAAAACTAAACCGTAGCTTTGGTTTTTCTTCTCGAGATAATCGGGATTTTCTTCGTTACATGATTGCAAATACTTCATCACATTGGTATCCAAGAAAAGTAGAAGAAATTACAACTAGTGGAAGAACTAAAAAAGTTGAAAAACTCCCATTTCAAGTTGATGCAACTTTATACTCATTAAGTTTTGCACATAATATTATGGGATTTGGAGCTAAAAACGATAGAGGCGGAGCAAGTCTTGAATTAGATGTTTATGAACCTTTATTGAACCTTTTACCAATCGAAGCAATGACTTTTAATGCTGGCTTTAGAGCTGTATTTCTTTTAGAAAAAGCCGAAACAAGAGAAGAAAGTTCATATATTGACGCAAAATTTCAGGTTCGAGCAAATATGGCAAGAAGTTCTTTCATGGATGGAGACTATATTTTTAAGAATAATCCATTCGCTTTTGTTGATCAGGGTCGATTAAATATGAACACTGGTTTGCTTGGTGATATTGAAGTTACAAGACCATTTACACTACCAAATCTAAGAATATATTTCACAGTTATGGGCGATGATTTTAGCGATGCAAATATATATCTAACTGGAAACCCATCAATAAATAATGGTGGACTTTACGCTTATTATTCGATTTCACAGTTTTTCACTACAATGTCTTTTTATTGGAACATTGATGAATCTGTAGAACATTCATTTAGATTTGATTTAGGTACTGGCTATTACGACATTTGGTTAGCAAATTACAATGGTTGGGCAAATTTCAGAAATAGCAAGTTGATAAAAGATGGTTTTCAGCCTTTATTAACAATTGGTTATACTTTTGCTCCAGATGAAAATCCTTTTACAAATCTAAAATTGAAATATTTTGATAGCAGAATTACTATTGATAGTTGGTTACGGGTTTTCAAAACAAAAGATATGGTTCACGAATTTAGATTTTACGTTAATTATATTACACCTCCAATTGCTCGAAATATTTACGATTGGGAAACTCAAGGTGGTTTATCACTTAATTTAGGTTACAGATATGGCTTATAATAAATTAAAATTCTCGTTTTTAATATATTTATTTCTTTTCACTTCAATATTTGCTCAAAGTAGTACAGATTCCACTGATGCAAAAGATTTGCAAGTTATTTTCTCAAATTTGGAATATAACACTATTGCTTATAATGATTTGAAGGTCAAGTGGGTTGTTAGTGATCCAGATTTAGTTAGAGATGTTTTCAACAGATTTGTGGTAAATGATGCTTTACGATTAAATGGGAATAGAATCACAAAGCAAATACTTCAGAAAAAAGCGGAAGAAATCTTTGAAGGAAACGTTGTACTCGATTTAAGAAAACGTTATTATGATGATGAAATAGAATTCTTTGCATTTATTACAGAAGAAGAATTGAATAATAAGGACCCAAAGTATCTTTTTGACCCAGTTGTAGATGCCTATTATTTAAGAGAAATTATTAATGGTAAACTATATTCACTTTTGCAGAATAAAGAGTATTATTTTCAAGATATTACAAAGAAAAGTTATGATGTAAAACCTGGATATTATTTTGATATAAATCTCAATCTCACAAATCCTGAACTAATGTTTTGGGCAACAACTTCAGACTATCGAAATAAATACTTACTTTCACTAATAGGTGAATGGGGAAACAACGATATTTATCTTCCAGGTTGGTATAATTCAGATTATTTTGGAGCTGTCCAACTTAAATATTATGATTTTCTAAAAAGCGATCCCAATGATCACACTTACAAAGTTGCAATTGGTACAGGATTCAAATCTGGAACTCCGTACATTTCTGTTTTACCAGAATCTCCGTTAGTAAAATCTTCTGAAAACTTGTTCTTTAACATAAATGGAGATGTTTTCAAAAATATTCATCCATCTCTATCAGGCTACTATCTTGATTTTACAGGAGCTTTAGCTTTTCGTGATTATGAAATGAAAGATTTCAATTTTGATGATACTACAAATTTCTATTCCATTCCAGACTTTTTTTCAGTTTCAGTAACTAAAAGAAAAATTTTCAACATCTTTGATTTTGGAAATTTGCTTGCCGGAGGAGGAATTTCTACACACTCCGAAAAGTATTATAGATTTATTCCAGGTGCAAATTCATTAATAGATATCTACAACAAGGATTTTTTCGATACTTTTAATCATACTATTTTCGCAAAAGTTGGAGTTGAAAAATACGGGGGTCTAGTTCAGCATCATATAATTTTCAATTTAGGTTATGGTTTAAACCAAGAATACTTTGCTTTTGGAATCGATATGAAAATGATGTTGAGTGATTTAATTGGACTCTCTGTAAAATATAATTCAATTTCAGGTTATAACGAATCACGTTATCCTTACAGAACAGATACTCAAATTATTTTTTCACCAATTCTAAGAATAAACTATTAATTTTGTTAAAATACTTTGAGGAGAAAAATATTATTAATATTGTTAATTGCGTTTAGCTTCAATTATGCACAAGAAATTGATCATATTTATCATCTAATTTCTGAGAAAATTGAAGCTGACCAAAAATACTTGAACGTATTTGCAATCAAACTTCCTACAGATAGATTAATAACTATCAAAAATATCCCAAAATTTACAAAAGGAAATCAACCAATTAATTTTAAAAATGAGGAAGGAATTTCTTATTTCGCACTATTTTTAGGCGAAAGTGTGGAAACCGATTCAATAATTGTTTTATCAATTTATGAAGAAAAAGACCCGAGTTTATCAGAAAGTGATGAAATGTTTGCAACGGCAAATTCCGCAATTATTTACGATACAACACAATTTTTATCTTTTAAGGATGTTCAGGAATTATATTTTTCAAATAGAGATTTCTATAATCAATTTTATAAAATAATTTTTGAAGAAATTGTAATGAATGATGTTGAGCCAGATTGGTTGTTGCAAGATGGAATTCAAGATGAATCGTTGATGCGAAGTAAAGGTATTTCTGGGAAAAATAATCAGGATTACTTGAATGATGTTTGGGTAAATTCAGAGCATTTCTATCCAAAACCAATTGTACAATTAAAATCTGGGGGAAGAAAATCAAAAACTGAAACTTCGGAATATTATCTCGATGCAAATTTTAGCAGAATAACATTCTATCAAAGTGAGTATTTTGCACTTGATAGCAAAAAAATGAATATAATTGGACTTGAATTAACTGCCGAAGATAAAGCACTAAACTTATTGCCTTGGCAATCAATGACGATGGCATTTGGTTTACGTACTTTTTTGTCTATTTCAGATGTTGTTCAAAATGTTTATGACGATTTTTTAATTAATGCTAAAATTTTAGGAAGATTTCGGCTAAATACTTCAGGATTTTATAAAGCTCCTTTCATTTTTAATGAACAACCAAAACTCAACGTAACTTCTGGAATTATTCTTGAATTAAACACAACACGAGCCTTTGGAATGCCTTTTTTGAATTTTTATTATTCTGGTGGAGTACAAAATTTTTCAAATCCTTATGTATATTTTGGACATGGGGATTCAACTTGGTCATATTTTACTACAAATCAGTGGTTCGCAAATATGTCATTTTATTGGAATACTAACGAACTTTTGTATTCAAGATTCAAATTGGATATTGGTTTAGGAGCTTATGATGTTGTAAAAGCAATCAATTATAATAACTCATTAACAACAAAAAATTCCTATTATCAAATTCAGCCATACTTAGGATTTAATTTTACTTTTGTTCCAAACAAAATTGAATTATTCAGTTTGCAAGCCAGATATTTTGATAATGTAATAAAAGGCAATATTTGGTTGAAAATATTAGAATTTTCAAAAATTCATACAATACGTTTTCAAGTGAATTTCATTTCTTCTCCATTTTTCAGGAATCAATTTGAATGGGAAAATGACGGTGGTACTTCGGTTCAACTAAATTATAGATTGGGATTTTAGTGAAAAAGATTCTGATATATATTGCCATTTTTTATACAACTATTTTTAGCCAAACTGCAGATTCTACTAAAGCCGAAAGATTGCTGAAAATTTACCGAAATCTTGAATATAATACATTAGCTTTTAACGACTTAAAAAGTACTTGGGATATTACTGATCCAATTTTAATTCGTGATATTTTTAATAGATGCATTGTTGTAAATGCACTTAAAATTAATGGTAAAAAGCCAACTTTAGAAGAAATTAAAGAAAGAGCATACGATATTTACGATGGAAAAGTTTTCATAGAATTGAGAAAAAGGTATTTCGATAACGAAATTGAATTAATGAGATTTTACACAGAATCTAAATTTGATTCTACTAAAGAAGATTATTTTTTTGATGAAATTCAAGATAACGTTCAGATAAGGAAAGTTCTTGGTACAAACATTTATGAAGATATTAAAAGTCAATTTTATGCTTTAAATGATTTAACAAAAACATATTACGATAATAAAGACGCTTATTCTTTCGATGTAAATCTACAAATGTTTCGCCCTGAACTTATGTTTTATTCAATTACGACAGTAAATAAAAACAAATTCCTACTTTCTTTTACAGGGAAATGGGGCGAAGATTATATTGTTCAACCAGGTTGGTATTCACCGCACTATATAATTTCATCAAAAATTACCTTTATTGATAGAATTACTAATTTTAATCCGCATAAAACCTATTCCTTCGAAGTTGGTGTTGGAGTAACTACCCATCAACCTAATTTAGGGAATTCTATAGTAAATAATCAATTTTATAGTAGTGGAATTCCGATTTATTTCTCTTTTAACGGAAATCCGTTAACACTTTTCTCGAAAAATTATAATTTGGAAAAATTCAATTTCGGACTTTCTTTTGCTTTAGCTTTAACCCAATTTCAAACATCTGACTATGATGTGGATTATTTATCTAAATTTTATTCAAATAGAAATTATTTTACTGTGATGGCAGAATATAAAAACTTTTATCATTTTATGGATATTGGTTGGTTAAATGCTGCTGCAGTAATTTCGGGATACGATGTTTATAGTTACTTCCTAAATCCAAAATACAAGGAATTGCTATTAATTGATGATAAATTCAATTACAATCTTAATCTTGAAACATATTTATCTAACCCAACTGGTTTATTAAGTTACAAAGCAGGAGCTTTAGTTAACTTTAATTTTTCTGAAGGAACAAGTTATTTAGGAATTAAAACTTTGTTTATGATAACGAACCGTTTCGGTGTCGATTTTAGATTTTTTACAGGTTTTGCTTTCAGTGGCGATTTACCATATTATCGCAATTCCACATATCTTCTTGTTTCTCCAATAATTAGGATAAATTACTAGTGATATTCATCATTTCATTAAAATATAAAATGAATAATTTCGCATTATGAAACTGAAAATAAACTATATATTATTTTTTATACTTTTGTTAGCTGGCACTGCGTTTGCACAGAAAACAATTTCAGTTACTTATCCAAATGGAAATGAAAGAATAAAAATTGGTAATACTATTAATATTTTGTGGACAAGTAATCAGGTCGCAAATGTTAATATTTATCTTTCTTATGATGGTGGCTCAAGTTGGTCGGCAATTGCAACAAATGTACAAGCAAGTTTGGGAAGATACACTTGGTTTATCGATTCAACTTCCATAAACCCAAGTCAACAAGCAAAAATTCGCATTTCTGATGTTTCGCAAGCTTCTATTCGAGATGAAAGCAACAATAATTTTACTCTGTCTAAAATCCATATAAACTATCCATTTTCAGATGAAATAATTCAACGAAATTCTGCAACATCAATAAATTGGGAAACAAGTAACGATATTTCTTTATTAACTTTACAATTTTCGGGAAATGGTGGAGATTCATGGCAAACTATTGAAACAAATATCAATAGTTCGAGCGTGAATTCTTACATCTACAATTTTGATGGAAATCCAACGACAGAAGCAAGAATTAAAATTTATGACCAATCTGACCCAAGTAATATTTTTTACGAAACTGGAAATTTTACTATTGCTGAATTGGAATTAACATCGCCAAACGGTGGCGAAATTCTTGAAGTTGGTGATGTTTTTACAATAACTTGGCAATCTGAAAATATTCCATTCGTAAATTTGGAATATTCAATTGATGGTGGTGATTGGACTACAATTGAAAATTCAGTAAATGGTGGTTTGCAAAGATATTCGTGGGAAGTGCCCGATGTTCTTTCATCGCAAGTACTTGTAAAAATTAGTAATTCAGATAATCCTGAAATTTTTGATATTTCCGAATCAGATTTCACTATCGAAAATCTACAAATTGTTGAACCAAATTCAGCTGATTTTTGGGAAATTGGCGAAATTGCAAATATTACTTGGAATTCTAATATAAATGGAAATATTGATATTGAACTTTCGATTGATGGCGGAAACACTTTCCCAATCAGTATCGCCGAAAATATAGATGCAACTTTAGGTTTTTATCAATATACTGTCCCAAATAATCCAACAAATCTTGCAAGAGTGAGAATTTTGCAAAATTCTCAAACGATTGACGAAAGTGATGGAGATTTTACAATTGGAGCAATTTCAATACAAAATCCATTAGGTGGCGAAAATTGGGTTGCTGGAACTTACAACACAATTAGTTGGACAAACACTGAAGGAATTGAAGTTGTTACGATTGATTATTCAACCGATGGTGGAAATAATTGGAATACAATCATAAGTAGTTATTCTACAACTAATTCTGGCGGAAGTTATAGTTGGTATATTCCTTATGGAGTTTGGGCAAATTCTGCAATTATTCGTGTGTATGATGCAGTTACTTCGCTTGGAAAAACTACAAATATCTCTAATCCATTTTCAATTGCCTCAATTCAAATAACTTCGCCGTTGAATGCAACTATTTATAATTGGGGTGATATTTTACCAATAACTTGGACTGCCAGTCCGAATATTACAGATGTTAGAATCGAATATTCAACAGATTGGGGAAATAATTACGTACTAATAGAAAGTGGAATTCCATCAGCAAGTGGGAATTACAATTGGACAATTCCAAACGGAATTTCTTCTTCTGGGATGAAAATTAGAATCACTGCTGAAGAAAATTCAAACTATTCATCAACGAATGATGGATATTTTACAATTGGGAATGTACAACTTCTTACTCCAAATGGTACTGAAGAAATTATTGGCGGAATTTCTTATCCAATCACTTGGACAGCAACAAATAGCGTAGCTTTTATTCGATTAGAATATTCTATTGATGGTGGAAATAATTACACAAATATCCCAGGTGCGGCTTTTATTAATGCTGCAGATGGAACATATTATTGGACTGTTCCTTTTATCTTAACAACTCAGGCAAGAATTAGAATTTCTGATTCCCAAACTGGGAATTTGGTTGATGCTTCCGATTCTGATTTTTCAATTGGACTTTTACAAATCACAAATCCAACAAGTGGGCAAGCCTTTTCACCAAATCAAGCTATAAATATTACTTGGAATGCTGAAAATGTTTCGAATGTAACTTTGGAATTTAGCAGCGACGGTGGAATTAATTGGGAAACAATTGTTGCAGGAATTGATGCTAATCTTGAAACTTATTCTTGGGAAATCCCAAATTCTTATACTAATAATGCCGTAATTAGAATTAGCGATTTTGGTAATTCATCTAATTATCAACTTTCTGGATACTTCAGGATTACAAATTTGGAACTAACTTATCCAAATGGCGGGGAAATTTTCCAATCTGGCAAAGAATATCAAATTACATATAATTATAGTACAGCTACTTCATCAGTCAACTTCGAACTTTCGCTTGATGCCGGTTTGTCTTGGATGCCAATAGAAAGCAATGTTGCTGCAAACGGAATTTATTCTTGGAATGTTCCAAATGTCGCAACAAATCTCGGAAGAATTAGAATAGTTGACTCACAAAATTCATCAATATTAGACGAAAGTGATGCAAATTTTACAATAAAGCAACTTCAAATAACATTCCCGAATGGGGGAAATTACTTTTTAGTTGATAGCAACACTACAATAAATTGGATAAGTCAGCAAGTAAATAATATCAAAATCGAGTATTCTACTGATAACGGCGGAATTTGGTACGAAATTGAATCTTCTGTCCCTGCAGCATCTCAATCTTATAATTGGATTGTTCCGAATACATCAACTCAACAAGCACTTATTAGATTAACTGATGCAGATTATCCACAATATGATATTGCAGATACTTCAGATAATACTTTTGAAATAAATCAATTTTATGTTACAAATCCAAATGGCAGCGAAAGCTATGTTGTGAATGAAAATGTTACAATTCAGTGGCACGCTCATCCTTCGGTTGCAACTGTCAGATTGGATTATTCAACAAACAACGGAAATTCGTGGGCTTTGATTGCCAACGGAGTTCAAGCTTCGGATTTGGAATATATTTGGAATACGCCAAATGTTGTTACAACTCAAGCACTTGTAAGAATTGTTAACGAGGCTGATATTGATATTTTTGACATAAGTAACGCTAACTTTTCGATTGGTTCGATAACTTTAACAAGTCCAAACGGTGGCGAAAAATGGCAACTTGGTTCAACTCAATCTATTCAGTGGCAAAATATTCCTTCAATTTCAAATATTGATATTCTCTTTTCTGAAGATAATGGTTCAAATTGGACAACAATTGCTTCGAATGTTAATGCAAATTTGGAAAGTTGGGATTGGCTTGTTGATGGAAACACAACAGGGCAAGCATTAATTCGGATTCAAAATTCTACAAATTCTGAAGTTTATGATGAATCAGACTCAACTTTTTCTGTTGCAGATATTAATATAACTTCACCAAATGGTGGGGAAGATTTCCAAACAAATCAAGATTTGGCTATTTTGTGGAATTCTTCAAATGTAAACTTGGTTACAATTCAATATTCAGACAATAACGGTACTGATTGGTTTGATATTGCTTCTGGCGTTGCTGCTTCAAGCGGTGAATATCATTGGACAATTCCTTTGAATTTGGTTACCACAGATTTATTAATCCGAATTTATGATAATGCTTTCCCATCAGTTTTTGATATTTCGGATGCAATTTCTTCTACTCACAGATTAGTTCTAACAACGCCTATAAATGCTGAAGGTTGGACTCGTGGCGAAAATTATAATATTGAGTGGGAAGTTGGAAATATCGATAGAATAAACTTGGATTATTCTTTTGACGGCGGCGAAAGTTGGAACTCGATAACTACAAATTATCTTGCAAGTAATTTATCTTACAATTGGTTGGTGCCAGATACTTTAATTACAAGAGAAGGTTTAATTCGAATTTCTGATACAAATCTTCCAGAAATAAAAGATTCAAATGTAACCTATTTTAGAACTGGTAAAATTGAAGTAACTTTGCCAAATTCATCAACTATTGCACAAGGTGGAAGTGTGCAGCAAGTTACTTGGGTTGCAGATTCCAGCATAACAAATGTGAAGATTGAATATACTGTAGATAATGCAAATTGGTCAGAATTGGAAAGTTCATATACAGCAAGTGTTGGAGTTTATTCTTTCGTTCTACCAAATACTTCAACTTCAGTAGCAAAAGTTCGAATTACAGATGCAGCACAAAATTCAGATATTTCAGATGAAAGCGATTTCTTCACAATTAATAATCTTCAGTTAACTTACCCAACTTCTTCATCACTTTGGATGAATGAAAATAGTTATGATATTACTTGGACAAGTTCTAACATAATAAATGTTGGATTACAACTTTCGGTTGATAACGGAAATTCGTGGCAAACAATTACAAATTCTACTTCGGCGGCAACAGGAAGCTATTCTTGGTTCGTTCCAGATTCTATAGATTCCCGCGAAGTTCGAATTAAAATTTACGATGCCGATAATACTTCTGCTTTTGATAGCTCAGACGCTTTCACAATTGGCTCAATTAAAATAAATTCTCCAGAATTGTCAGATGTTTGGCAATATAATAGTGATTATCAAATAAAATGGAATTCATCACAAAATCTCGGACAATTACGGTTAGAATATTCCACAGACGGCACAAATTGGAATTTTATGTCTTTTGTAAATTCTACAGATAGCGTTTATAATTGGAGAATTACACAAATTCAGCAATCTGCAAGTGTTTATTTGAGATTGTATGATTCTGATTCCGACCTGAATTCCGATGATTTTATTTTGGATGTTTCCCCAATTTTTGGAATTGTAAATCTCGATTTGCAAATCCCAGGTTCAACTACTCAATGGCAAGCAAATTCCACACAACAAATCACTTGGGGAAACTATCCTAATAATGGTTTGCTAAATACTGTTTCATTATTAGTTAGTTGGAATAATGGGAATTCGTGGGAAACAATTGCAAATAATGTTAATTATACTGATTATTCTTATGATTGGACAATTCCAGATACAACATCGAACCAAGTTCGAGTAAAAATTGTAAGTAACGATTATCCAACAATTTCAGATTCGGTTGCTTCTGCTTTTCGAATTAGCGATTTGGAAATTACAAATATTACTACTGAAACCGAATTTCAAGCAAATAGAAGTAATCAAATAACTTGGGATTATGATTTTGTTAATCGAATTACTTTGAGTTATTCGCTGGATAATGGGAATAATTGGAATACAATTATTCAAAATTTGCAAGCAAACACAAATTCTTATAATTGGCAAATTCCAGCTGGAATTTCAACAAATCAAGCAATTATCAGAATATTTGATAGCCAAAACTCGAATATCATAAATTTATCAGAAGTTTTTACGATAAAAAATCTTGATTTAACTTCACCAAATGGAAGTGAAACTTGGGATAATGATAATCCTCATTCAATTAATTGGAATTTTGGATTGGTAAATCGAGTTAATCTTTCATATAGTTTGAATAGTGGACAAACTTGGACAGATATTGTCTTGAATCAAGATGCAACTTTAGGAACTTATTCGTGGTTAATTCCAAGTGATTTATCATCTTCTTCGGCTTTGATTAGAATTATCGATTCAGAAAACCCAGAAATTCGCGATTCAAGTCAACAAGTTTTTAATATCGTGAATTTTGAACTAACAAATCCAGTTGGTGGCGAAAAATGGCAAGTTGGAAAAACTTATCCAATCTCGTGGCAAATTGATAATTCCGTTTCTTCCGTAAGTTTACAATATTCTATCAATGGTGGAATGAATTGGAATGAAATAGTTGGAAATATTAATCCAAGTACTACAACAACATATAATTGGGAAATTCCAGCTGGTTCGAGTACAAATCAAGCTCAAATACGAATTTCAGATAATTCAAGTGGAGTTTATTTCGAAAGTGGATTTTTTACAATCGCCGATTTAACAATTCAAACTCCAGCAGTTAGTGAATATATCAATTCGAAATTCAATTACGAAATCACTTGGACATCTAATTACATTGATGACGTCAAAATTCAATATTCAACAGATAACATAAATTGGAACACGATTGTTGATTCTGTTTCTTCGGCTTTGGGAAGCTATATTTGGGTAATTCCAAGTAGTTTGTCTTCAAATACAACTTATTTGCAAATAGTTGATATTGATAACGCAAATATTTTCACGAGAATGAATTCTCCATTTACTGTCGGACAAATTGAAGTTACTTCTCCAAATGGCGGTGAAGTTCTACAAAGTGGACAAACTCACACGATCACTTGGGATTATTCAAGTTCAATTTCAAGATTTAATATAAAATATTCAATTGATAACGGAACAAATTGGGAAAATATTGCTACAGGAACAACTGCAACTGGAAGTTATGATTGGCTTATTCCAAGTTCGCTTTCTGAAGATAGTATTTTAATTCGAATTTTAGATGCAAATTCAGGCGGAATAATTGCCGATACTTCTGATTCGTATTTTTCTGTAAACACTCTCGCAATCACTTCGCCTGTTGGAAATGAGAATTTACAAGTCGGCAAAACATTGAATATAACTTGGAATTCTGGAACGAATGTTACGAATGTAGATTTAGAATATATAACTTCATCAAATTTAACTTGGCAGTCAATTGCTTCAAATTTAACTGCAAGTGATGAATCATATAGTTGGGTAATTCCAAATATTGCAGATGATAATGTTCGAATTCGGTTAAAATCATCAACAAATTCACAAATTGCAGATACTTCAGAGATTTTCCGCATCGCAAATGTATCGATAACAGAACCAAACTCATCAGAGAAATGGCAAGTTGGTGATGTTCACACAATCGAATGGACAAAAACATCGAATGTAAGTTCTGTGAATTTGTATTATCAAACAGAAACAAACGAATGGAAAGAAATTTCGTTAAACTACCAATCTACGAATAATCAATATTTGTGGACAATTCCAAATGATGTTTCAGAACACGTAAATATTTTATTGGAAGATGGACAATCAGCAAACATTTTTGATACACTTGAAACGGAAATAGTGATTTCAAATCTCGCAATTACAAATCCAACAAATGCAACAAATTGGCAAAGTGGAAAAGTTGGAACAATACGTTGGACAAACTCTGATGATGTTCGCAAAGTTGCGGTTGAATATTCAATTAATTCTGGAAATAGTTGGGAAGTAATTACAGATTCAGTTTTGGCAACAGACAATCAAATAAATTGGACAATTCCAACAAACGTGAATGGAAATTCGATTTTAGTTAGAATGTTTGATATTGATTCGCCAACATTGGACGACACAAGTTCAGCTTTCCGCATCGCAAATGTATCGATAACAGAACCAAACTCATCAGAGAAATGGCAAGTTGGTGATGTTCACACAATCGAATGGACAAAAACATCGAATGTAAGTTCTGTGAATTTGTATTATCAAACAGAAACAAACGAATGGAAAGAAATTTCGTTAAACTACCAATCTACGAATAATCAATATTTGTGGACAATTCCAAATGATGTTTCAGAACACGTAAATATTTTATTGGAAGATGGACAATCAGCAAACATTTTTGATACACTTGAAACGGAAATAGTGATTTCAAATCTCGCAATTACAAATCCAACAAATGCAACAAATTGGATTGCAGGAACAACTCAAAATATTAATTGGACAAAGACTTCAGACATCAGAAAAATTGCAGTGTTTTATTCGATAGATAATGGAAATAATTGGATTACAATTTCAGATTCTACAAATTCAGGCGGTACTTTGGAGTGGAATATCCCGAGTTCAATTTCAAGTGATTTAGTGAAAATTAGAATAAATGATATCGATTTCCCTGAAGTTAATGATACTTCGGAAGTTTTTTCTATTTCAAGTGCTTCTTTAAGTTTAATTTCACCAAATGGAAATGCTTTTTGGCAAGTTGGGAAAGAATATCAAATTAGTTGGACAGCAACTTCAAATATTTCTTTAATTAATTTGTATTATTCGTTAGATGGCGGTAATAATTGGACACTTGCCACTTCAAATTTGGCTGCTTCATTGCAAAATTATCAATTTGAACCAACTTCGGGAATGATTTCAGATTCATTCAAAGTGAAAATTGAAGATGCAACGAATACTTTTCTTTCTGATAGCAGCAGTAATAATAATTTTGTTCGTGATATTAAAATTTTGTCTCCACAACTTGGCGAACATTTGCAAGCAAACCGAAATGAAGAAATTACGTGGCAAAATTCAGTAAATGTTACAAATGTTTTAATCCAATATTCTGCTGATGGAACAAACTGGGTTACTTTGCCAAATACTCCAATTGCAAGCAACACTTCTCCTTATAATTGGCTTGTTTCGAATATTCCAACAACTTCTGGTAGAATTCGTATTTCTGATGCACAAAGTAATTTTGCAATTGTTGATACTTCAGATATATTTTCTGTGAGTTCATTAACATTTTTAACACCAAATTCCTACGATATTTATCAAAATGGCGATTCAGTTCGGTTTACTTGGCAAAATAGTTCGGATATTCAATCTCTTCAATTTTCCTATTCGTATGACCGAACAAATTGGAATTTGATTGATAATCAGCCAATTTCATCTTCATTAAGTGAATATTGGTGGAATATTGACGAAAGTATTTGTGGCGATTCTGTTTGGTTCAAAATATTTGATTCTAATTATCCTTCTGTATATGATAGCTCAACAACTGCAATTAGTGTTGAACAAATTCAAGTGATTTCACCAAATTCAGATGATAATTGGCAAGTGAATACAAATCACATTATAAGTTGGACAACTTGCAACGTCGATTCAATTTCGATAAAATATAGTACAAACGGTGGAAATTCTTGGTTTAAAATTGCTGATTCAATTGATGCAAATTCTGTAAATTCATACACTTGGCGTGTTCCAAATATTGAAACAGATTCAGCTTTAATAAAAATATATGATATCAAAAATCAAGAAATTGAAGTTTTTTCAGAGTATTTTGGAATATACAATCCAACTTTGGAATTGATTTATCCAAATGGGAACCAACATTTTCAAGCAGGAAAAACTTATCCAATTATTTGGAATTCGCAATTAGTTGACCAAATTTCAATTGAATATAGCTTGGATAATGGAACAAATTGGACAACTATTTCTCTTGCAACTGAAGCAAATCTTGGTAAAATAGATTGGCAAGTTCCTGACACAATTTTTTCGAGCACAGCAAAAATTAGAATAATCAATTTATCATCACCATTTATTCGCGATAGCAGTTCAACAAGTTTTAAGATTACACAAATTAATTTGTTAAGTCCGAATGCAAACGAATATCTTGAAGCTGGAAAAACATATAAAATTAAGTGGAACGCAAGCGATACTTTCAATAGAATGAAAATTTTATATTCAACAGATGGTGGAAATATTTGGAATATAATTTCAGGCGGGACAAATGTAAATCAAGCATTAGATAGTTTAAATTGGACAGTTCCAAATAGTACTGCTTCAAATCAAACACAGATAAAAATTCAAGTTCAAGATGCAGATTCAATTAATTCAATTTCATCGAATTTTAATACTGGTTGGGTGAATTTACTTTCACCAAACGGTGGAGAAATTTATTTAAATGGGAAAAATCTTGAAGTTCAATGGCAAAATGGAAATTCAACAAGTGAAATATTAGTAGAAATTATCGATAAAACCGATAGAACAATTATTGCCTCAAAATCTGATTCTGCTAATTTCGGCTTTACAAACATACTTATTCCACCAACTTATATTGGCGATTCGCTATTTGTTCGAATTAGTGATTTTGCTTCGGATTATGAATTTTCAGATTCATCAAATTCTGTTTTTTCAGTAACTCATTTAACCGTTATTAAACCAGAAGAAAACACAAATTGGAGTTCGGGGTCAAAACAAGTTATTGAATGGCAAAATGGTAATTATATCGATTCATTAGATTTTGAATATTCATTAGATAACGGACAAACTTGGACAACAATCGCAACAAAAATTCCAAGTAATCAAGATACTTTACATTGGATTTTGCCTGACCAAGTAAATTCGCCAAATTGTTTAGTTCGTGCTTTCGAATCAGATTTTAATGAACTTGCTGATACATCAGAAAAATTTGCTATTTATCAAGCTACTTTGGAGTTGTTTTCATTAGATGGAAATGAAAAAATTAACGCTGGCAAACCTTATCAAATCAATTGGGGAAGTCAGTTTATTACAAATATTATGATTGAAGTTTCATATAATGCAGGTAGAAATTGGGATACTCTTTCGACAAGCATTATTGCTACAGATTCAAATTGGACTTGGAATGTTCCCGCAGGAATTTCAACTGATTCTGCTTTGATTAGAATTAGCGATGTAACAAATTTTTCACTTCAAGATGAAAGTACAAATTATTTCTCAATTGGATGGATAGATATTCAAAATCCAGTTAATGGCACAAATTGGCTTGCCGAAAGAACACATGAAATCACTTGGACACATAGTCAAAGTGTTAGAAGAGTAAATTTGTTCTATTCATTAACAAATTCAACATTAGATGAAGATTTAGTGCCAATTGCTACAAATATTAATGCAACAGATTCAAGCTATTTGTGGGAAATCCCACATATTTTTAGCTCGAACGCAAACATTGTGATAAAAGACGCTGAATCAGGCGAAAATCTTTTCGATTCATCTGATAGATTCATAATTAGTATATTAAACATTTTAACACCAAACGGTGGTGAGTTTATTCAAAGTGGAACTAATTACGAAATTACTTGGGAAGTTAGCGATCAAATTTATAGATTTTTAAATATTGCTTATTCACTAAATGGCGGGAAAAATTGGTTAACTATTGCAAATAATGTAGTTAGTTCAGATAGTAATTATTTATGGGCAATTCCAGAAGGAATTTCGTCAGATTCTGCTACAATTCGAATTTCAAATTCATCAAATTCAAATATTTATGATACGAGCTCATCATTTTTTAATATTGGTGGTCTAGAACTTACTTCACATAATTCTTTTGATAAATATCTTGAAAATTCATACACGGATATTACATGGTCGGCTTCATCTAATATTTCAAAAGTTGATATTCATTACAAAACAAACGAAAATGTTTGGAAACCGATTGTTTTAGCACTCGATGCAAATCTTCAAACATATCATTGGAAATTGCCTGAAGATACTGGAGATTCGTGTTATATTAGAATAAGAGATAATAGTAATCCGTTACTTTATGATTATTCTAATTCTAATTTTGCTATTACAAAACTGAAATTATTATCATTAAATAACGGTGGAGTTTTCCAACTTGGTAAAGATTTAGATATTTATTGGGAAAGCGAATATTTGGATTATCTTACTTTTGAATTTTCAACAGATTCAACAAATTGGACACGAATTAACACAAGTTCAATCGAAGCTGATTCTGGACATTACGTTTGGAATTTGCCTGATGAAATTAGTTATGCTTCCCCAAATTATATTGTTCGTCTTGTTGATGAAGATTTTCCAAATGTTGCAGATACATCAAACAAAATTTTCACTTTGAGTTACTTGAAATTAATTTCTCCGAATGGTGGAAGTGAACAACAAATTGGAACTTCGTACGAAATATTGTGGAGTGCAAGCGAAAATACAATTTCTACAGTAAATCTTTATGTTGAAATAAACCAAACTTGGGTCCCAATTCAGGCATTAATTCCAACTACAGAGAATACTTATAATTGGGTGATAAACACCGATGCTTCGCCTTCATCTCGAATTAAAATTGAAGATTCGCAAAATAATTCCATTTTTGATGTAAGCGATTCTACATTTGTCATTTCGCATCTCGAAATTATCTTCCCAAATGGTGGAAATGCTCAGAAATTACAAGTCGGAAGGACTTACGAAGTAACTTGGGAAAGTACTTATATCAACAATTTGATTTTACAATATTCAGCAAATAATGGATCGCAATGGAATCCAGTTGGTGTTTCGCCAGCAGAGAATAATAGTTATTTGTGGACAATTCCAAATAGTCCATCTCTAAATGCTTTATTTAAAATCACCGATTTGAATTACAATTCTGTTTATGATGAAAGTGATAACAATTTCTCAATTGTTTCTTTACGCGTAACTTCTCCAAACACTTACACAGCATATAATATTGGGACAACACATTCAATAACTTGGGAAAGTACTAATTTGGATAGCGTTCGAATTCAATTATCAATTGATGGTGGAAATACATATCCAATCGAAATTGCTAAACTTAGTGCAAATCAACAAAATTATAATTGGACAATCCCAAATATTTCTAGTTCAAATGCAAGAATTAGAATTACAGACATTTATGATAATTTAGTTTATGACGAAAGCGACACGACTTTCTTAATGGGAACTTTCCCTGTGGTTATTCCAGAAAGCGAAAAGCAAAGCAAAACTATTAATTTACTATACGAATTGCCTAATGTTGGTGAAGAATTAAGAATTGAAAGATTTTATTTCAGGAGTTTAACAGGGAATAATGTTGATGGAAAAACTTATTTATTAGAAGATTATTCGAATTTGGTTGCTCCAGCTCGTGATACTATAAAATGGAATTCACTCGGACAATTACCAAATTTTGAAGGAAATATTATTTTCCAAATACGTTTCCAATCAAATTATGGTGTCTATTATGATGTAATAGTTGATACATTATTAATTGATAACAAAGCTCCAACATTCAACAATTCCAGCTTTGTAATTTCACAATCACCAGAAATTTATGGTTGGGATGTTGCACTAGTAAATTGGGAATCGGCAGTTGATTCCTCTCAACCAGTTTTATATGATTTGTATGTTTCTGAAAATACAACTTTCCCTGAAGTTCCATTAGTTTCAAACTATGGTGAAACAGGATTTATTCGAAATCTGGCAAATTATTCGACTTATTATTTCAAAATTGTACTTACAGATTTGTTTGGCAATACAACATCGTTTACAAAATCATATAAAACAAAAATTTTAGCAGATTATGATGGTTTGGGAAATGTAGATGCAATCGATTTGACGAATTTTGTTACACTTTGGTCAAGTGGAGATTCCACACAAGGTGTCGATTTGTACCCATACACTGGAACAATTCCGCAACCAACTATAAATCCAGATGACATACTGAATGCATTTGATTTATTAGTCTTTAGAGATATGTGGATTTATGATAAATTCAATAATTTGTTACCTAAATCAAATTATTCTACTAAAATGTTTGATAGGAACGACTTAGCAATTAGTGGCAAGCAAGAATCAGTAGATTTTAATTTTGAAATTAATTCATTAGCTATTGGTGGTTCTGTTGAACTACTATACAATCCCGATATGTTCAATTTAGATTCAATTAGATTTTTATCCGAGTTTAACGAATCAGATTTGTTTGTACTTACATTTGTAGATACAGCACAAGGACGAATATTATTCGATTTTGCATCACTTTCTGGAGAATTGTTTTCAAATAAATATTCAATTCACGCAAGTATCAATTCAAATTTGAGTAGGGAAGTTAAAACAGATTCAATACTTTTTGTATATAAATCTATTACAAAAGATCGACAAATAACTACTGAAGGAAAAGTGTTTAATTTGAATTATGTCCCCGATAAATTTAAATTATATCAAAATTATCCTAATCCATTTAATCCATCTACAACAATTGAATTTGATATTGCGAAAAAAACCAAAGTAACGCTAAAATTATATAACATTTTAGGCGAAGAAATCTTTACAATTGTAAATAAAGAATTAAATGCTGGAAATTATAGAGAAATTGTAGATTTGAACAGACTAAAAGGTTTAGCAAGTGGCGTTTATTTCTATCGAATTGTAGCTGATAATTTTGTCCAAACAAAAAAAATGATACTTCTTAAGTAATTAGCAATGTTTGACATTATATTTATGCAATAGGTTGACTAAAAATGAAAAAGTCAACTATAACAAACTAAAGATGCAAGAAATATTACCCAAAGAAAGATCTAATTAATTATAATTTTCAATGAAATTCAAAAAGGAAGTAGTAAATAAAGTTCTGTCTGAGGAATTAATAAAAACATTTATCTTTCTAAATAAATCAAATCAATTCTCTGAAATTTTTTTATGAAAATATTTTTATAAAGTATTTCTTCTTTGTATGTTTGGATTTTCAAAATAAGATAATAATGTTTATGGCTAAAATGAAAATCAAAAAAGGTTTAGACCTTCCAATAAACGGCTCACCAAAACAAGATATTTCAAATACAATTTTAACAAAAAAAGTGGCTTTACTCGGGGATGATTACATCGGGTTAAAACCAACTATGCTTGTTAATGTTGGGGATGAAGTAAAAAAAGGACAACTTCTTTTTACTGATAAGAAGACTCCTGGAGTTAAATTTACTTCGCCAGCAGCTGGTAAAGTTATTGAAATTAATAGAGGTGAGCGAAGAGCTTTTAAATCAATTGTTATTGAAAAAAGCGGAAACGACGAAGTAACGTTTAAAAGTTATTCAGAAAAAGAATTAGATAGCTTAAATTCGGAGCAAATTAAAGAGAATTTGATTGAATCGGGTTTGTGGACTTCAATTAGAGTTCGTCCTTTTTCAAAAGTTGCTAATCCAGCAACAACTCCACATTCAATTTTTGTTACTGCAATGGATTCAAACCCACTTGCACCACAAATTGAAAAAATTATTGCTGGAAAGGAAAAAGCCTTTGAAAATGGTTTAAAAGTCCTAAATAATTTAATTGAAGGAAGTATTTTTCTTTGTAAAGCACCAAACACCAATATTCCAACAATTAGCTCGCCAAAACTAAAAGTTGAAGAGTTTGAAGGACCACATCCAAGTGGTTTGGTTGGAACTCACATCCACTTTTTAGACCCAGTTAGTTCGTCAAAAAAAGTTTGGTACGTAAATTTGCAGGATGTAATTGCAATTGGAATGCTTTTTACAACTGGAAAAATCTTTACCGAAAGAGTTATCTCGCTTGGCGGCTCGCAAGTGAAAAATCCAACATTAATTAAAACAGAAATTGGTGCTTCTATTGATGAACTTGTTAAAGGTTTATTAATTGAAGGCGAAAACCGAGTTATTTCTGGTTCGGTGCTAAGTGGATTTCACGCAACTGGCAGTTTAGCTTATCTTGGTAGATTTCATCAACAAATTTCGGTTATTAAAGAAGACACTAAACGCGAATTTTTAGGTTGGGTAAATCCTTTTGGAAATAGATTTTCGGTTAAATCCGTGTTATTTCCTAAAAAACAACTAGATTTTTCAACATCTACACATGGTGGTCTTCGTTCAATTGTTCCAATTGGCAGTTATGAAAAAGTAATGCCTTTGGATATTCTTCCAAATTATTTATTACGTTCATTAGCAATAAATGATATTGAAGAAGCAGAACAACTTGGTTGCTTAGAGTTAGATGAAGAAGATTTAGCATTATGTACTTTTGTATGTCCATCAAAAATAAATCATGGTGAAAATTTAAGAAACAGTTTAAATAAAATAGAAAAAGAAGGTTAATTAAGTGAAATTCCTTAGAAATTTTTTAGATAAGCAAAGCAAAAATTTTGAAGCTGGAGGGAAGTTTCCTAAACTATACCCTCTCTTTGAAGCGGTTGATACTTTGCTTTACACGACTGGCAAAGTTACATCTAAAGGACCACACGTTCGCGATGCGTTAGATCTTAAGCGAATGATGTTAACTGTAATTTATGCCTTAATTCCAGCTATAATAATGGCTTTATATAATACTGGCTACCAATCAAATCTTGGAATTACAGGTATTTCAGATTATGAACCAACTGGCTGGCAACAACAATTTTTTATGATGTTAGGACTAACATTCGATTCAACTTCAATTTTAAGTAACATGGTTTTAGGAGCACTTTACTTCTTTCCTGTTTATCTTGTTACAGTTGTAGTTGGTGGTTTTTGGGAAGTCCTTTTTGCAGTAATTAGAAAACACGAAATTAATGAAGGCTTTTTTGTTACAAGCATGCTTTTCCCTCTAATTTTACCTCCTGATATTCCTTATTGGCAAGTTGCTATAGGAATTTCTTTTGGTGTTGTTATTGGGAAAGAAGTTTTTGGCGGTGTTGGAATGAATATTCTAAATCCAGCTTTAACTGGAAGAGTATTTTTATTCTTTGCTTATCCTGCACAAATTTCTGGCGATAAAGTTTGGGTTGCCGTTGATGGAATGAGTCAAGCTACTCCATTAGCTCAACTTGCTGATTCTTCAATGCACTTAACTTATTCTTGGTGGGATGCATTTATTGGCTTAATTCCTGGCTCAATGGGTGAAACTTCAACACTTGCAATTTTAATTGGAGCATTTATTTTAATAGTAACAAAAATTGGCTCTTGGCGAATTATGGCAAGCATTCTTTTGGGAATGACACTTATGTCGCTTACTTTTAATTTAATTGGAAGTTCCACAAATCCGATGTTTGCAGTTACACCAATTTGGCATTTAGTTCTTGGTGGTTTTGCTTTTGGAACTGTTTTTATGGCAACTGACCCCGTTACAGCAGCTTTAACTGAAAAAGGTAAATTCTATTATGGATTATTTATCGGAATTTTGGTGGTTTTAGTTCGTGTTGTAAATCCTGCATTCCCCGAAGGAATGATGTTGGCAATATTATTTATGAATGTATTTTCACCAATTATTGACCGATTTGTAATTAAAAGTAACATTAAGAGGAGGCTAGCAAGAAATGTCTAATGATAGCACTAAAAAGACTTTATTAGTTGCACTTGTAGTTTGCTTTGTTGCTTCAATTTTAGTTTCAACAGCAGCAGTTGAGCTTAAACCAGTTCAAACACTTAATAAAGAACTTGATTTGAAAAAGAATATTCTTTCTGCTGGGGATTTATACCACGAAGGAATTGATATAAATTCAGTATTTAAGGAAAAATTAAAAGCACAAATTATCGATTTAGAAACCGGTGAAGTTATTCCCGAATCAAAATATGACGATGTGTTAAATATTGAAAAATTTAATGTAGAAACAATCGCTTCTAGTCCCAAATGGGGTAAGAGTATTCCAGCAAGTAATGATATTGCAGGAATTAAAAGAATGCCAAAAGCAATGGCAATTTATACTGTAATTGGCGACAGTGATAAAGTTGATAAATATATTTTCCCAATTTATGGAAAAGGACTTTGGTCAACACTTTATGGATTTATTGCTGTTGATAAAGATTTAAAAACAGTAAAAGGATTTACTTTTTACCAACATGGCGAAACTCCTGGTCTTGGTGGGGAAGTTGATAATCCAAAATGGAAAAGTTCGTGGATTGGTAAACAACTTTTTGACCAAAACGGTGAGTTGAAAATTGAGGTTATAAAAGGTAAAAGTGATAGGAATAGTGATAATGCAAAATATCAAATTGATGGATTATCTGGTGCAACTTTAACAACACGTGGAGTTAATAATTTGGTTCGTTTTTGGTTAGATAAAAATGGATATGGTCCTTTCTTAAACAAATTGAAAGGGAAAAACAATGGCTAATAAATATAAAGAAATATTAATTGACCCAATTCTTAAAAACAATCCAATAACATTACAAGTTCTTGGAATATGTAGTGCACTTGCGGTTACTACAAAAATGGAAACAGCTGTAGTTATGGCTCTTTCTGTTACGCTTGTTACTGCGTTTTCAAGTTATTTTGTTAGTTTAATAAGAAATCATATTCCGAGTAGCGTTCGTATTTTGGTTGAAATGACAATCATTGCATCACTTGTAATTATTGCAGACCAGCTAATTAAGGCTTATGCTTATAATATTAGTAAACAATTATCAGTTTATGTTGGTCTTATTATCACAAACTGTATTGTAATGGGAAGAACTGAAGGTTATGCGTTAAAAAATCCACCAGTTGAAAGCTTTTTGGATGGAATTGGGAATGGAATGGGTTACGCAGTAATTCTATTAACTGTTGGATTTCTTCGTGAATTGCTCGGTGCTGGCAAGTTCTTTGGAATAACAATATTGCCTTTAACTACTGATGGTGGTTGGTATCAAGCTAATGGTTTAATGTTGCTTGCTCCAAGTGCGTTTTTCCTAATTGCTATGTTTATTTGGGTTCTTAGAACATTCTATCCAGAACAAGTAGAGGAGGAATAATTATGTTAGAACATTATTTAAGTTTGTTTATTAAATCAATATTTATCGAAAATATGGCTCTCGCATTCTTCCTTGGAATGTGTACTTTTTTAGCAGTTTCAAAAAAAGTTGATACTTCAATCGGACTTGGAATAGCAGTAATTTTTGTTCAAGTTATCACAGTTCCAGTAAATAATTTAATTTATCAAAACGTGTTAAAAGAAGGCGCGTTAGCTTGGGCTGGTTTAGAAGGTGTTGATTTAACATTTCTTGGCTTAATTACTTATATTGGCGTTATTGCTGCTATAGTTCAAGTTTTAGAAATGATTTTGGATAAATATGTACCATCTCTCTACAATTCACTCGGAATTTTTCTACCATTAATTACTGTAAACTGTGCAATTCTTGCTGGTTCTCTTTTTATGGTTGAACGAAATTACGATTTTGGTGAATCAATTGTTTACGGATTTGGTTCTGGTTTTGGTTGGGCTTTAGCTATTGTTGCTTTGGCTGGTGTTCGTGAAAAAATGAAATATAGTAATGTCCCAAAAGGGTTAAGAGGACTTGGAATTACATTTATCACAGCAGGCTTAATGGCTATGGCATTTATGTTATTTTCTGGAATTAAATTATAAGGTTTTAATATGGATGGTACTAACTTAATTATATTAGGCGTGGTGATGTTTATTGTCATCGTAATTGCCTTAGTATTAATAATTCTGTTTGCAAAATCGAAGTTAATTTCTGCGGGTACTGCTAAAATTGAAATAAATGAAGACCCTGAGAAATCTATTGTAGTCCCAGTTGGAGATAAACTTCTGTTTACTCTTGCTAATCAAGGGATTTTCCTCCCTTCTGCTTGTGGTGGAAAAGGAACTTGTGGCGAATGTAAATGTCGAGTTTTAGAAGGGGGTGGTGATATTCTTCCTACGGAAACTTCTAAACTTTCTCGTGGACAAATAAAAAATCATTACAGACTTTCTTGCCAAGTGCCTGTTAAATCGGATATTAAAATTCAAGTTCCTGAAGAAGTTTTTGATATTAAAAAATGGGAATGTACAGTTCGTTCAAATAATAATGTTGCTACATTTATTAAAGAACTTGTTCTCGACCTTCCACAAGGCGAAAATGTTGATTTTAGAGCTGGTGGTTATATTCAAATTGAAGCTCCTGCTCACACTGTAAAATATTCCGATTTTATTATTGGTGAAGAATACAAAGGCGATTGGGATCGTTTTAATCTCTGGAAATATGTTTCTAAAGTTGAAGAACCAGTTCTTCGTGCTTATTCTATGGCAAATTATCCCGAAGAAAAAGGAATGGTAATGCTTAATGTGCGTATAGCTACTCCTCCACCCAAAATGCCAGATGTTCCTCCAGGAAAAATGTCTTCATACATTTTTAGCTTAAAACCTGGTGATAAAGTTACTATTTCTGGTCCTTATGGCGAGTTCTTTGCTAAAAAAACCGAAGCCGAAATGGTATTTATTGGGGGTGGTGCTGGAATGGCTCCTATGCGTTCGCATATTTTTGACCAATTAAAAAGATTAAATTCCAAAAGAAAAATATCTTTTTGGTATGGTGCTCGTAGCTTACGTGAATCTTTTTATAAAGATGAATTTGATGATTTAGCTGCAAAACATAGTAATTTTACTTGGCATTTAGCTCTTTCTGAGCCTCAACCCGAAGATAATTGGACTGGAATGACAGGATTTATTCATCAAGTTCTCTATGATAATTATCTTAAAACTCATCCCGCTCCTGAAGATTGCGAATTTTATATGTGCGGACCTCCTATGATGAACTCTGCTGTTATCAAAATGCTCGAAAATCTTGGCGTTGAACGTGAAAACATTATGCTTGACGATTTTGGTGGTTAATTTTTTTATATAATTTTAGCGGAATTACTCTATAATTCCGCTATTATCTTTTCTTTTATCATTCACTATCATAATTTTTATGAAAAAAATAATTTTAGTTTTAATTCCATTTTTATTATTTAGTTTTAGTTGCACTAATTCAAATGAAGACGAAGTTCACTTAATCAGTGGTGAAACTATGGGAACTACTTTTTCAATTAAATTTACATCAAAAACTCCTATTGATATTGAAAAAATTGAAACTGAAATTAATAACATCCTCAAAACTGTTAATCAACAAATGTCCACATATATACCAACTTCCGAATTGTCCAGTTTTAACACGTCTTTAGATACAAATTGGATTAATGTTTCACCCGATTTAGCATTTGTTGTTAGCGAAGCTCAAAAAATAAGTAAACTTTCAAATGGAAAATTTGATATAACTATTGCTCCTTTAGTTAATCTTTGGGGCTTTGGACCAGACGATAAACCAGAAACAATTCCAACACAAGAAGCAATTGATGAATTAAAACAATTTGTTGGTTACAAAAACATTGAAGTACGCCTTTCTCCTCCTTCAATAAAAAAACACAATCCAAAAGTTACTTGCGATTTATCCGCAATTGCTAAGGGTTTTGGGGTTGATAAAGTGTCTGAATATTTGCTTTCAAAAGGAATTAACAACCATCTTGTTGAAATTGGTGGTGAACTAAGAGCAAGTGGTAAAAAGTTTAATAACGATTGGATTGTTGGAATTTCTACTCCAAATCAATCAGCTACTGTTCAAGAAAAAATTAAATTGAATAATCTTTCAATGGCTACTTCTGGCGATTATTGGAATTATTTTGAAGAAAATGGAATTAGATATTCGCACACTATTGATCCAGCAACTGGAAAGCCAATAACTCACAATCTTGCTTCTGTTACTGTTGTTGCCAACACTTGTGCCGAAAGTGACGCTTTTGCTACAGCAATTGATGTAATGGGACCGGAGGAAGGGCTTCAATTTGCAAAAGATAATGAACTTAAAGTTTATTATATTGTAAAAGATAAAAATAAGTTTAACTCATTTTATACAACACAATTTGAAAATTTAATATACAAAGGAAATTAAGAATGACACAATATATAGTTGTTTTCGCATTTTTTACAATTGCATTGATTCTAATGCTTGTTTCACTAAAATTTAGCAAATATAAAGAACGTCCGGAAAGTTGTTGCGGTGGTGGTCATTGCTCAGCTGGGCATTCACATGGTGATGGTGAATGTCATCACGGTGAATGCAGAAATAATGAAGAAATTTCAAGTAAATTTATCATTAAAGTGGATAAACTTAAATTTTAGAGTCAATTTGTATCAAATATTGTGCAGTGAAAAATAAACGTAACTAAGGGAATAAAGGCATCCCTAAACCTTTTTTTCATTAAAATCATATATCTTATAAACCTCTTCGTTTCTTAAAAGATAAATTTCTTTGTATTTATTTTCAAGATTTCTAATTGTTTTTTTGATAAATTTAATAAGTTTTTTTTTCTCACTTGTTCCATAAATGAATTCAAAACATAGCATTTTTATTCAAAAATAATAAATTAAATGAGTTTTAAGGTAATTATGAATTATTATGACGCGAATTTGATTTAAAACATAATTATTTAAAAACAAAGTATTAATTTATAGAAACAAAGAAAATGATTTTGTTAAAGAAATGAAAAATTTAAGAAACACATATTTTGCTATTTATTTAGTTTTAACGTTAATTTTTCTAAATTCTTGTGATGGAGGCGTTGTAGATAATCCACCACCATTTTTAGAAATAATTGATGGACCGGAAGAAAATTCTACACTTACGGTTAACTATGTTTCATTTGCTTGGATTGGCTCGGATAACGGTTTTGAATTCAAATATAGACTTGTGGCATTAGATGAAGATAATTTCCCTACAAATTATCTCGATTGGTCTGATTATTCAAAAGAAACTGAAGTAACATTTGAAAATCTTGATGAAAGTCGTTACAGATTTGAAGTAATGGCAAAAAGCCAAGGTTTTGAAGAAGGACCAAAAACAAGAATATTCGAAATTGATGCTTTCAGAGGACCATCTTTATCTTTCTTCAAAAGTGAGACAGAAATTCCACTCGGAGCAACAGATTCCATTTCAGTCTGGTTAGAAGATGTTCAAGAATTAATTGCAACACATGCAGTACTTTCTTTTGATGAAAGTAAATTGCAACTTGTAGGTTTTTCAACGGGTGATTTTGTTTCTAAGAAAGGATTTAGATTAATGACAGTGCCATATTTATTGAATTCTTCAATTTTGCAAGAAATAAATTCAACTGGGAAAATTGAATTTGAATCTGTGCTTTTACCCGAATATTCTTATCCAGAAATGAGTATTTCAGGTTCGGGAGCATTTATTACGTTGGAATTTGAAGCAATTGCAATAGGAACATCAAAAATTCAATATACTTTGATTGAATTCTATAAAGAAGATGGAAGTGTCGAAAATCCAAATACTCCACGCGAAGGAAAAATTACTGTTGTGGGGAAATAGAATAATTCCAAAATTTTCAAATTGGACAAAAGTTCGCAATTCATTCAAATTTTATTATTTTTAATTATCAAAAAAATAATGAAATGAAAAAAATACTTCTATTCTTTACACTTATAATTCTATTTGTAGGTTGTTCGCTAACATCAACTAATAATGATGATGTGGATAATCCATCAAATGAATATTTTCGCAATCCAACACCAATAAATAATTCAACGGAACAATCAACATCAATTACACTTTCTTGGGAAACAGATGAGAATTTCATCTTTTATGATATTTATTTCTCAAGATATTCACCACCAACAACTCTTATTGCGAATAATCTAACAGAAAAATCTTACACTAAAAGCGGTTTGTCTTACGAAACTACATATTTTTGGAAAGTTGTTGGACACTATGAAGATGGCACTACAAAGGAAAGTCCGATTTGGTTCTTCACAACCCGAAATCAAACTGCACAAGGCGAAGGTTTACTATTTATTGACCATGGTACAACGACAGAAACACCAAATTTTGTGAAAATGCTATTTCAAGCAGTAGATGAAACTGGAATTGGAATTCAGGATTTGCAAACGACTGATTTGGAAATTTTTGAAGATGGCGAAAAAATCTCTCAAACAGAATCTTATTTGTTGTTCGAGCAATATTTAGCTAATCAATTTATTATCAAAATTGCTCTTGTTCTAGATGTTAGTACAAGTTTGCGTGAAGAAGTTGACCAAATTAAAGCTGAAGCAATAGATTTTGTAAATAATACCGCAGATGAATATCATCAAATTGCAATTTACGAATTTTCAGAAAATGTAAATTTAGTTCAAGATTTTTCTTCTGATGTTTCAACTTTGGAATCTGCAATAAATTCGATTGTTGTTGGAATGCCTACTACAGATTTATATGGAGCTACAATTGTTGGAGCAGAATCGTGGGAAGAAAATATTGATGCAAGTACAGGAATAGAAACTGGAGCGTTAGTGATTTTTACGGATGGAACAGATACACAAGGTTCGCATACTTTAGAACAAGCAATTTCTTCAATTAGCGGAAAACGTGTTTATACAATTGGCCTCGGAAACGAAATATCACCTCAAATTCTTGAACAAATAGGAAGAAATGGCTTCTTTTCAATTTCAGAAGCAGATGAATTAAGTTTGGTTTTCGACCAAATAAGAATTGACCTTGAAAAATTTACAAAATCTTTTTATTGGTTAACTTATGCAAGTCCGAAAAGAGGAAATAATTACCACACACTTATTGTACGAGGAATTGCTTCAACTTCTAATTCTTATATTTCGGGAAGTTATTCAAGTGAAGATTTCTTTTCGAGTTCCGAAGGTTTGCACGTTAATGCTACCGCACAATTTCCAGAAGGGATAGATGAAATATCGCTTGCAATTAACAATTCAAAAACACTCGAAGCATTTTCATTTTATTATCAAAATCCAACATATAATTGGACAATTCTAAATGGAAATTCTCTTTTATCTTTAACAAATGAAGGCGAAAATAATCAAATTGCTGAGATTTCTGCTGGAAATACAACAGGTGAAGCGGAAATTAGGGTGGAAGATATTGAAAACAATCTCACAAAAAATATTTTAATTCACATAACTAATTAATATGAACATAGTTGGAATTATTCCCGCAAGATACGCTTCATCTCGTTTGGTTGGAAAAGCTTTAGCAATAATTGGTACCAAACCAATGATTCAACATACTTACGAAAATGCTTTAAAATCGAAATTACTTACTGATTTAATTGTCGCGGTTGATGATAAACGAGTTTATGAAGTTGTTCGCAGTTTTGGCGGAAAAGTGATTATGACAGACCCATCTTTTGAAAGTGGTTCGGATAGAATTGCTTTTGTAGCTAAAAACTTACCAAATGCGGATATTATTGTAAACATACAAGGTGATGAACCTTTTATAGCTGGCAAAATGATTGACCAAGCAATTGAACCTTTTATTTTTGATAAAAAAGTTAAAGTCTCAACATTAGTAAAGAGAATTTATGATATAAAAGAAATTTATTCAGAATCTACGCCAAAAGTTGTTTTTGATTTGAATAATAATGCTCTTTACTTTTCTCGTTCACCAATACCTTTCGTTCGCGATGCAAAAACAAAAATGGATATTTCTGAAAAAGGAGAATTTTACAAGCATATCGGACTTTATGTTTACAAAAAAGATGTTTTATTAAAATTTTCTAAAATGAAGCCAAGTGATTTGGAAAAACTTGAAAAATTAGAACAACTTCGGTTGCTCGAAAATGGGATACCAATAAAAATTGTTGTAACTGAATTTGAAACTTTTTCTGTCGATACTCCTGAAGATTTGAATAAAGCAATTCACTACTATAAAAAAATCTCAAAATAATTGAAAAGTCAATTTTAGAGGAAAAAATGGATAAAAAAATAAGAGTTTTAGTTGCAAAAGCTGGTTTAGATGGTCACGATCGCGGAGCAAAAGTAATTGCTGCAGCATTAAAAGATGCTGGAATGGAAGTTATTTACACTGGTTTACGTCAAACACCAGAAATGATTGTTGAAGCAGCAATACAAGAAGATGTTGATGCAATTGGAATTAGTGTTCTTTCAGGAGCACACATGACAATATTTCCTTCAGTAAAAAAAATGCTTGAAAGTAGAGAAGTTGATGATATTTTACTTTTTGGTGGTGGAATTATACCAGATGAAGATGCTGCGAAATTATATGAACTTGGAATTGGAAAGTTATTTACTCCAGGTGCTTCAACGTTTGAAATAGTTGATTATTTGAAGACTTGGGTTGAAAATCATCCCAAAAAATAAGGAAATCTTAAAATGATTAACAAAAAAGCACAGAACGAATATCCAATTTTAGATTTAATTGCCAAAAGATGGAGTCCGCGGGCTTATTCTGAAAAATCTGTAGAAAAGGACAAGTTACTTTCACTCTTTGAAGCTGCAAGATGGACTGCATCATCATTTAATGAACAACCTTGGAAATTTATTGTTGGAAACAAGGAAGATTCAATAAAATTCAACAAGATGTTAGAATTGTTGAACGATTTTAATAAAATCTGGGCTAAAAAATCTCCAATAATAGTTCTTGCTTTAGCCAAAAAATATTTTGATCACAACGGGAAAGAAAATAAACATTCTTTTTTTGATTTGGGAGCAGCAATAAATTCTCTTTCTTTACAAGCTATTTCGATGGATTTATATATTCATCAAATTGCTGGTTTTGATGAGCAAAAATCTATAGAGCTTTTCAATATTTGCAAAGATTGGCAACCAGCAGTTGTTTTTACGATTGGTTATTTAGGAAATGTTTATGATTTACCAGAAAATCTTCAAAAAAGTGAATTAAAAGAAAGAACGAGAAAACCGTTAGAATTAATTGTCGAGTTTTAATTTTTGTTAAAGCTCAATAATTTGATGTTCAAAAAGTGTGATTTTTGCTTCTGAAAACAATCTTTCAAATAAATATTTGCCATATTTTGAATAGAAATAAGGTAAGCCGATAATTTCTTCTTGCAAATGTTCGTTTGGGTGAAAATAGTTGTGAATTATTTTTGAATGCCGAATTACAGATTCTGATTTTGAATTTCTCTTTTTCTGAACGTTATCCAATAGAATTTGCAAAAGCTGGTTGATTCCACTTCTAATTTCATCATTTTCTTTTTTTAATAAAATATCAATCGCAAATAATTCTTCCGAAAGTCTATCCAAAGTGTAATTTATCTCATTTCTTGCCTTTTCGAAAATATTCTCAACTTCAGAAATTCCTGTAGAATTAGTCATTTGGTTCAACAATTCTTCTTCTGATAAATGGAAAAGATTAAATTCGTTTAAGTTGTAATGGGCAATTTTTTTAGTTAGAAATTTTTCAGTTAACGTCATTGATAATCGCGGGTAAAGTAAAGGACTTGGCAAACCAAAATAATCGTAAAATGGGAGAACTTGCGGATAATAATTCATCTCATTTTTACCAGCAACGTATATTGCAGTGGGAAGTATAGAATCTTGTAAAATTGGTCGCAATATTACATCTGCACTAAATTTTTCGGGTTGAGAGTTTATTAAATCTTTTATTTCATTTTTTGTGTAATTCTTTCGCTTATTTCCTATTCTTATGAATTCTTCATAAGGTTCTAAACGTAATCTTTGGTTTTCAGTCAAATAGAAAACATTTATTGGATGAATTTTTACTTGTACGTGATAACTTTTCTCGAGTTTGGCACTTTTTTGAATTGCTAAAACAGAAAGTGTTTCGTAATTCTCAATTGCTTCATCAAAAATTGGTTTTAGTAAGAATTTTATAGATTTATTATCGGGATTAAATATTATCAAACCGTATTTATCAAATATTCTAAAAAGTAGATTGAAAAAGGCTTCTCCGAATGTAGAATTTTCAGAAAATGAACTTTTTATCAAATTATCGAAGTCAGAGAAATGTTCGAAATCGCCAAAGTTTTGCCCGATTTGCTTGTAAAGTGAATTAATTTCATTTGTTATATTCAAATCGCCCAAATGTCCAATTCTGTCATTCTCATTAAAACCGTGTTGATAATTAATTTTGATAACATTGCTTTCTTTACTGAAAGTATGAATTGATTCAATATTCTCAAACTTGTGATCTTCGCTCTCCAACCAAAAAATTGGCACAAAATTATATTCTGGATAATTTTCATTTAATTGTGCAGAAAGTTTTATGGCAGTGATAATTTTGTAAAAATAACTTAAAGGTCCGCCGAGCAAACCAATTTGTTGAGCAGTAACAACAGCAAGCGTTTTTTTTGAAAGAAGGGAATTAATATTTTTTTTTGTTAATTGCGAAGCATCTTTTGTAGAATATTTTTCCTTTATTATTTCAACTAACTTTTGGCGATGAAGTAGAGAACGAGTCGAAAGTAATTCAAAACGTTCAGCTAAATTATTGTTATCTCGGAAATTGTTGCGATAAAATGCTTCCACATTTTGGAATTCATACAGAAAATCCAACATTAGATTTTTTTGTTTGGGAATATCACTATGACTTATTTGCATAACTCGATTTTTTTTAAGCAAAAATACAAGATTTATCAGAAACTGAGCAAAATAAATTCTAAAGCACAGCTTTTTTGCCGAAAAATATGCTTTCTGACAATTTTCTAAAAGATATTTCTCAAGCTAAAATTCTTATCTTTACACTTCAATTTTTAAGAAAAACAATGAAATTCAGATTATTATTTACATTATTCTCACTTTTCAATCTTTACTTTTCGCAAAGCAATGTGAAGATTTCTCTTTTCCCTGAACAGCTAAATTATTTACCAAGCAAAGCGAATTATGATGAACCTCGTTTCGGAATAAATTATCTTGTAAAAACGAACAACCTTAAAGTTGATATTGGAAACAGTATGGATATTGTTGGAATAACTTTTGACGATTATTACGCTACTTTAGGAATTGATTTTTTTGCTTTTGCTTTGGCTACAAGTTACAGTGGTAATCGTTTGCAAATTGATGCACTTGATGGCTTTTTTGGCGGAAGTGGTGTGATTTCAAGAAAAATTGAGAATGACAAAATGCAAGTGAGATTAAGAATTTTGCATAATAGTGCCCATTTTGTTGATGGACATTGGGAATTTTCTACTCATTCTTGGATGAATAATGATGTTCCAATTCCATATACACGCGATTTTGGTGAACTAACTTTTGCTTACAATTTTGGATTATCGGATAAAAATCTGAAATTATATTCCTCAGTCTCGTATTCAACTCTTGTTCGTCCGAATTCAATAAAAAAATGGTTGGGAAATTCTGGCTTTGAGTGGAATTCAAAAATCAAAAATCTGTCTTTATTTGGTGAAGATTTGAATTATTATATTTCATCGCATTTCTTTTTGGATTCTACCGATAAATATAATTTCAACTCAAATTCGCAAGTTGGAATCAAAATTGGGAATTGGTGGCAAAAAGGCGTAGCTTTTTATCTAAATTATTACAAAGGAAATCACTTTTTGAGTGAATATTATCAAGAAAAAGTGGAACAATTTGGAATCGGGTTCTCGGTTGATTACGAGTAAATGATGAAGAGAAATCTTTTTATTTTCGTTAAAATTACTTTTTCTGTGATAATTATACTTTTTCTAATACATCAAATTGACTACAAACTTTTATTCAAAAATGTAATTTCAGCTGATTTTCAATTCCTCATTATTTCAATGTTGCTCTGGATGTTTAATCTTTACTTCTCATATTTAAGATGGGAAATTTTAAGTCAGAAAACGCTAGAAATAACAAACAAATCACTTATTATAAAATCATTTTTTGTTGGAATTAGTTCTGGATTAGTAACTCCATTACGAAGTGGTGAATATCTTGGGAGAGCGTTGCCTTATGGAAAGGAAAGATTAGTTTCTTCAATAGCAGTTACATTTTATGATAAATTCCTAACATTATTTCTAACTACAGTTTTTGGTGGAATTGTTGCTTTATTTGTTTATAAAAATCAGCTTGTAATTTCAGTCCAAACAATAATTTTGATAATTCTACTTATTATTTTATTTATCATTCTGTTGGGAATCTTCCTTTTTTCGCCTAAAATCAATAGAAAGTCGCTCATAAAAAGAATAATTTCCGCAAAAATATTTGATAAAATAAATTCAAAAATTGGAATGATTAGAGTGATTTCAAATGAAATTAAACTTCAAATATTGCTTTTGGCGATTCTTAATAAAATACTTTTGTTGTTACAATTCTCAATATTAATTTATGCTTTTGGTGGGAATGGGAATATTTTCAATTTTTTTATGGCTGGTTTATTGGTACTTTTTGCAAAATCGTATTTCCCGCCAATTACAATTGCAGATTTGGGCGTAAGAGAAAGTGCTTCAATTTATTTTTTTGGAATGTTTGGAATTTCGAGCCAAATTGCGTTTAATGCTTCAATTTCTTTATTCTTTTTCAACTTACTTTTACCATCTTTTATTGGCGTGTATTTTATACTTAAAAAGGGAAAAAATGTTTGAAATAACTTTCTCAAATTTGATAATATTATTTTCTTTTGCTTCTTCTGTCTTCTATTTCGGATTCCTTATTTGGATTGCCAACGGAATTGAAAATGGGAAAAAGGAACTAAAATCTGCAAAACAACAACAAATAAATCGTTTTATCTCAATAATTACAGTTTTTCGAAATGAAGAGAAGAATCTTAAAAATCTGATTGATAGCATTTTGTCTTTGGAATATCCTAGAGAAGATTTTGAAATAATTTTTGTCGATGATAATTCAAGCGATAATTCAGTCGAGGTTATCCACAAAAAATGTTCTGATTTACAATACACAATCATTGAAAATGATAAGAAGTTGATGCAATCTTTCAAAAAAGTTGCAATTACAAAAGCTGTTTTGCAAGCAAAAGGCGAAATTATTGCAATTACCGATGCCGATTCAATTCTTCCTGCCGAATGGCTGAAAATTGCGAATGAATCTTTTTCTGAAAAAGTTGATTTTATCTCCGGATTAGTAACATTTGATTCTGACAGGAATGATTTCTTTTCACAAGCACAAAAGTTGGAATTTGCGGGTTTAATTTTGACTGGTGGCGGATTGATTGGCAACAATTTCCCAATTATTTGTAGCGGAGCAAATATTTTTTTTAGACAATCTGCTTTTCAGCAAGTTGATGGTTATTCTGGGAATTTACATTTGACTTCGGGAGATGATGAATTCTTGATGCAAAAAATTGCAAAGTTGCGAGACGGGAATATTTTATTCAATTGGGCAGAAAATTCCGTTGTTAGAACAAATCAAAACAATAACTTATCAGAATTTATGCAGCAAAGAAAACGATGGGCAAGTAAAGGTTTGTTCTATAATTCCAAAATTGTTTTACTTTTGTTCGGCTTATTTCTATTCTATTTCTCATTATTTGTACTTGGAATATCAGCTTTTTTTGTAAAAAGTAATGCTATTGCGTTTCTTTTAATATTTTCATTCAAAATGATTTTTGAATACAATGTCCTGTTACACGGTAAAAACCTACTTTTTGATTCGAAAACACTAAATAAACTCGTTTTCGTTGAATTTCTACAAATACCATATATTATTTTTGCTTCAATTAGCGGAACATTCGGTAATTTTATTTGGAAAGAAAGAAAATTAAAAAGATGAAATATTTATACAATCCGCCAAAAATACTTAAACTCGTGTTTCATAAATATATTTGGGAAAGTAGAATAGATGAAATATTGCTAACTTTTGATGATGGACCAAATCCGCAAACGACTGAAAAAATTCTTAATAAATTGAAAGAATTAAATCTGAAAGCAATTTTCTTTGTTGTTGGGGATAATGTTAGGAAATACCCAGAATTGGCTAAGTTGATTTTAGAAAATGGGCACAGTTTGGGAAATCATACATTTAATCATAAAATATTAACTAAAATCGACAGACATTCCCGAATAAATCAAATTAAAAAAGCACAAGAAGAAGTTCTAGAAGATTTGAATTACAAAATGGAATATTTTCGAACTCCGCATGGCAGATTTTATCCGAAGTTGGCTAAAGATTTAGCGGGAATTAATTTGCAAAATGTAATGTGGAGTTTACTTACTTACGATTATAAAAATGACTTCAAGTTCATTAAAAAGGCAATTGACAACAATTTGAGATCAAATTCAATTGTAGTATTTCACGATAGTATTAAATCAAAAGATGTAATTTTGCAATCATTAGACTATATTTATGAAAAAGTAAATGGAAAAAAATATGTTTTTGGAGATCCAAATAGATGTTTGAAATAGTTTTTCTTTTTATAACTGTTATTTACTTCATGGTTGGCGTTTTATTACTAATCTTTTCTGGGAAAAAATTCAAATCAACGAATGAAAGTCAGAAAATATCTATAATAATCGCCGCAAGAAATGAAGAAGATAACATAATTAATTGCTTGGAATCTATAAATGCTCAAAATTTTCCATCAGAAAATATGGAAGTTATAATTGTTGATGATTTTTCAACGGACAAGACAAACAAACTTATTAGCGATTTTATAGCGGATAAACCTAATTTCAAAGTAATAAATCCAAGTAAAAAAATGACTGAAAAGCCAGGGAAAGCTAACGCATTAGCTAATGGAATTGAGATTTGTTCGAATGAAATTGTTCTAACAACTGATGCTGATTGTGTGGCAAATCCGAATTGGGCAAAATCAATGGCAAGTTACTTTACGAATGAAAAAGTTGGTTTTGTAGGTGGTTATACAAATCAAAACTCGGAAACCCCATTTTTTGAAATGCAATCCATTGATTTTATGTTTCTACTGACTATCGCCTCTGGAACAATGAACGCAAAGTTGCCAGTAAGTTGCATAGGTAATAATATGGCTTTCAGAAAAAAAGTATATGATGAAACTGGTGGTTTTGCAAAAATTCCATTTTCAGTTACTGAAGATTTTGCACTAATTACAAACATAGATAATCTAAAAAAATATGATTTGATTTATCCTTTGGATTCCAAGAATATTGTAACTTCTAAACCATTACTTAAATTGAAAGAAATATTTTGGCAGAAAAAAAGATGGTCAGTTGGCGGAATGAAAATGGATTTTATTGGCTTAACAATAACTGGGATTGCATTTTTAACAAACACTCTCTTAATTCTCTCGCCGATTTTCATTAATTCCAATGTAATTTCACTTATCTTTTTTAAGATTTTAACTGATTATCTTTTTTTGTACTCAACACACAAGCAACTTAAATTAAAAATCACTTGGAAAGGATTTCTTGCGTTTGAATTGTATTTTATGCTTTACATTTTGACTATGCCATTTATAATCACATTTTCGCAAAAAGTTAAATGGAAAGGAAGGGAATTTTAATAATTTTGATGATGAAAAAACAAAACTCAATTATAAGTTGATAAGTTAAACAAATGGATTATTCAATAATTTAGATAATGAAAAAAAGATTTAAATATTTTTCAAAATACAAATGATATTCTTTATTTTTCAAAAGATAAAATATATTTATCTATTTATGTAGTCTTTAATTTTAAAGGGAAATTATGGCAAAAATATTACACAAAGAACAATTATCTGAAAATGTAGTTTTAATGAAACTCGATGCTCCGCTAATTGCAGAAGAAAGAAAAGCTGGACAATTTATAATTTTACAAGTCGATGATGACTATGGCGAAAGAATTCCGCTAACAATTGCTGATGGAAACAAAGAAGAAGGAACAATCACAATCATTTTTCAAATTGTTGGAAAAACAACAGATGAATTATCAAGGATGAATGTTGGTGAAGATGTGCCCGTTTTGGTTGGTCCGCTTGGAAAACCAACACACATTGAGAATTTTGGTAGAGTCGTTTGTGTCGGTGGTGGAATTGGAGTTGCTCCACTTCATCCTATAGCACAAGCATTAAAACAAGCTGGCAATGAAGTAATTACAATTATTGGTGCAAGAAATAAAGAATTAGTGATTTTAGAAGAAGAAATGAAATCGATTGCTGATGAATTTATTGTCTGCACAGATGACGGAAGTTATGGAAGAAAAGCTCTTGTAACTCAACCACTAAAAGAAGTTTGTGAAAGAGAGAAAAAACCAGATATGGTAATTGCAATTGGTCCGCCAATAATGATGAAGTTTTGCGCCGAAACAACACGTCCATATAAAGTATTTACTCAAGTTTCACTTAACACAATAATGGTTGATGGAACTGGAATGTGTGGAGGTTGCAGAGTTAACGTAGGAAATGAAATTAAATTTGTATGCGTTGATGGTCCTGAATTTGACGCACATTTAGTCGATTTTGATAATATGATAGCAAGATTAAATTCCTTTAAAGAAATAGAACATGAAAAACATCATTGTTATATTGATAAATTAGCCGAAGAAAAAATAGCTGGAGGAATTAAATGAGCCACTTAAATGCAAATGTACTTTTAGAAGAAGCTGAGAATCTTTATAATGATATTTTACCACGCATAAATGAGTTAAAAGTAAAAGATAGAATAAAAATTCCAGTGATGGAAATGCCCACTCAAGAACCAGAAATACGAATTCAGAACCTTGATGAAGTAGCAATTGGATATACTGAAAAACAAGCTATTGTTGAAGCCAATAGATGTATTCAATGTCCAACTCAAGAATGCGTTAGCGATTGCCCAGTGGGAATTAATGTCCCAGTATTTATTAATCACATTGCACACAGCAATTTTCAATTAGCAATAGATACAATCAAAGAAACAAGTTTACTTCCGTCAATTTGCGGTAGAGTTTGTCCGCAAGAAACACAATGTCAATTGCATTGTTCTGTTGGAAAAGTATTCAAAAGTGTAGAAAAATCAGTCTCAATTGGGAGATTAGAAAGATTTGTTGCCGATTGGGAAAGAAAAAGCGGAGGAGTTAAAATCCCAACAGTAAAACCCGCAACTGGGAAAAAAGTAGCAGTTGTTGGAAGTGGTCCTTCGGGTTTAGTTGTTGCCGCCGATGTTCGCCGCGAAGGACATGAAGTAACAATTTTTGAAGCATTTCACAAACTTGGTGGAGTTATGCGATATGGAATTCCAGAATTCCGTCTTCCAAATGATATTGTTGATGAAGAAATTGAAACATTAAAGAAAATGGGTGTTGAATTCAAAACGAACTTTGTCGTTGGGAAAACACGTTCACTAATGGATTTGCTCGAAAAAGATGGTTATGATGCTGCTTTTGTTGGTACGGGAGCAGGATTACCAATATTCATGGGCATAGAAGGTGAAAATCTAATCGGTGTTTTTTCTGCTAATGAATATCTAACAAGAGCAAATTTGATGCGTGCATTTGAAAAAATGAAAGCAGATACACCAATGTATCGTTCCAAAGTAGTTGCAGTACTTGGCGGAGGAAATGTTGCAATGGACGCTTCGAGGATGGCAAAAAGATTAGGTGCCGAGAAGGTTTATGTAGTTTATAGAAGAACTGAAAAAGAAATGCCCGCAAGAGTTGAAGAAGTCGCCCACGCAAAAGAAGAGGGAATTGAGTTCCTTTTCCTTAATAATGCTAAAAGAATTCTTGGTGATGAAACTGGACACGTGCAATCAATGGAACTTCTTCGTTATGAACTTGGTGAACCAGATGCTTCAGGAAGAAGAAAACCAATTGTTATTGAAGGAAGTGAATATATTCTTGAAGTTGATACAGTAATTGTTGCAATTGGTAACGGAAGTAATCCGCTAATTAGTCAGACAACCAAAGGAATTGCTGTAAATAAATGGGGGAATTTGATAGTTGATGAAAATCAAAAAACATCTATTGATAGAATTTACGCTGGCGGAGATATTGTACTTGGCGCCGCAACTGTAATTCTTGCAATGGGTGAAGGAAGAAAAGCTGCAAAATCTATCAACCAATTATTAGCAAATAGTTAGTTGAAACATATAAATTTAGAATAAACCTTCGAGATAGTAATTTCTCGGAGGTTTATAAATATTGGAAACGTAAAATAATGTACCGTTAAATTCCAATGAATTATTATAACTATAAATGAAAATTTTTCAGGGAGACCTTGACCTAAGTTTTCCACGATTTTGATTAGAAATTTTATATTTCTATTGGAATAACACAATTCGTGCTTCGTAATATTTATTAAAATAAGTCAAATGACTTATTGTAAAATTCTACAGTTCTCGTTAGTTTAACCTACACGTTTCTAAAATTAAACAGGAGTTATATATGAGAATCAAATTTGTACTTTTTTTATGATTCTTTTTTTTGTTTGCTTTTTGGGAAAAACACACATGAGACAAAAATTATTCAGAAGAATTTTAATATTTTGCAAAATATATTTGAAATAAACATTTTTAATAAAATTGGATTGTTATGAAAAGAGGTTTATTATTTTTTCTGCTGATAACCACGCAAGTATTTTCTGTTTCGAATGTTAAATTTAATTTAATAATTCCGTCAAATTCTACAACAGTTAAATTTGAAAGTTTAGTCGATTTTGCAATTGATAAAGCTGGTAATATTTATTTTTTAGATGAAGATTTGGCTAAAATTACTTGTTTTGATAAAGACGGAAATTTACTTTCAGACAAAGCTCAACTTAAACCAAGTTTCCTTAAAGAACCAGTTTCTATTGAAATTGCACCATCTGATAATATTTATATACTTGATAATTCTCTCAGAAAAGTACTAATATATGATTCCGAAGGAAATTTTATAAAATCTTTTGGAAATTCGGATGGTTATTTTGGAAGTTTTAGATCACCAATAGATATGGCAATGGATAAAAATTCCAATTTATACATTGTGGATGAAGGAAACGAATATTTGTTGAGATATAACTCGGAAGGTCTTTTTAGAGGCGGATTAAAAGTTACAGAACCAATTTCAGTTGATGTTGATAAAAAAGGCAATATACATGTCCTTTCCAAAATACGAACTGGATATGTAATTGATGTTTATACCGAAAATTTCTTAAAAATTAGAACAATTCCTTTATCACAAATGGCAATGCCAAGTCACTTCTCAATTAATTCTTTTAATGAATATTACATTATTGACACCGAAAGAGGAAATGCTGCTTATTTTGATAGCACTGGACGAGCTTTAGAAAATGCGATTGGAGTAAAAAGTTCAAATAAAGGTCGTCTTCAGTTTAGCAAACCAACTCGAATTTTATCTCGCCAAATTAGTGCTACTGACGATTTAATTTTCATAATGGATAATGATTTTAGCGAAATTCAAAGTTTTACGGTTTCGCAAGATAAACCGCGAGTAGAAATTAAGCAATTAATACCCAAATATGATTTGAAAATTATTAAAGATGTTACAAGAACTCCTGCAATAGATATTGTTTTTGACAAGGGAAATGAATATTCAATTACTTCAAATGGTGTTGTTATTTGCACCGAAAAAGGAGTCTTGAAATATTCTATAACTTCACAAAGCGTTGCAGCAAATGGAATAAAGCTATCGGAACCAGTTGCTTTGTCCGTTTTTGGCGACAAACTTTACGTTTTAGATAAGGATGAAAATAAAATTTTAGTGTTCAATTCTGCTGATGGAAGTTACTCTTTTGCGTTTGGTGAATCGGGAAATACTAAAGGCAAATTTGACTCACCGACAGATATTGTCTGCGACCAAAACGGAAATATGTACATTGCCGACCAAGAAAATGTTAGGATAAATGTGTATTCGAACGATGGAATTTTTAAGCATGAAATAAAATTACCAAACACGCCTCCATATTTGCTTTCATTTAGTGACGATAAACTCTACATTCTAACCGAAGACCAAGACCAAATTTTTAGTTATAATATTATTGATAATAAATTCACTATTTTCCCTGTAAATAAAATTACAACTGAACCGCAAATATCAGCTATTGCTTCTCTGAACGGTGGTTTTTTCTTCTTTTATAATGAAGATAATGGAACAGGCTATTTATGTAAAGACGAAAAACTTTATGCACAGTTTTTAGCAAAAGGTAACGAACCAGAGACATTTTCAAAGGTTTCAGCTCTTGGATTCGACCAACAAAGGAATCATTTTGTATTTTTTAATAATAAAACTCAGAAGCAACTTACTATTAAATTTTCCATTGCTCCTAAAATTCCAACAAATCTTAAATTTGCAGTTAATGATTTAGGCGAGGGATTTCTATCGTGGGAAAATAAAGACATAAACACAGCTTCGTACACAATTTTAAGAAAAAAAACTGATGACGCAAAGTTCAATTCATTGGCTGAATTAGATACAAATTATTACAAAATTGATTATAAAAACTCTGAATCTATTTTTGAATATGCCATCCAAGCAGTTTCCGCTGATAGCTTTTGCAGTGAATTATCGCAAAGTGTTGTTGATGAATATTCCTATTTCTTAAAACTAAAAGAAACTGATCCGCAAAAAAGTATTGAAAAGCTAACTTCTGTAAAATCGCTAAACGAAAAAGCTGTTTTAAACGAGATTTTGAACATTTATTCCACACTTTTAAGAAAAGCTAATAACGAAAATAATTTTGATTTGGTCTTAAAATATTACGATGAAATGAAAATAATTACACCAATGGACCCAAATATTTATCTTGATGAAAGTAATATCTATAAAAAATTGTTAAAATTTAGTGAAGGTGCTCTTAAATTAGAGGAAAGTATTAAAGTAATTCCAGATAATTTGAAAATATGGTCGCAGTTGGTTAGATTAAAATTATTAGCAAAAGATTATCAAGGTGCAGAAATTTCGTGTAATCAAGCGTTAAAATTATTCCCAGAAGATGAAAAATTATGGGTCAATTTGGCTGAAAGTTATGTAAAACTAAATAAATATATTGAAGCGAGTAATATCTATAAAAATCTTGCAATGAAACACGGTTTGGAAGATTATTACATTCAAGCTGGGAATTTACTGGTTGACGCTAACCAAGTTGAAAGTGCAATTGAACTTTATCAACTTGCAGAAAATAATGGAATTGAGGGGGCAAAACTTTACGCCGCAAGAGGAAAAGCACTTATCGAAAAAGGCGATTTTGCAAATGCTGAATTCCAAATTGAGAAATCGATTAAAATGGATGATACAAATGCCGAAAGTTATTATTACCTCGCTTTGGCTAATTCGAAAAAGAGGAATCTCAAAGCAGCAATTAGTGCTTACGAAAAATCTGTTAAGTTAGATAACACAAATTATAAAGTCTTTTTTGATTATGGAACAGATTTAGTTAAAATAAACAAATACGACGATGCAATTTTGATGTTTGAAAGAGCTTTGGAACTTAATCCAAATAGTGGCGAAATTGCTCTCAATCTTGGAAGAAACTATGCCCGCAAGAAGAATTTGGATTTAGCAGTTAAACACTTATCAACTGCTAAAAAACTTTTCCCAGATAACAAAGAGATTGAAACAGAATTAAATAATGCATTATTGGCGCGTGAAAAATATAATGCAAGCCGTCCACCAATTGAAATTGCAAATATAGATTTCGACAACATTTTCCCTTCGTTTTTAGATTATTACAATTTACAACCTATTGGTGCAATTTCAATTTTTAACACTAAAAATGATGTATTTGACGATATTTCAATTACGGTTAATATACCGGGATTAGTTAGCGAACCATCACTTATTACTGTTCCAATTATTTATCCCAACGAGATTAGTGAAAACTTGGTTTATCTGCAAATTGATAAATCTGTTTTAAACAGTGTTTTAACTGAGGATAAAAATTTTGATGTTATTGTTAAAATATCTTATCTAAAAGAAGGTAAAAATAAAACTCTCGAACAAAAAACGACATTAAAAGTTTACCAATTAAACTCAATTTCTTGGGATGATAAGAAACATCTTGCTAGTTTTATAAATCCAAGAGATGAAAATTTAAGAAATTTTGTTACCTCAGAAATTATTGCAAAAACTAGTTTTACGGATGATAAATTTAGTGAAATTCCTAAACCAATTTTACAAGCAATTCAAGTTTGGGAATATTTGCGACAAATGAATCTAAATTATGTTCAGGACCCAAATCGGTCGTATGAAATAGTTTCAAAATCGAGTGCAATTGATTATGTGCAATTTCCAACCCAGACTTTAGCTAAAAAAGTTGGTGACTGTGATGATTTGGTTACACTTCTTTCCAATTCTCTTGAAGTGCTGGGAATTGAAACAGCGTATATTGATGTTCCAGGACACGTATTTTTAGCATTTAATACAGGACTTATTCCAAATCAACTTGAAGAAAATGGACTTTCGGATGAACAAGTTATTATTAAATATAATAAAGTCTGGTTGCCACTTGAATCAACTGTTATTGGAAAAAATTCATTTGTGGAAAGCTGGAAATATGCAACTGCTCGATTTGCAAAGGAGAGAGAAGCAAATAGTCCAATAGAAATTGTGGAAATTCAAAATGCTGCAATCACATATCCACCAATAAATTTCCCAACAAAAATCCCAATTGTTGGCAATAATAACATAGAAATAGTTAAAACCGAATTATTAAAGGATTTAGAAAGTTTTAAACAAACGAGTAACCAAACTTATGAAGAAGAATTGCGAAAAGTTTTGAATTTATATCCAACAAATATTCACACATTTAATAAATTAGGACTTTATTACGCCCAAAAAGGTGATTATGAAAATGCCGAAATTTACTTTACGAGAACGCTTCAATACGATAAAGATAATGTTGTGGCACTTACAAATCTTGGTAATTTAGGCTTTTTGAGAAAAGATTACGATTACGCAGAGCGAAAATATTTAATGGCTCTTAAGTTTGATCAACAAAATGTTGGAATTTTAGCAAACTTAGTGCGTTGTAATTATAAGCAAAATAAATTGGAAACGGCAGTAGAATATTATCAAAAAATTGAACAAATTGACCCTGAATATGTAAAAAATATTAAAGAAATTAAAAAGAAATAGGAGGATATAATGAAAGCTAAATTATTATTTATTTCCGTAATTATTTTAACTAACATTATTTTTGCACAAACTAAAGTAGGTGAAGTTAGCTTTTTGCTTGGGAAAGTTGAGTTTACTGTTGAAAACACAAATAATTGGAAACCAATGGATATTGGCACCAAAATACTTTCCAACTGGGTAATACGTGCAACTGGCGATGCCGAACTTGAAATTACTTGGAATAATGGAGTTGTAAGCGAATTAAGCAATTTGAATTCAGTAAAGGTTGTTGATTTAATGAAAAAAGCTAATTTAAAGACAGATTGGCTTGATAGAATGAAGAACAAAATTGGTGTTATGTTTGCTGAAAACGAAGCTTCAAAAGTGCAAGGTGTTGCTGGAATTAGACGCACCGAAGTAACAATTGAGAAAAAAGATTCCATTTACTGGGCAGAACCTAAATCTGCTAATTTTAACGAAGGATATTCTGCATTTCAAAATGGCGATTATGATAAAGCAATTCCAATTTTTGAACAAGTTGTTTTGCAAGACCCACTAACTAAAAAAGGCGAATTAGCTCGTAGTTGTTTGATTATTATGTACACAAATAAAAACGATAAAACTAAGGCTGATGAGCATTTGCAAATATTTTTAAAGGATTTTCCACAAAGTGAATTAATTAATATTATGAATGAGAACAAGTGATTCTCGATTATTAATTTAATATAAAGAAGTTGAAATTTGAAAGGAAAGTACTTTTTAGTCTATGGTTTAATAATCACGTACGCCATAGTTTCAATTCTGTTTCTTCAATTAGCGCCTGTTAATGGTGGAATAAATAAAATAAACAAGTTTATTTATGACTTGAAATTTAACATTAGCATTGCTGGGAAAGAAGAAACAAAAATTAAAGATATTGTGGTTATAGATATTGATGAAAAAAGTATTCAAAAGTTAGGTAGATATTCAAGTTGGCCAATTGCCTATTATGGAGAAATAGTTAAATATATTTCAGAAGGAGGTGCAAAGGCAATAGCATTTGATATGTTTTTTACCGAAGCTGACAGTCTTAGTCCAGAAATTGTTAAATATTACACCGAAGATGTTTCCCAAAAATTGAATTTGGATAAGAACAAAATCTACTCTGTTATTCAATCATTAAATACAGAAGCAATATTTGCCGATGCGCTTCGAAAATCCCAAATTACAACACTTGGTGCGTTTGATAATTATTTTAGAGATGATTTAATAGAAATTGAACTTCCTTCAAATATGTTAAAAATTCCAACAAGTAATTTTAAGAATTTGCCAAAAATTAAACAGATAACTAATCCAAATCTTCCAATTAAATCGTTAAGTGAAAATGCTCACAGAGTTGGATTTGCCCATATTTCACCAGATGATGATGGAACAACACGGCATTATGAGCCTTTTTTTATTTATAATTCGCAATTAGTTGTTAATTTTAGCTTCCAATTGGTTTTGGATGCTTTAAATGTTGATTCAATTTCATTTAGCAATAATTATTGCGAATTATTTTCCAAAAGCGAAAAAGTTCTAAATATTCCAATTGATGAAGAAGGAAAAACCTATCTCAATTTTTATGGTGGAAAAAAGTCGTTTAGGTATATCTCATTTTCCGATATAATTCAGAAAAGAATCCCTCAAAAGTTTTTTAGAAATAAAATTGTATTTGTTGGCTCATCTGCAATTGGTTTGCACGATTTGAAAACTATTCCAATTGACCAAAACTATCCTGGCGTTGAGCTTCACGCCACTTTTGTTAAAAATGCACTGAATAATGAGTTTATTCATCCAGTGGATACACAATTGCAAATCATAATTATGATTTTGCTGGTTCTAATCTCGTTTTATCTATTTAGCCGATTTAACATTGCACTTACAATTATCTTTTTTCCAGTAATACTAATTTTAGCTTTTATTGGGGATTATCTAATTTTTACCACATATCAAATTTTAATTAATTATGGATTGATAATATATTTTTCTACCACTTCATTTATTGCAATTGTGTTGTATAGATATAAAACTGAATTACAAGAAAAAATGAAAGTTAAAAAGACATTTGGTCACTATTTGCCTTCATCAATAATGAACGAAATGTTGAATAATCCCGATAAACTAAAACTTGGTGGCGAATATAAAAACGTAACCGCTCTTTTTACTGATATTAAAGGGTTTACAAGCATTTCTGAACATGTTGAACCGAGCGAACTTACTAAATTCCTTAAAGAATATATGACTGAATTAACAGCATCAGTTTTTAAACATGATGGAATGTTGGATAAATATATCGGCGATGCAATTGTAGCTTTATTTGGCGTTCCTTTGGAATTGGAAAAACATGCACAAAAAGCATGTATTGCAGCGATTGAGATGCGAAAATTGTCTCATAAAATTTCAGATAAATTTTCATATATTAAGCATTTTAATGGATTGATAACAAGAATTGGCATAAATACTGGTGGGATGATTACTGGTAATATGGGCTCTGAACAACTTTTTGATTACACGGGAATTGGCGATAATATGAATCTTGCTGCACGACTTGAATCGCTAAATAAATATTACAATTCCGAAATTCTTATTTCAGAATCGACAAAAAGTGAGTTAGATAGTAATTTTATTTTTAGAGAAGTTGATAATGTTGCAGTAAAAGGGAAGGAAAAGGGAGTTAGAATTTTTGAATTAGTCGATTTGGCTTCAAATTTAAGTAATGTTGAAATAGAAAAATTGAAAATCCAATTTGAAGAATATAACAATATTTTACAAGCATATTATTTGGGTAATTGGCAATTAGCAAAACAATTGTTAATAAACTATTTGGGAAAATATAATTCGGATTTAATCGCTTTTGCATTAAAAGAACGAATTGAGAGTTTTGAAAAAAATCCACCAGAAAATTGGAATGGAGTATTCAAAATGGAAAGCAAATAGTCGTCAGTAAATTGTTCAAAATAATCAACAATTTCTTTTCGCATCTCGATTTCAACTCGTTCAAAACAAGCAAGTAAATCATTATATACTTCTTTCCTAAAAAATCCCAAAATTCTTCTACTACTTTCAATTCGTTTTCTATATTAAGCAGTCCATCAATTGTCCAACGGCTGTATGGATTTGGTTCATAATGATTGTATGGAATTGCAATTATTGTATAACGGTTGCTTTTAGATTTTCTCAAAGGTAAGTGCTGTTTCGATACGCTCCATCCTAACTTTTTATTTTGATTTGGTTGGAAGTCGGGGAAATAGTTCCCCCAAAAAAAACGCCACTTATGTGGCATTTTTTATTGAATAGTAAGTGATATTTGGTTTATGATTTCTTAAAATAATCAAAAATAATTTGGGCTTTTGCTTTCCCTATTATTTCAGTTAAATTTTCTAATGTTTGTGCTTTAATATTTTTTACGCTTCCGAATTTTATTAGCAATTTTTCTGCAATTTTTCCACCAATTCCTTTTATTTTTGAAAGTTCGGTAGTAATTGTGCGTTTACTTCGTCTTTCTCGGTGGAATGTAATTGCAAATCTGTGAGCTTCATCTCGAATATGTTGCAGTAGTCGGATTGATGAAGAAGTACGCGGAATTATAATGGAATCTGATTCTTCGGGTAGAAAAACTTCTTCTAATTGTTTAGCTAATCCAATAATTTCTTGGTCTTTTTTCCCAATTTTTGTCAAAATACTTACTGCTGATGAAAGTTGTCCTTTTCCACCATCAACCATAATTAGTTCTGGGAAATCAGTGTTTTCTTCTATTAATTTTGAATATCTTCTGAAAATCACTTCTTCCATACTTGCAAAATCATTTGGACCTTCAACTGTTTTTATTATAAATTTTCTATAATCACTCTTCTTTGGCTTTCCATCAACAAAAACTACCATACTTGCAACGGAATCAGTTCCCTGAAGATTTGAAATATCGAAACATTCAATTCTTTTGGGAATTTTTTTTAATCGCAAATCTCTTTTTAGCGATTGTAAAACGTGTGGAATGTTTCCTTCCTTTTTCATTTTTTGTAATTGAATTTCTTTGAGGAATAAAATCGCATTTTGTGTTGACATTTTTAGTAACGATTTTTTATCACTTTCGCGTTGTGGAATTACAAATTTCACTGCTTTTTCTTCTTTTGCTGTTAGCCAGCCGAGTAAAAATTCATCATCTTCGGGAAGACTTTCGCAGATAATTTCGTTAGGAATATCAACATATTCGTTATAATAGAAACGAATTGAGGCAGCCAAAATTCTCGACAAATTATCTTCCATTTTTATTACTAAATGAAATTGGCGTTTTCCAATGAGTTTCCCGTTTCGAATATTTAGAATTGTGCAAGCGGCATCTTTGTCTTCTGAAGCAATTGCTATGATGTCTCTGTCGATATTATCAGCTGTTACAACTTTTTGTTTGTTAGAATAAACACGTAATTGTTCGATTCTATCGCGAATTTCAGCCGCATCTTCAAATTTTAAGTTTTTTGATAAATTATACATTTCGTCCGAAAGTTCCGCAATTATCTCTTCAGTTTTACCTTTTAGAATTTGAATTATTTGTTTAACTGATTTGTTGTAATCAACTTCACTTTGCAAACCTTCGCAAGGTCCATTGCATCTTTTGATATGAAAATCTAAACAAAGTTTCACTTTCTTTTGTTCAATCACTTTTTGGTCAATAAAATATTTGCAACTGCGGATTTTGAATATCTTTTTAAGCAAATCCAAAGTGTTTTTCATCGATTTCACTTCGGTAAACGGTCCAAAATATTTAGAACCATCACGCACAATCTCACGTGTGTAATAAATCTGAGGAAAAGGCTCGTTTGTGATTTTTATGTAGGGAAATGATTTGTCGTCTTTAAGATTGATGTTGTAACGCGGTTTCAAATTTTTGATTAAATTGTTTTCAAGAACAAGTGCTTCAATTTCATTATCAGTAATAATTAGTTCTAAGTCGTAAATTTTTTCGACCAAAGCAGTAGTTTTTGCGTTGTGCTTTTTTGTGCTGAAATAAGATTTTACTCTGTTTTTTAGATTTTTAGCTTTTCCAACGTATATAATCGTCCCATTTTTATCTTTATACTGATAAATTCCAGGTTTTGAAGGTAAATCACGAAGTTTTTCTTTTAATGGCGATGTCATTTATAATTTTGTCTGAATTTCAAAAAATAGCCATTTATGATTTTCTGCTTTTGGAAATTCCTTTGCAATTGTAACAAATCCCAAATTAAACATAGTTTTGTAAAATCTTGCTTGAACAGATAATTTATTTGATGGCACAAGTCTAATAATTTCATCCAAAATGTATGGATTTTGTTTATTGAAAATTCCGCCTTGTAAAAGGGAATTATATATAACGTAATTTACTTTGAATTCGTTCTTAATTTGGAAAAGAAATTCGTTTGTAGAAAGTAATTCGGGTTTTGAAAAATATTCCATAAAATCCGAAAATATTAATGAAAATCCAACATCAATTTGTGTTTGCGGTTCACCAATCTGAAAACCAGAAAGCAAATTTAGATTTGCAGTACAAAGATTTACAAGATTTTGCTCGAACTCAAATTTGTAATTCATTAAAAATTCATCAGAAATTTGGTTTTTCCAGCCAGGGACATCTCCGCCAGAAGTTGGAAGAAGTGCGTGAATTCCATTTTGCATTTCTTCACCAAAAGCAGATTTCCCTAAAATTCCAATTTGTATTTGGCTGAAAATTCGTCTTTTATTGGAATTATCGAATTCCATTTTATTGTACGAAAATAAAATATCGGCTGAAAAAGGTCTATCTTCGAACTGAATTTCATCATTATAAATATTTTTTGGAGTATATAGATTTTGTTCAACCGAAAATTGATAAAATTTTTCATTTCCAAAATCCCAAAAAAAGTAATCATTTAGCACAAAATCGTGCATTTTGGAACTTTCCCACTTTAATTTGAAAGCGTGAGTAAAATATTGGTCTGTTTGAAAAATAAAATCATTCTTGAGTTGAAAAGAAATTATATCAAATTCACTTTTGGAATTTTGACTAAAACTGCTTTGAAACAACAAAACAAACCAAATCAAAAAAATAATTGTCTGACGTTTTTTCATAAATTAATTTATTTTGCATTCAAAATAACAAATACTAAAACAAAAAAGGTAGTTTCATGTCAACAAAAAAATCTTGGATAAAATGGCGTTCTTTTGTAAGTCTGTATCTTGTAATTTCGTTCATCATGATGTTAATAAGCGGAGTAATTCTATACTTGGCACCTCCAGGAAGAATTGCAAATTGGTCGAATTGGTCAATATTAGGCTTTACAAAAAAGCAATGGATTTCTCAGCATACTTTGTTTTCATTTCTTTGGGTAATTACAGTTACATTCCATCTCATTTTCAATTGGAAACCGATTGTCAGTTATTTTAGAGAAAGAATTAATTCAGGAAGCAAAATTAAAAGAGAAAGTTTTTTTGCGTTAATATTTGGTCTTTTTGTGTTTTTTGGGACTTTTTTCTTAATTCCTCCATTTAATTGGGTCATTGATTTTGGCGAATATTTAACAGATTCTTGGGAAAATCCTAAGGTTGACCCTCCAATTCCACACGCTGAAGAATTGAAACTTTACGAATTGGCATCGAAGTATGGTACAAATTTCACGGAATTATCCAAAATCCTTGAAAAAGAAGGATATTTGGTAGCAGATTCCAACCAGCTCGTTGAAGATTTTGCTGAAAAATTTGGGAAAGCTCCTTCAGATATTTTTTCTGTTGTTGATTCCAAATTAAAAGAAAGCAGAAATATTGTTTTGTCTCAAAAAGAAGAAAAATCTGATAATTCGTCAAAAAAGACTTCTTCGGCAAATGACAATATTACAAAATCTGAAGAAAAATCGACAAAAAATACAATTGCGACAAAAAATAATGAAGTAAATCCAACAACTAAATATGTTGCTGCAAGTGGTTACGGCAGAAAAATGTTGTCGGAAATATTAAGTGAAAATAGCATAACTTGGTCAGAAGGCGTAAAAAGACTAAATGCAAATGGAATAAAAATTGAGAAAGATGACAAATTGAAAGAAATTGCAACCGCAAATGGTGTGCTTCCTGCGGATTTAATTAAAGCAATTTTTGATGTGAAAATCGAAAAGCAAAAGTAAGTAACTAATTTAGGCGTTGAAAACCAACGCCTAAATTTAAATTGTAAGTGTTTTGGAATCTTGGAAAGGTTCGAAGCTAACAAAATCAGCGTGATGGACAATAATTGATTCAATTGTTCGCTTTCCTAAATCTCCTTCTTTGGAATGATAAGCAATAATGTGTTGAATATCAAAAGGCAAACCAAATTTATCAGCAATTGAAACACCGCTGAATGGATGTCGGAGTAGTTTCCCGTCTCGGCTTGTGGAAAGTTTTCCATCAATAATTTCATATTCTAACAATTTGCCAACATCAATCAATATTGCTCCAGAAATTAAGTAATCCCAATTAATTGCAACTTTGAAATTTGCTTCCATAATTTTAGCAATTTCAATCGAAAGTTGAACCGCAGTTCGTTTGTGATTCATAAATGAAATGTCTTTTTTATCAATTAAAAGGGAAAAGGGAATTTTCTCTAAATCTTCAGGTTGCAGTGGAGATTTTTCAATTGCATATTCCCAGCATTGATATGTTTTTTCTTTGATTTCTTGATTTTTTATTAATTCAATTTCTGGCCAAATTTGTTTGATTTTATTTCTCATAATTTCCCTTTTTGAGTAATCAGTAAACAGTGAATAGTATTTTAATTCATAATTCTAAATTATAGATTCAGTGCAGTATTTAGAAAATCTTTTGCGTATGAATTTGCTAATTCCATCGATTTTGCTTCAACAATGCAACGAATAATTGGTTCTGTATTCGATTTTCGCAAGTGAACCCAAAAATCTGCGAAATCAATTCGTAAACCATCATCTGTATTTATTCTTTCTGATGAATATTTCGATTTTAGTTTGTTAATTATTTCATCTGGATTTTTGTCGCCAATTTCCACTTTGTGTTTCGAAATTTCATATTGCGGGAGGGAATTTTTCAATTCGCTCATTTTTCCGCCAAATTCCAATAAATGTTGAAGAGTGATTACTGTTCCAACGAGTGCATCTCGTCCATAATGTGCTTGTGGAAGAATTACTCCGCCGCTTCCTTCACCACCAATAATAGATTGAGTTTCTTTCATTAATTTTACAACATTTGCTTCGCCAACTGGTGAGCGGAAAGTCTTGCAACCGAATTGGTTTGCAACATCTTCAACTGCACGAGTTGTTGAAAGATTTACAACAACATTCCCTTTTTGTTTTGAGAGAATGAATTTTACAGCTTGTGTAATTGTATTTTCCTCGATAAAAGGTTCGCCATTTTCAGTTAAAAGTACCAATCTATCAACATCTGGATCGACAATAATTGCTAAATCAATATTGGAATTCTTTACAGCTTGAATAGTTTCAGTCAGATTTTCGGGCAAAGGTTCGGGTAAACGTGGAAAAATACCAGTTTTTTCGCAATTTATTGGAATAACTTCACATCCGAGTTTTTCTAATAGATTTTGCATTACCCAACTGCCGGCGCCATTTACGCAATCTAATAGAACTCTGAATTTTCTCTCTCTTAATTTATCAATCTGAACAAAAGGTAAGTTGAGTGCTAATTCGATATGATTTTGCAACCCTTCAGGAAAATCATAAACTTTCCCTAATTTATCCCAAGATTGATACTCAACTTCAGCATCAAGATAGCTGAGCATTTGTTTGCTTTCTTCGGGGGTTAAAAATTCGCCTTCAGAATTTAGCAATTTCAGTGCGTTCCATTGATTTGGATTATGACTTGCAGAAATTGAAATTCCGCCAACCGCTTGCAATTTTTTTACATTGTATAAAACAGTCGGAGTAGGACAAGCGCCAATATCGTAAACATCATTCCCAAGAGCGGTTAAAGTGCCTTTTACGATGTTACGAACAGTATGTCCAGAAATTCTTCCATCGTAACCAATTACGATTTTTCCATTTCCGACGAATTTTCTAAATGCTTTTAAGTATCGAACTAAAACTTCGGGGTCTAAACCGTCTCCGACAATCCCGCGAATTCCAGAAACGCTAACCATTAATGTTGACATAAAATCTCACGTATTATTTGTTAAATCTTCAGTTATTTAATTGCAAATATAGTGAGTTGGAGAATATTTTTGTAATTCTTTACTTGCTCGCCTTTTATAATTTAATCTGTATTGACAAATTTATAATGTTATTACGACAAAGCGTGTCGAAAGTTAAATGCTTCCTTACAATTATAAAGCATAGTAGTTTTGGATTGATTTTAACAAGTGTAATGTTTGCTTATATCTACAAACAAACATATTTTTGTATAAACAAACAGACATTATAAAATGAAAAAGATAATATTACTTCCAAAACATTCAAAATTATTAATTGACTTAGGTAAAAGGCTAAAATTGGCAAGACTAAGAAGAAAACTAAGTTCTGAGCAAGTTTCCGAAAGAGCTGGCATAACACGTTCGACACTAATTAATGTTGAAAAAGGTAGTCCGACAACTTCTATTGGAATTTATCTTCAAGTGATGGTTGTTTTGGGTTTATACGAAGATTTTACAAAACTTGCCAGTGATGATGAACTAGGCAGAAAACTTCAAGATGCAAATATTTTGATAAAAAAGAGAGTTCAAAAAAAAAGGTTTGAAAAATGAATGAAAGCAATGACATTTTTGTTTATTCAGATTGGGATGAACCAAATGCCCCCACTCAAATTGGTATTTTGCATAAACAATTAGTTAGAGGGAAAGAGATATTTTCGTTTGAGTATAATAACAATTGGCTTTCAAGTTCAGATGCGCAACAATTAGACCCAGATTTGAAATTGTTCCCGGGTTTACATTATTTGGAAGAAAAGAAGCCAAATTTTGGAATTTTCTTAGACTCTTCACCAGATAGGTGGGGACGAGTTTTAATGCAACGAAGGGAAGCAATAATTTCTAAACTAGAAAATAGAAAACAAAAAGTACTATTAGAATCAGATTATTTATTGGGAGTTTATGATAATAATAGAATTGGTGGACTTCGATTTAAGGTTGAACCAAATGGTAAATTTGTAAATTGTGATAAAAGATTTAAAACACCTCCTTTTTCTTCGTTAAGAGAATTAGAGCAAGCCAGTTTATCATTAGAAAAAGATGAAAACAATAGTCATGAAGAAGAAATTAAATGGCTGAACATGCTTATTGCACCAGGTTCGTCTCTTGGTGGAGCAAGACCCAAAGCAAGTATCTTGGATAAAAATGGACAAATATGGATTGCAAAATTTCCGAGTTCCAATGACGATTATGATGTTGGTGCTTGGGAGTACATTGCAAATCAGCTAGCACAAACTGTTGGTTTAAATTCAACGGAAGTTCAGTTACAAAAATTTCATTCAGATAAGTCCACGTTTTTGACAAAAAGATTTGATAGAAAGGCATCTGGTGGAAGGATACATTTTGCTTCAGCAATGACTTTGCTTGGCTATAATGACGGAGATAATTATACGGATGGTATTAGCTATCTTGAATTAGCCGAGTTTATTATAACCAATGGTGCAAATCCAAAAGAAGATTTAATTGAACTATGGAAAAGGATTGTGTTTTTTATATTTATTTCGAATACAGACGACCATTTAAGAAATCATGGCTTCATTTTAACAAAAAAAGGCTGGAAGCTGTCACCTGTTTACGATATTAATCCAAATCCTTTTGGTAGTGGATTAAAATTAAACATTAATGAAACAGATAACTCGCTAAGTGTAGATTTAGCTTTAGAAGTAGCTGAATATTTTAGATTGAACAAATTAGAGGCTGAAAAAATAATATCTAACATTAAGGACAAATTAACACATTGGGAATCAATAGCTTTAAGAGCAAAAGTGTCAAAATCCGAAATTGCTCTGATGGAGAACGTTTTTTGCAAAGACGTATAGGCTACACAAATTTTAATTATGATATTTTGAAAGAGCGTTTTTGAACTTTCCAACAATTTCATCAACTAAACATTTGAGCTCAAGGACGGTTACTTCATCGCAATGCGAATTGATAATATCGTTAAGTAAGTCTAATTTTTGCTCTAAGTTACAAATAGTTGGCTTTCAAAAATAAAACGTAGAAAAAGTTCAGCAAAAATTTAATTAACTGCAAATTTATCTTTATTTTTATTTATAAAAGTGATTTCTAAATTCAAATGAAAAGTAGATTTTATGAATAGAATTAGACCAAAAAAACTTAATCATGGTGATGTTATTGGGATAATTTCGCCCGCTTCTTCGATTGATGATTTTTCGAGACTTGAGAATGCAACCAAGTATTTTGAAAAATTAGGATATTTCGTGAAAATTGGGAAAAATGTTGGAAAAAAAGAAGATTATTTAGCTGGGAATGATGAAGAACGATTATCAGATTTTCATCAAATGTTTGAAGATAAAGATGTGAAAGCAATATTTTCGCTCCGCGGTGGTTACGGTTCGGCAAGATTGTTGGATAAAATAAATTATTCACTTATTCGCAAAAATCCAAAAATATTGGTTGGTTATAGCGACATTACCGCACTTCATCTTGCAATTTTCAAGAAAACTAGTTTGATTACTTTTGCTGGATTGATGGCTTCCACAGATTTTGGAGATGAAATCAATCAATTTGCTGAAGAACAATTTTGGAGAATTTTAACAAGTAAGCAAAAGGTTGGAATTATCAAAAATCCAGAAAATGATAATATTGAGTCGAATTCAAACAAAATTGCAAGTGGAATTCTGCTTGGTGGAAATCTTTCTGTGCTAACTTCAATAATCGGAAGCAAGTATTTGCCCGATTTCTCAGAAAATATTCTTCTTTTAGAAGATGTTGATGAAAAACCTTACAGAATTGATAGAATGCTAAATCAAATGCGATTAGCAAATATTTTAGAAAAGGTGAATGGATTTGTGCTTGGGAAATTTACGAATTGCTTTGAAAATGATGAAAATTCAAATCACGAATTGAATAAAATATTTTCTGAATATTTGGGAAATAAAAAACCCGTGATTTATAATTTAAGTCACGGGCATATAAAATTTAATTTAACTTTACCAATTGGTTCGCTTACAAAAATTAATAGTAAGCAAAAAACAATCGAAATATTAGAATCTGTAGTTAGCTGATTTTTGCCAATTGTTCATCAATTTTTTGAGTAAGCGATTCTAATGAAATTGATTTTATAGTCAATTTGTTTTTTTTGAGAACAATTAAGGTTGGGTCGCCTTCACCACGTTTTTGTTTTATCAAATCGTAGCTAAGTCTGTTTCTGTCGTTAGGAATTGGCAAAAATTCTTCTAAAGAATTAACAATATTATAAACTTTTGCTTCAAGTGAATTTACATCACTCTTTTCTACAATTAAACCTTTTTCAAAACTCATCGTAAATCCTGTTTTTTTGATTGCAAAATTACCAAAGAATTTACTTCTAACAAACAAAGAATAATTTTATTCTTTAATAAAAAAATAAACAATATTTAATTAGATTTTAATATCAAATTATGATGAATATGAATAAAAACAACTACAAGAAAATATTCTCAAATTTTAGTTATCCAATATTAATAATTAGCTCTAATTTTGAGGCGATTTATACTAATAGTGGTTTTGAAAAGGAAATCGAAAGACAAAGAATTTCAACAAATCTCATCTTACAAAACCCAGAGTTTCGGATTAATATTGAGAAAATGAGAAATAATTTGAATTTCACTTCTGAATTTTCGCTTATTGCTGATGAGGCGGTAGTTTTTTTAAGAATGATGGTTTCTAAAATTGAAGATACTGATTGTTATCTATGTACATTTAAAGAAGGGGAATTTACAAATCGGGATATTCTTCAACAAAAATTTTATCAAGAAATGAAATTACTTTCCCTTGCAGTTTCAGAATCGCTAGTAATAACTGTAATTGCCAATTCAGTTAAGAAAATAGAATATGTTAATAAAGCTTTCGAGGAAAAATTTGGGCTGACCAAGGGAGAAGTCATAGGTAAAGAGTTATTATTCCGATTAAAAGATGGAAATTCTGCTGAAATACTTCAAGAAATTATTTTTGCATTAGAAAATGGAAATTCAATTAGGCGGGAATTTCTTGTATTGGATAAAATTAATGATGAGTTTTGGGTTGATGCTCAATTTTTTGCAATAAAAGATTCTGCAAATCAAATCTCAAAAATCATAGTTTTTGCAATTGATATAACCAATTCTAAAAAGTTACTTTCAGAACTTAATAAAGCACAATTCAATTTACAGAAACTATTAAACGAAAGAACTGAAGAATTAGATATTTCACAAAATCGATATAGACTCTTAACTGAAACAACTGACGATTATATAGCAGAATTAAACTCGGAATTAGAAATTCAATTCTTAAATAATAGTTTAAAAGCAAAAATGGGAATAACTTCAGAAGAATATCCAAAAATAACAAAAGAAGATTTATTCGATAATTTGCTGAAAAATTCAGGAACCGAACTAAAAACAAAGTTTGAAGATTTTCAAAAAAATCCCCAAAAAGTAACAGTTAATATTAAAATGTATTGGGGAGATTGGGTAACTTGGACAATAATACCAGAAAAAATTGACGAAAATGGTAAATTTAATTTTATTGTTTATGGACACGACGTAACTGAACATATTTTATTAGAGGAAAAGTTAAAGAATGTGATAGAAGATGAAAAGCGGTTAAATTCTTTAAAATCTCAACTTATTAAAACTGTTTCACATGAATTTAAAACTCCTTTAACTGGGATTTTAGGGGCTGTTGGTGTAATTAGTAGAATCAATTCAGCAAATCCGAATGAAAAGGTAAATAAATATCTGAAAATGATAATTAAATCTTCAGCTACATTAAATAGTTTAATAGAAGATATTGTTTATTTAAATAACGCAAACGATAGAGTTCTTATTCCGACTTATTTCCCATTAATTCTTAATACTTTTATTAATGATTTAGTTGAAGACTTAAAATCTTTAAAAAATGAACAACAAAATCTAATTACTAATATTAATAGTAACATTGATATAATTGTTACTGATTCAATTTTCTTGAAAATCATACTAACGAATCTGCTAACAAATGCAATAAAATATTCCCCCGAGAATAGCGAAATATTTCTTAATATTTATGAAGATGAGAATACAAAATCAATTATTTTTGAAGTAATTGATTTTGGAATAGGAATTAAAGAAGAAGAATTGCCTAAAATTTGGGATGAATTTTTCCGTTCTTCTGATGTAATTACACAACCTGGGAGTGGATTAGGTTTATCTTTAGCAAAAAAATATGCAAATGTTTTAGGTGGGAAAATTGAAGTAGAAAGTAAATACAAAATTGGTTCTAAGTTTAGTTTCTTTCATCCAAAAATGGAATTAGAAAATGAAAAAAATTTTGATAGTTGAAGATGATATTGTAGTTAGAGAAACATTATCCGACTTGCTTGAAAGTGAAGGTTATTCAGTAATCGAGGCACAAAATGCTTTAGTCGCTTTGTTGCGTTTGAAAGAAGATTTGCCAGATTTAATCATTTGCGACATAATGATGCCGTTGATGGATGGTTATCAGTTTTTTAAAAGAGTACAAATTTCTTATCTTGAAAAAAATATTCCATTTATCTTTTTGACAGCCAAAACTGATTTAGAATCGCGTGAAATGGCAATGGAAATGGGAGCTGATGATTTTATTACAAAACCTTATAATCCTGAGAAATTGATTGAAAGAATCCAAAAAAGACTTTTGAGAAAAGAAGCGATTGATAAACGATTAGAAAATTTAACTAATAATATCGCACTTTATATCCCACATGAACTTAGAACTCCATTAATTCCAATACTTGGTTTTACTGACATGCTTTTAGCAGATTTTAATAGTTTTACTGATTCTGAAAAAATAGATATGATTGCTTCGATAAAAAGAGGAGCACAAAGATTATATTCAAGAGTTGAAAAGTTTAATCTTTATTCAGAATTGAAAATCGAAGAACTACAGAACGAATATCTAATTGAAAAAGACCAAATTTGTAATCCTGCTTTGTTAAAAGATAAAATAATAAAAGAAAGAAACTATTATTATGAAGATAGAATAAACGACATAAGAATAAATTTAGAAAGCCAAACATTAGAGATTTCTGATACTACATTTCGTAATATATTTTTAGAACTTTATGAAAATGCTTGTAAATTCTCGGAAATTGGAACACCAATTATAATTAACGGGAAAGCAGAAAATGGTTCTTACAACCTTTCTTTTGAAAATTACGGAGAAGAGTTTGCAATACATGAAATAGGTGAATTTTATCAAAAAAACAGAAAATTAAGTCAACAAGTAGGGAATGGACTTGGATTAGCAATTGTTAAAATGCTTAGCAAAAAGTATTCATTAAAATTTAAAATAAACTTCGAAAAAACAATAAAAGTGATAATTGAATTCCCGATGGTAAAAATCTGATGAAATTTGAGTTTACAAACAAAGTACTTATCATTTTACTTTTCATTTTCTTTGGAATATCAATGTTGGAATTTGGCTTATTATTAAACAACAATTGCAGTTCAAATTCTGTGAAAAGTGATTCATTCCCTAATTCGACACCAGAAAAAATAGTTGACAATATTAAAAATGAGGTTTTTGAAAAACCAAGCAAAAAGGAAGAATTTGTTGATACAAAAATTGAAGAAACACAAATCCCGAATAAAAAGAATGAAAATGAACTAATAAGAATGGAAATTTCAGGGAAAGGGAACTCGGAAATATTACCCAAACAAGTAAATCAGCAATCTTTTAAAGAATGGGAAAGTTTGAAAGTTGGAATGACCCCGAGTGATGTATCTGCAATTTTAGGCAAGCCAAATTTTGCTCAAAAAGGTGTTTCTGAAATTTGGAAATACAAATATTCCCCAAATTTGATTGGTGATGTTGTGTTTTATCAAGGGAAAGTAATTACTTGGGTTAGTCCCAAATTAGCTATTGAAGATTAATTTTGAAGAAAATTACGGATTTTAGTTAAAATCTCTTGTGAATTTTCATCAAAATTTCGAATTCCCAAATAATTTTTGTCCATAAAATAATTAAGTGAAGTAATCTCTTTTGTTTCTGGAACGCAATAAAGAACATCAGTTTCTGAATAGTTGACAATATAGTTGAAAAAACCGCAACCTTTTTGTTCATTAATTTGCAAACACATAAGTGAAACTCCATTTCCAATACCAATTATCTTTTTATTTGATAAGCGTAATGCACTAAATAAATTTAGTAAATGCAATTTTTTCATTACATTTTGTGGATTTTTACAATCGGGCAGTAAGATTGCATCTGCTTTTAATGCTAAAATTTCATTTAATCCAATTGAAATTTCAAAATTGTTTTTAATAAGAAAATCTGCTATTTTCTTTGTGGAATTTTTATCGTAATCAAGTATGTAAATCATCAGAATAGTTGAATAAAATTTAAATTATCAAAATTTATTGTTTGGTTTGGGTTTTCATCAACATAATAGAAATTAAAATTCAATTCATATTTAAGATTATTTCCCACCGCAAAACCTGAAAGCCACATTTTTATCTGAATTAATTGTTCTGAATCTGAAATTAAAAAATATAAATCAAGATTTGTAGTATCTTTTAAGTTCAAATAAAGTCCTTCAATTGAATGAAAATGAGATTTTAGATATTTAGCAAGTTTATGCCCGAGCAGTAATTTTTCCTTCTCTTCGTCAGAATTGAAGTGATTTGCAGTAGTTTGGAATAAAGCAATAGCTTTACTTTCATCCGCATTCATAAATATTTCAAGACTTTTAAAATTATTATATGGTAATTTTACTACGTGGATATAGTTTGAAAGTGATTCAAATTCTGGCACAATTTCCATCAGCGAATTGTGTGCAGAAAGTAGAAATTCCTCATTCAGATAGCTTGTTGTTTCATCAGGATATAAAGGGAGATAACTAATTGAAGCCTCAACTAAATCCTGGAAAAAATGTGTCCCGAAAGATAAATCTGGAGTGTAAGAACCTTTTTTCTTTGCAACTTCAATTAACATTGCCGTGTTGTTTATGTCGGAATACGTAACTCTAACACCAAGTTTAATATCTCCGCGACTTCCCCAACGTCCTGGACCAATCAAAATAAATTCTCTTCTCGGAAGCACCTTGTTTAATCTACTAATTGCTTCACCAATTTTAATAAGAACATCTTTATTTTCTGTTTCAGAGTACAAAATCGGGTCAACATAAACTACATAATTAATATCACTTAAAAAACCATTTGAAACAAATTTATTTGTCTCAAACAAAACATTCACTTGATTAGTAATTTCTGGTAAAGCAATTGATGAATTATCTTTTTTGAAGCTTTGAGGTCGGCATTGCAATAAATATAAGTCTTTTCCATCGTGTGCAAATTCGATATCAACTGGGGAATTGAAAGCAGATTGCAAATTTGTAATTACAGCTTGAATCTTTTGAAGGAATTTTTGGTTTTTGAAAATGCCATCAAAAGTTACAACACAAGTTTCTTGAGAATAATCCGTGTTAATTCCAATTGGTTCGCGAAGCATACTATCTTTATAAATTGAGACAATTTTTTCTAATGCTGGATATTCATCACCAAATTCAGAAATTAGTTGTTCGAATGGAATAGTATCGAATTTATGTGTCTCAAGATTAATTACATCTACAAATTTTGGAGAATATTTAATTGCTTCTTCAACACTAACATTTACTCGCAAGTTAGGTTGTCCAGGCGAAGCTAAAATTGGATAATCAGCTCCAACTCTATCAACTGCTCGCGTTCCTAAACCTGGAACAATTCTAACTAACCCATCTTCTCGGCGAATTCTTTGTGACCAGCGAAATTCATTATTGCTAAATGCAACTCCAGCAAAAGAAGGCAGATAATATTTCCCAATTCTATTTCCAACAACTTCCTGAATCATAACTGCCATTTCTTCATGAAAATCTAAAAGAGAACGCTCAGAGCGATATTCAATAGGATCGGGACCAAAAGTTGAAGAAAAAACTTCGGCAATTGCATCTTTTAATGCATTTAGTTTTTCAGTTTTTGTACCTTGATTTGAGAGAAATAAAGATTTGTACTTGCCTGAAAATGATGACCCGACTTGATCTTCGAGTAAACTTGAACTTCTTACAATTAGTGGAACATCTCCTAAATCGTCCAAAGCTGAAGATAATCCAATTTCCAATTCAGGCGGAAAAGAAGCGTTTTTAAACATCTGAATAACATGGAAATGCTCCATTTTTATTTCGTTTAAGTCTTTGTATTTATAATCTTGCAGTTCTTCCAATTCATTATAATGCATAAAAGCAAGAACGGAATCAGAAGCAATATACCAAGTTTTGGGAATTTTAATTTGTTGAAGTAGCGGATTTTCTAATGCTTTTTTTCGCAAAATTGTATTTGCAACAAATAAACCAGAACTTTTGCCTCCAAGTTTTCCGTGACTTGTAGGCATATAAATCATTTTTGTAATCAAATTATAAAAATCACTCAATTTTACGTATTCTTTTGCTGAAGAAATAAACTGAAGATTATCTGTAAAAAATCTTCGTATTAGTGCAACTCTTAAACCTTTTAGCAAACCTTCAGTAAGTTTAATTTTTTCTGGTGCGAGATGAAAATATTTACGAATAGCAAGAGAAATTTCAGCTAAAGAAGTGCTATCTGATTCTAAAGTTTTGATTAAAGGAATAGATTTGTTGAAAAGTAACCATTCTTCCAAACGAGTTCGAAGATAATTAGGTTCAATATTTTCTGTGGCAAGTTGAAGAATTTCTTTTATGTAATCATCGTAAGTATTAATTTTTTTCTTTTGTGTTGGGGTGTTCTCGTCAAACTTTTCTTCTTCAAATGATGAAATGATAGATTGATCGAGTAATGACTTTGCATGCTCAATTCCGCGGGCGGAAAGTATGTGCAAAATTTTTCGAAGAAACGACATAAATAACGGTGGGTCAGTTTTTCTAATTGTTTCAAGAATTGTTTTCCAATATTCTTTGCCATTTGGTTTGTGCTTTGTTGTGGCTGCGTTCAAATCTGAGAAGATATTTTTCAATTCTTGATAAAGAATGAAATTTTCGAGTCGGCTTGCAATATTTAATATTAGATTTTTTTCACCTTGAAGAAATGGTTCGAAATCTTGATTATTTTCTAATTTATTATATGCTACAGTAATCGAACCAATTTCTTCATTTTGGACAAAAATAGAACGAGTAAAAACCCAAGGTGTGTACTTAAAATTATGTGTTTTGAAAATTTTATCAGAAATGATTATTTGTCCACTCGCATTTGGGGGGAAGTTCATACCAGAAGGGATAGTTTCAATTATTAATTGGTAACGTTCATCAATTGTTTTCGAATTATCCTTTAATATTTCTTCAATTGTAAAAATACAATTCAATTCACGTTCTTCGTGGGAAATATTTGAAAATTGTTCTGAACTCATAGAATCTCCAATAAAAAAAATAAGCTGTCCGAAATTAAAAAATCGAACAGCTTAAAATATAAAATAATGATTGATTATGTATTCAATGGCAAATCTAAAAGGGAATTATTAAACTTTTATAAAATACCAATTCCAATACTAAACCCATCCTCTTTCTTTGCTTGCTTGTGCAACTCTGCTAACTGAAATAATATAAGCAGCATCGCGCATGTAAAGTTTTTTCTTGCGAGCTAATTCCAAGACTGCATGGAAAGCACTTGTCATTTTTTCATCAAGTTTAGTTAAAACATCTTCTTTTGTCCAGAAGAAATTCATATTTCCTTGTACTTGTTCAAAATAACTGCAAGTTACACCACCAGCATTTGCAAGAAAATCGGGAACAACAAAGATCCCTTTTTCCATAAATACTTTGTCAGCATCTGGAGTTGTTGGTCCATTTGCACCTTCGACAACAAATTTAACTTTGTCACTAATAAATTTTACAGTGTCAGCATTTATTTGATTTTCCAAAGCTGCAGGAATTAAAATATCTACATTTTGTTTAATCCAATCAGTACCAGGAAGAACTTCGTAACCTAATTCTTTTGCTTTTGTTTTGTTGATTCCGCCAAATTTATCGGTAATGCTCATCAACTCATCAGCATTAACACCAGATTCTTTTTTGAAAGTGTATGATGTTTGGTCTTCTTGATCCCAACTTGAACAAGCAACAACTTTTCCGCCAAGTTCAGTATATTTTCTGATTGAGTATTGAGCAACGTTCCCAAATCCTTGAACACTTGCGGTTGTTTTTGTAATATCAACATTGTGAGATTTTAATGCTTCGCGAAGTGTGAAAATTACTCCATAACCAGTAGCTTCTGTTCGTCCTAATGAACCACCAGAACCAACTGGTTTCCCAGTAATAAATCCTGGAAATTTTCCGCCATGAATTTTTTCATATTCATCAAGCATCCATAACATGTGTTGTGCGTTAGTCATAACATCAGGGGCTGGAACATCTATCAAAGGTCCAATATTTTTTGCTAATTGACGAACCCAACCACGGGCAATTTGTTCTTGTTCGTTTAAGCTTAGATTGTGTGGGTCGCAAATAACTCCGCCTTTACCGCCGCCAAGAGGAATATCAACTACTGCACATTTCCATGTCATCCACATTGCTAAAGCACGTACAGTGTCAATTGTTTCGTGAGGATGGAAACGAATTCCACCTTTATGAGGTCCGCGAGCATCGTTATGTTGTACTCTAAAACCTTTAAATATTTTTGTTGTTCCGTCATCCATTTTAACTGGAATTAAGAATTGATATTCACGAAGAGGTTCGCGTAATAAAGCTCTTGTCCCTTCATCAAGGTTTAATAAATCAGCCACTCTATCGAATTGGTTTTGAGCCATTTCAAATGGATTGAAATCTTTAACTGCCATTTTGTTTTTCCTTTTTGTTTAACAATAAATTTAAAATGCATTAGAAAATTATCTAAAGAAGATATAAAGGTAAAGTAAAATTTTTTTTGAGTTAAAAATGTTGTGTTTAATTGATTTAAAGCTAATTTTTAAATAAAATTTTTTTTATTTGTAACTACTTTGCAACAATATCTGTTATTTGTTGGAGCTTTAAATTCAATTTTCGTAGTTCATTTTCTAATTTAATTATTCTATAAGATTCGATTTTTTCAGTTCCACCGAGCAACCAATTTAAGTCGCAACCAATTTTCAAAAATTTAATAAGGATTTTCGCACCAGGTTCTCGTTTCCCGTTAATATAAAGTTGTAAATGTTGGGGCGAAATTCCCAATTCTTTGGATAACTTTGAGGCACTTCCGTATTTTTTCCTTGCAAAAATTCTAATTCTTGCACCCATTCCAATTGAAATACTTTTGTCATCAAATAAATCAGGCGAATCAAAATTTTCATTATTATAAAAATTAAATTCCATTTGAAATGAATTAATATTCTTTTTGATATTCATATACAATTCATCATCAATCGTTTTTTCGGAATTATTCAGCAAAAAATTTAATGTTTGGGTTTTCATACCAAGTTGGTTAGAAAGCCAACTTATTCTTATTCCGCTTGATTTTATTAATGTATTAATTTCTTCTAATTTATTCATTTTTTGAAAAGTTTATTATCAAAATATTAAAAAGAGTTAAACGAAAATCTTTGTAAATGATGAAAAGTTAAAATATATTTAAGTCTTTAAATGAAAAAAAAAAGAATCATTATGATATATATTAAAGATCTGAAAGAATATGCTGGTAAAGAAGTTACCCTAAAAGGTTGGCTTTATAACAAACGCGAAAGTGGAAAAGTAAAGTTCTTAATTTTACGCGATGGAACTGGATATTTGCAATGTGTAGTTTTTAAGGGAAATGTTACTCCAGAAGTTTTTGAAATTGCAGAACAACTTCATCAAGAAGCCTCTTTTGAAGTAACTGGAATTGTAAAATTAGAGCCACGAGCCGTTGGCGGATTTGAATTGGATGCAACAGATGTTAAACTAATTGGTGCTTCCGAAGACTACCCAATAACTCCCAAAGAACACGGAGTTGAGTTTTTAATTGATAATCGCCATTTGTGGTTGCGTTCTAAACGACAAGTTGCAATTATGAAAATTAGACACAGAATTGCAAAATCAATTCGCGATTTTTTTGATAAACGTGGTTTTACTTTATTTGACCCACCAATAATTACTCCAAACGCCAGCGAAGGTACTTCCACTTTGTTTGAAATGGAATATTTTGATTTAGGGAAAGCCTATTTAACTCAATCTGGACAGTTGTATGCAGAAGCTGGAGCTTTGGCCCTTGGAAAAGTTTATACTTTTGGACCAACTTTCCGCGCAGAAAAATCGAAAACTCGTCGCCATTTAACCGAATTTTGGATGGTTGAACCTGAAATGGCTTTCTATAATTTAGATGACGATATGGATTTAGCAGAAGAATTTCTTGAATATATTGTCCAATGTGTCCTTCAAGATAGAAGAGAAGAGCTTGAAATTTTAGAACGAGATATTTCAAAATTGGAAGTAATTAAACGCCCATTCCCAAGAATATCTTATGACGAAGCTGTTAAAATTTTACATGCTGAAGGAAGAGATTTTGTTTGGGGAGACGACCTTGGTGCAGCCGATGAAACTATAATTTCGAGTAAATTTGATAAACCAGTTATGGTTCACAGATATCCAGCAGAAGTTAAAGCTTTTTATATGAAACGCGACCCACAAAACGAAAAACTTGCTCTCGCAGTTGATGTTTTGGCTCCAGAAGGTTATGGCGAAATTATTGGCGGAAGTCAAAGAGAAGATAATTACGACCTACTTCTTGGACGAATTAAAGAACACAATCTTCCAGAAAGTGTTTTTAAATGGTATTTAGATTTAAGAAAATACGGCTCAGTTCCTCATTCTGGTTTTGGTCTTGGACTTGAGCGAACAGTTACTTGGATTTGTGGAATTGATCATTTACGAGAAACTATTCCATTTCCACGTATGATATATAGAAATACACCTTAAATTTATATTGGAGAATTAATGAACAAGAATTTATTATTGCTTTTTTTTATTGTACTTATTTCATTTTCAATTTTTAATTCTACTTTTGCACAAGATGTAAATAATGCAAAAGATACAATTACAAATGTTGAAAAAGCAACAACTGAAACAAAACATGAGCTTCCTCATACTGCAATGGTTATTCCATTTGTAGTTTTGTTAATTATGATTGCAACTGGTCCAATTTTATATTCTCACTTCTGGGAACATCACTATCCAAAAGTTTCTGTCTTTTTGGGAGCAATTGTCGTTTTTTATTATTCGTTTTTCTTGCACGATACTCATAGTTTGATGCATACTTTAACCGAATATTTTTCTTTTATTGCACTTTTGTCTTCTTTGTTTTTTGCTTCTGGTGGAATAATGATAAAAGTGGATAAAAAAGCTACTCCACTTTTGAATGTTGCAATTCTTTTTTTTGGTGCAGTAATTGCAAATATTATTGGAACAACTGGCGCTTCAATGTTGCTTATTAGACCATTTATCAAAGTAAATCATGATAGAGTTAGACCTTATTTAATTATATTTTTTATTTTTATAGTAAGTAATATCGGGGGTGCTTTAACTCCAATTGGTGATCCACCATTATTTTTAGGATTTTTGCGAGGAATTGACTTCTTTTGGTTCATTGAACATATTTGGTACATTTGGTTTCCAACAATAGCTTTAATTTTATTAGTATTCTATTTTATCGATTCTCGCAACAAGGATTCGAAATCTGGAAAAGAATATTCTGGTAAAATTGAGTTTAAAGGTGCTAAAAATCTAATTTATCTTGCAATTATTTTAGTCGCAGTATTTATTGACCCAAATGTGATGAGTTGGGTTCCAGATCTTTCTCCATTCCCAATCGGGATTAGAGAAATAATTCAATTTTCTGTAGTATTTTTGGCAATAAAAACATCTGATAACGAAATTCTTAAATACAACGAATTTAATGCAGACCCAATTAAGGAAGTTGCATATTTGTTTATTGGAATTTTTGCCACAATGATTCCAGCCTTGCAACTTATTTCGCACGAAGCAAATATTCTTGGCGATAAATTAACTGTTGGAATGTTTTTCTGGAGTACTGGACTTCTATCTGGAGTTTTAGATAATGCACCAACTTATCTTAATTTTCTCAGTGCAGCACTCGGAAAATTTGGTTTTGATATAAATGTTGCCGCTGATGTAAAAGAATTTATGAATACCGGCTACATCTTTTTACAAGCTATTTCAGTTGGTGCTGTTTTCTTTGGTTCTTTAACTTACATTGGAAATGGACCAAATTTTATGGTTAAATCAATTGTTGAACGAGCGGGAATTGAAATGCCAAGTTTTTTCGCTTATGTTTATAAATATTCGCTTCCAATATTAATTCCTATTTTTGCGTTAATTTGGCTAGTATTTTATTTTTAGGAGAAATGATGAAAAGTATAAAAGAAGTTTTAAATGAAAATATAACAGGCTTGTATTTTGGCAATCGCGTTTTGCTTCCATTTAAAGCCGAAATATTAAAAGTTGTAATTGGAACAAATATTATTACAGATTTTAGTAAAAATCTTGATGGTGCAAGTGTTCGAGTTACTGATTTTTATACTGAAATATATTTTTATGAATATGAAAATCTTGAAGAAGAATTATCAGAATATGAAGTTATAAAATTGATTGCTGTTCAACAAGGTGAAGATGTGTTTAATTTTGATAATCATATTCCAATTGAACTGGCAATTGAAAGCAAACACAAGTTGCTAATTAAACCAATTCCAGATGATTTACTATTTTTTGAATAATTTATGATACCATTATTTACAGTCTCTCAAAACCGAGAGGCTGATTTATACGCAATAAATTCGCTTGGAATTCCAAGTATTTCTTTGATGGAAAACGCTTCTCGTTCGATATTTGAAAAAATACTTGAACATTTTCCTAAAATAACACAAAAAGATGAAATCTCGATCCTTGTTGGGAAGGGAAATAATGGTGGTGATGGGCTTGCTGTTGCACGACATTTTATTAATCATAATTTCTATGTAAATATTCTACTTATTTCTTCATCTAAAGAACTAAAAGGTGATGCTAAAATTAATTTTGAAATTCTTCAAGAGTTGATAAATCAAACTGATAGAGGCAAAATCTGGCAATTTGACGGAATTAAAAGTCTGATAAAAATAGAAAAATCAAGTTTAATAATTGATGCAATTTTAGGGACTGGATCGAATGGAATTTTGATAGAACCGTTAAAATCTATTATTCAAAAAGTTAATCAATTCAAATCAAAAAGAGTTGCAATTGATATCCCAACTGGAATAAATGCTGATACAGGTTTTGGTGAAACAATATTTAATGCCGATTTAACAATTTCTTTAGGCGAATTTAAACAAGGTTTGTTTATTCAGAACGGAAAATTGAATTCTGGTAAAATTGAAAAAGGATACATAGGAATTGGTGATGAATATTTTAATTCTCTCGAAACTAATATTTATCTAATTGAGCCTGAAGATGCGTCCTTTTCTTTGCCAAAACGAAGACAAAACTTGCATAAATATTCGGCTGGAAAAGTATTTACAATTGCTGGTTCAGAAAAATATACAGGAGCTGCCTATTTTTCTGGAAATTCACCTTTTTTTGTAGGAACTGGTGCAGCTTTATTAGCTATTCCTAAAAAAATACGGACGCAAATTCAAGATGAAAAAATTGGGCTTATTTACTTTTCATACGGAGAAAATGAATATCTAACAGAAAAAGATATCCCTTCTTTTGAAGAAAAATTAAATTGGGCAAATGTAATTTCACTTGGTCCTGGGTTGGGAAGAGAAGTTGAAACTCAAGCCGCAATTCTAAAAATATTAGTTAAATCAGTTGGGAAAAAAGTTGTAATAGATGCTGATGGGCTATTTCCACTAAATAAAAATTACAAAAAGTACGATTTAAGTAATTTTATTTTAACTCCACATCATAAAGAATTCTCTGAATTAATAGGAATTTCCTTGGACGAACTTCAAAAAGACGTTTTATTCTACGGAAGAAGTTTTACTAAAGAAACTCAGAGTTATTTAGTGTTAAAAGGTTCCCCCACAATAATTTTTCAACCGAATGGGGAAGTGTTTGTGAATACGACAGGAAATTCTGGAATGGCAAAATTTGGAATGGGAGATGTTTTAACTGGAGTAATTGCAGGTTTACTTTCTCAAACAAATGAGATAAGCCAAGCATTAATTGCAGCAGTTTACTTACATAGCTTATCTGCAGATTTATTATCTCTTGATAAAACGGAATTTGGTTTTACAGCTTTTGATGTTATGCAGAATCTACCTAAAACAATAAAGTTTTTGAATGAATCGATACTATAAATTTATTCAACAAAATCCACGCAAATACGCATTATTTCCGCTAATTGCATATTGGTTAATAATTTTTACGCTAACTACGATACCAGGGAATTATCACATTGATAAATTCCATCTTAGTGATAAAGTGAAACACTTTCTGGCTTTCTTCTTTTTAACCTTCTTTTTTATACAATTTCTGATATTCTATAAGCAGAAAAATAAGATTTCTCATTTATTGATTTTATCTTTCACAATTCTAACACTTTATGCAGGTCTTGATGAAATTCATCAAATGTTTGTGCCATATCGTAGTGCAGAAATTTATGACTTTCTAGCCGATTTTTTGGGGATTTGCATAGGTTTTATTACAACCGCAATTGTTTTTCTCAATTATATCAAACAAAAAGTAAAAGAATAATTCCCTTAGAATATTTTTTGCTAAATAATAATAAATGAATTATTATTTTATAATTTTATTTAACTTTGTCGCACTTGCTGGTTGGTTCTCCGTATTTTTTTAATAGGACAAAAATGTAATATATTTAAATTAATTTTTAAAATACTTACTTGAGAATAACTGAAAAACGTTATCAAACATAAAACAAAAAAAAATGACTATTATATTTTTTCAAATTATTATTACCTCAACAATATTATTATTTTTATTGCCAAAACGACATCAGAATAATATTAGTATATTTTTACAAGCTGGTATTATAGTTATTACTTCATTTTGGGCAATACAAACTTTTACAATAGTCGATATATTAGAACTTCCTTTTATCTATTTACTGGGAAATTCTATTCCACTAAAAATAGATAAACTATCAGCCTTTTTTATTCTTGTGATTAATTTTACATCTCTTACTGGATTGATTTTTGCAAAAGGCTACCTTAAACCCTATTTCCCTAAAAAAAATGACACAGAAATTGCATTCCATTATTTTAATTTTTTATGGTTGCATATTTCTATGTTGTTAGTGGTAATGATTCGAGATGGATTAGCTTTTCTGATTGTTTGGGAAATTATGTCATTAGTGTCTTTTGTATTGGTAATTTTTGAATCCGAGAAAAAAGAAACGGTTAATATTGGTTTAAAATATCTTATCCAAATGCATATAGGTGTAGTTTTTTTAATGATAGCCTTTATAGTTGCTTACACAACAACTGCGGCAGAATTCAGTTTTGATGGTTTATCGGTTTATTTTGCATCTAACAATCCATTCCCTCTATTTTTATTGTTTTTTATTGGATTTGGAATAAAAGCTGGATTTATTCCATTGCATTCGTGGTTACCACATGCACATCCCGCTGCCCCTTCTCACGTTTCGGGAGTAATGAGTGGGGTGATGATAAAAATGGGAATTTACGGAATTCTTAGAGTACTTAGCTATATTCATAATGATTTATTCGATATAGGTTTATTTATTTTAATAATATCGTTAATTTCTGGACTTATTGGAGTTTCCCTTGCAATTGTTCAGCACGATGTAAAAAAACTTTTAGCCTATCATAGTATTGAAAATATCGGAATTATTGGGATTGGTATTGGATTAGGTGTAATTGGCTTGTCTCAAAATATGCCTGTATTGGCAGTTCTTGGTTTTGGAGGCGGAATTTTACATATTTTAAATCATTCGCTCTTTAAATCACTACTTTTTTACACTGCAGGTTCTGTTTATAAGCAAACGCACACAAGAAACATTGAGCAATTGGGCGGACTTATCAAAAAGATGCCAAAAACAGCTTTGTTTTTCTTGTTGGGTGCACTTGCAATTAGTGGGTTGCCTCCTTTTAATGGTTTTATTTCTGAATTTTTAATCTATTCGGGAATGTTTAGATCATTACAAACGGCAAATTTATTAATCGATATTATTTTACTTTTCTCTTTTTCAGGATTAGCCATTATTGGTGGTTTAGCGATATTTTGCTTTACCAAAGTATTTAGTATCATTTTCCTCGGAACGGGACGCAGCAACAGGACACAAAATGTTACCGAAGTAGAATCGGTAATGATTTTACCTAATTTTATGATAGGATTTTTAATACTTCTTATTGGAATGGTTTCGTTTTTAATTGTCCAACCACTTATGAATGTTGTGTCTATTTTTACCGAAAATACATCACTACTTTCAGAAATGATACCCGTCTTTAATAACATAAGTCTTTCGTCTGGTATTTTTATTTCAATAATAGGAATAATATGGTTATTAAGAGATTGGCAACAAAAACGACACCAAGTTACAGAAAATGACACTTGGGGATGCGGATATACTGCTGCAAATCCTGCATTGCATCAATATACAGCTACATCTTATGCTGATAACTTCGTTCAAATTTCTTCTAAATTAGTAAATGTTAAAAAAGAATATGATAATTTTGATGTCTCCGAAATTTTTCCACAAGAAAGAAGTTTTGAAACACATTCAAGCGATGTTTTTGAAGATAATTTAGTTAGCAAACCCGCTAAAATAATTTTTCATTTTCTAGAAAAAATTGCTGTTTTTCAAACAGGTAGAATACAAGATTATCTACTATATGCTCTTGTATTTATAATCATAATTGGTATATTAACTTATTTTAATTTGATATGATTAGTTTATTATTAATATTAATATCTGCACTATTTTTTGTCGGAATAGTTACAAAACTAAAAGCAAAAATAGCAGCACGAAAAATGCCTTCGATATTCCAACCACTTTATGATGTAATTCGTTTGTTTAAGAAAGGGACAGTTTATAGTCCTGTAACAAGTATAATATTCAAAGTTGCTCCAATTCTCTATTTCTCCTCTATATTATCGGCTGTATTTTTTATCCCTTTTGCTGGGGAAGCAGGATTATTATCATTTTATGGCGATTTTGTTTTCTTTGCTTATTTATTAGCAATTGGCAAGTTTCTAATGATTATTGCAGCTATGGATACAGGCAGCGGCTTTGAAGGAATGGGAGCTAATAGAGAAGCATTATATTCAATGTTAGTTGAGCCTGCATTCTTTATTTTAGCTGGTTCTGTTGCTTTGTTTACAAACAATATTTCTTTTAATGAATTATTTGCAAACCTTCACATCAGCACTAATTTATCTTATACTATTGGGATAGCATCAATTTATGTACTATTTTATATTGCCATGGTTGAAAACTCCCGTATGCCTGTTGATGACCCAAAAACTCATCTTGAATTAACAATGGTTCACGAAGTTATGGTATTAGATAATAGTGGCTTTGATTTAGCTCTAATTCACATTGCTACTTGGCTAAAATTTGCTATTTACGGAAGTTTAATCTCAAATTTTTTTATCAAAAGCGATTGGAATATTTACGAACAAATAGCAATATATCTCGGAGTCCAATTTATTTTTGCATGCTTAGTTGGAATAGTAGAGGCTTTTAAAGCAAGAAACAAAATGAATAAAAATCCACAATGGATTATTGTATTATCAGCTATTGCTGTTGTAACTTTTTTAACAGCTTTAATTATTACACAAAAAATAACTTTACATTAATATGACTTATTTATTTATTATAATTTACGCCATAAGCTTAATTTATTTTGCTTTGTCAGAAAGAGTTAAAAAATTTGTTCGGCTCTTATTTATGCAAGGCTTAATATTATTCGGTATGGTTTTCTTTAGTTTAAAAGAGATTGAAATTTATGAATTCATCTTCGTACTTACTGAAACAATTCTTATAAAATCAATTGTAGTTCCATGGTTTTTGGAAAGAGTTAGAAAACACAACAATTTAAAACGCATTCACGAACCAACAGTCCCTGTTTTTTACTCGGTTATACTTGTCGTGCTTAGCTTAATAATAAGTTTTATAATAAGTGATAATATTTTAGATAGTAAATTTCACACTCAATTTTTTACAGTTTCTTTTGCCTCAATTATATATGGACTTTATTTTATTATTATTCACAAAAATATTTTTTCACATGTAGTAGGTTATCTCATTGTTGAAAATGGCATATTTATGCTTTCGTTGTCTGTTGGGAACACCATGCCAATGATGGTTAATTTGGCAATTCTTCTAGATCTACTCATGGGATTACTTGTATTCGGAATATTTATTAACCGTGTTGGGAATACTTTTCAAACCGATGATGTAAATCAACTAACAATATTAAAAGATTTATAAAATGTATATACTATTTATTGTTCTATCCGTGGGAATTAGTTTAAGTATTTATCTTTTTAAGAAAGAGATTGTTACTTCAATATTATCAATTGTGTTTTTGGCATCTTTGGTTTTTACAAGTTCTTATGCTTATTTTAATATTAATAAAACTGATAATATTTTCTTTAAATATGATAGTCTTGGGGTCCTTTTATCAATTGTTCTATCCATTTTAAGTATAACTACCTTTTATTTCAGTCGAAATTATTTAAAAAAATTCGAAAACAATCCAAGAAACGTTTCTATTTATTATTCTGCTCTAATAATGTTGATAACAGCAATACTCACTATTTATTTCTCAAATAACATTGCTATTTTATGGGCTAGTATCGAAATTACTTCTCTTTTTGTATCCTCACTCGTTTTTTTTGAACGAAGTAAAGTTGCTCTTGAAGCTACTTGGAAATATTTATTTGTTTCATCAATAGGTATTGCATTGGCTTTTGCGGGAATTTTACTATTGAGTATTTATGCAAGTAATGACGGAGTTACTGATTTAAGTTTTGACACATTGATTACTGTTGTTGGGAATATTGATACACTTTGGCTGAAAATATCTATTTTGTTGATAATTGCGGGATTTTCTGTAAAATTAAGTGTTTTTCCGCTTTATGCAGTGTCAGTTGATGCCAAAACTATTGCTCCATCACCTATCAATGCACTATTGTCCACAGTTTTGGTTAATGCTGGATTTGTAGCGATATTCAGAACTTTTACAGTCGTCGCTCATACAGAAATATTATCTTGGACTCAAAATGTATTTTATATAGTTGGACTTTTTTCAATGTTTATTGCTTCAATCCAATTATTAAGAGTTAAAAGATTGAAACGAGCATTCGCATTTTCAACAATGGAACACATGAGTATCGTTCTCATAGGATTAGCAGTTGGTGGAATTGGTTATTATGCTGTTATTTTACATATTATTTTACATTCATTTGTAAAAGCTGGATTATTTTATCAAATTTATCAAATTCATAGTATTTTCAAATCAAAATGGATAGAAAACTTTTCGGGATATTTTAAAATTAACACTCTTGCTGGAATTACATTGCTTGTTGGTTTTATAAGTGTTACTGCAATTCCGCCTTCAGGGCTTTTTGTAAGTGAATTTCTCATTTTTAAAGCATTATTTTTAGGTCAAAAATACTTTATAGCAATAGTTGCTTTAATTTTCCTTACTATTATTATGTATATTCTTGGAAAGATATTTTTAACTGTACTATTCGGAAATGTCCCTGACGAAATACAAACATCTAAGCCAAACTATTTAGAAAACTTTATTCAGTTAAGTTTTTTCTGCTTAGTGATGTATTTGGGAATAAATCAACCTTCATTTTTTATTGATTTAATCAATAATGCTATTTCAATTCTTAATTAACGACTATGGAAGAATTAAATAAGATATTAAAAATAAAGAATAATCAATCTGTTGACTTAAAAGATATTAACATCTTTAGTTATACAAATTTTTATCAGATTGTTATTAATCTACTTAAACAACACGAAAACCACTGCCTAAACTATTTTGCTTATAAAACAAGCAAAGGTTTGCATTTTATTATGGCAATAGGTGATGATAAAAGCCACAATATATTATTGCTATCTCATATACTAAAATCTGATGAAAAACCAGAACTAAAATCTTTGACTAAAGAAATATTTGCGTTACATATATTCGAAAGGGAAATTCACGAGAATTTTGGGGTTAATTTTATCGAACATCCTTGGCAAAAGCCTGTCCGTTTTGCACATAACCGTGCTGACAAAAAAATGCAAATAAATGATTATCCATTCTATTCCATAAAAAGTGAAGAATTACACGAAGTTGGTGTAGGACCAATTCACGCAGGAATTATCGAGCCGGGACATTTTCGTTTTATTTGCAACGGTGAAAATGTATTGCATCTTGAAATTCAATTAGGTTGGCAACATCGTGGAATAGAAGAATTATTTTTAGATAAAGAAAATAATTTGCAGCGTAATTTATTAGCCGAAAATATTGCTGGCGATACCGTAATTGGTCATACTACGGCATTTGCACAAACTATTGAAGCACTTGCCGATAAACATTTAAGCGAACAGAGACATATTGAACGAGCTTTGGCTTTGGAATTAGAGCGAATTGCTATTCATACAGGTGATATTAGTGCATTATGTACTGATATTGCCTATCATTTCGGCTCAAATGTTTTTGGTATTTTGCGAACTGCCATCATTAACTTCACTCAATTTTGGTGCGGAAACCGTTTTGGAAAAAGTCTAATAAGGCTTGGCGGAACTCATTTCCCATTTACCGAAGAATTGAAAGTAGAATTATTAAATGTGATACTAAAATTTGAGAAACAATTTGAAGAAATGATTGACATTACTTTTAGGTTACCAAGTGTTCAAAATCGTTTTGATTTTATCGGTATCATCAGTCCTGAACAAGCTCAAACGATAGGAACTGTTGGACTGTCAGCACGTATGTCACAAATCGAAAGAGATATTCGCGTTACTCATCCAAATATTGCCTATCAAAAATTCCATTATGAGACAATCACAGCTGAAAAAGGGGATGTTTTTGCACGTTTCTTGTTAAAAAAGAAAGAGATAAGAAAATCTATTGCATGGATTAGAAATGTAATGGAAAATTACAAATTCGATGCTTCACCAGACGAAAAACCGAATTATCAACTTGAATTGCAACCAAATCGTTTTGCTATATCATTAGTAGAAGCTTGGCGAGGTGAAGTTTGCCATTGTGCTATTTCCGATGAATATGGAAAGTTGAAACATTACAAAATAAAAGATCCATCAATGCATAATTGGAAAGCTTTAGAATTGTCGTTACGAAATGTTGAAATTTCGGATTTCCCAATCAACAATAAAAGTTATAATTTAAGTTATTGCGGACACGATTTATAAAAATAAAACTATGATTAAAGAAATAAAAGCTATATACCATAACGGGAAACAATATATTCCCGATTTAAGAAATGTAAAATTACGTTCGCCATTTCGTGGTCGTCCCGAAATAAGTGAAGCAAAAGTTGATGAACAAGCGATAGCTAAAATTTGTCCTTTGGGTGCTATCGGCACAAAACCATTTAGTATTGATATGGGTAAATGTGCTTTTTGTGGCGAATGTGCCTTTGCTTTCCCTGAAAAAATAAAATTCACACAAGATTACAGAATATCTTCAAATATTCGAGAAAATTTAATCATTAAAGAAGGGAAAACTACCGAAATAAGAGTTGATGCCAACGCAATTCGAAAAGAAGTGAAAAGTGTATTTAGAAAATCATTAAAATTAAGACAAGTTTCTGCTGGTGGAGACAATTCATGTGAATGGGAGTTAGGCGCAGCGGGAAATGCCAACTTTGATATGAGTCGCTACGGTATTGAATTTACCGCATCGCCACGACATGCTGATGGAATTGTCGTAACAGGTCCCATAAGCGAAAATATGGCTGAACCTTTGCGTATTGCTTACGATGCCATTCCCGAGCCAAAACTATTTATTCTCTGTGGCGTTGATGCCATAAGTGGTGGTCTTTTTGCTGATAGCAAAGCCATCAACCGAAGCATATTAAAAGATATTAAAGTTGATTTATATATACCAGGAAATCCCTCGCATCCATTAACTATTGTAAATGCATTATTAGATTTGACAAGAAGTAATAAGAAAAAATAGATTTGACAGATAATTACAATTGGTAACATCGTATATAAAACATCTTGAAGTCAGAGGTAATTCAAGTATTTCAGCCCATATTAAAAGTAGTTGTAATTTGATTGAGATTCGCTTCGAAATTCCAAACGTTTAATACAAGTAGGCGTTAGCTGTTATTTTAAAGGACGACAGAGTTAAAAAGAAAATTCAACAAAAATATTTTGTAAGCAGAAATATCAAATTGTGTAAAGTCATTCAATAAAAGAATTTTGCATTATCATTTTGTCCAAAAACTAAAAAGAATTACTTCCCGTAGTAAACTTTTCTAAAATAATTTATTATTTAGTATCATTGCGAGTAATAATAAGTTAGCCGTCAGTGTAAAAAGACAAAAACATAGCGGACAAT
>DYLK01000053.1 GCA_020722065.1 Melioribacter roseus
ATGAAATTTTAATGTTTTGGTCTTTGTAGTGTTCGCCTAATGCCTCAAAATATTTTTTGGCAAAATCAATCTTTCCTTTTTCATCTACTGGAATTGCTGTTGACGATTTATAGCCTTTGGCTTCAACAACAAGGAATATTTTGTTGCCTTCAGTGCTTTTGATAGCATAGCAAAAATCGGGGTTGTAATCTCCCAATGGTGTTTTGATTTTCAGGCGTGGAAGTTTTCCGAAAATTTCAATGCTATCAATGTCGGGGTCTTGCTCCACAATTTCCAACTCAAAATCACTGTCATATTCAATCACTTCTTCAAATACCCATTTGGTTTTTAAATTGAAATCGCCTGCAATATCTTTTTGAAATTTGCCAACGCTTCCTGTATCTAAATATGTTTTTCCTTTTTCGGTCTTGAATACATTTGGCAAACCTGTTCCGTTAATTCCGTCATACTTAATGTTTGCTTTAAGCATTGCAATTAAGTTCTTGTTGATTATTTCGGAAATTTCCCGTTGTGCCTGTTCGGGATTGTTGCAGAGCATTTTTGTTTTGAAATCATCACTCAAAGCATTGAAAACTTTTACTACAAATGAAATCGGAGTTTTAGTGTTATTTGATAAAGTGCGAACCAATTCTAAATAATCTACTTTGCTTTTATAAGAAACTGTTCCTTTCAGTTCTTTTGAAACGGCATCATCTTTATCTAATTTATTTACTTTAAGTTCTGCACGAATTGTTTGCAACAAAATTTCTTCAATATTTACGGCTTCAATTTGAGCTTTTATGTTTTGTATCAGTTGGGTTTCCTGTTCTGCGGTCAACGTTTCTAAAACATAGAAAGCATTTTTATTGATAGCGTTCCAAAGGTTTTGAAACTCTTGCAAGTGCGTTGACTTAATGAAAACTTTCTTTTTCTCTTTTTTCTTCTCGGCTTTCTGAACGTAAGTGTTTGCGTCAGTTGCAAACAAGCTTTCAATGGCTTTCACTTGTTCATCGGGCAAATTTTGTTCTTTTAGAATAGCGGAAAATTCAGGCGATTTTTCATAAATCTTTTGCCCGTCAACAATTGCCTTGCGAACAATCATTTTCTTATCTTTCAAAATATCATCCACTAAAGTAACTACCGTATCATCATCAAAGCCCGATTTTTCTTTGAGTGTCTTAATGAGTTCTTGCTCTGTAAAAGTTTCAGAAATCAGGAATGAGTTACTTAAAATTTCGTTTTGAATTGCCTCAACAAAGCCTTGTTCTTTGCTTGATACAACTACATCAAGGTTGTTGATTTTCCAAAATGCTTCTTGGTCGTCATTCAGATTTTTAAGTGTGTTACGCTGTAAGTTTTGATTTACGCAAATGCGTAAACCTCTACCAATTTGTTGCAATTTTGATATTTCGCTTCCTTGATTGGAAAGTTTACAGATTGTGAAAACATTCGGGTTATCCCAACCTTCTTGTAAAGCCCAAATGGAGAAAATGAAACGAGTAGGGCTTTCAAATGAAAGTAATTTCTTTTTGTCTTTCAGAATTTCGTCAACACCTGCTTTTACTTTTTCGTCTGTGTTGCCTTTGTCGCCTGAAAAATAGCCTTTGTGAACTTGCAGAGAATTTTCGCTGTCAAAATCGTTCTGCAAGAATTTATAATAGTCGCTTGATTGGTCAAGTTTGCTTACAATTTCTGCGTATTGCTTTTTGTATTCTTCTTCAAAAAAGTTCTTGATTTTTGGATTGCTTCCACGAAATAAACTGGTATCGCTTTCAATAAAAAACAAGGTCAAAGCTTTTATGCCTTGTTCAAACAATCCTTTTTCTTTTTCAAAATGAATTTTAATTGTTTCCTTAATCATTGCCCGCAATGATTCGTCCGACAAAGAGTAATCAACCTTTTCAATCGTATCGTCTGCTAAAACAATGGTGTCCTTGTTAATTTTCTTTATACTTCTTCCGTTGAAAACTGCTCCAACTCCTAATTCACGTCTGACAATAATTCCATTGGTTAAAGTGCTTACAATGGCTTTATTAACTGTCCCAACTTTTTCAATTCCAATTAGTGTATCTGTGTTCTCAACTACGTCTTGCGTATAAACAACAATTTTCTTTACCAAACTTTGTCGGAATGAAGAAATGCTGTCTAATACATACGCTACATTGGATAAAGGCAAGCTGTCTTTCTTTTTTGGGAAAGTAGCACCAAAACGCAAAAAGTAATTTTCAAAACCTTCAAAATATGTTTTAAAAGCGTTTCCCTCAAAGCGGTGAGGTTCGTCCATTATCACAATCGGATTCAGGCGTTTCAAACATTCCAAATATGATTTTGGCGGTTCCTGATTGTTTACGAATAATTCAGGTGTGTTAATGTCCTTTTCTAATGGTCGGTTTAGGATATTGTCTTTGTGGCTGAATGAGCTTGGTGTCATTACCAAAACCGATAAATGCGAAGTGCCAATAAATTGTCTAACGGCTGAAATATTTCCTCCTTCGTAAACAAAGGTTTCAATTTCCTTTTCTTTCTCGTTGGCGTAAAAGCTTTTGAAGTAATCTTTGGTGTCCTCTAAGTTTGTTTTTGTTCCCTCTCTGATTGGAACTGTCGGAATAAGAACGATAAATTTTTTGTAGCCGAAATGCTTACTCAGTTCAAAAATGGTTTTTATAAACGTGAATGTTTTACCCGTTCCCGTTTCCATCATTATGTCAATGTTTTTAGTGTCTTGAACCGGAAAATTGTATTTGTTCTTTTTGTGGTGTGCCGTCAGCACCTCACCAAAATTCACTTTTTGGCGAAGGCTTTCAAAAAGACT
>DYLK01000012.1 GCA_020722065.1 Melioribacter roseus
TCTCTCTCGCATCCACATATATTCATGACCAATGGCATTCTGTGGGAATAATTCGTGACATCACCGAGCGCAAGCAGGCAGAAGAAGAGTTGCGAAAAAGCAATCAAATGAATCAATCAATTTTAAAAGCCATACCCGATTTAATGTTTGTAATTGACAAAAATTATGTATTCCGAAATTATCACTCATCTTCAGACAAAGAACTTTATGCCCCGCCAGAAGTATTTTTAGGCAAACATGTGGATGAAGTTTTACCACATGAAGTTGCGGCACTAACAAAAGAAAATATAGACAAAGTACTGCAAACTGGCGAAATGAGTGTTTATGAATATCAAATTGAACTTGCAGGAAAGACAAGATTTTATGAATCAAGAATGGTTTTCCAAGAAGATAATCTGGTTTTAACAGTTAACCGCGATATAACTGAACGAAAACATGATGAACTTGAAATTAAAAAACTCTCAAACGCAATTGTTCAAAGTCCCGTAACTATTGTAATAACAAACATAAATGGTGATATTGAGTATGTTAATCCAAAATTTACCGAAGTAACAGGTTATAGTTCAGATGAAGCATTTGGTCAAAATCCGCGAGTATTAAAATCTGGAGAGCATTCAGAGGAGTTTTATAAAAACTTATGGGAAACAATTTCATCGGGCAATATTTGGGCTGGTGAATTTCATAATAAAAAGAAAAATGGGGAGCTATTTTGGGAATCGACAATTATCTCCCCAGTAAAAGATAATGAGGGTAACATAACCCATTATATTGCAGTTAAAGAAGATATTACAGAAAAGAAGAAAATGATTGAAGAGCTTGTTGTAGCCAAAGAAAAAGCAGAGTCTGCAACAAAATTAAAAACTGAATTCTTAGCTCAAATATCGCACGAAATTAGAACACCTATTAATGCCATTTTAAGTTATGCAGGATTAATGAAATCGGAATTGGAAGATAAAATTGATGAAGATCTTAAATACGGTTTTATAAGTATGGATAATGCCGGTAGGAGAATAATCAGAACTATTGATTTAATTCTAAATATGTCCGAAGTTCAAATTGGCTCATACGATTATCACTCGCAAAAGTTGGATATTGAAAAGATTATTTATCGATTGAAAATGCAATTTCAACCAATGGCCGATACTAAAAGACTAAAATTTTCGTTCGAAAAGAAAACAGATGATATTTGGATTTTGGGCGATGAATATTCAGTAGAACAAATTTTATCAAACCTAATAGATAATGCCATTAAATTCACAAAAGAAGGATATGTTCTAATAACTTTAGATTCCATTGCAAATAATAGATTACAAGTTGTCGTAAGCGATAGCGGAATTGGAATTGACGAAAAGTATGTCCCTCATTTATTTGAACCATTTTCACAAGAAGAACAAGGTTATACAAGAAGATATGAAGGAAACGGACTTGGATTAGCTTTAATAAAAGAGTATTGTCAAATGAATGGTGCAAGTATAAAAGTAATAAGCAAAAAAGGAAATGGTTCAACCTTTATTGTATCTTTTCAAAAATATATTTGAAATATATATGTTATGGATTATAGAGATACCATTTATATATCAGTAGCAGAAAATAGAAAATAAAACATAAGCAATATGAAAAAGATTTTATCTTTATATTTTGTGATTATTGTATTACAGCATGTATCATATTCTCAACCAAATTAGAATGCTATTAAATCTACTGCTACATTTATTGTGCACGACACTTCGTTTCTTACTCCCAATTTACTACCCTTAAATATTAACGGCTGGAAAGTTGGTTTGTATGTAACCAGAGACGGCAAAAATTTGTATTCTACCTTAATATCAATTTAACGAGTATTTAATAACATAATTTCATTTCCTAATTGGGCGATAAAGGTGTGTTGATTGTCCGAACAACATTTCGGCTGATTCCATTACTGTTTCAGAAAGTGTGGGATGTGGATGAATTGACATTGCAATATCTTTTGCCAAAGCCGACATTTCAATTGCAAGCACACCTTCTGAAATCATTTCGCCCGCGTTAACTCCAACAATTCCCATTCCCAATATTCGCTCGGTTTCGGCATCAAAAATTAGTTTTGTCAAACCATCATTTCTGTCAACTGTTGTTGCTCTTCCACTTGCTGCCCAAGGAAATCGCATAATTTTTACATTCATTCCTTTTTCTTTTGCTTCGTTTTCTGTAATTCCCGCCCAAGCAAGTTCGGGATCAGTGAAAACAACGGCTGGAATTGCATTTGGCTCGAATGCAGCTTTGTGTCCAGCGATAACTTCTACTGCAACTTTCCCTTCAGCTGATGCTTTATGTGCCAACATTGCTCCGCCAACAATATCGCCAATTGCAAAAATGTTTGGATCTTTTGTTGCTTGCTGATTATTTATTTCGACAAAACCACGTGCATTGATTGTAACTTTTGTGTTTTCTAAACCAAGTCCGTCTGTAATTGGCTTTCTTCCAACTGAAACTAAAACTTTATCAAACAAAACGGCTTCATTCGGAGCTTTTTCGCCTTCAAAAATAACTTCTACTTGATTGTTCGATTCTTTAACCGATACAACTTTTGTTGATAAATATATGTTTTCGAGATGTTTTTCGAGATTTGAAGATAGAATTCGTACCATATCTTTATCAGCACCAGGCAAAAGTTGTGGCATCATTTCAACAACTGTTACTTTACTTCCCAAAGCAGAATAGACAGTTGCCATTTCCAAACCGATATAACCGCCGCCAATTACAAGCATTTTTTCTGGAATTGATGATAATTGCAAAGCTCCGCTGGAATCAATTACTAAATTAGGATTTATATCAAATGCTGGTATTTTTGCTGGAACAGAACCTGTCGCAAGAATTGATTTTTCAAATTCCACTTCTTCTGTTGTGCCATCAACTTTTTCAACAAAAATTTTGTTTGAAGAGAGATATTTTCCTCTTCCTTGTATATAATTTATTTTTCGTTGTTTAACTAATTGTCCCGTTCCGCTAGTTAGCTTTTCGACAACGCTTTCCTTAAAGTTGCGGAGTTTGTCCAAATCAATTTGAGGTTTTGCAAATTCAATTCCCCATTTTGCTGATTCCTCTACTTCGCTAATCAACTTTGCTACGTGAAGTAATGCTTTTGATGGAATACAACCTCGATGCAAGCAAACTCCACCAGGATTTTTTTCCAAATCTATTAAAGTTACATTCATTCCTAAATCTGCTGCTAAAAATGCTGCTACGTATCCGCCTGGTCCCGCTCCTAAAATTGCCAATTGTGTTTGCATAAAATTATTTCCTTTTTATATATTAATAAATACTTAATTCATTGTTTTTTGCTTTAATACTATGTAACTTTGAAGATAAATTGCAAGTCTTTCCTGAATATGTTTTTCTAACCACAAAGTCCACAAAGTAGGCACAAAGTTTATTGATTTGTAATTAGCTAATCGTGTATTAGCAAATGTGAAACGTTTGAAAATATTCTATTCATAATATTATTAAAATGCAAAAATATACTTGAAAAATTATAGTATCTAATTTTATCGAAGTTGAATTTTCTATTCTTAAATTGCTTTAAAATATTTGATATTTTAATGTAAATCATAATTTAAGATTAGATATTTCTATTCGAAAGATAGTAAAGAAGAAATATCTGTTTCAATAATTAAATATTTTCCTTTTTTTCTCTTTTAAAATTCTTTTTTGTCGCACTTTCTAATTGAATCTTATAGATAGCAAACATCTCTTTTATTAGATTCTAAAGATGCTTGCGGTGTTTTTGCTGATGAAAATTACATTTATATTGCCGACCGTTTGATTATCATCTCAAAACCGAATTAGATATTTAGAATTTTTTGATTAGTAACGAGCTAAATTAATATTCAATTTTATCTTCTTTAGCTGTCCAATTTCTAAATGCTATTAACGCTTCGTTTCTCATTATCTGAATTGTTGGAATTTTCCTTTTTTCGATTGGGACTGCAATTTCATCGTAAATAAATGAATCGTCAAACCCAATTTCCTTTGCATCATTTTTTGTGTTTGCAAAGTAAACTTTGTCCAATCTTGCCCAATAAATCGCTCCCAAACACATCGGACAAGGTTCGCATGATGTATAAATTTCGCAACCAGATAAATCAAATGTTGCAAGTTTTTTGGTTGCTTGACGAATACAATTTACTTCGGCATGTGCAGTTGGGTCATTATCTTTTGTAACACTATTTGAAGTTGCCGCTATAATTTCGCCATTTTTAACTATAACCGCTCCAAAAGGTCCGCCACCATTTTTCACACTTTCAACCGAAAGGTCAATTGCTTTTTGCATAAATTCATTTTTCATATATAAATTTTCTTTTAATTAATACGTAAAATAACGCTATTTTGAAGCTAATTTCAATATAATATTGCATTTTCATTTTGTTAAGTTTTTTTCGATTTTTAAATAGCTATTAAAATGAAATAACATTTTCTGGTACTTTACGTCAAACAAGAAGTTTTTTAACCAATTAAAAGGTAATTCAATGCAGATTAAACACTATTTTCTAATCATTTTCTTATTTATTTCATTAAATATTTTGGGGAATCAAGATTCACCTTTTGTACGTTTTCCTGCAATTAACAACGATGGAGATATTCTTTTTGTTTATCAGGGCGATATTTGGAAAATTCCAGCGAACACAAAAACTGCAATTCGATTAACAATTCACGAAGGTTATGATTCGGCACCAATGTGGTCAGACGATGGAAAACATTTTGCATTTTCAAGTGATAGATATGGAAATAACGACATTTTCATCTCAACTTCAGATGGGAATTCACCGAAAAGATTAACTTTTAATTCAGCAAACGATATTTTAACTGATTTCGCTAAAAATGGTGAGATAGTTTTTGCAACTTCTCGGGAATTTCAGCAAGTGGAATGGAATCACGAGTTTTATTCAATTTCAGAAAATGGTGGAACTGAGAAAAGAATTCTAAATTCCGTTGGCGAAATGGCTACAATTTCTCCCGATGGAAACATGATTGCTTTTACAACTGGAGTTTGTCCCACAAGTCGCGAAAATTATCACGGTTCGGCTAATCTTGAAATTTGGCTTTATAATCGCAAGACCGATACTTTTCGACAATTAACAAATTTCGATGGAAATGATTTTATGCCACGTTGGGCTGATAATTCAAATTTATTTTTCATTTCGGCTAAAAGTGGAATTTATAATATTTTTCAGATGAATATCGGTGAGCCAGATTTTCCAAATTCAAAACAGATTACAAATTTTGAAAATGATGGAATTCGTTATTTTAATATTTCACCAAACGGAAAAACTATTGTTTTTGAACGATTTACAGATATTTTCAAACTTGACGTTTCTTCAAAATCAGTGGGAAATATTGAAATAAATCTCGGAGCCGATTTCCGAATCGATCCATTTCAAAATGTAACTTCTACAAATGGAATTTCTGAATATGCTATTTCTCCAAACGGGAAATATGCCGCTTTTGTAATTCACGGCGAGATTTTTATTTCGCAAACCGAACCTGAAAAATCAAAAACTATTAACATCACAAACAATTCTTACAGAGATGAAAATCCAATTTGGCTGAACGATTCTACAATTATCTTTTCATCAGATAAAGAAGGAAATCAGAGAGATTTATTTCTTGTAAAATCTGCCGATAAAACAAAACCAGATTTGTTCAAAACTTTCTCTTACCATTTCGAGAATCTAACAAATTCCAAAGATGATGAATCGTTTCCTGTGATTTCTCCCGACAGAAAGAAATTAGTTTATGAAATAAATGTAGGAAAATTGGTTGCTTTTGATATTTCTCCAGATGGAAAATTATCAAACAAAATTACACTTTTAGATGGTTGGTCAGCTCCGCAAAATGTTTGTTTTTCACCAGATAGCAGATGGATTGCCTACGCACAAGAAGATTTGGAGTTCAATCAAGAATTATTTATTCAACCAATTGACGGAAAAATATCACCAGTAAATATTTCTATGCATCCAAAACAAGATGGGAATCCTTTTTGGTCGCAAGATGGCTCGAAATTGATTTTTACATCAAATCGCAAACAAAATTCTGATATTTGGTTTGTTTGGCTAAATGCAAAAGATTGGCAAAAGACAGAAGAAGATTGGAAAGAATTTTCTGATGAAAAAGAAGATAAATCAGATAAAAAAGATAAAAAGAAGAAAAAAGATGAGTCTGAAACAGATGAAATTGAACCAATAAAAATTGACCTTGAAAATATTTGGGAAAGATTGGTTCAAGTAACTGATTCGCCAAAAGACGAATTTTCTCCCGCTGCTTCAAAAGATGGAAAAACAATTTATTATTCATCTCCTACTGATGACGGAAAAGAACGCGAAATGAAATCAATTCAATGGGATAAAACTAAACCAGATGTTGTAAAAGGAATTACTAATCCAACAAATTTTCAATATGCAGAAAATGGGAAAGTCCTTTTTGCGATCGGAAGAGGTGGGAAGTTATTCAGAATAAAAGACGCAACGAACAAAGCCGAAGTCATTTCAATAAATGCAAAGTATGTAATTGACCGCGAAATTGAAAACAAGCAAATTTTTAATGAAGCTTGGCGAACTTTAAATTATGGATTTTATGATCCTAATTTTCACGGACACAATTGGGAAATGCTTCGAAAACATTACGAACCAATGGTTTTAAAAGCATCAACAAAAAGGGATTTTCGTGATATGTTTAATAATATGCTTGGACAGTTAAATGCAAGTCACATGGGACTTTATGGGAAAGACAATTTAAACACACAAAAAGAAACAACGGGTTTACTTGGAATTGAAATTCAACCAAACGGCAATTCAGTAGAAATTGTGCGGGTTATCCCAAATTCCCCAGCAAATAAAGATGAAAGCAAACTATTTGTCGGCGACAAGATTATCGCAGTAAACGGAAAATTGCTCGACAACAATATTAACTTCTATTCTCTTTTTTCAGGAAAAGCTGGCGAAATTATGGAATTAAAAATATCTGATAAAGATGGCAAAGAGCGAACTGTACTAATTCGTCCGATAGATAATCTTAAAAATTTGCTTTATAATGAATGGGTTTTAAATAATCAAAAACTTGTAAATAAATTATCTGATGGAAAAATCGGTTATTTGCATATTAAAGAAATGGGCTGGGAAAGTTTTGAAGTGTTTGAACGCGATTTAACTGCCGCTGGCTACGGAAAAGAAGGTTTGGTTATTGATGTTCGTTATAACGGTGGTGGTTGGACAACAGATTATTTGATGATGGCACTAAACTACAAGCAACACGCTTACACTATTCCACGCGGAGCAACAGACAATTTGGAGGAAAATCACACAAAATTCCGTGATTATTATCCACTTGGTGAAAGATTACCTTATTCAGCTTGGACAAAGAAATCAATTGCACTTTGCAATTCAAAAAGCTATTCCAATGCCGAAATTTTTTCACACGCATATAAATCACTTGAAATTGGTAAACTTGTTGGCGAACCGACTTTTGGTGCTGTAATTTCAACTGGAGCAAAAACTTTAATTGATGATTCTTATGTTCGATTACCATCTCGAGGTTGGTTTACTTTGAAAACGGGAATTAATCAAGAAAACGGTGCTGCAATTCCAGATTTTGTTTTATACAATAATCCAGATGACAAAGCAAAAGGGAAAGATACACAACTCGAAAAAGCAGTTGAAATTTTATTAAATCAAAAATAGTTTATATGCGAAGCATCAAATTGCTTCGCTTTTTTTGGAGAGAATTATGATTTTTAATAGATTCACAAAAGTTGCAGCAATAATATTTATCTCAATATTAGCAATTTCTTGTTCTTGCAAAGTTGAAAAAGCAAAAGAAATATCGCAATTAGAAAAAATTCAAACTTCGGTTTCTCAATCGATTGAATCCCAAACTTCAAATCAAGATTTCATCAATTATTTTATACTAAAAAATTATAATGAAAAATCTAAAACGGCAAAATACTTGATTGAAATTCCAAAAATAGAATTTCGTGATTCATTATCAATAAATTTTGATGATAATTGGGAAATTATCAATAAAAGTCAAATGGAATTTCTTCCAGATTGCCTCACAAATGCCGAGTTTTGCCAATTCAATATTTCAAAAGAAGATGCCGAAAAAAAGGTGAAATCAGAATTATCCAAAGAAATTATCAAACCATTAGAAACAAAATCAGTTTGGGACAAAAAGGGAAAACGCTTTATTTGGGAAATTCGCGCAACTTTTTATGAAATTAAAAATGAATTGATGCACAAAGCAAATGGCGAATTGTTTTGGATTTCTCCATTCGATGGGAAAATTGAAAAACGTGAAGTTTGGAGAATTTTATAGAAATATTGGCAACAACTTTCGGAATACAATAAAATTTGAAAATTTAAAACAAAAAAGCCGTCAATACCAGACGGCTTCTTTGTACTATCTTCAACAAAAATTAATTTGTTTTAAGAAGAACTTCATTTATGGCTTGTTTTAGTGTTTCTTTTGGTAAAGCACCAACCGCCATTTGAGGTTGTTCGTTCATCGGAACAAAAAGCAAAGAAGGAATACTTCTAATTCCAAATGCGCCTGCAAGTTCTTGTTCTTCTTCTGTATTTACTTTGTAAACATGGATTTTTCCAGCGTATTCGTTGCCTAATTCTTCAAGAATTGGTCCAACCATTTTGCAAGGACGACACCATTCTGCCCAGAAATCAATAATACATGGCAAATCGCCTTCGTATTTCCATTCTTTATTTACTTCGTAATTGAAAACTTTTTCTAAGAAAAGTTCTTTTGTTAAGTTAACTGACATTTTATTCTCCGTTATTAATGTTCATATTTAAATCGATAAGATGTACTAATTGCAAAATTGGTTTCAAATTATTTTTTGAAATAAAACACAGCTTCAATTCTGCGATTAAACGCTCTCCCTTGCAAAGTTTCGTTGCTGGCAATTGGATTTTTTGTGCCAAAATTAACTGGATTTATGATGCTTTGGTCTATTTTTTTAGATAATAAATAATTTACTACTGTATTTAATTTCTGTTGAGCCAAAGCAAAATTCATTTCTTCGCCACCTTTATTATCTGCATACGCTTCTATTTGAAGAAAATCAAAATCATCATAATTAATTATGATTTTTACCAATTTATCCAAAATCAACTTATTTTTAGGCAATAAAACTGTTTCATCGGCACGTAATTTCAAAGTAAGAAATCTAATTCTAAGTTGAGTTCCTTCATCAATAATTTCAATTTCATTTGGTTGGTACGTTGTTTCAAAAAGTTCAGCAAGTTCGGCTTTTGGATTTCGGGGAATAATTCCATTTTGCTCATTTTTAGTTTGTTCAATTTTGTCGTTTACTTGCTTTTCTACGATTGTTTCATCAAAATTTTGTTCTTTCGTATTTATATAATCTGATTTTCCAAATGGATATAATTCATATAAAATTAAACTGTCAATCAAATTTGTATTGTTTTCTTTGTAAATTCTAAGAATTTCCCTACCGCGAGAAATTTCTGTTTCAACGATTTTCGACAATTCGATAATTTTTTTTGAATATTTGTTATTCAAGAATAATTTATCTGCTTTTTCTAATATTAAATTTATTCTTTTTACCAAAATTGGATCTTTTTCGGCAAGTTTTTGGTCGGTTAAGTTTGATATATCTTGTTTTTTCGAACCGATATATTTTTCATAAATTGCAGTCTCTTCGACTTCGTAAAATAAATTGATATTATCAATCACAATTTGGCGTGCTGTTTCGTTATCGCCAGAATAAAATAACTTGCCAATTTGCGAAATTCCCATATTAGCTTTCTGCCATTCATCTCGTGCAAAAACTTGAGCATCGGCTTTTTCAGCGATTTCACGAGCAGCAAACAATTGCTTTGATTCTTCATTTGCTAATTTGCTTGCTGTTAATATTTTTTCATATTCGGTTTCAGCTGCAATAACTTTTCTAATAAATTCATCCCGATTTCCCTCTTTTAAAGATAAGAAAGCTAATTCAAACTTATTTTCGGCAATTTTAGTTTCCTCTGGAAGAAAATCTTTGCAATTATTTTCTTCTGCTTCCCTTTTTAGATTTAGCAAAGGCGAAAGCAATTTTTCATTTTCTGAAATCATCTCAATTTTATCGAAATACGATTTCGCCACATCTCGTTCTTCAAATATTTCTTTTTGAGGAAGATTTTTTTCACCTTTTTCGATTGCTTTTTTAAAATGCTTTTCTCCTTGCAAAAAGTAGATTTTACTATTTTTTTCAAGTGTTTGTACTCGATATTTATCCCATAAAACAAAAACATCAAATAAATTTTCTGAATTAAACTGACTTTTTTCAACTGCTGCGAAAAGATATGTCTCGGCTTCTTGAACTACCTGAAATATCTCTTCTTTTGACCTATTTTTCATAGATTTTGCAAGTTGCAGTTTTTGTGTTCCCAAATAATAATTTGAAGGAGAAAATAATTCGGCATTCAAGGAATTGCATTTCACAAGAAGTTCATCCGCCGTTTTAAATAAATTTGTCGCTTGTCCAAACACAATTTGGAACGAAGCAACCGCTAATAAAAAAAATAATTTAAGTGTTTTCATATTGATTTCAATTTTAGTAATGCGACATTTTCTATATGGTAAGTATGCGGAAACATATCAACTGGTTGAATTTTAATTAAATCATATTTTTCAGAAAGTAAATTTATATCACGTACTTGTGTTGTTGGGTTACAACTGATATAAACCACTTTTTGGGGTTGAAGAGTTAAAATATCTTTTACTGTATTCGGGTTCATTCCAGCTCGTGGCGGATCAGCAATAATTACATCTGGTTTTGTAATTTTCATTTCTTCAATTTTTGGAAGAATTGATTTATTCAAATCGGCTTTAACAAATACGATATTTTCGATATTATTTAATTTCATATTTTGTTTTGCATCTCCAACTGCGTCATCAACGCTTTCGACAGCAAAAACCGTTTTAACTTTGTCGGCAATATAAATAGCAATTGTTCCAGCGCCTGAATACAAATCGTAAACTGAATCTGTTTTTGTAAAATCAGCAAATTCCACAGCAATTTGGAATAATTTTGTAGCTTGTGGTGTATTTGTCTGGAAGAATGAATTCGAGCTAATTTTATATGTTTTATCGTCAATTTTGTCAGTAATTTGTCCGCTTCCGAACCAAATTTTTTCATAATCTCCGAAAGCTGTTTGCGATTTTTTAAGATTGATATTTTGCACAAAGGTAGTAATTTCTGGAAAATGAGATTGTAAAGAGTCGGAGAATTCGTGTATTAATTCATCATTTTCCGAACTCGTTACTAAATTCACCATCAAATCTTTGCTTGCTGCACCAGATTTTATTACCAAATTCCGCAAGAAACCTTCTTGTGTTGTTGTCGAAAAAACAGTTGTTTTGCGAGATTTGAAAAAGTCTCGTGTAAAATTTAGAATTTTATCACCTATTTTGGGCTGAAGGTGGCATTCATAAATATCAACAACTTTGTCATAAATTCGTGGAATATGAAGTCCCAAAGCAAAATCTCTATCAGATATTTCGACGCCCTTTTCAATTTCTTTATTTGTAATCCATCGTTTATTCGAAAAAGTGTATTCCATTTTGTTGCGGTAATTAAAATAATTTTCAGAAGATTGAATTGGCAAAAATTCAAAATTCGTTAAACCACCTAATCTTTCAAAAATATCTCGAACTTGCTTTTCTTTATAAGCTACTTGAACAGAATATTGTAAATCTTGTGATTTGCAACCGCCACAAACTCCAAAATGTTTACAAACAGCTTTGGTTCTATCATCTGAAGATTTAATTAATTCAACAATTTTTGCTTCTGCAAAACTTTTTTTTACTTTGGTAATCATCACTTTTGCAATATCACCAGGATAAGCTTGATTTACAAACACAATGAACTTTTTGGCATCGTCTCGATAATTAATTCGTGCAATTCCTTTTCCCTCGAATGCGTAATCAGAAATTTCTACTTCGATTTCCTGCCCTTTTCTAAACATTTTTCACCTTAAGAATATACATTTCAAAATCAAGAAATCTTTCGCCACGGAATTTTGTAAAAATATTGCTCTCGTGTTTAATTCTTGTAATAATTTTTTTGTAATATTTCTTTTCATCATCATTCAAACTTTTCTTTGTCGAATCAAATTGAAGTTTCGTCGCCGCAAAATAATCAGAGAATGCGTTTACAACTGATTTTGAATCTATAATTTCAAGTTTTAATTCTTTATAGATTTTTTCTACTTGCAATTTTGTTAATGTACTTAAATTGGATGTTTCCAAAAAATCGAGCAACATAGTAGGAATTTTTTCTTCAATTGTTACAATTTCACCAATGCAAAGAATTCCATCAGGTTTTAAGATTCGTTTAAACTCTTTTAATATTTTCTTTCTGTCGTTATTGGAAATTGAGGCTTGAGCAAATATCAAATCAAATTCTTCTTTTTGATAATCAGTTGCAGAAAAATCCATCAATTTAGCTTGAAGATTTTCTTTTCGTAAAATTAAGTTAGCAGAAATTAGAGAATCAAAATTATCAACAATAGTTTCAACTTCTGAAGAATATATTTTTTTTAATTCGATGCTTACGTTTTCCAGACTTGACCCAACTACAAGAATTTTAGAAAAATTTAGATTTAGAGATTTTAAATAATCGAATTGCTTCCAACTTCCAGGAACTAATAGGTAATTATTTGACATTTGTTAGTTTCCCCAGTGTTTTAAATTAACTCTGAATTTATTGTAACCCCACGAAAGGAATAATGCAAAGGAAACTGCAATAATCCCCAAAATTGCTCGATAGTATTCGGGAGCAGTAATTGCGATTCTAATTAAAACGGTGGTTAGTGCAAAACCAGAATTTCTAAAAATTACGTAGTAATTAGAAGAATATCTAAGTGCAAGAAATACGAGTAAAATGTCTGTAAAAATTAGAAAAGTGAATAGTGAATCAAAAAAAGAATAGTATCCTGAAACTTTATAAAATCCAAAAATATTCAACATAAAATTCACTACAACAAAAAGAAGAATAAAAAGTGCCAAGCATTTCTTTACTGAAATAAACGATATTTGGTCTTCTTCATTTTGTGTTAGTGGAATGTGGCTTTGAATTTTGTAAAAAAATCCAAGAATTACCAAAATAGCTAAAGCACCAAACATATCTGAAAGCAAAATCGTCATTGGATGTAAGTTACTTATCATAGAAAGTGGCTCTTGAAAATAGACTAAATCTTTGAAACCATCACGCAGAATAACGAGAGATAATATTTCTATTTGTTTCCCAATTGCGTTGGAAACAGAATATCTCAAACTAAAAACCATACTCAAAACTTCGTAGCCAAGAAGCAAAGTAAATGCGAAGCGAATCGCATAAAAATGGCTGTTCGGAATTATTTCAAAAAGGGGATTTGTAAGAAGTCCCGAAATTTTCATTTGAGTAAGAATTGAAAGAGTACCAAAAGTAATAAAAAGAAAAATCGAAATAATTTTTCTAAAAAAATTGCTTTCCCAAAACTCTTCGGATCTATCGAAGATTAAATTTACTATTTTATAACACTTTTTTATCATAGGAATAAATATAATAAAAAAGCTAACCGATAAAAATATCGATTAGCTTTACAGAAAATAACTATTAGAAACGTTATCTTAATTAATTTATTATTATAATTATTTTACTTCTTCCGACTTTTTCAAGCCAAAATTGTATCCGTTTTTAACCATTTTAATTAATTCTGGCATAACTTTTACATAATCACCAATTATACCATAATCAACTGCATTGAAAATATTGCGATTGGTTAATTATTGTTTTTGATAAACTCCCTCGAAAATCTTCAGCAAATTGAATAGTTATTAAACAAAAAAGCCACTCCAAAATTCGGAATGGCTTTAAGCGAGTCAGTATTTAATAGAAAGTTTATAATGATTTTTTACTGAAATACCAATCTACATAATCATAACCTTCTGATTTACGAGTTTTTGCCCCTTGTTGTGTGGCTGGTGGCGGAACAATAACTTTATCCCCTGGGTGCCAATTTTCTGGTGTTGCAACACCATATTTTTGACTTGTTTGTAATGAGTTAACTATTCGATAAATCTCATCAATGCTTCTTCCATTGGTTAATGGATAATAAACCATTGCACGTAAAATTCCTTCAGGATCAATTACAAAAACGGCGCGAACAGCTGATGTATCCGAAGCTTCTGGATGAACCATTCCGTATGCTTTTGCCACTTTCATATCTAAATCTGCAATTATAGGAAAAGGAATTTCCACTCCAAAATTTTGACGAATATTTTCGACCCATGCAATGTGTGAATATACGCTATCGATACTTAAACCAATTACTTCAGTGTTGATTGCATTAAAATCTGGCGTCTTCTTAGCAAAAGCCATAAATTCTGTTGTGCAAACTGGTGTAAAATCGGCAGGATGTGAAAATAATACTACCCATTTCCCTTTGTAATCAGATAATTTTTTTTGTCCGTGTGTTGTTTTTGCATCAAAGCAAGGTGCTGGTGCATTTAATCTTGGGAAAGAAATTACATTGTTTTCTTCCATTTTGTTTCTCCTTAAATTATTAATTATTTTGTTTCTTCTGGCATTCTTCACAAATTACATTAAAATTTATATTGTAATCAAGAAGAAGGTTATTTTGTAAGATTTTTGGATCTATATTAATGCGTGATAATTCTTCAATTTCAATGTCTGTGATTTTTCCACATTTTACACAAACTAAATGTTGATGATTTTCTGTTACAATATCATATCGAACTGTATTATGCAGAGGAGTTACTTTTTTGATAAATCCTTGTTTTTCAAAAGTTTCTAATGTTTTATAAACTGTTGCAAACGAAATATTTGGATTTTCCTTTTTGATTTCAGCATAAACCATATCGGGACTTGGATGTAAATTATTTGCCAATAAAGCTTTGTAAATCGAAATTCTCTGCGGAGTAACACTCAATCCATTTTCTTTGCATCTTGTTATAAAGTTGTCAATATGTTGTTGTAAATTTTGCATTAAAATTTTTATTATTTAATAATTATTATTATTTAATATTTTTTATAATTCAATAATAACTCTTTTCAAATAAGATGTCAAGTATTATAATTAATATTTTAACTTTTTTTTTCGATAATTTATTAAACGAATATTTGCATAATATCTTAAAAGGCAAAAATGAAAACATCAGCATTATTTATAGACTTAAAATCAAGAATTAAAAAGTGTTTAGAAGAAAAAATTAGCGAATTATATAATAAAATTGAGATTTTTGTTGTTAATGAATCAGAAATGGTTTACCCAATTTTAACTCGGAATGAAATAAATATAATTTTTGTTGATTTAGATATTTCTAATAGGAATGAATTACAACTATTGACCAAAATAAAAAAAGATTATTCACACATATATATTGTTGCAATTACAGAAGAAAGCAGCCAATATATCAATGATTTATTCCATTTCTCACATCAAATTATTGCTTTTCCAATTAATCTTGTAAAAATTGAAAATGCAATTTCTCAGTTTACCAGAATGACAAAATATTTGCACGATGGGAATTTGATGGGATTGATAAACAATATTGACGAACTACCTACATTACCATCTACATTTATGAAAATTGAAAAAGAATTATCATATAAAAATGTATCTTTACAAAGAATTGGTGGAATAATTTCAGAAAGTGTAACCGTAACTGCAAAAATGATCCGAATTATAAATAGTCCATTCTTTGGTTTGAAATTTCGAATAAATGATATTACACAGGCTGTAACACTTCTCGGACTTAATGTAATAAAATCGATGATTTTATATGATTTTTTGCAAAGTAAAAAAGTTATTCATAAAGATTATGAAAGCTATTTTGAGGGATTATGGACACATTCAAACCAAGTTGGCAAATTTGCCGAACAAATTATTTATATAACTAATCCACAAGAAGTTAGAATGATGGAAGAAGCTTACATCTCGGGTTTAATGCTCAATATTGGTAAAATTGTTCTGCTTGCCACTGAAGATTATCCACGTAATATTTTAAATTATATGAAGGAAAATAAGGTTCGATTTTCAGATGCAGAATACAAACTTTTAGGCTCGTCTCATTCTGAAGTTGGGGCTTATTTTCTTGCTTTATGGGGATTTCCAGAATCTTGTTCAGAAACAGTGCTAAACCACAATCATAGAGAAAGAATGGATTTTTCAACATTTTCGGTTCAAAATGCAGTTTTTATTGCAGATCTTATTTTAAAAGATCCTTCAATGACAATTGATAAAATGAAAAGTTTAAATCTTGGAATGCACCCTCAAGATTGGGTTGATTATATTGAATCAAATATCTTAAGTAATCTGTAATTATTCTTTTTTCGCCTTTACTAATAAATAATCTTTCACTTCGATTGTTAAAAATGGTCGATTGCCGTTAATTTTCCCAAGCAATTCATTATTTACATAATTAATAATTTGATAATCTTCATCTTCTTGCAAGCCTTTGAATTCCACAATTCCATCAAAATATTTGGAATAAAATGCATAAAACATAGTATCGTTTTTTTCTATTACATGCGTTTCGGGATGATCGAATGCAATATCATAAAGTTCGCCTCTATACTTCCCTTCAGATAATCTATTTTGATTGTAAATTCCCAACCACTTTTTACAACTTTCTTCTTTTTCTTTAGTTAGAAAATAATTTGAGTGATTTTGATTTTTACTTGCAATTTCAGGTAAAATAAATGCTGAAGCAGTTACTCCGCCAATTCCAATAGTTGAGGCAAAATCTTCTTGATTATCAATCAATTCCACATAATCGCCTGAATAAATTGCCTTTTCTCCCAATATTGCATTAAAAGTCTTCCCTTTCAAACGTATTTGCCAAGAAGAAACTGGATTTGAGGCAATATTAATGTTAGTAAATGGAAGATTATAAAAACTAAAAACTGAACCGCAAGGACAAAGTTCAATCTGAACATTTGGATTAATTTTGTGTGCTGTTTCATAAATAATTTTGAAAAAATTCGGCAAAGATTCAACCGATTCTTCTTTGTATTTATGCTTGTGAGCGGAATTTGTACACACGGGAACTGAATTAATTTGCTGCCCATCGAACTTAATCCCATCAAATTTCCAATCAATTAATATTTTTTCAACTAATTTTACTGAATATTCGATTGTTTTTGGATATGCTGGACAAAGATAATAATCGTTCCACCAACTCACTATTTGCTTTCTTTTTTTCTTTTTCAGAAGTAAATCTTGCGATTTTTTGGCTAATTCACTTTCTGGACTTGCCATAAGTGGCGTAATCCATAATTTTACAAGAAAACCTTCTGCGTGAAGATAATCTACAAAAGTCCGCAAATCTTCATCACCTTTGGGGAATTTCTTCGGATTTGGAAGCCAATCTCCAATATTATCTTGCCAACCATCTTGAATTTCAATCCATTTAAAACCTAATTCTTTCAATTTTGGGAGTGTTTTTTTCACTTGTTCTATCGTAAAATTACTTCCAAGACCCAAAGTGCTCCAAGCTGGTTCGTAAGATTCAATTTGCCTTTCTGGGAAAATAAAGCCTTTTTCTTGCATAATTTTGCTAAATGTTTGCAACGAATGGAAATAATCATTTTCGTGAACATTCAGAAATGTTTCAAAAGTTTCAAAAGATTCTTTTGGTAACAATGTCTTTTTCCCTTCAAAAAGTACTTTTATTTCAATATTTTTTTCAGATTTTCTTAATATCGGCAAATAAACTAACTTTGGAACAATTTCAGTATGCCCGATTGCTAATCCAAAATATTTATTCCAAACATCCAAAACGGGAATTCCTCCACCAAAATCTACCGAATTCATTCCAAGATAATTCATCTGAAAAAATCCGTAAGTTACTGGTAGCACCCAATCTGGTCGCCAAGTGTAAGTCCCAGGCTGAAAAGACCAAACTTTTTCATTTTTACTTTTTGTTGGGAAATAATAGTTATCGTTAATCCAACTTGTAATTTTTATAGGTTCATCACTCAAATTTGTGTAAACAACTTTTTTGATTAACGTATTTGGATAATCCGTTAGTGATTTTACTAGCACTTCTTTTAAAATGTGAAGTTTTTCATCTTTATATTCGCCACTAAAAGAAAACTCTTCGCCACCACTTATTCTTTTCCGTGAACTTGCAACAAATGGAAATTGTGTAATTGCCTGCTTGTTTACATAAATGTAGTCAACATTCTTAAACTCTTTTTCTTTGTATTTATCGGGAATTAAATCGGAATCGTACTTTATTTGCAATTGTTCATTAAACTCTAACGAAAGATGATCAGTAGAAACAATCAATCCTTCAACTTCTTTTTCACAAGATATTATAGAAGCAAAAAGGATTATTATCAATAATGCTTTTATCAAATACTTAATTTTTAATCGATTTTTTAGTGTTCTGAAAATTTTCAATTTCAAATCTTCCAAAATTTTGTTCATTAAAATAAAATCAAAGAATAAGCTTTATTTTACAAATTACCACAACACAAAATCGCCAATTTCTTTTATTTCACAAAAAACGTTAGAAAAAATCTAAAAAACCGTAGTTATATGAAGAAATAATTTTGAAAAAAATCTCTAATTATTATGTCTGCTTCCTCCCCCGTGAAAATTGAAATATCATTAAAACAAAAAATCCTTGCAAATTATACATCTACAAGGATTTATCTTTGAGCTGGCAGAGGGACTTGAACCCCCGACCGGCTGATTACAAATCAGCTGCTCTACCAACTGAGCTACGCCAGCAAAACAACACTGAGAAAAAGAACAAAATTGAGCGACAAATTTAATGTTTCATTTTTCCTTGTGCAAGTAATTTTTTTTATTAATTGATATTTTTTGTTTTAACTTACTTTTAACTTGTTTAATTTTCTTTATCATTTAATTTTGAACAACAAATTAACTTTATTTTGGAGAATTTATGAAAGGAATAGTTCTTGCCGGTGGTGCAGGAAGCCGACTTTACCCAATCACTCAAGTTTACAGTAAACAACTTGCTATGATTTATGACAAACCACTAATTTATTTTCCACTTTCACTGCTTATGCTTGGTGGAATCAAAGAAGCGTTAATTATCTCAAACACAGAAACTATTCCTCTTTATCAAAAATTATTTGGGAATGGAAATCACCTCGGGATGAATATTGAATACAAAGTTCAGGCTGCGCCAAATGGAATTGCCGAATCTTTTGTCCTTGGCGATGAATTTATCGGGAATGAATCTGTTGCACTTGTTTTAGGCGACAATATTTTTTATGGTAAATTAGATTTTCTTTATAATGCAGTAAAAAATCACAACGAAAATGGCGGAATTATCTTCGCTTATCAAGTTACTGACCCCGAAAGATATGGAATTGTTGAATTTGATAATTCTGGAAATGCAATTTCAATTGAAGAAAAACCCAAAAATCCGAAATCAGATTATGCTGTCCCAGGACTTTATATTTATGATAATTCCGTAGTTGAAATTTCAAAAAATCTTAAACCTTCAGCTCGTGGTGAATTGGAAATTACAGATGTGAACAAAGTCTATCTTGAACAGAAAAATCTCCGTGTTGAAAAGATTGGTCGTGGTGTTGCGTGGCTTGACACAGGAACTCCTAAATCTTTACTTCAGGCGGCTAATTTTTTTGGTGTAATTGAAGAAAGACAAGGTTTAAAAGTGGCTTGTATTGAAGAAATTGCTTTTGCAAAGAATTTTATCAATCGAGTTGAATTTGAAAATCTAATTGATGCAATGCCAAAATCAGATTATAAAGATTATTTAGTAAGAGTATTAAAGCATTCTTAAAAATTTTCTGCCTTCAAAAATCAATTTGAAGGCAGATTTCTTAATTAACTAACTAATTAAGAGAATATTTATATTATTCATCAATTTGAGGCAAATCGGCAAAATATCTGAAAATTGTTTCTTCAGGAAGTTGATAATCTTCCATCTTATTATTCAAATATGTTTCGAACGAAGCCAAATCTAAAAATCCGTGTCCAGATAAATTAAACACAATCGTTTTGCCTTCTTTGGTTTGTTTACATTTTTCAGCTTCAATCATTGCGGCTTTTACGGCATGCGCACTTTCGGGGGCGGGCAAAATTCCTTCAGTTTGCAAGAATATTTTTGCAGCATCAAATACTTCGATTTGCTTGAAACTCATGGCTTCAATCATATTGTTTTTTAGAAGATTTGAAACTGTTGGAGCCATTCCGTGATAACGTAAACCACCAGCGTGAATTGCAGGAGGCATAAAATTATGTCCCAAAGTGTACATTTTTAGCAAAGGAGTATAACCAGCTGTATCGCCAAAATCATAAGCGAGTTTTCCACGAGTTAATGTTGGACAAGAAGAAGGTTCAACGGCAATCACTCGCAAATCTTTTTTTGTCCCAGATAGTTTATCTCGCAGAAAAGGAAAACTTAAGCCTGCAAAATTACTTCCACCTCCAGCACTAGCAATGATAATATCAGGATAATCGCCAACTTTTTCAAATTGCAAACGTGTTTCTTCGCCAATTATTGTTTGATGAAGCATTACATGGTTCAAAACGCTACCAAGAGCATAATTTACATCTGGATTTGAGGCTGCAAGTTCTACTGCTTCGCTTATCGCAATTCCTAAAGAACCTGGGGAATCTGGATTTTCTTCGAGAATGGCTTTGCCTGAATTTGTTCGATTTGTTGGCGAAGCATAAACATTTGCTCCGTGTAATTGCATTATTGTTCTTCGATATGGTTTTTGATGATAACTAACTTTTACCATATATACTTCTAATTCCATTCCAAAATGATTTGTTGCGATTGATAACGCACTTCCCCATTGACCAGCTCCTGTTTCGGTAACAAGTTTTTTCACACCTTCTTGTTTATTATAATATGCTTGAGCAACTGCTGTGTTAATTTTATGACTTCCGGCTGGATTTGCACCTTCGTATTTATAATAGATTTTCGCTGGTGTTCCAAGCAATTTTTCTAATCGAAATGCTCGATAAAGTGGTGTCGGGCGACTTAATGAATAAATTTCTCGCACTTCTTCTGGAATATCAATGAATCTCTGTTGCGAGACTTCTTGTTCAATTAACGCATTTGGGAAAATTGCAGCCAAATCGTTGGGTGAAATTGGTTGCTTTGTCGCTGGATTTAGCGGCATTGCAAGCGGGGTTGGTAAATCGGGCAAAATGTTATAGTATTTGCTCGGCATTTCTTTTGTTGATAGATAAATTCTGTTATCCATTTGTTACTCCATATTTTATTGTTAGTTAAAAAAAATAAAAAAAAAGCCGTGTTTTTTTGACACGGCTTTAAAACAAGAAAGCCGTGAACAGCTTCCACTATTCACGGCTAAAATTTATAATTTACCTTAGAAGAGTGGAAGCGAACTGTTCCACCACCAAGATTTTGTTACGATATTTTTCATTTCTATTTTCATTGGTGCAATTTTAATAAAGGTTTTCAGTTTTTCCAAATATTTTTTAATTTTTCTTAAAATAATTTTGATGAGTTATCCGAATTAGTTGAAATATATTTTTCAACATCAAATTTTCGTTTTGCTCCTCCTAAATTCATAAATCGAATTTTCCCAAAAACTGCTCTTTCGTTCCAAGCTCGGTCGTGAGTTCCGCCAATCGACCACGAAATTCCCGCATAACCATTTGGATCACGACCGTCTAAACTATATTTATCATTCAAATAAATTGCAGTTTTCATTGCTGTTTCTGGTGAATCTGTCCACTCTAAAATCTTTTTTGCCCAATACATTCGTAAATAACCGTGCATTTTTCCTTTTTCTTTCATCTCAAATTGAGCTGCATTCCACAATCTATCGTGAGTTTGCATATTTTCAAACTGTTTTATAGAATACACAAATTCGCGTTCATCTTTTCTATGTAAATTCAAACTTTCTTTTGCCCATTGAGGAAATCCTTCGAAAGAATCGTAATTGGGATTGTAAAAGCAAAAATTTTCAGCCAATTCTCTCCGAACAATCAATTCTTCTAAAAAACTCTCTTTTTTATCTTTTGAAATAGAGGAATTTTCGACATCGAGCGCAATTCGTTGAGTGGAAATTTGTCCAAAATGAATATATGGCGACAAATCTGAAGTTGCCGCAAGATTCGGATTATTTCGCTTTTCGGGATAATCAGCAAGTTTTTCGGTGATAAATTTTGCAAGAATTTTTTTTGCTTCTTCTTCATTCGGAAGAAAATTATGAATTGGCTTTACAGAAAAATCGATTTTCAGCGAATTTTCAATTTCTTTCCAATTTATTGTGAAATGAATATCAAACTTTGGAATTGGATTGATTTTGGGGAAATCAATAAGATAATCGAATAGCAATCTGTGAATTTTTGGTCGCAAAGTATAAGCCGCAAATTCCATTTTCCGAGATACAAACTGAACTGGGACAATGTTCGAAGCATCAATTTCACAAATATTTATGTTTATTTTATTTGCCACTTGCTTTTTCCAATTCATTACTATTTTTAACGGATTAAAATCAGTTACTAGCGTTTCAACTTGTAATTCTTCAATAAATTTGGGAATATTTTCTTCGGGTTTTCCAAGCAAAATCTGAAATGGAATGTTCAAGTCAAGTAATTTTTGCTCGACGAAACGTAATCCTTTCAGCATAAAATCATATTGGCGAAAAGTAGCTTCCAAAAAATTTGGGACAAGATTAAACACAACAACTAATGGTTTTTGATTTTGTAAAGCAAGTTCAATTGCATAAATCAAAGCCCAATTATCTTCTACTCGTTGATCACGTTGCATCCAATATGCAATAATTTCCCCTTTTTTGTCGGATTTTTTTTAATATTTTATTCTTTCTGGTTGAGTCATATATATTTATAAAAATAGTAGAGCAACCCCCGAAACAGCAACAATTGCTCCAATAATTGATTTTGAACTTAATTTTTCTTTGTAATAAAAAGCAGAAATCGGCAACATAATAATTGGAACTGTGGAAATTAGAGTTGCAGCAATTCCAACATAAGTATGCGAAATTGCAAACATTGACATTGTTATTCCTAAAAATGGTCCCAATATGGAAGCAACAATCGCTAAATAAAAAGCTGTTTTGTCATTTCTGAAAATTCGAATCGGATTTTTAATTTTCCCACTTAATCTAAAAATTATATACATAATTATTGTTGATGATGAAAGCCGAACAAACGCCACAACAAATTCATTTATCGGAGCAATATTAAATGCTTCTTTTGCAAAAATTAAACCGACAGCTTGTCCAAGTGAGGCAATAATTCCAAATAGAATTCCTTTAATATTAATTTTAGAATCATTTTGAGATAGATTTTTTTCCATCACTACAATTCCAACACCAAGAATTGTGAAAAAAATTCCAATAATAGCAGTGAGAGTTATCACTTCTCCAAGAAAAATGAAAGCTAAGATTGCCGAAATCGGCGGAGCAAAAGACATTATTAGCATTGCGATGCGAACACCAATCAATTCAAATGATTTAAATAATGCAGTGTCGCCAATAATTAGCCCAACTACTCCGCTTAAAACCAGAAAAGTAAATTGTGTTTGCGATATCGAAAAATCGGCACCAATAATTAGAATTGTAACTATCAACATTATCGAAGCCAAAAACATTCGTGTAATGTTAATCAGAATATTGCCAATTCTCTTTGCCGCTTCAGCAAGAAACACAGCATTTATTGACCACAAAAACGCTGTTGTAATTGCGGCAATTTCACCTATAAAAAGCATTTTTTCCCTTTTTGTTAGAAATCAGTGAATAGTAATGAGTAAGCAGATTTATTGTGATTGGTCAAACGAGGACGTCTGGACCACCGAAATTTCATAGTCTTGAACTTAAACTGTTTTTCTGACCCACTGCAATCAACCAATCAATCTATTCACTATTCACAGCTTTTTTGACATACTTTTATTAATAGCTTCGAGGAACAAATACCTCGAAGGAAGGCAAAAAATCTATTCACTACGCTTTCCCGCGTAAACCTTTTTCTTCTGTGATAAATAACCAACTAACAATTTTCCCAATTTCAATTTCATTAAAATTGTTCCAATATTTCTTTGTTCTGACATACATTGAGCTTGTATCTTCTGGATGAATTGAATTTGCTTCGGCAATCAAATCCGAAATTCTCTCTTTCCATTTATCAAAATTGCAAGGACGTAAATCTATCCAGCCATCTTTTGCCCAAAGAGATATATTTTCTTCTGTAATTTCTAATTCGTTTGAGCCACGGAATGGAGGAATTTTCATTTCGTTACCACGTAAAAGATTTTTCCCATCTGCAAGTAAAATTGGAATTCCAATTGACAAAATCTGATTTCTCAATTTTTCATCATTTTTTATGATTTCTGTTATTTTATTTGATAGATAAACAGAATCAGTTTGTGGAATTTCTTTCATTATTGGAACAACTTTTTTTATTAGATAAATTTCATAAAGCAATTTTGATAATCTTGGAGGTCCAAGTAGCTCGAATGCAACACTATCTACATTATGAATTTCTTCCAATTCTTTCAATTTTTCTACTGCCGAGTGTTGCATAAATCCAGCTCGATAAGTCGGCTCCAATGTTGCATTATCGAGTGCATTGATAATATCGTGTCCCGTATTTCCGCCTTGAATTTCAAAAATCACATCATCAGCAATTTCTTGTGGAGTAACATATTCCATTTGTCCTTGAGCAGAAATCGCTTCAAATTCACCACGCGAAAAAGTACCATTTTCTCCTGTATCAATAAACACAGATTTTAATGTTTCACCAGTTTTTGGGAATGTTGAACCAATATTTAATTTTAAACTACCTTCAAGCGAAAATGGAGAATCGAATGGAACATTTTCTATTTCTATTGCTTTCCCTCTTCGTTTAATTTCACCAAAAGTTATTCTTTTCCAAGCAATTGCGGCGGTTGGTTTAATTTCTTTGATAATTGGCGAATCTGGCGTTCTTCCCATTAAAAACAAAAGCATAGTATGAGCTCCCGCCACAGAAGATTTACTCAACAAAACACGCGAAGGCTTTTCTTCAGAATGTGTGTAAGGAATGTTTAATCCCATTCCGCCCGTTCCACTTGTACCAATTTTTACATAAATTCCAGTTTTGAATACTTGCATAGAATTATATAATATTTGAATATGACGGATTAATTGGGGAATATAAATAGTGCAAAGCAATTGTTCGGTTGCTTTAACAATATCAGATTTTGCAGCATCTTGTTGAATTAGCGATTTTATATTTCGATAAGTTGTATAAACATCCTGATAAGCAATTCCAGTTGCTGAGTTTATTGCATCAATTAAAATTTCTGGTTGATGTTCTTCCAAGAGTTTATAAATTGCCGAATTTTTCAAAATTTCTTCGTCAAGTTCTTCCAAAACATCCGCCATTAATCTATTTCTTTTTTCAGAATCATTCAAAAGAGCGTTTCTATCGATATCCTTAAAATCGTTTCTCACAAAAATATTTCCCCACCATGGGACAAAATAATCTGCTGGCAAATTGGGATTTTCATTTCTGAAATATTCACATGCCTCAATAGCTTCTTCTTTTTTTAGAGATGTTACAATAACTTTTTTTGGTTGATGAAGTAGTAGTTTCCTAATAATAGCACTGCCCACAAGTCCCCAACCACCTAAAACTAAAACTGACTTATTTTTTATATCCATTTTCTTTTCCTGTGATTAAAATAATGAAATGAGGTTGAAAAAATAAGACGAGTAGGTCAATTAATCAAATGAATTGTTTTTTGAACATAAACTTAAACTGACTTTGAGACTTGGGCACTATGAGACTTTGACACTTGGGAAATTTAGAAAATGTCTGAACTTTGATTTATCTGATAACTGCAACCAATCAATTTATTACTATTCTTTTTTCTTATAAACTCGAACGTAATCAACAAGCATTGTTTGTGGGAAAATTGTTGTAGCATCTGGACTTCCAGGCCAATTTCCACCGACTGCAACATTTAGCAATAAATGAAATTCCTTATTAAATGGTGCAGGATAAGGGGCATTGCTTGAATACCACTCTGTTTGTGTTGCATATTTTATAGAATCAACATACCAACGAATTTCAGTCTCTTCCCATTCAAGCACAAATGTATGAAATTCACCAGCAAAAGTTGGAATTCCAGCAGCAATTGAATATGAGCTTCCAGAGTGAACATTGTTTGGATATTCTCCGCCGTAATGTATAGTTCCGTAAACTTTTTCGGGTTCGTGTCCTAGTAATTCCATAATATCAATTTCGCCACTTGCCGCCCAACCACCATATTCCCAATTTGTTGGAAGCATCCAAATTGCAGGCCACAATCCTTTTCCATAAGGCAATTTTGCACGAATTTCAAATCTGCCGTATTTCCAATCACCTTTGTTTAATGTTCGCATTCTTGCCGAAGTATATTCGCGGGTTACACCATCGCTTCCAGTGTAATGTTCTTTTCGAGCCATAATTGTAAGAAATCCATTTTCTACAAATGAATTTGCTCCGCGTTCAGTATAATATTGCAATTCATTATTCCCGCCACCATATCCATTAACTTCGTGTGACCATTTATTCATGTCGATTGCGCTACCGTTAAATTCATCATTCCAAACCAAATCGTATCCTTCAATTGCGAGAGAATCTGTTGGGGGTTCTTCTTCGTCTGGTGGAGTTGTTGGTGTGTTTTCTTTACAAGATAAAAGGGACAAAAATGTTAAAAAAATAAAAAATAACTTTTTCATATTCTACCAAAAGATTGTGTACAAAATGGCTGAAATAATTAAAATTATATATGCTGATATATTAAAAGATGAACTAGTTTCGAAAGTTTTTGCAGTTAATATTATAGCTTTTGGATCATCATCTGTTTCTGTTGTTGTTAAACTTACGCCTACAATAATAACCATTGTAATTAACATTGTGTATAGCATTTGATCCATAAAAGGAAGTTCAACATAAGCTGATTTTAACGCCAAGGCAACAATAATTGAACCTAATATTCCATAAATAGCTGCTTTGTTTGATGTTTTTTTCCAAAATAACCCTAAAATAAACACTGCTAAAATTCCAGGACTTACAATTCCAGTGTATTCTTGAATGTATTGAAACATCTGAGAAATATTTCCCAAAAATGGTGAGAAAAGCACAGCAATAACTAATGCAATTGATGCGGCTAATCTTCCAACCCAAACAAGTTTTGCTTCGCTTGCTTTTTTATTGAAATGAGCTTTGTAAATATCCATCGTAAAAATTGTTGAAGTGGAATTTAACATAGATGCCAGCGAGGAAACAATTGCGGCGGTTAATGCTGCAACTACTAAACCTTTCAAACCAGCGGGAACAAACATTTTGATTAACCAAGGATATGATTTATCATAATTTATTGTGTTTCCGTTATTAAAAACTGATTGAATTCCATCAATAACCGCAGTCCCTGGTTGTTGAGAATAAAGCACATAAACAATAATTCCAGGAATAACCACGAAAAATGGCATTATCATTTTAAGAAATGCGGCAAAAGCTATTCCGTTTTGTGCTTCTTTTAGTGATTTTGCAGCAAGTGTTCGTTGAATTATATATTGATTAAATCCCCAATAGTAAATATTTGCAACCCACATTCCGCCAATTAGCACGGCAATTCCTGGTAAATTGGTAAACTCGGGATTATCTTTAGAAATTATCATGTGAAATTTTTCATCGGCAACTGACAAAATATGAGAAAATCCATTTAAAATTCCACCTTCTGGAGTAACTGCATTTGCTGCAAGAAGTGTTGTAATTAAACCACCAATAATCAACAAAACGACTTGTAAAACATCTGTCCATGCTACTGAAGATAAACCACCATAAAGCGAATATGCTGCGGCAATTAAACCTAAACCGATAATTGCATGAGTTGTCAAACTGCCGTCTCCGTTTCCTATAATTGTATCGAGTGCTTTTCCACCAAGGAATAGAACTGATGTTAAATTAACAAAAATGAAAAGTGCAACCCAAAAAACTGCAAGAATTGTTTTTAGATTAGTGCTGAAACGTTGTTCAATGAATTCAGGGATTGTGTAAATTTTTTTTTCAATAAAAATTGGAAGGAAAAACTTACCAACCACAAGCAAAGTAATTGCTGCCATCCATTCATAAGAAGCAATTGCAAGTCCAACCGCAAAACCAGAACCAGACATTCCAATAAATTGTTCGGCGGAAATATTTGCCGCAATTAAAGATGAACCAATTGCCCACCAAGGTAGTGATTTGCTTGCCAAAAAGTAATCGGTTGAATCTTTTTCTTTCCCTTTTTTCTTTCGGGAAACCCAAAGTCCTAACGAAACAATTGTAAATACATAAAGTGCGAAAACGAAATAATCTAAAAAAGAAAATGTCATAATAACTCGTGTTTAAAAAGTGAAGTTCCACTTCGGTGGAACTTCTATTCTTAAATTGATTTGGAAATATTAGTTAGCAAATTCTGGCTTAAATCCTTTCCAACCATAATAAGCGATGTACATATAACACAAAACTGGGATAAAAAATGCGTGATGAATTCCAATAGTATCAGCAAAATAACCTTGTAAAACTGGAAGTAATGCTCCGCCAACTATTGCAGTACAAAGAATTCCCGATGCTTGTCCTGTATGTTTTCCGAGTCCATCAATAGCAAGTGTGAAAATTGTTGGGAACATTATGGAATTGAACAATCCAACTGCAAGAATTGACCACATTGCAAGTTGTCCAAAAGAAAGCATTGAAAAAATTACAAGCAAAGCAGCCGTTAAAGCATTAAAAGTTAACATAACGTTCGGTTTAATTGCTCGTTGAATTGCAGAGCCAACAAATCTTCCGACCATTGCTCCGCCCCAATAAAATGAAACAAATTTTCCAGCATCTGCTTCTTTTAAACTAGCGACAAAATCTTGACCGAGATAGTTTACTAAAAACGAACCAATTGATACTTCGCCACCAACATAAACAAAAATTGCAACCGCACCTAAAACTAAATGCTTGTATTCCCAAGCACTTTTTTTATCATCTGAAGCGAAAGAATCACCATTTGAAGATTGAACATCTGCAGCTTCAATTTTTGGCAACTTTATTACTGCAAAAATTGCAGCGATAACAAATAATGCCGCTGCTAAACCAAGATATGGTATTTGAACTGCGCTTGCTTCGGCTAATTTATAAGTAGCAAGTTGATCGGCGGTCATCAATTTTAATTCTTCTACAGTTTTTACTGCTACAGATAAAATTAATAAAGAACCAAACAATGGAGCAATAGTTGTTCCAAGTGAATTGAAAGCTTGTGTTAAGTTTAATCTACTTGAAGCAGTTTCAGGTTTTCCAAGAATTGCAACATAAGGATTAGCCGCTACTTGCAATAATGTAATGCCGCTTGCAAGTATAAATAATGCAAACAAGAACATTTCGAATGACTGATAACCAGCTGCAGGGTAAAACAACAAGCTACCAATTCCAGCGGTAATTAAACCAATCACAATTCCATTTTTGTAACCGATTTTTTCTACAAGCATTCCAGCTGGTAGCGAAACGATTGCATAAGCAGTAAAAAAGCTGAATTGTATAAGCATTACTTGCGTATAATTCAAAGTAAAAACAGCTTTTAAGTGTGGAATTAAAATATCGTTTAAGCAGGTAATAAATCCCCACATAAAAAACAAAGATGTAAGAATTGTTAGTGCAAAAGTGTAGTTTTTGTCTGCACCGACTTTTGTATTTGAAGTATTTGAAGCAAATGAGCCTGAAGCCATAAAATCTCCTTAGATTATTTTATTAATGTAAATTTTTGGACTAAATCGCCAACCATAACTTGAAATTCTCCTGGTTCAACAATTCTTTGATTATCTCTTCCGATGAACGAAAGATTTTCAGATGTTAAGACAAACTCGACTGTTTTTGTTTCGCCTGGTTTTAAATTAACTTTATCAAAACCTTTCAATTCTTTCACTGGTCGAGAAACAGAACCATAAACATCCCGAACAAACAAATCAACTGCTTTTTTGCCTGCTAATTTCCCTGTATTTGTAACGTCAACAGAAATTTTTATTGATTGATTAAAATTAAACTCACTTCCATTTATTTTAAGATTACTAAATTGGAATGTTGTATAACTTAAACCAAATCCAAATGGATAAAGCCAATTTTCAGAATTTACATCAAATTTTTCGATTGGTTTATAATCGTGCAATGTATTTCCAGTTTGATATTTTGGATAAGTGAACGGCAAAACTCCACTTGGATTTCCATCACCGAAAAGCAATTTTGCAATCGCATCGCCACCTTCATTTCCTGGCAAATAAGCCATAAAAACTGCGGAAACATTATCAACAATTTTGGTAATTAAACGTGGTCTTCCTTGTAATAATACAAGAATAATTGGTTTGCCTGTTTTGGCTAATTCTTTTGCATAATTTATCTGAATTTCATCTAATTCCAACGAATGGATGTTGCCTGGTGTTTCGCAATATGCGGGTTCGCCAAGTGCTAAAATGATATAATCAACATTTTTTGCATTTTCAATAGTAGATTTAACATCGACATCTTTGTCAAATGTAATTCCTTGATTGAATATAACATTTTCTTTTCCAGCAACTTTTTCGATTGCTTCGAGAAGTGTATTTTTTTCTTGAGGATAAAGTTTTTCGTTATTTCCTTGCCAAGTATAAGACCAACCGCCATTTAATACTTGCATTAAATTTGATGTTGGACCAGTTACTAAAACTTTAGATTTTTTTGAAATTGGCAAAGTTGAGTTATCATTTTTTAGCAAAGTAATTGATTCCATTGCTGCATCAAGACTAATTTTATCAAATTTTTCTCGATTGATATTTTTTGCAACTGATTTGTTTGGGAAAGCATTTTCGAATAATCCGAGTGCAAATTTTACCCGCAAGATTCTACGAACGGCGTCATCAATTCGAGAAATTGGAACTTCGCCCTCTTTCACCAATTCAACCAAATATTCATAAAATGAGAAATCATTTGGGACCATACTCATATCTAAACCAGCCAAAATTGCATATTTTACAGCTTCTTTTGGTGTTTCGGCAACTCCGTCGCGTGTGTGAATCCGAATAATATCTTCCCAATCTGAAACAACTAATCCTTCAAAACCGAGTTCTTCTTTCAATATTTCAGTGATGATATGTTTATTTGAATGAACAGGAATTCCATTTATTTCAGATGAATTTACCATAACCGTCATACTTCCAGCGTTTATTGCTTTTGCAAATGGTGGCAGATAAATTTCACGAAGTTGTCTTTCTGGCAAATAAATCGGAGTTCTATCCAATCCATTAAATGAATTCGAATAGCCAAGATAATGTTTCATACAAGATGCGACAGAAGATTCTTTTCCGAAAGATGAATTTTGTAATCCGAGAATATATTGTTCGCCTAATGTTGAAGTGAGATAAACCGATTCACCGAATGTTTCATAAAATCGAGGCCAAAGTGGTTGTCTTCCCATATCCAAAACGGGATTAAAATTCCAGCTAATTCCCGAATTTCGCACATCGAGTGCCGTAATTTCGCCCGCTTTTCGAACAAAATCACGATTTCTTGTTGCTGCCATAGCAATTGCTTGTGGAAAAAGTGTAGATTCTTTTGTGTAATTTGCTCCGTGAATTGCATCAACTCCATATAAAATCGGAATGTGTAATCGTGATTCTTTTGTGGCAATTTCTTGAATTTTTGTAATAATTCCTTGCCAACTTTTTACAGAGTTTACCGCTCCGCCAGTATTTAGAATTGAACCAACTCTATATTTTAGAATTGCTTCGCGAAGTTTTGCTTCATCAAAAACAAACTCATCTTCTTCAGAAACTCTTGGTTGTCCAACAACTTCCAAAGTAACTTGTGTCATTTGTCCAACTTTTTCTTCAATTGTCATTTGCGAAATTATTTCGCTTATTTTCATTTCTGTTTGGTTATCAACCCGAAATTTTGATTGCGAAAAAGCTAAAATTGGCAGAAGAATAAGTGTAGTAATTAATTTCATTATTTTTCCTAGAATTATTTAATTAATATCATTTTTTTGGTTTCAACATGTCCATTTAAGGCGAGTTTATAAAAATAAATTCCAGCAGAAAGATTATCAGCCGAAAAATCAACTTCATTTTCACCGAATGAAATTTGCGAATTTATCAAATCAGCTACTTTCTGTCCGATTGAATTATAAACTTCGAGTTTAGCACTTGATAAATCTAAATTTTCTTGTTCGGGAATATTAAATCTAATTTTTGTTGTGGAATTTGCTGCGGAACTAGTACCACTTTTGGAGAAAAACGGATTTGGGTAGTTTTGATAAAGCTCAAAAGTTTGTGGTTTTGTTTCGTTGTCTCCGATACCAGAAGATTGTTTTTCGTATTGGACTCCTGAAAATATTGGCGAATCTGTAATTCCACAGAAATAAATGTCAATCGATTCATCTTCTATTGGAATTAGATGTTCTTTAATTAAAGCAGTATTAATTCCAGCTTCGGCGTAAATATCAAAATTATCTTCAACCAACTGATTTTCGATGTAAATATCAAAAACTCTTCCATTTGCAGAATTAAAATATTTTTCAGCAAAAAGTAATTTTACTTTATAATCACCATTCGGCACATAAATAGTGTATTTTGCTGTCCCTTTTCTTTCGTTAACAAAAATCAAATCTTCATCTGTTCCATTTATCAAAATATTTTCAGGCCAATTTTCCTCTGAACCTTCTGAATAGCCAAAAGTGTTGGAAGTATTCCATTCTTGGTCAGCAGTATAACCAAAATCGGCATCACCACCAATATTGATTTTCCCATTTTCTCCAAGATAATTCAATTCAGGAATTGTAACAACTCCAGCACTTGCTGTATTTCCCCACAAATCTTTGATATTCATAACAATCAAATTTTGTGCAGTTGTGTTGTCGTAATTTGTAACAGAAAGTTCAACCGATTTCTTATCCGCCGAAAGAGTTGCCGAGTTTATTGTTACACCAGAAATTATGAAATTAGTTTTTGTTTCAGCCGATGTTTCATCTAATTCTTCACTAAAATGAGCAGTTAATTTGCTTTCGTCTGCATAATTTCTTATCCACATTAATTTTGGTGGATTTTGGTCTTGATAACCCGTTTGTCCTTCTGGAGTTAAGCATAAAATCAAATTTCCATTAGCAAAATGTGCGTTTTCTGGCACAAAATCGCAGTTATTTCCCGTCCAAGTATGCGTACCTTTTCCCCAGCGGTCAGCATTATAATAATCGAATTCATCTTTCCATTGTAGAGTAAAATTGTTATCTGTTCCAGTATTTCCACTTCCTGGCGTATAAGAAGAATAACTTGCCCAATCATAAAACGAAAAAGCGGGAAGTGTATTTTCATCAAAAGGACCAGACCAATTTGGATAAGCGGGAGGCCAAATATTCATCATAAATTTTTGCTCTAAATTCATCAAAGAGGCAACTTCGCCTTCAAATCGAAAGAACTCCACATCATCAATAAACCATGCCACGTAATCTGGCGTCCATTCAATTGCATAATTATGATAATCTTCATAAGGATTAAAATCGATATATTGCGAACGAACGTGATTTGTTTGATAAGCTGAAATGATGTTTGTTTGAATATTGTCGTTATATCTTCCAACAAATTCAATATCAATTTCATTCCAATCCGAAGTATTTGTCATTTCGTGATAAGTGAATAACGAAGAAATAACGCCACTTCTATTTGCTGGTTTGAACCGTGATTCAAATCTGCCATAAAGAAAAGAATCGTGAGTACGAAGTTCAGCTCCTTTGTAATCCTTTGCAAAAGTTGAAAAAGAGGTTAAAAATAGAATTATTACAATTAAATTTTTCATCAGTTCACCATTATCCTTTTTTAGTGGTTTTAGAATTGTTCAACTTTGATTGATAAAAATACACTTCACTAAGCAATTGGGAAGAAAGAATAATTACAAAAATAAACGACTTGATTTGAGCTTGTTTCAACTATTGCAAAACTTGACGAATTTGAGTTTGTGTAAACAAATTTTGGGAGGTACTTTTTATAACCAACTTGGTTTAGGGACAGAAAACTCTGTCCCCAACCAAATTCTAACAATAAAGGAAGCACTATTAACAATTTGTAGGGCATTAAAAATTAACACCTACCGAAATTTTTTGAACATCTTTAAACCTTCCAAAATTCAAATATGAATAGTCGAAACGAATGTTTGAAAAATCATCCACGTTATATTGGAAACCCATTCCCAAAGTAAATGATTCTTCAGAATCTATTTGAAAAAGAGATTTATAACCAGCTCTAAAGAAAACCATTTTACGGAAAGAGTATTCAGTTCCAACATTCAAATATTCATAGTCATCATTTGGATGAGCGGCATCTACATCGAGAATAATTCCGTGCATTCCATCAAATTCATTTGAATAAGACATACCTAATTTGAAGCCAAGTGGTAAATCCCACGCTTGAGAATATAATTCTGCTGGAATTCTTCCATTATCTCCTGTGGTTGTTTCATCTTGGTCATACAAAATTACAGCATCTGCACCGGAAAGTTTTGCTTTTTGTCCGAAATTGGTTATTGCCATTCCAAGCGTAAATCCTTCGAAAGGTGTATTATAAAGAACACCTAAATCTACTGCTAACGAATATGATGACATATTCCAAATTCCTTGATAAATTATTTTTGGATTAAACCCAATTGAAAATTCTTTAGTTAGATTATAAGCCCAAGCAACACTTAATGCCATATCCTTAACTCCGAATTTTTCGCCTGTTCCTTCTGGTTTTTCAACGGTTGTAACTTCCATTTCGCCGTAGTCAGACATAATTAAACTAACTCCAAATGTTCCTAAATCACCTGTATTAAAGGATGTTGCAATGTAATTGTATTTCAAATCTGCAATCCAATTTGTGTGATCAAAAACGAAGTGATTTCCTTCTAACCGAGCAATTCCAGCTGGATTCCAGAATATTGAAGTAGCGTCATCGGCAACAGCAACAAACGCACCGCCCATTCCAGTAGCTCGTGCACCTTGAGCTACATTCATAAATTGGGCAACCGTTGTTCCTCGTTTCGAAACATTAGTTTCTTGGGCAACTATATATATCTGACTAAAAATCAAAAATATGAATAACAATTTTTTCATCTTAATAAACCTTATTTAATGATTGCAAATTTGCCAATATATTCACCAACGCCAGGACTTTCTACGTGATAAATGTACATACCGAAAGCTATTTCAGTACCATCTTCTGTTAAAAGATTCCAAGACATTGTTCCATCTGTTGGTGAATAATCTTTGTAAAGTGTTTTAATTAAAGCACCATTAATTGTATAAATACGAATTGTGCATTCTGCTGGAAGATGAATAAAATCTATTCTTCTTTCGCCCCTTCCTGATTGATAAATGTTACGTTTTTCCCACTCTGCTGCCATAATATATGGGTTTGGAACAACTTTAATTTTACTTAGGTCGTTTTTTGCTTGTTTGCTATCAACGTTTGCAGATTGAGTATTAAACGTAAAATAATCACCTTGATAGAATGGTTTGTTTATCTTAATTTGGAAAATATCGCCAGCTACTGGTTCCATTGGTTGAACATTTGGTGTACCTGGAGCATAATAATCTATTCTCCAAGTTAATTTGTATGTAGTTCCAATATATTCAATGATTACAATTTCATCGCCCATTGAAAGAGCTCCATCTCCGTTGTTATCCCAAATTTCAGCTTGAGTAGTATCGCCTGTTGTCGTATTAAATACTAAGAAATTTGCAGGTAAGTGAAAAAATGGAGTTGTAGCTACTTGTTCGTCATAAAATTGTATTTGATAATCAGAAGGCCAAGCATAACTTACTGCAGTTGATGTTTCATCTTTGTGAACAGTCATTAAAAGATTGCTTGTGCCAACTAACCAGTGTGTGTTTTCATAATCTACTTCGATTGTATCATTTACGACTGAAACAACCATTCCATCGAAAGGATCACTAAAAGAATCAGCGCCGAATTGATCAGATGGGAAATTAGAAATAATTGTATCAACTTCGGAATTTAGTGTTCTAATTACTCGGCTTGAAGTTGTTTCGTAATTAGGGAAAGTACCAGTAGAAGTGAATTCAACTTTGTACTGAGCGTTTTCCAAAATCTCTTTTTCGTTTAAAACTGTAACTGAAAGATTTCCACTACCAATTCCTTCTGTTACTTTCGAAACATCTCCTATAATTTGTGGGGCTTCATATCCAATTGATGCAGCATTTGGAACAACAACAGCACAATTTATATCAACAAATTGCAGATTCCCTGAATAATCTTCAGAAATGATTTTTGTACATTCTGAAGGAACAAGTCCAGCAGTTCCATAAGATGGATCTCCCATATCATAAGAAACTACTGCATAGTAATATTTTACACCATTAATTACGTCAGTATCAACATAAGAATGTTGCAATCCACTATCTTCACCTCGCCAGAAATGAGCGCCGTTAATACCAATTGGGTCTGGTCCTGAAATTGAATCAGCTAAATCGAATTGAGCTATTGGTTTCCAATATTTTTTATTTCCTTTTGAATCGGTAATTACTTTAATATCATTAAACTCAGCTTCTCTACTTCTATAAACCAAGTATCCTTCAAAGTCTTTTTTAAATCCTTGTGTTGGGTCGTTATTTTCAAATCCCAAAAATGGATCGCGGGATTCTTCGGCTTTTTTATCCCAATATAAGAACACTTTTCCATCGCCTGCAACTGCTTTCATTGTTGGTGTAAAAGGTGGTTTTGAGAAATTATAGTTTGCATTGTAAATTTCTTGAACAGTTTCTTTGTTTAATACTAAATCTTCATAATTATCACCAAAAACTAAAGCCATCGAAAATCTTTCGCGTTCTTCACTCTTTAATGGGAATACACCAGAATCAAATACCATACTAATATTTGCCCTTTGAAGTGATGTGTCAAAATTTTCGGCTTGCATTTTTAACCACATGCTTTCATCATCCTTAGGCCAACCACCGCCTGTCCCACCATCTCCTAAACGATAAATTGAGATAGCGGTTAAGCCGATTTGATCTGATTCATCTTTATCTGTAATATCAAAATTTGGTTCACCACTTGTTTCACTTCGTGATGGTAATCCGTCTCCTTCACCTTCATCAGGATTGATATATTGTAAGTCAAAAGGTCCAACTCCATCAATACCAACGTCATTATTTAAAGGTTCATTTTGATCAGCATCCCAAGTTCCATTTCCATTCAAGTCTGAAAATGGTATCCAATCGCCGTCATTATCTATAAAATCATCTCTTCTTTCATCAATCATAGGAACGCCATTTATGTCAGTATCTTCATCGTTATTCAAACCGTCATAAGGATTTCCGGGACTTTCAAGATAAGCATATCCATACATACCAGTTTGGTATGAACCTGGACTACCAATTCCATCTTCATCAAATGCATAAGCTAAGTCAATAGTTCTATCGAACGAGGCACAATCATCTCCACTATCACTTGTTCCACCAACTCCAGTATCAGTATAAAAACCAAAATAGGTTGTATCCCTATCATACTCAGAAATATTTATCACATCATAATGCCAAAAAATAATATCTTCAGCTAAAACATGAGACCATTGAAATCCACGTACTTCCACACGCAAACCCATTCCGTTTCGGGTAGAATCTGATGAAATAGGATAAAAATTATATGGTGGACGTGTAAATTCACCGTCTTTTGAATCATCCATAACGAAGAATGTTTCTACATCTGCATTCATTACTCCGCGACCGAAATATCCAAACCAATAACCGTCCCATTCTGTGCCTAAATCTAATGCACGAGGCCAAGTGCTGGGCCAAGTGCTGGGGTTGTTACTTATTGATGGTCTTTCAGAACTTAATGCAGCATAACCTGGTAGCGGTTCAAGTCCCCAGATTTGTCCAGTTACAGGATCTCTATCCATCCATTCACGATATGAAGTTGCAAGTGAATGAACGACACCACCTTGTGTATTTATTTGTGAAACAATTAATAATGCAACACCATCCAAATAACTATGTCCAGTTCCTTTTGGCCATTCGCCAGAAGGTTGATAAGGCCATTGACCAACTTCTCCATTATTGTAAAAAAGGGTACGAATTTGGTTTCCATCCATAATTCCTTCTCTACGATATTGAATATTGCCAAGTTCGTCTTCTCGATATAATGTGGTTTGCTGTGTTTGAGCTAAAACCTGAACCGAAAATAAAATGGCAAATAAAAACATTAATTTTCTAAACATTAATCCTCCAAACTCAGCTATTATAAACCGAAACTTAAACCAAGACGAATTTGTCGTGGTGCGGAATACATTTGCGGGTTGTTAATATAATCTTGTATTGTGTTAAGTCCGAAAATATCTCCGGCGTATTGTGTATTTAAGTCGTTTGTTGCTCTGCCTGTTGATGAATAAACACCAACTTCGTTTCGAATATCTAAAACATTATAAACAAGTAGATAAGTATGTAAATCGATTCCGAAAAGATCAAAGTATTTATCAGCTTTTAAGTCAACATTATGATATTGTGGTTTTGTTGAACCGTTAATGAAACGAACTCCGTTTGACCATGTTATGTCTTCGGTATATGGAGTACCTGAGCCAAAACTATATACCAAGCCAACTGACCAATCACCAGGTTCACCAACATTTAGATTAATATTTAGTGTGTGATTTTGGTCCCAATCTAAAGGGACAACTCTTTTTTCCGTTTCAACTGGTGGGTCAGTTTGATTATCATAAAATACTGTCATAGGATCAGATGAATTTCCTTCGGCAAGTTGAAAAGTGTAATCTATTCTTCCACCAAAGTAATCAGCAAATCGTTTTTCGATACTAACAATAAAACCTTTTACGTTTCCATAGTCTTTGTTGATATAACGAGCATATTTAAAACCTTCGTAAGTATTAATGATTTCCATTCCAAGTAAATTTCGGATATCACTATAGTAAACTGATAGTTTTGCTCCAACATTTGGAAAAAGTACTTGTTGTAAACCTAGTTCATATTTAACGGTTTTTTGTGCATCAAGATTTGGATTACCAATTGTTGATGAAAGTGATTGCCCTGCTGTTACAATATATTCTTTATTCAAATATAGATATTGGAATTCTGGTAGTTGGAAGAAGTGACCATAAGAAAAATAAATAGCTCCTTCATCTGAAATTGGGAATGAAAATCCGAGACGTGGACTTATTTGATATTTTGCTTCGGCATCAACTACCTTTCCAGCACCTGGAAAATTTGGATTTCCGTTAATACTTGTATTATCTGTTAAATCTATATCATATTGATATGGATTTCTTAAGTCGGCAGGAAGTGTTGTATTCGAATTAAAATAATCAAAACGAACACCAGCATTTATTATCATTATATCATATTCCATTTTATCTTGTAAATAAGCAGAGAATGAATATGGATTTTTCTTGTAGGATTGGTTCCCAGCGGCTCCTGGTTGTCTGTAGCCTAAAGTGAAGATTTCATTTCCGTGATCATCAACTTCACCTTCGGTTAAGTTTATCATTGTCATACCATGGTCAAACAATTCGTAATATCTGCCTTCTAAACCAAATTTTAATTTATGCTCTTTACTCATTTGCGATTCAAGAGTCCAAATTCCAAGATAAGTATTAGTGTATCTTTCATATCTATTAGATTGCTGACCACCTGTTCTAAAAGTGTAACCTGTAACTGCAAGTCCTTGAGTTGGGTTCAAATATCGTGAATCGTAAGGATCTTCGAACAAATAACCTTGATAATCATTTTTATTATATGAGAATTTGAGTGTTGAATAAGTTGTTTCAGAAGGATAAATGGATAAACTCAAATTATGTACATAATTTTGTCTATAGTGATTCATTAAACCATCTGGAGTCCATCTATAATAATGGTCGTAATAATGGTTTGTATAGTCATTCCAAAACATTGTATAGTTTAATTTCCAACTTTTTGAATTGTATGATATGTTGGAATTCATAGAGTATGAAACTCCATCATTCATTGCAACTCCGGAAGAATCGCCCGTTGGGGAAAATGGGAAGAAGTCGGTTGTATTGTAATGTCTTGTGCCAAATAAATAACCGTCATCATCAACATATCTTCCATTTATAAAAAATGATAGATTTGGAATTATCATCAAAGGACCACTTATAGTAAAATTATAGTCTTGAACAAGATTAGAACCAAATTCATCAAGATGATAAAAAATATCTGTATCTTTTGTATAGGAAGTCCCCAAATAAGCTTTAGCAGTAAAATTAAAATTTTCACCACCTTCTTGTGTTACAATGTTAACAACACCTGACATTGCTTGACCATATTCAGCATTAAAAGTTCCACTGATTACCTCAAGTTCGCGAATAGCATCGTTTTCAACTTGAACCGAGCGGCTTCCGTTATAGGCATCATTAACAGGAATTCCATCTATTAAATATGCAACTTCGCCGGAACGACCACCACGGAAGTGACCAGCTACAACACCAGCTTGCAAATTTACTACTTGGTCTAAATTTTCAACAGGCATCATTTTTATTTCTTCAGATGAAACGGAGCTTTTACTCGATGTTAAATCCTTTGTAACAAGTGGTCTTTCCGCAGTTACTACAACATCTTGACCTAATGATATTTCTGTTGAAGTTAGCTTAACATTTACTTTTGTTGTTAAATCAATTTTTACAATTACATCCCTAATTACTGTTTTTGCATAACCTACGTAGCTTACAATTAAATTATATTTCCCAGGTGGAATATTATTGATGAAATAATATCCATCAATATCAGCTGCTGCACCGTAGTGAGTTCCTTCAATAACGATATTTGCTCCGAAAATTTTTTCCCCCGTTTGGCTATCTGTAATATAACCAGATATCTTACCCGTTTCGCCTGCAAATATGTTAGATATTGAAAAAAATATCGTTGTTAAAAGTATAAATATTTTCATTTGCATAATTTTACCGTTTTTCAATTTCGGATAAAAAAAGAGATGCCACTTTTAAGTGGCATCTCTAACCATAATATATTATTTTAAGAGCATCATCTTTTTAGTGATTGAAGCATTTCCGGATTGTAATTGATACATATAAACACCGCTTGTTAAGTGGCTTGCATCAAAAGTTACGCTATATGAACCGGAATTTTGAACTTGATTTACCAATGTCATTACTTCTTGTCCGAGTAGGTTATATATTTTTATTGTAGTTAAACCAGAATTTGGAATGAAATAATTAATTGTTGTACTTGGGTTAAATGGGTTTGGATAGTTTTGATTTAAAACATATTCAGTTGGATTTTGATTTTGAGTTGCTACACCTACCATTTCATTACCAATCCAAGTATATGACCATCTTGTTACATCTTGCCATGCTTGATCTTGGTTATTTACTGAATATGTAAGAATTCCTTCTCTTTCGCCTGTTGCATCAGCATCATTAATGCAAAATTCAATAGGAATTCTATTCCCAATTACTGGGTCAAATCGATGCCAATCTGAAATTTCACCTAATGCATCAAGTGAAATTTTCCCTTCAACATTATATCCCGTTGGGAATGTGTTTGTCCAATTATAATCTGCTCCAACTGGTGCAAGTACTACTCCGCCGTTATCTAGCCAAATTTGGTTTACATTGAATCTGATGTGAACATCTGGTTCGTCACCTCCTTGATATGAAGTATGCGAAGCACCGTGTGCATCATATAAACCAATGAACAAATCTGGTGAATCTTGTAGATAACTTGCAATTGTTGTGTCAGTTGAAATGATATCATCTTCAACATCAGCTGCGAAATAGATGTAATTTTCGTCCATTGCAACCCAAGTATAAACTGAAAGGTCAGCATCTCCATCAATTGTAGTGTTGTTTACAACTGTACCACTTCCATCTGAAGGGAACATTCTGAAACTCATTAAATCACTCCATTCGCTCACATCACCATCAACTGCAAAACCTGTTGGCATTTCTGGGTGAATTGGAGGAACTCCTTCTGCTGTATTTGTAATTGCTCCAGAAGCAGAAATTTCACTTACGTTTCCAGCAGCGTCAGTACATGTTACTGCATAATAATATGTTACATCTTGGTCTGTTGATGGGGCACGCAAAACATGTGTAATAATTTGTTCGCCACCAGTAACTTTTGTTGAAACAACTTCAAGATTTGGTGCATTAAGATCAGTAATAGGGTCGAAACTATAATATATTTGATAAACTTCACCATCTTCACCAGGAACATCAATCCATGTTACTAAGTTTTGATAAGAACCTTGAATTACTGTTAAACCTTGTGGTGCCGCAGGAGGAATAACATCTATGTCGGGATTACCTGTCCAGATATGTTCATAATAAATTTTCTTCCCTGCAACTGCATTAGCATGTCCCATCATTTGGAAAACGCTAATATTTTCAGGATTGAAGTTTGTAGTTCCATCTTCATTCGTAAAATCAGCCAAAGCAATTGAATATTCATGCCATTGATTATCTGCAATTACATCTTTATAATAAGATACTTTTCCATCTGCCCCGCTTTCAAATTGAAAATGAATTGGGCTATTAACACCTTCTTCAACTTTCATTTTAAGTTTTAATGAATCAAATGGCCAGCGGAAAGCTAAATCGTGACTTGGATCAATATTCCAACCAGCACCGCTCCAACCATTTCCCCATTCATCTCCTTGAGTCCAAACAAGAGCATTTAAAGCAGGATCTTCGCCAGCTCCTACTTCAATAGCAAGTTGTGATTGTCCCCAAGTGAATTGAGAAAAAGTTAAATCTACAGTTTTACCATTAAAAATTAACCAAGGTTTTTCGGCAACGCCAAATAATTCTACTTGGTCAAAAATTACGGTACCAGATGCAGCATCGCCTTCGCCAGCTCCGCTCATAGAAAATTCAAATGTAAATCCTTTAATTTGATCTTTGTCGAGAGTGTTGTTACCGCTAATACCAACCCATCCCGTTCTGTTAAAACCTTCACCACTCCAAAAGTTTGGATCGGCTTCTAAAGGTATTTTAATTTGTTGCCAGCCTGGTGCGGCGTCAACAACTGCATAATGGAATGAATAATAATATTCACATTGGGTAATGTCGGTTGTTGAGTCATCAACTTCAGAAACATCCCAAAGATTAAATCTTAAGTGAACTCTTCCTGGTAAAGTACTTGGGGTTTCAGTGTAAACCCAAAATGAAATTGAGTCATAATCACTAAAATCATATACTTCCCATCCTGGGGCAAGGTGGGCAAAGTTAGCATAACCACCCCAACCTTCACTATTTTGTGTTCCCCAATCAACTTTCAAAGCATTTCCAACTTGAGCAGTTGTGTTTTGATATGTGAAATTAGTGTAAGCTAATGTTGGGTCAGAACTATAAGCATGCCCTGGTTCCCAATAAGTTGTGTCTTGTGGATCTTCAAATGTTTCTACAACACTTGTTTGAGCGAACAAGATAGTTGTTAAGAACAAAAAGACGAAAAGAAAGTTAAATTTTTTCATCTGGTGTCTCCTTTTTGTTTGTAATTAGTTAGTTGTTAATTTTATTAATGGTTATTAAATAATCGGCATTTTCTGAGATTGGTTTTTCTAATTTATTTTTAACAAAAACAGAAATTATCCCAAAAACTGCTGAAGAAATAATGAATAAAAATGTTGCAAAATAAAGGTAATTAATCTCAAAAAATACATTTAAAAAAGATGTATTATCGATATGCAAAAAGCCAAAATCATATAAAATTCTAAGCATTCCAAGTGCTTCTCCAACTAATAGTGTTACTATTGTGGATGTTGAACTTGCTTTTTTCCAAAATAACCCTAAAAGAAATATTACAACTATTGGTGGACTTATATATGCTTGTAAACTTTGTAAATTGACATAAATACCATTATTTAATGAATTTAGTATTGGAATAAAAAGTATTGAAAAGAATACAATAAAAATGGTTGATAATCTTCCTATCAAAATTAATCGTTCATCGCTTAAATTGTTGTCTTTCGATTTAAAGAAATCGTAAGCAATTAAAGTTGCTGTTGAATTAAATGCACTTGCTAATGAAGACATTATTGCAGCAAAAAATCCACTTATGACTAGCCCTTTTATTCCCATTGGTAAAATATTACTTTCAAAAATGAATGGATAAACAGAATTTCCATCTATATTTTTATTTAGACTTAGCACAAATAAACCAGGTATAATAAGAAAAATGAAAGGGAAAAATTTCAATCCAGCACTAAATAAAACTCCTTTTTTTCCATTTTGTTCATCTTTTGCCGCCAACACTCGTTGAACAATATATTGGTCTGCCCACCAATACCAAGCAGCTAAAATTGGAGCACCAAACAAAATTCCCAACCATGGAAAATCGGGATCATTTAATGGCTTAAAAATTTCCCAATGTGTATTTGGAATTTTTTCAGACAAAACGCTAATTCCGCCAATTTCATAAATTCCAAAAGCAAAAACAAAAATTCCACCAGCAATAATCACTATTGCTTGAAAAATCTGTGTAAGCATTACTGACCTTAAACCGCCTACAATCGTATAAAGTCCAGTAAAAAGAAGTAGAATTATTATTGTTGTGCCAAAATTCCAACCTAAAATCTGATTTAGCAAAATTCCGCCAGCGAATAAAGTGATGGCAATTTTAGTAAAAATATATGTAAAAATTGACAATCCAGAAAATACTCTCTGTACTGTTATTCCAAATTTTTGGCCTATCAATTCTGGAATTGTAACTACTTGTGATTTAAAGAAAAGCGGTGTAAAAATCCATGCTAAAACTAAAATAAAAATAATTGCAAGCCATTCAAAATGTCCCACAGCAATTCCTCTTTGAACACCAGCACCAGCCAAACCAACTAAATGTTCACTTGAAATATTGGTTGCAAAGATTGAAAATCCAATTGCAATCCATCCCATATTTCTATTAGCAAGAAAATAATCTTCCGCCGTGTTTTTTTCTCGTTTGGAAAAAAATAAACCAATCAGCAAAACCACCGCAAAGTAGATGAAAACAATTAAATTATCTAATATTTCGAATGAATAAATAAACATAGTGTTTATTTATTCAGAAATCATACCAGAAAATAATTTTCAAAATTGTTTGTATTTTACTCTAAAAATTCAATTTTATTGGGATTTATTATTAAACAGATATTATTAAAATGATAATCAGTTATTGTTTTAATATTTACTATTGCTTTGACTGGTTAAAAAAAAGGGATTTCGTAAGAAATCCCTTAAAGTATATGTTATTCAAATAATTAAAGAAAGCCCATTTCAATATTTATTTTACTTATCTAACTAAATTTGTAACTTCTTGAAGTAATGAATCAGAAACAGTTACAACTCGAGCATTTGCTTGAAATCCACGTTGTGCAACAATCATTTTTGTAAATTCTTCAGATAAATCTACATTTGATTGTTCCAAAGCACCAGATTGAATCGTTGTTCCTGTTGATTGCCCAGGCTCGCCTACAAGTGGTTCTCCAGCATTTGCAGAAATTGAGTACATATTATCACCCACACTTACAAGTCCGTTTGTGTTATTAAAGGTTGCAAGTAGGATTTGTGCTAATTTTTGAGATTGTCCATTTGTAAAAACACCAACTATATTTCCATATTGATCAATGTTAATATTGGATAAATTTGCCGAAGCAGAACCATCTTGAGTTAATGCCGAAACTACTGAATCTGAAGAAGTTTGAGTAATTCCATCAAAACCTCCTATTTTCCCAAAATTGAGAACTACATCTTGTCCACTTGCACCACCTGTTGGATTAAAATGCACAGTTGGTGTACTTGGTGAAATTGACAAAATAGAACCATCAGTATCAAATTGAATAGAGCCACTTGTATCTGTTAAAGTTCCACTTGAACTTGGCACTGATGCTTTCCAATACCAATTATTTGCACTTGTTTTAGTGAATTGAATTGTAAGAGAATGGCTCGTTCCCAATGAATCGTAAATTGTAACAGTTCCTGAAATAATAGTTGGGTCACGATTTTCATCTACCGTTGAACTCAATGTATTTGAACTTGATGTTTGTGTAACTGAAGTCGGATCAAAATCAAAATTAATTCCTTCTGTAGATGAATTTATATTAATTGGCGCGGCTGCTGCTCCATTTATTGTACTTAAATTTCCAGAAGCATCAAAAACTGCTTCAACAGTCGTGGCTGCGACAACTGGATTTCCATCAGAATTGGCTAAATTATAAGTTAAATTGTAAGTATCTGCTGCAGTTTTTTCATAAGTTACTGTAAAAGTGTATTTCCTTCCCCAATTATCATAAACTGTGTTTGTATCTGTTACACTTTCACCAACTGCCATTGCTGAATTCAAGTTCCCATTTTCTATAAAGTCTTCACTTCTGGTTAATGTAGAAGCACTTTGCAAATTTCCACCCCAAGTTACTTCAGATGTTCCAACTGCAGGCAATTTCATTTGTGTGTCAATTTGAATGTCTTCTAAATTATTTCCAGGCGGTACAACGCCGTCTGCTGTAGCTACTTTTCCTTGAACTATCGCACCATTTTGTGGATTTACCAATTTCCCATCAGAATCAAATACAAATGCTCCAGCTCGTGAATAGAATTTTTCTCCGTTATTTTCTAATACAAACAAACCATCGCCTTCTAATGCTAAATCTGTTGTAATGCCTGTTCCTTCAAATGTCCCTTGTGACCAATTTCTATCAATTGAATTAATTTTCATTCCAAGACCAAGTTGAAATGTATTTGTTCCGCCTGAATTTGTTGTTGAATTGGAACCATAACGAAGAACTTGATTGAATGCATCTGCAAAAGTTACTCTTGATCCTTTGTAACCAATTGAGTTTACATTTGCAATATTATTACCAACTACGTCCATCATAGTTTGGTGATTTCGTAACCCAGATACGCCTGAGAATAATGAGTTTATTAGTGACATTTTAGTCTCCTTTTTTTTGATTTCGATTCAACCTCTGTCATTCGGTTGAATCTTTGGGCGTCCTCTGAAGGTCCAGCCCGTGATATTTAGTTAATTATTTTTCTATTGTGCAAATACTACACTGTCGATGTTTGTAAAAACATTTTCTTCTTCTGGTGAAATTGGCATTGCCGTTACCACCGTCCGATTTGGTACATTTATGATGAAGGCAGTGTTATTCATCATTACCAATGAATCTTTCGAACCTTTTAATTCGGCTTTTTCTACAGCTTCTGCAAGTTTCGTAATTTCTGTTTCAGACAAGGAAATATCCCGCGTTTCTAATCGTTGTGCAGCATGTTTTGAGAATTTGAGTTTTTCAAGCTCCCGTTGGAAAATCGAACCGAATTGGGAATTTTGCTTAACACTTTGCTGCTGAGTGTTTTCCTGCTTCCGTTCTATTGGTATAAACGGGACTTGAACTCCGTTTATAAAGTTAGCCACTTATTCCTCCGTTTAATATGTTTTGTAAATTAGTTAATTCTTTATTTAAGTATTTATCTGTTTTGCCATCTTCAGAAGGTTGTAGAATTTCAAGAATATCAGCAAGCGCTACTTCAACTCCATTTACAGTCAGCACAGCACCATTTGCTCCGAATTTTATTGATTCTATTATGCCAACTTGATATGCTTCAACTGATAAATCATCTACACCATTCATCGCCTTTGCTTCAACTTTGAATGAATATTTTCCCATTGCTAAATTATTTCCGTTGTCATCTGTAAAATCCCAAGTGAATTTGTGCGTCCCTTTTGTTTTTCCTAAATCATCAACAGTACGTACCAAATTTCCACTTTCATCGTATATTTTTATAGTAACATCCGAAGATTCTGCGGGCAAAGTATATCCAAGATTTACACTTTCTTGTCCGTTGTACGTTATATTTTCATTTCCAACTTTAACTTCCATCCCAATTAAATTGGCGGACATTGTATTATTTACAGATTGTATTAACATATAGTTAGCATTTACACTTTGCTCAAGCATACCACTCATATTAGTCAATTGTTCGAGAGAACTAAATTGAGCTAATTGTGCTGTAAAAGCCGAAGAATCCATTGGGTTCATTGGATCTTGATACTTCAACTGCTCAGTCATTAATCTTAAAAAATCTTCTTTTCCTAATTCAGATTTCCCAGGTTCTGGTTGATATGCATCTTTATATCCAATATAATTTGTTACATCGTAAACCATTTTTTTCTCACGCTAAATATTCATAAGTATTATAACCAAAAGAACGTTTCGATATGTTTTGATTTTCTGTTTCAATCACATCTTCTTTTATGTTATTGTATTTTTTATTCTCTCTTTCAGCCATTTTTCCAAATTTTGAGTTTGTATTTTGGTTAAGAGTTATGTTTACTTGACCAAGATTTATGCCAGCTTTTGCCATTTGAAGTTGCAATTCTGGCAAATTACTCTCGAGCATTTGTTTTACTGAATCATTTTCAACTGCTACGCTTGCTTTTACAACATCATTCACAACTTCCATCGCAAGTTTTATTTTTCCAAGATTTTCTGGTTGCAATTGTAAAACAATACTACTTTTTTCCTTTGTTTGAATGAATTCAGCCACATTTTTCATAATATCAGCTTTTGGGATTTCTTTCAAAGACTCAATCAAATTTGTTTTAACCACAAATTCTTTCAAATTTGGATTATGCTGTAAACTTGAATTTGAAATTTCATCTACTGCTTGTTTAAATTCCGATTGATTTTTTACAACTGAAATTTCATTTTCAGATTTCCCAAATGATTGGCTTGTTGGTGGGTCTTGTTGATTTTGCTTAAATTGGCTATTTATAGACTTTTGCTCAAAATTAATCGGATTTATTTCTACTTTTTCTGAAGACACAACCTGATTTTCAGATTTCTTTACATCAGAATCAAATAGCAATTGCTTTTCAACTTTCGGCTGATTTTCAATTGATTTTGTTATTTCTTCATTCAAAACTTCCACTTTGCGAACAACATTTTTCACCAAATTTTCCAACACATTTTTTTCTTGTTTTTCACTCAAATGAATTTCATTTTTCCCTTTTCCGTTAATTTCGAGTTTCGTTTCGTTTGATGAATTTTTCGCTAATTTTTCTGTCTGAACTACTTTTCCAAAAACACTTTGTTTTGTAGAATTTTCGCTTGTCTCCATTTTCTGATTTTCCACCAAAATTGGCTTTTTCGCAGAATTTTCGGCTTTCGCACTTTCATTTACTTTTGTTTGAATTGTTTTATTCAAATTATCAAGACTTGCTAAAATTGATTTAATCTCAACCGTAATTTTCCCATTTTCTGGAGCGATATTTGTTGAATTCTCAATATCTTGCAGCATTTTGGTAAATTTATCAATCGCATTCTGAACATCAGATTGTAAAATTTTTCCACTCTGGATTTGCGATAAAACCGAACTAAGATTTTCCTTAATTTCTGAAATTCCAGTTTTCAACATTTCAGTTGTTTGGATATTTACGTTTTCAGAATTGCTAAAATCTTGGAACTGATATTTATAATCATAATTTTTTACAATTTGTTGTGGTTCTAATCCATTTAATTGAATTTTACTTGGCTTTGTAAAACTGAAATCATCAACTTTTTTCTCAATTTGTGAAGTTTTAAGAATTAATGGCTTTTCAACTTGAGCTATTTCAGCCGAAAAAGTATTTGTAAAAGCATCAATCTTCTTCAAATCACCAGCAATATTTTGCAAATCAGAAATCGAATATTTTATCGCATAAGTAGCAATTTCCGAGTTTTGGGAATCGCCATTTTTCGCCAATTCCACATCAGAGTTAATTATTTTTTCAACGTTTTTCGTTAAATCGGGGAAAGTAGAGTTTACATTTGCTTCAATCAAAATTGTGTCTTCTGTATTCTTGGTTAATTCCGAATTACCAATCTCATTTTTAGTAATTTTTTCCGAGAAATTGTTTTTTGGTTTTGCTTGAAAAATTAGTGGCAAAATGCTTATCAAATTTACTTTTTCTCCGTTAACTTCAACTTCTAAATCAATTTTTTCGCCTTTTTCAATTGCAGATTTAATTTGGTTTGCAATTTTGCTATTTGGCTTGATATCTAAAGTTCTAAGAATTTTTGGCAAAATATCACTTAAATTTTGTTCATTTACTTTCAAAATAGTTTGATTCTGACTTTGATTAATATTTATATTTTCTGTCTTTTCTGGCAAAGAATCAGTTTGTAGATTCAACTTTAGATTTTGGAGCAATCCAAGCAAATTATCCATTTTTTTAACGGAAATATTAAGTAATTCATCAGTATTTGCTTTTAGATTTGAAATTGATTTCGCACCCAAAACATTTGCTTGCGGAAAAACCTTTGCCATATCGTTTGTGTAAACACTTATAATATCAGAAAATAAATACATTCCACTTGAAATTTTCTGAGGTCGTGCAAAATTCACAAGCTCATTTCCATTTATGTTTTCGAAGTAAATTGAATTAAGTACCATTATTATCTCCCTGTTATTTTTTGAACAGCTTCAGGCTTCATATATCTCAATATTTCCGCTGCACGCTTACTTTTCATACCAAAAATTAAATCTTTTGCAACATTATCAGAATAATTTGAAATGATTTTTGCAGCTTCTTGTGGCGTCATACTATCTAAAAGTTTAGAATTTTTCTTTAACCATGTCTGATAATCTTCTTTTGATTCTTGCTTTTGATTTATTTGCTTTTTTAATTCCTCGTTTTGTTTTTTCACTTTCGCAATTTCAATATCTTTCTTTTGAATTGAATCGATTGCTTTATCTAAACTTGCTAATAACGCTGGGTCTTTAACTACTATTTGCTGAACTGTGTCAGTTTTCTTTTCAAAATACAATTTTTTCAATGTGTCCAAAAGCTCTTTCTTGAATTCATCACGCACAAATTTTTCTATTTTTGAATAATCTTTTGAAGCAAAGGTTACTTTATTTGTAACAACCTTTTTAACTTCCCGCGGACTAAAATCGAATGCAAAAATGTTTTTGTACTGATAGTTTAGTAAAATCAGAATCCCAGTTACTGCAATAAATGCAACTGCATAAACAATGGCTGCGAGAATTATATTTTTCATTGTTCCATGTTCCTAATAAATCGTTTTGTTGCGATATCGTCTATTTCTATTTGTTCTTCTTTATTCTGCATTTTATTAAAATCCAATTCGTGATTTTCTTTTAATTTTTCAAATATTTTGACTTCTTTGCCTTTTTCAGCTAATTCTTTTTGTTTCTGAATTCTTACTTTTTTTAGATTTTCAAGTTCTTTTCGCATTTCGAGTTCTTTTTTTTGAGAAGCATCAATAAATCGCTCAAATTCTTTTATTTCGTAAACGACCATTTTCTTTTTTTCAGAAAATCTCTTTTCTTCTAATTTTCTATATGCAATAAACTGTTCAATTTCTTCAATTTTTTCGGTAATTGCTTTATCAACCACAGCCAATTCTTTTTGGGCTTTTTTTTCGATTATTTCTTTCACCGTTTTAATCGATTCATATTTAAAATTGAATTTTCCCATTTTTATAACATTGGCTCTTGAATTATTGAATTGAGTTTATCTACAGTTTCTTGAAATGTTGATTTTGCATTCATATCTTGTTTTAAGAATTTACGAAGTGTAGAAATCTGCAAAAGTGCGTGGTCAATTTGTGGATTACTTCCTTTTACGTAAGCACCAATATTTATTAAATCTTCGGCTTCATTATAAGTTGTAAGTATTTCGTTAAATGCAATCGCTTTTCTGCGATGCTCGGGGCTTACAACTTGCGGCATTACTCTACTTATGGATTGCAAAGTGTCAACTGCAGGAAATTGTCCACGATTTGCTAATTTTCTTGATAAGACAATATGCCCATCTAAAATTGAACGAACTGCATCTGCAATTGGCTCGGTCATATCATCTCCATCAACCAAAACAGTATAAAAGCCAGTTATACTTCCCAAATCTGAATTTCCGGCTCTTTCCAATAATTTTGGAAGAATCGCAAAAACAGAAGGAGTATAACCTTTTGTTGTTGGAGGTTCGCCGGTTGTTAAACCAATTTCGCGTTGAGCCATTGCAAATCTTGTTACTGAATCCATCATAAGTACAACATTTTTTCCTTGATCTCGGAAATATTCAGCAATTGTTGTACCAATAAATGCAGCCTTGATTCTCATAAGTGCTGGTTTATCACTTGTGGCAACAACAACAACAGATCTTTTCAGACCTTCGGGACCCAAATCGCTTTCTATAAATTCCCGAACTTCTCTTCCTCTTTCGCCAACTAGCACAATAACCGAAATATCAGCTGAAGTATTTTTTGCAATCATTCCAAGCAAAACGCTTTTGCCAACTCCGCTACCAGCAAAAATTCCGACTCTTTGTCCACTACCAACTGTAAGCAAACCATCGATTGAGCGAATGCCTGTTTGTAAAGGTGCGTCAATTCTTCTTCTTTTTAATGGATTTGGGGGTTCTGCGTAAACTGTCTTAAAATGTTGAAAATCGATATCACCTTTTCCGTCTATCGGGTTTCCAAGCCCATCTAAAACTCTACCAAGCAAGGCTTCGCCAACGCCAACTTTAAAGCTTTTTCCGGTGGAAATAATTTCGCAACTTGGCGAAATGTTTTCAGTTGAACCTAATGCAATAAGCAATACTTTTCCATCTTTGAATCCTACAACTTCTGCTTGACTTACTTCTTTTCCATTATGATCAACTATTTTGCAGATTTCTCCCAATGAAACTTGTGGACCAAGTGAAATAATTACAAGTCCAACAATGTCAGTAATTTTTCCGTTCATTCTAAATAATTCAACCGAATCAATTACTTTTGAAAATTCTGATATGTACAAATCAGCTATTGACATCTCCTTCTCGTACAATAAATTTTTGTTCAAGAATACGGTTAATTTCTTCTAATTGTTTGGATATTCTTCCATCAACATTTCCCAATTCAGTTTCAATATAGCAGCCACCTTGCTCTATTGAATTATCAGCTTCAAATTGGAATTTAGAGAACTTATTTCCTTCTCCAATTTCTTCTCTTTTTAATTCAAGCAATGATTTGTCTTTTGGATTTAATCTTACAATAATTTTATTTGCCGAAATCACTTGTCGTAGTGATTCAGTCATAGAATGCTCAATCGTTGTCTCAATTTCAACTTCTCTTTTAATAATTTTTGAAGCAATTTTTGTTGATATTTCAATTACAATTTTAGCGAATGCTTGCTCAAATTCGATGTACTTATTTTCCATTTCGGATAATATTTGGAAAAACTCTTGATTTTTTTCGTACAAAATATTCTCATAGAAAGTTTCTTTTTCTTCAGAGCCTTGCTTAGATCCGTCTTCAAAACCTTTTTGATATGCCATTTGCAATTTTTGCTCAAGCGTATCTTCATCAAGTTTTTCAATAATTGATTGATTCAACTGCTTATCTGAAACAATTTTTAACTTTTTGGATTTGATATTTAGTTTAAGCACATCAGACATAAACTTCTTCGGCTCCACCTTTAAAGTTGATTGTAATTTCTTCTTGTTCTTCAAGCATTTTAATAATATCAACTACTCGAGCTTGCGCTCCTTCTACTTCTTTTAGTTTTACTGGTCCCATAAATTGCAATTCTTCTTTCAATAGGTCAGCTGCTCTTTCAGACATATTTGAGAAAATCTTATCCTGAACATTTTCGTCAGCAATTTTGAGCGAAAGAGCCAAATCTTTTCTATCAACTTCTTTAAGAATTTTCTGTATGTCTTTATCTTGTAGATGAATAATGTCATCAAACAAGAACATTAATCTCTTAATTTCTGCAGCTAATTCTTCGTCTTTTTCTTCAATTGATGCAATTACTTCTTTATTCATCGCTACTGATGTTCTATTAAGAATGGTGGCAACTGTTTTTGGTCCACCAAGTTTGCTCATTTGCTGATTAATTTGCAATCCCGCCATTTCATCAACTACTTTTTCAATTTGTTTAAGAATTTGCGGAGAAATTTTCCCGAGTTTAGCAATTCTATAAATAACATCGCCGCGAATTTCTTCATTCAATTCTTTAATTGCATCCGCAGTTTGATCTGGTGGAAGGTGAGATAGTATTAATGCGATTGTTTGTGGATGTTCTTTCTGAAGGAAATTAACCAATTGTTGGGAATCAGCCTTTTTTAGCACGTCAAAACCGTGTAAAGTTGTAATGCTTTTCACCTTTTCGATAATTTCCATTGCCTTTGCCATTCCAAAACTTTTTTCCAAAATAGCTTGGGCGTATTCCAAACCACCTTCAATAACGTATTCGTTGGCTGTAATCATGTTGTAGTATTCATCCATAACTTGATCAACAACATCTGATGGGACATTACGTACTTGCGATATTTCAGCCGAAATCACTTCTACAACATCTGGTTCTAAATTTTTAACAATAAAAGCAGCTGATTCTGCAGATATTGCAATCATCATAAGTGCGGCTTTTTGAGTCCCTTTTAAGTCTTCAAATTTAATGTTATGTTTTGCCATTAATATTCATCCTCTCTCAACCACGAATTGATCAATTTTGCTGCTTCGGTTGGATTTTTCTGAACGTAATTTTGTATTCTTTCTCTTCTTACTTTCTTTTGTAATGCTTCATCTGTAATTTCATCTTCAATATCTCCAACTTCCATCATAGCTTTTCTTTTCTTGGCGGGAATTTTTTTTGCAAGTTGAACTCCACTTTCCCCTTCTTGATAAGTAGCATTTTGTCCGAGAAGAGGCACTCCGCCACCGCCTGATGATAACGCTCCAGCATTTCCGCTAATTAACCCTGGAATAGAAGAAAATGAACTTTCTACAAATTCACCATTTCCGAAACCAATTTCTATTCGTTCATTTTTAAGTTTTTTGAGTAAACCTTTCAATAAAAATATCGATGCGACTACACCCAAAATCATCATAACCATTCTTGAAATACTATCCATATCTCCCAATGGTGTGGCTTCGCTTACTTGTTCGTCTAATAATTGATTTTCGAATGGAATGCTTACAATTGAAATTACATCATTTCGAGTAGCATCAAAACCTACTGATTGCATTACAAGTGTTTTTAAATTTTCTATTTCCCCTTCTGAACGAGGTTCTACTATTGTAGTAATTTTGTCTCCTTCTTTTTTCTCAACTTTTTTACCATTTACAACAACTGCAATTGTAGCTCTTTTTATTACGCCAGAACCTTCCATAATTTTTTCAATAGATTTACTAAGTTCATAATTCGTAATCGTATTTTCAGTATTTGCCGCCGAAGAATCGCTAATAGATGTACCAGCATTGGCGGTTTTTATTGTTTGCTCGCTAATTGCAGTTTGCGATTCAGGATCAACAATTTCTGATGTTCTTTCAATTTGTTTAAAATCAATATCAGCATTTACTTTTACTATTGAATTTCCGTAACCCAAAACATTGTCAAGCAAGGATTGAGCTTTTGAAGTAAGATATTGTTCAAGATTTCGCTTTGTTTCATATTGTTTTGATTCTGATAGTGCAATTGGACTTTCGTCAAATTTTTGTGAAAGAAGATTACCTTTTGTGTCAATTATAGTTACATTTCCTGGTTTCAATCCTTCAACACTTCCAGCTACAAGGTGTTGTATTGCATTTATCGTCGATTTATTTATATCATAATTGCCAGAAAGTGTAAGTACTATTGAAGCCGTTGCCTCTTTTTGCTCATCTTTGAATACGCTTTTTTCTGGAATTACAATTTGAACTCGAGCACTTTTAATTCCTTGTCCTTCAGAAATTGTTTTGGATAATTCTCCTTCAAGTGCTCTTTTGTAATTCAATTTCTGCATAAAATCTGACATTCCAAGATTATTGTTATCAAATATTTCATAGCCAATAACTCCAGAATTTGGGATTCCACGTCCAGCAAGCATTAATCTTATTTCATAAACTTTTTCTTGTGGAACTTGAATAGTGGTTCCGTTGTCCGTCAATTGAAATTCTATTTTTTGCGAATTTAAGTAATCAACAATTTCTGAAGCATCTTCACTTTCTAGATTTGAGTATAATGTTGCGTAATTTGTTTGATTGAAAAGATAAAGTACGAACCCGACAAGAATGAAAGTAACAACAATAATTGCCGTGATAACCATTCTTTGTTGAATACTCAGCTTGTTGAAAATTCCAAGCATATCTGGTAGTGGTGATTTATTCTCTGCCATTATTGCATCCTAATTAATTCTTTGTACATATCAATTGATTTATTTCTGATTTCAGTTAACAATTGAAGGCTTGTTTTTGCTTTTTCAGCTGCAATCATCACTTCGTGAAGTTCAACATCATTTTTTCCTTGAATATAATCTTCAGTTGCTTTTCCAACTTCAAGTTGCTGATTATTCACTTCACTAACAAAACCTTTTAGTAAGTTACCAAAACCAGTTTCATTAACATTTTGTTTATTTTGAATATTACTTAGTTCGTTTCCAAATCCTAGTTGATTTATCATACCAATTTTCATTGTTAACCTCTTCTATCTAAAAGTGATCCAACAGAAACTCCTGACATTTCGCCACTTTTTCGGTAAAAATGGTAATCCATTACCAACTTATCGTTCGGATAAAGTTGCGAAAAGAATTCTTTTTCCTTTATTGTCATTGCGTTATTTGCAGCTTCTTTGTTGATTTTCACTTCATCAACCACTTGTTGTAATTTTGTTGATGGTTGAACTGAGCTTGGATTTACAGTTCTTGCAACATAAGGGTTGTAATTTCCGATTGTATTAATTCCGATTGCCATTTTATATCTCCAAAGAATCTTTTGCTATTTGTTTTGCACCATTAAAAGCTGTTACATTTGCCTCGAAACCACGTGTTGCAGCAATCATATCGACCATTTCAGTAACAATATTTACATTTGGTCGTTGCAAATATCCATTTTCATCTGCATCTGGATGTTCGGGCATATAAACTAAATCGCCCATTGATTCGTCAGTTTTTGTTTCGAGCGAAATTTCAGAATCAAAATTTGAATTATTTATCCCGCTCATTTTGGGAAGATGATGATTTTTGCTCTTTGTAAGATTGATTGTCTTAATATTTGTTTCTTCAGTACCATATTGAAAATCTTTTGCCGAAACTGTTAAGAATTTTCTTTGATATGGAATTCCTTTTTCAGTTTTAGTGGTTTCAGTGTTTGCAATATTTTCGGCTACCAAATCCATTCTTTTCTTTTGGATTCGCATTCCTTTTGCAATTATGTTGAAAGACGAGAATTTAGGTCCAATTTCCATTATCTGCCACCTCGTATTACCATTTGTAAATCCTGAAAAATTCCATTAAGTCTTTTAGAAGCGAATCTGAACATTATGTTGTTTTTGGCTAAATTTGCCATTTCTTGGTCAATATCAACGTTGTTAAAACCCGAAACCATTTCTTTTGATTTATCTTGAGTTACAATCAAATCGCTTCCTTCTCCCAAAACTTCTTCACCATTCATAATATGTCTAGAATTAGTAACTTTGAGCTTATTTCCAGATGCATTCTGAAGTTCATTCCGAAAACTAACTTCTTCTCGTTGGTATCCGACAGTAGTTACGTTTGCGATGTTTTTCCCAATTACTTTTTGTTGCAATGAAGAGTAATCGAGTGTTTTGGCTAATAAATTTATATTGTTTGACATTTTAATGACCATTTTTTGTCTTTATAGTCAAAAGAAGTGCCAATAATTTTGTGATTTTTTAATGATTATTTAAGTGATTATTTAAGGTGGGAATTTTGTGATTGGCTAAAATTAAACAGATGAACTTTTTTCATCAAATAATTAAATTATTTGAATTTCATTTTCCTTCACTTTTATGATGCAATTGGTATTTGAACGAAGAATTTACTTCCTTCTCCTTTTTTACTTTCTAACCATATCTTTCCATTATGTAAATCAACTAACTTTTTCACAATAAACAAACCCAAACCCGAAGAACTTTCATTTGCAGTTGGTTTTGCCGAAAGTTTATTAAATCTTTCAAAAAGTTTGGCTTTATCTTGTTCTGAAAAGCCCTGCCCTTCATCAGAAACTGTAAAAAGTGCAAAATTTCCATTTTTATTTAGTTCCACAATAATTCTTTTATTCATTTCTGAATATTTAATTGAATTTCCAACCAAATTCTGAATTATTTTCTGCAAATAATATTCCTCAGAAGAAATAACCGGATCTGATATTATATTAAGCTCAATTGTCTGATTTTTCTGTAACGCTAAACTTTGAAGATCATGAAGTACATTTGATAAAACTAACCCAAACTGGACATTATTTTTATTAAGTACAAAATCTTCATTCTCAATTTTGGAGGACTCAAGAAAATCATTAATCAAAGATAACATCGATTTTGAAGAACGAGAAATTACTTCTAACATTGTAGAATTTTCTTCATTATCTAACTCATACTCTTTCATCATCTCTGTAACACCTTGAATTGTATTTAACGGATTTTTAAGATCGTGAACAGTGATATTTAGAATATCTGTTTTGAATTGATTTGCTTTTCTAAGTTTTTGGTTTAGAGCAAATAATCTGTGCTGAACAATTTGTCTTGTTTCTTCCATCACAAAGGTAATCAAAACTACTGTAATGTATGATGGAACAAATCTCAGTATTAAATCAGTATCGTATTTGGTAATAAAATCTAAATACGGGGTTAATAAAAAGCCGATTACTGAAAAGAAAATAAGCAAAAAGGAAGTAATTAAACCATTGCGAGTACCAAGCAGAAAAAACGAAATTAACGGATAAACATAAGCCCAAACAAAGGCAGTATTATTTACGCCACCACTTAAAATAAAGTATAGGAAAAAAATCCCATTAATAAAAATTACAATTCGAGAAGATAGTTTATAGTTTTTTGTTTTTCTAAGATAAAAAAACACTATTATAAAAAGTAAAAATAGAATTAAATCGGCAAGAAAGAGAAAATATCCTTTTTCGATAAAAGCCAATGAACCAAGTAAAAATGTAAATGTTATTCCAATAATTAACATCAAGTTTATTAAAAAAACGCGACGTAATACTTCGATTTCTTCTTCTAATGAGAAATCACTCAAAAAGAAAGTTATTGCATAATTTTTTAATTTTTTCCACCTTTCCATATCGTACCTTTTCGACTCTTTAAAGATAAAAAAAATTGCAATATTTTAAAGTGATTTTAGACTATTCTTCGTAATCGAGTGTAACTGATTTAGTTTGACCGCATGAGCAAACAAATTTTATTTCTTTAATATTATCGAATTCATCTTTCTTCAGAATTACTTTTACACCCTCGTGTTCATCTGAATCAACGGAAATTTTTGTTTTTCCAATAATTTCCGATGTTCCCGCTTTAAGAATATTTCCTACTCTGCCTTCTTCTCGATAATTTATTTCATCGTATGGAATATCCTTAAATTCATCTTCTCTGTATGTTTCGTCTGTCATCTAATCACCTTATTAATTAAATCTGGAATTTTTTCGAGCGGGGCAACAATATCAGCAAGAGAACCATCAACAATTGCTCTTGGCATTCCATAAACAACACAACTCTCTTCGTCTTGCGCAATTGAAAATCCACCGATTTTTTTCAATTTTTCAATTCCAAGATAACCATCTTTTCCCATTCCAGTCATAATTACACCAAGTAATTTATTCCCGTAAACATCAACGCAGGAATCGAGCATATTATCTACTGCGGGACGGTGAAGTGTATTTGATGGTTCAGTTGAAATTTTAATTTTTACTTTCCCTATCCCTTCTTTTTGGAAAGTCATGTGAAAACCACCTGGAGCAATATAAACAGTTCCGCCTTGGACGATTTCACCATTTTCTGCTTCCTTAACTTTTACCTGGCTCATTGAATTCAATCTTTGTGCTAGCGAATTTGTAAATTTTGGTGGCATGTGCTGAACAATAAATATTGGAATATTTAATTTTGGCGAGAGTTGAGGAATAACTTTCTGAAGTGAAAGTGGACCACCTGTCGAAATTCCCAAACCGACAGCTTCAAATTTTGATTTTACAAGATTTACAATTGAGCCATGTTCAGATTGGCTTTTTATCTGCGATTGTGTAATATCTGGTTTGGTTTGTGAAGTAATTCTTGATAAAGTTCTACGAATATTTGTTCTATTTGCAACTGAACGAATTTTGTTAAATAAGTCCTCTTTTATATCTCGAATATTTACACTTACAAACGAATTTTCTTTCGGAATAAAATCTACTGCACCTAATTCTAACGCTTTAAGAGTTGCTTCAGCTCCCTCGGTAGTAAGTGAACTTACCATAATTACAGAAGTTGGCGATTCTTTCATAATTATTTGAAGTGCTGTAAGTCCGTCCATAATTGGCATTTCAATATCAAGCGTTACAACATCTGGATTTAATGATTTTGTTAATTCAACAGCTTCTTTTCCATTTTTTGCGATTCCAACAATTTCAATATCTTTTGCTTCTTCAAGAATTACAGAGAGAGATTTTCTCATAAAAGCAGAATCATCAACAATCAAAACTCTAATCGACATTTTTCTTTTCCTCTAATTCGTTTACAATTTCAGCTATATCGGCAATCATTACAACACTTCCATCTCCCATAATTGTTGATCCTGCAATGCCTTTAATATTTCCCAGATATTTCCCAAGTGATTTGATTACTATTTCTTCTTGACCAATTAATTTATCTACTTTCAAACCAAATCTTCGTTCTGCAATTCCAACAATAACAACATATTGCCAGATAATTTCTTCATGTTCTTCGTCTTTATAAAGATTGCTTTGCAAGTCAACTAAAGGAATTACTACATTTCGTAATTTTATAACATCATTTTGGTTTATTTTGAAGATTTCTTTCTTCCCAACTCGAACGACTTCAATAACTGTATTTAATGGGACAACTAGAGTTTCTTCACGAATTTTTACAAGCAAGCCTTGAATAATTGCTAAAGTTATTGGTAATTTTATAATAAACCTTGAGCCTTTTCCAACCTCAGATTCAATATCAATAACTCCACGTAATTTCAATACATTTGTTTTTACAACATCCATTCCAACGCCACGTCCAGAAACATTAGAAACAACTTTTGCAGTAGAAAATCCAGGTAAAAATATCAAGTTGTAAATATCTTTTTTTGATAATTCTGAAGCTCTTTCTTTTGAAATTAATCCTTTCTCTATAGCTTTATTTAATATAATTTCAGGGTTTATTCCACGACCATCATCTTCAATTGAAATGATAACATTATTTCCTTCTTGTTCAGCTGATAATGTTACTTTACCAACAGGATCTTTCCCGATTTTTTCTCTTTCTTCAGGTGGTTCAAGTCCATGGTCAATTGAATTTCGAATCATGTGTACAAGTGGATCATTTATTTCTTCGATTAAAGTTTTATCAAGTTCTGTTTCTTCACCTCGAATTATAAGTTCAACTTTTTTCCCTGTTTCTTTACTTAAATCACGAACTAATCTTGGAAATTTATTAAATACTTTACCAATTTTTATCATTCTTGTTTTCATAACAGCAAGTTGAAGTTCTGTCGTCATAAAATCAATTTGCTGAGTTGCATCACTCAAATCACGCGAAAGCTGTGTCCCTTCGTACTGCTGTGCAACAATTGTATTTAATTGTAAAAGTCTATTTCTTCCTAATACAAGTTCTTGAACAATGTTTAGTAATTCATCTAAGCGTTCAACTTCCACACGAATTGTTGTTTCAACCTTCTTTTCAGGTGCTTTCTTTTGTTCAGCAACAACTTGTTTTGAAACGTTGGCTTTTCCTTCTTCAATTTTTCCAATTTCTGAGTTTTCTTCAACAACAGGACTTTCGTCTAATTCAACCTCAAATATTTCTTCTAATTCTTTGGGTTCTATAACTTCAACGTTTTTACTATTTTTTTCTTCTTCTTGTGCTTTTTTCAATCTTTCCTGAATTTCGCGGTCAAAATCTTCCATACTTTCTTCGCCAGAATCACCAGAAAGTGATTCAAAAACTTCTGTTAATTTTGCAAGTACTTCTGTGGTATCATAATTTTCATTTTTTTCTTCTTCTATAACTAGAACAAGAGTTTTAATTGTATCGTAGGAAAGTAGAATTGTGTCCATTATTATATCGTTAAGGTGAGCTTCACCTTTTCGCAATTTGTTTAACAAATCTTCACATTGGTGAGTAACTTTTTGAAGTTTTTCCAAGCCCAAAAAACCAGAAGTTCCTTTTATCGTGTGAAAAGAACGGAATATTTCGTTCAACAAATCAGTGTCATCAGGTCGTGTTTCTAATTCAACAAGGTCTAAATCCAATTTGTCCAATAGTTCTTTTGTTTCCACAATAAAACTATCAAAAATTTCCTTCATATCAGGATCATTCAACAATGAATAATCTGCCATTTTATTCTCCAGAAAATAATTTATCTATTTCGTCTTGCGATGTAATTTTATTTTTATGTTCATCAATAATGTTATCAACATTTATTTGGCGATTTTCATCTCTATCAAAACGAGCATTTGGGTCAAAAGTTGCACCTTCAGGAGCCTCGAGTTTATGAACTTCATTATCTAAATTTGCTTCATGGATATCGTCAACAAGTGAGGCTAATTTATCGTTAACAGATTCAATTAAATGATTTACAGCTGTAAGTTGTTGTGATGTAATATCTTGCACTTGTAAAGCAAGCATAATTTGATAACCGTCGTTGTTAACTTCAGATATTTTTTCGTTCACTTTATCAATTTGTGGATCGATATCGTCATATTCATGGAATTTTGAGAGTAATTCTTTTGCTGCAGAATTATCTGCAAGAAAATCTGCCAACTGAAGTACAATTTCAGTTTTAGCTTTACTTTTTGATGAAATATTTGAAAGTGATTTTTGAATTTCTCCGAGTGAGTTTGTTATGTTATCTACTCTATCCATAATTTCGGTTGTAGCCATTTCTGTTGCACTTGTTACATTATTAATCTGATTGAAAGCTGCTGGCATTTTGTTTGTACTTTCAGCAATTGAAGTATTGATATTTTCCAAAAGTGGAACAACATCTTTCATAAATTCAATTAAGCTCTGAAGTATTGGAACTATTTTTTCTCCAAATTTGAATATTTCTTTCAAATCTTGAAGTTTTTCAAAAATTTCTGATAAGTTATTTGGTGCCGTTTTCATTTTTCCTCCTATATACTTGAGATAATCGCATCAATTTTTTCTTTTAGAACTTGCGGTGTAAATGGTTTTACAACATAGTTATTTACTTTTGCCTGAAGTGCTTGAACAATATCTTCTTTTACTCCGCGAGTTGTAACCATAAGAATTGGCAAAGTCTCTGTAGGTCCATTAGATCGGATAGCTTTTGTTAATTCTAAGCCTGTCATATTAGGCATATTCCAATCTGTTATAACAAAATTGATTGAACTATCTGCTTTAATTTTGTCAAAAGCGTCTTGTCCATCTTGTGCTTCGACATAATTATCATACCCGAGAGTTTTTAACGAATTTACAACAATTCGTCTCATTGTAACAGAATCATCAACAACTAAGAATTTTATTTCCATTTTATTCTCTTAATTTATTTAACTTAAATATTTTGCTACTTCGTACTGAATTCGTTTTGGATCAAACGGTTTAACAAGATATGAATTTGCTCCGCAACTCATTCCTTTTTCAATATCTTCACTTCCTGCGAGTGATGAAAGAATAATTATTGGTGTATCAGAGTAATCTGGGTTTTCTCTGATTACTTTAATTAGCTGAAAACCATCCATATTTGGCATATTCAAGTCAGTAATGAATAAGTCAAAATTGTATAAAGGTAATTTTTCAACAGCCTCCATTCCATCAGAGGCTGTAATTACTTCTAATCCTTGCATTTTTAGTGAAAATGAAACGAATTTTCTAATTGTCGGAGAATCGTCTGCGATTAATATAACTTTCTTCATTTATATATTACTCCTTATTATATCCAATAGTTTTAGGAAAACTTGTTAATTTGAATGCTTTTGAAATTCCGTGCAATGTTTCAGAGTAGCCAATAAATAAATAACCACCTCTATTTAGGGAATTGTAAAGATGGTTAACAACTTTAATTTTAGATTGTTGGTCGAAATAAATTAACACATTCGCACAATAAATAACATCGAATTCTGTCATTTTTCGCATAGCATTATCATCATACAAATTTAAGATTGAAAAATTTGACATTGATTTAATTTTATTATCAAGTATGTAAGTTCCGTTATCAGACTTAAAATATTTTTTAAGATAATATGGCGGAGTATTTCGAATAGAATATTCTTTGTAAATAGCTTTACGTGCTGTTTCAACAACTGCATAATTAATATCTGTACCAATTATTTCAAAAGTAACATTTGGGTATTTGGGTTTAATTAAATCATCAATCATCATCGCAACTGAATAAGCTTCTTCTCCCGAAGAACTTGCGGCGCTCCAAATTTTGAACTTCCTTTTCATTCTATTTTCAGGCTTGTTCATTATTTCTGGAATTATTGTTCCTACTAATGCATCAAGTTGTGGCTGATTTCTAAAAAAGAATGTTTCGTTGATTGTAATTACTTCGTAAAATTCACTCAATTCCTTTGATTTAGCTGGATTGAATTTTAGAAAATCCATATACTTTTTAAATGAATCAAGTCGTAAAAAATCAACACGCTTTTGCAATCTGTTTTCTAATAGATATTTTTTGTTTTCCTGAAAGTAAATTCCCGTTAAGTTGTAAATAAAATCTCGCCATTCAGAAAATTCAATATTTGTTAATTGTAAATTTTCTTTTTTGGCAAAACCAAAATTTATTCCACTTCCCCCAACACCAGCTTTATTGCCAAATCCTCCAAATCTATTTTCCATATTTGAGCCTATTGTTCTCTTTTGGACGATAAAATTGTTTTAGCCCTATCACTTACCAAATCATCAGAATCTTTTGTTAATTTTTCTAATGATGGCAAAATTTCTTCCCCTTGTATTTGTTCAAAGAAATCTAATAGTCGCATTTTATTCCAACTATTATTGTCTTCAACCATTACATCAAGAAACATAATAGCTGTGTCATAACATAGGAAAAATAACAATTCCATTGCATTTCTTCGAACATCTTCATCTGCACTTTCTAATTTATTTGTAAATTGAGAGCAAAGATTTCTAAAATCTATAGATGATAATTCTTGTAATTTTTCGCCATTATCTTCAGAAAGTACTTCAGTAAACAATTCAATTAAACTTTTTTCATTTTGTGATTTTCCGAAAACAAGAATAAACATTTTATAAAATAATAATTTATCTTCAAAAAACTTATGTTTTACATTAGAATCAATTTCATCGTTTGTTCCATAAATTTCCAAACATACTTTAATTATATCTTTATCAGTGTAATCTTTTACAAGCTTTGATGCTGCAATTTTATACTGATCGTCAGCTTCGCTCATTGTTAAAACTAATGTATTTTTTATGCTTTCATCAAACGGAATATCTAATTTCAATTTTTCTTTTAATTTAACCAGCGATTCTATAATCGCCCAAGTTAATGGACCTTTTATCGTTTTAATTTCAGACAATAATGTGTAAAATATTTCTTCGTTTCCAACTAAACCAAGACTTTCTATCATCGCGAATTTTGATAAATCATCAGCTTCTTGATATTTATCGTTAATAAAACGCAACGCTTCATCCGAACCAATTTTCCCTAATGCTTCAAAAATTGTTGGATGATAAAGTTCGCTTTCGACATATTTTTGCTTTATCAAGTCAACTGATTTGTTGCTTTTTATATTTCCTAATCCTTCAAGGCAAGCAAGAATTACATTCTCATTCTGACTTTTTTTAAGAACATCTATAATAGCTTCTTCTGGTTTTATATCACCTATCAAGCCCATAATATCTATTAAAAATTTTTGGTCATCATCATTTGATTTCTTAAGATATTCTAACATTGCGGGTAAAGAACTAACGCCTTTTTTCAGAAGAATTTCGCCTGCTAAATTTCTTACAGCTATTTCTGTAGATGAAATGTAAGGCACAACAAGTTTTGGGATTTCTTGCTTGGGATTTTGTATCAATGCAAGCGAAACAGCATCTCGAACTCCGCTATTTTCATCAACTAACAATTTTACAATATGTTGAACAATTTCAACAGAAAATTCTTGTGTGCTGATTTGTTCAATAATTTCTCTTTTTTCATCAACGTCTTCAGATTGTAGCTTTAGGATTATCTCCTCATTACTGAGTTTTTCCATATCTATTTATCCTTTTTGTTTATTTATAGCCATACTATCGAACAATCAGTTTACTTTTTTAACCAATTTTCTAATAATATGTCTAATTATTTTACTTTTAAAAAATTAACTTTGTAGAATATTAGCCATTTGTAGAATATGGCTCAACATTATACAATTTTTTTTGTAACTTCTATTTCTAATTGTTCCATTCTATATCTTAATTTTGAACGAGAAAGGCCTAAAATTTTAGCTGCTTTTACCTGATTTCCGTTTGTTATAGCCAAAGTTTTTAATATCAAGTCTTTTAGAACAACTTCAATTTTTATCCCTTTATTTGGGATTTTAAGCATATATTCATCTTTATCAACTATTTGAACATCTTTTTGCAAGAAATATAAATCTTTTTCTTTCAGGGTATTTCCATCTGACATTAAGATTGCTCTTTCCATTGAATTTCTTAACTCACGTATATTTCCTTTCCACACTTGGTTTGTAAGCAAATGCATAGCTTCTTCTGAAATTGATGTAATATTCTTCCCAAATTTCTGTGTAAACAAATTAAGAAATGAATAAGCTAAAATTGGCACATCTTCTCTCCGCTTTCTTAAAGGGGGAATTGTAATTTTAGCGACATTTAGTCTGTAATACAAATCTTCACGAAAAGTGCCTTTTTCAACTTCATCTTCAAGATTTTTATTGGTTGCAGCAATCACTCGAACATTTACTGATATTTCTTTTTCGCCACCAAGTCTATAAAATTTTCGTTCTTGTAAAACTCTAAGTAATTTGACCTGAAGATCGAGAGTAAGTTCACCTATTTCATCGAGAAGTATTGTTCCATTATCGGCAATTTCAAATTTTCCGAGTTTAGTTTTGGCAGCGGCTCCAGTAAATGCTCCTTTTTCGTGACCAAATAGTTCGCTTTCTGCCAATTCTTTCGGTATTGTACCACAATTGATTGGGATAAAAACTTTATCAGCTCTTGGGGAATTTTGATGAATAAACTTAGCAAAAACTTCTTTACCTGTTCCGCTTTCACCTTCTAAAAGTATTGTTGTGTCATCACTTTTGGCTAATCTTTCAACTTCGTTTACAATTTTTAATATTGGTTTACTCTTTCCAAATATTTCACGTGTAATTTTATTTTCATCAAAAAGAGAATGGAATTTTTCAACCTCATATTTTAAATTAAGATGTTTTACGCATTTTTCTAAAACTATTCGCAAATATTCTGTTTCTATTGGTTTTAAAAGAAAATCGAATGCCCCTAATTTCATTGCTTCTACAGCAATATTAACATCTGCAAACGCAGTAATCATTACAACTGGAATTTGGGAATTTTTGATTTGAATTTCTTTAAGAATGTCCATTCCCGTAATTGAGCCTAAATAAATATCCAATAAAATTATATCTGGTTTTATTAAATCTATTTTATCGAGAGAGTTTTCAGCTTCTAAACAAATCTCAACTTCATAACCGAATTTCTTTACTACTTTTTCAATACTTTTACAAACTAAACTATCATCATCAATAATTAGAACTTTAGCAGTCATTCCATCTATACCTTATAATTTGAGAAACTAACACAAAACGTTGTACCTTTTTCAAACTCGCTTTCAAAAGTTAAATTTCCTTTATGTTTATCAATAATTTCTTTACAAACATGTAACCCGAGTCCATTTCCACCTTCTTTAGTAGTAAAAAACTGGTTCAACACAATGTCTTTATGTTCATTTTTTATGCCAATACCATCATCTGTAATTGTAATATTCACTTTTTTATTTTCGGAATCAAAATTTGTTCTGACTTGGATAATTTTTCCTTTTTCTGAGGCTTCAAGTGAATTTGTAAGAAGATTAATTAGTACTTGCTCAATTTGGTTTTTTACAACTTTAATTTTTGGAATGTCTGACGAAAGAAAAGTGTAAATATTTATCCCTTCCTTTTTTGCTTTGGGAATGATAAAATCAAGCGAGTTTGATACAATATCATTTACTGAACAATATTCATAAGAATCTGGATTATCTCTTAAAAAGTCTAATGTATGAGCAATTATTTTTTCAATTCTCAGAATCGCTTCACTACTTGTTTCGAGTAAATCGCCAATATCTTCATTTTCATCTTTTTGATAATCTCGAATTAAGTCGATATTCATTTTAAGTACAGATAATGGATTTCTTATTTCGTGTGTAAGACTTGCAAACAAATTCCCAAGAATCTGCAACTTATTTTTTTGGATGTCGTTATTCAAAGCATCTCTTCTTTTTTTTAAAACAGTTTACAAATATTTTGCCAATTTCTCAAGCAAAAAAAACTCCGTTAAAATTTAACGGAGTCAAATGGGCTTTCGTATGTGTTAATTTCTTTTTTAGCCGAATAATTGAAGCACTTGTTGAGGAGCTATATTCAATTGGGCTAGCATT
>DYLK01000013.1 GCA_020722065.1 Melioribacter roseus
TAAAAGACGCCACAAGTGGCGTCTCTACGGATAATGTAACTCTTGGGAATATTGATTTTGTAAAAGACGCCATAAGTGTAAAATATTTCTAAAATTTAACCTTGCATTTAAAAAATCTTTACAGGAAATTGCACGCCTATTATTAACCAAAAAACCTATTAAATGGAACTTCAAGAACTTAAATTTTACAGGATAAATCCAAAATTCAATAATGTCCCATTACCAACTTACCAAACTGAAGGAAGTGCTGGAATGGACATTTGTGCTGCTTTGCAAAACAAGATAGAAATTCCACCAGGAAAAGTAGTTTTAGTACCAACTAATCTGAAAGTAGAAATTCCACAAGGTTATGAATTGCAAGTTAGACCAAGAAGTGGTTTGGCTCTGAAAAGTGGAATTGGTCTATTAAATTCTCCTGGCACAATTGACTGCGATTATCGTGGGGAAATAGGAATTATTATGTTCAATTTCTCTGAAAAATCATTTGAAATTAATTCTGGGGATAGAATTGCACAATTAGTGCTTGCAAAAGTTGCTCGAGCAAATATTGTGGAAGTTGAAAATCTTACAGAAACTAAAAGAGATACGGGTGGTTTTGGAAGTACTGGAATTTAAGAAAAGAAAATTAAATTATTTTAATAAATAGATAAAAAAGGTTGAAAAATGGGTGATTTTGTTCACTTACATAATCATTCGGATTATAGTTTTCAGGATGCTGCGGCTACTGTTGATAATCTTGTAAAAGCAGCAGTTGAAAATGGAATGCATTCTTTGGCTCTAACTGACCATGGCGGAATGTTTGGAATTGCTAAATTTTATAAAACAGCAAAAAAAGCTGGAATAAAGCCAATTATTGGAATGGAAACTTACATTGTAATGGATGGAAGTCGGTTTGACAAAAATATCGAAAAAAATAGTGGAAGAAGATTAAAACCATATAATCATTTAATTCTAATTGCTAAAAATAAAGTTGGTTATCAAAATTTAATAAAACTTTCAAGCATTGGATTTTTGGAGGGATTTTATTATCGCCCGCGAATTGATATGGAAGTTTTAGCAAAGTACAAAGAAGGTTTAATTTGTTCGTCGGCTTGTGCCTCTGGTCCTGTGGCTGCTCATCTTGTAAATGATGATTACGAAAAAGCAAAACTGAACGCAAAGCGATTGATGGAATTATTTGGCGAAGATTTTTATCTTGAAATACAAGATCATAATATAGATGATGAACGAAAAGTATTAGCTTCAATGCCAAGAATTTCAAAGGAATTGGGAATAAAAATTATAGCAACAAATGATATTCACTATATAAAAAAAGATGACGCAATTGCTCATAATATTCTTATAAATCTTGGCGATAAAACAGGCAAAGTTGATTACAAACAGTTACGTTATAGAACAGATGAAATTTATTTCAAATCAATTCAGCAGATGAAAGATTTGTTCAAAAATTATCCTGGGGCAATAGAAAACACTCTCGAAATTGAAGAAAAAGTTGATTTGAAATTAGAATTTGAACAATACCATTATCCACAATTCCCAATTCCAAAGGATTCGCCAGCAAAAAATCTTGACGAATATTTCCATTTACTTGCAGAAGAAGGTTTAAGAAAACGTTTTTCTGAAATTACTCCCGAAATTCGACAACGTTTTGATTACGAAGTTGAAATAATCAAAAAAATGGGATTTTCTGGTTATTTGCTTATTGTTCAAGATTTTATAAACGCAGCCAAAAAACGTGGAATTCCAGTTGGTCCCGGAAGAGGAAGTGCTGCGGGAAGTTTAGTTACATACGCTTGTGGAATTACTAATGTAAATCCATTGCAATTCGATTTACTTTTTGAAAGATTCTTAAATCCCGAAAGAAAATCTATGCCCGACATTGATGTGGATTTTGCCGATGATCAACGAATTGAAGTAGTAGATTATGTTCGCGAAAAATATGGACATAATTCAGTTTGTCAGATTGTAACTTTCAATACACTTTCATCAAGAGCAGTTTTAAAAGATGTTGGTAGAGTTTTGGGAATGCCAATTCAGCAAGTTGAAAATATCACGAAACATATTCCAACCAAATTTGGAAAAGTTTATACAATTTCGGAAGCATTAGAGCAAATACCAGAATTGAAATGGATTGAAACTTCTAAAGAAGAAAAAATTCAGGAATTAATTAAATATTCCAAAGTACTTGAAGGAATGAATCGAAACATTTCAAAACATGCAGCGGGAGTAGTAATTGCCCCTGAAGAAGTAAGTAATTTTGTGCCACTTGCAAAAGCTGGAGCTGATGGAAGTATAGTAACGCAATATAATATGAAAGAAATAGAAGATTTTGGTTTACTGAAAATGGATTTCCTTGGACTTCGAACTCTTTCAATTATTCGTGATGCCGTTCAATTGATAAAGAAGAATTATGGAATTGAAATCGATATCGATAACATTCCATTGGACGATGAAAAAACTTACGAACTTTTTGGGAAAGGACAAACCACAGCAGTGTTTCAATTTGAATCTGGTCAGATGAGGGAATATCTTAAAAAGTTAAAACCAGCAAATCTTGAAGATTTGGCTGCAATGAATGCTCTATATCGTCCAGGACCGATGGATAATATCAATTCGTTTATAGCTCGAAAATATGGAAAACAGAAAATAACCTATCTTCATCCGATGTTGGAACCAATTCTGAAAACTACTTATGGAATTATTGTCTATCAAGAACAAGTGATTCAGTTAGCTAATAAAATTGGTGGAATGTCTTTGGGACAAGCTGATATTTTACGCCGAGCAATGGGTAAAAAAGACCTTGCTTCGATGAAGCAACAGAAGGAAAAATTTATTGAAGGAGCTCAAAAAAATGGAATTTCAAAGAAAATAGCGGAGGAAATTTTTATAGAGATTGACAAATTCGCAAATTACGGATTTAATAAAAGTCACGCAGTTGCATATAGTTTGTTGGCATATCAAACAGCATATCTCAAAGCAAATTACTTAGCTGAATTTTTAGCAGCAAATATGACTAACGAATTCAATAATACTTCAAAAATCACAACATTTTTGGAAGATTGTAGAAAATTAAATGTTGAAGTACTGCCAATCGATATTAACACTCCATCAGTAAAATTTGATGTTATTGATGGGAAAATTCTTTTTGGAATGTCAGCAATTAAAAATGTTGGAATTAATGCAATTGAAGAAATAATTAAAGCTAAAAAACGTAAACCAAATGGATTTACATCAATATACGACTTATGTGTTGAAGTTGACACGCGGATTGTAAACAAGAAAATTTTAGAAGGATTGGTCCTTGCTGGTGCTTTCGATAAATTGAAAGGAAGTAGAGCACAGAATTTTTATAGTGTTGAAAAAGCAATAGAATTTGGTCAAAGTGCAAAATCAGCAAAAGATAGTTTTGGTGGCGGATTATTTGGTGAAAGTAGTGAAATACACGCACTAAAAGAACCCGAATTAGAGAAAGTTCCAAATTGGCCAAAAGAAGTAGAATTGGAAAAAGAAAGAGAGGTTTTGGGATTCTATCTTTCCGACCATCCATTGCGAAAATATGAACGAGAATATTATGCATTTTCTTCAATACATCTTGGTCAAACAGATGAAATTTTGGAAAAGTTGGAATTAGAAAAAGACGAAATGGAAGTAAAAACTTGTGTTGTTGTTACTGAACTTTCAACCAAGATTGATAAATCTGGGAAAAAAATGGCATTTATGCAATTTGATGATTTCAGCGGTTCGTGCGAAGCAATAATGTTTGGACGTGATTTTGAGAAATACGTAAACACATTAAAACGCGGGATGCCATATCTTATAAAAGGAAAAGTAAAAAGTAATGGAGATGGTGTGAAAATATTTGCCAGCGAAGTAATTCCAATGGAAATAGTTAGAACTGATGTAATTAAAACAATAGTATTTAAAATAAACGAATTTAATCATCAAACAGATACAATAGAAAAATTAAGCGAAATATTATCTCGCTTTCAAGGAAAAATTAAAACACGATTATTATTAGAACTAAACAATAGCAAACATGAATTCCTTCTTGATTATTTTGTGGAAATTACAAATCCTTTTTTAGAAGAAATAGATAAATTACTAGGTGAAAATTCTTATTTTTTTGCACTAAACTAAAATTTGATTTCTATTAAAATATTATTATGTTGAAGCACCCAAAAATTAAAGATTTAAGGAGAAACAGATGTTAAATAAATGGGCTCTAATTTTAGGAGCTTCTAGTGGATTTGGCGGGGCAACTGCTCTCGAATTAGCAAAAAATGGTTATAATATTATAGGCGTTCATTTAGATAGAGCAGCGACAATGCCAAATGTAGAAGAAATAAAAAAAGGAATTCAAAACTCAGGTGCAAAAGCTTGGTTTTTTAATGCAAATGCAGCCGACGAAGAAAAAAGAAATTCTATTTTAAGCGAAATAAAAGAAGAATTAGATAAAAAGAATGAAAAAATAACTATCCTTATGCATTCACTTGCTTTCGGAACTTTAAAACCGTTTATAGCAAAAAATTCCTCTGATAGAATGTCGCAAGCACAAATGAATATGACGCTTGATGTAATGGCACATTCTTTAGTTTATTGGACACAAGCAATTTTTGAAAGAGATTTATTCTCAGAAAATGGTAGAATTTTTGGAATGACAAGTTCTGGTTCAGTAGAAGTAATTCCATCTTATGGCGCAGTTTCAGCTGCAAAATCAGCCTTAGAATCACATCTTCGTCAATTAGCTGTTGAATTAGCTCCTTTTGGGATTACTGCAAATGCAATTATGGCGGGAGTTACAGATACACCAGCACTTCGCAAAATTCCAGGAAATGATGTATTAATTGCCGGAGCAAAGTTAAAAAATCCAACAGGAAGATTAACAACTCCCGAAGATGTTGCAAAAGCTATTCTTTTACTCAGTGACGAAAAGGCATCATTTATTACTGGAAATGTAATACAAGTAGATGGTGGCGAATTAATTTCAGCAATTAAAGCTTAAGGAAAGATTAAGATGAGCAAAGTTGTTTTTACAGATGAAAATTTTAATGAAGAAGTCTTAAATTCAAAAATTCCTGTTGTGATTGATTTTTGGGCAATTTGGTGTGGTCCTTGCAAATTGATTGCTCCAATTATGGATAAATTAGCGTTAGAATATGAACGCAAAGTAAAAATTGGTAAACTTGATGTTGATGTGAATCAACAATCCGCAATTAAATACGGAGTAAGAAGTATTCCAACTGTTCTCTATTTTAAAGATGGAGAAGTGAAAGATATGGTAATTGGTGCAGTTCACGAATCCGTCTTTCGAAAAAAAATTGAAGAAATATTGAATAATTAACACTTATTTTAACATTATTACATAAATTACTAAGAATATTTGTTGCATTTGTAAAAACAAATATTTATTTTCAATTCGATTTTCAAGGTTTAACTGCAATTTTATAGTTCTTTACATTGATTTTATTAGTTACGAATTTTCAGTATTAAAAAATTCATCAAAAAAATAGATGAAATAAAATAGTAAATTAAAAAACTTAAACTCTAACTAATTAATTAATCTTATAACAAATAAAGGAGTAACAATATGTTACGTAAAATTTCTACATTATTTGTAGTACTCGTAATGCTCGCGTTCTCGTTGAATGCTCAAAACAAAGTAGTATTAAGACCAACTGGTGAAATGATACCTGTTAAAGGACAAAACACCAACGAAGTTATCACAGGTCTTAAAATAAAAAATCTACACAATGTTGATACAAGAAGCATTATTTCAAAACCTGTTAATAGCAAAGGTACTATTGACACAATGACTTACCGTGAAACTGGTGCAAATTTCAACACCAACTTTGGGTTGTTTTCGCAAGATTTAATGGTACAATGGTTTGTTGCACCTGCAGACCTTGTAATAAAAGCAGTTGGATTTATGCCATCTGATGCATCTGGCGCTGCTGCTGGTTTAGGTATTTCTATAGTAAAATCTGGTTTAACAGCTGAAGATTTTGAAAATGCTGGCCAAGTTCTTTGGGGACGTTACCCATCTGCTGATGGCTTTATGGGTTCTGCTCCTTTCGAATGGCTTGCTAACGGCGAATGGGAATCATTTAATGACAAGCCAGCACCATTTACTACTGACTTATGGTCAGATTTTGGTGATGGATATACAATTACTTTAGAATATGATGCAAATAATCCTCAATATAACTGGGTTGTTATGCAAGATGCACTTGGTTTTGAACCAGAAACAATTTTAAGAGGCGAAGTATTTGGTATCGTCGCAAAACACAATGGAACTGACATCAGTCAACCTGCAGGAGAAAGAATGGGATTCCTTTCAACTGGTGGACTTTCACCAGCATTGAATGGTTTCAAATACTATGCAGTTAAAAGATTAGCTGATGGTGACCAAGGTTGGTGGACAAGAAATTACGTTTGGGATTTTGTTGCTCAAGTTGATTTAATTGGCGATAGACCTCCAGTTATTTCTGATGTAACTGTACTTAACACAACACTTTCTACAGAACCACAATTAGTAGAAGCAACAATCACTGATGATAATCCAAGTGGTGGAGCTGCTGGTGTTGCTAGTGCTTCATTAATGTACACAACCGATGCTGGTACAAATTGGAATAGTGTTGCTATGACCAATAATGGTGACCTTTATTCAGCTTCAATCCCAGGACAACAACCAGGTACTGAAATTTACTACTATGTTAATGCAGTTGACGTTCAAGGTAACGAAGCTGACGGAACAGTAAATTGGTACAAAATATTCCTAGCTCAAGAAAATACACTTGTAGTATTTAATGGATTTGAAGCGGTATCAGGATATCCATCAAGCTATTATTTTGGTGATGGAACACTTGGTTTCAAATATGACCGCTGGGCTTATGGTCCTTTAACAGCTGAATTGTTAAATAGTTATACAAATGTTATGGAAATTGCTACAACTGGTCCAGATGATGATAACCAAGCTGCTATTGCTGAATGGTTAGCAGGAAGTGGTTCAAAAAATTATATGTTAGCTGGCGATGAATATTTTGGTGCCTACTCAGGTTGGGTAGATGGTCCACACGGAGCTGGTGATTTTATTTTTGATGTACTTGGTGTTAACTATGAATATAATGATGTCAACTATGCAGCATCAGGAGATCAAACCTTACCATCAAATATGGCAGCAGTAGAAGGCTCATTATTAGGCGGTCCACTTTATACAGAATTTACAACAATTAATAATGGCGATACATTAGTATATGATCCTTATTATGAAATTGGCGTATCAAATTGGTTAGATGGTGCTGATTTTGAAGCTGATGTACAAGTTGATATGAAAGCTTATGGAGTTGATGGAACAGAATACAATGCAGGTGGTCACAGGACATTGCCAGCTGGAAATAAAGTTGCTTTCTTTACTTATGATCCACTTTCATTAGATGCAAAAAGTGATAGTACATACGAATGGTATGGTTTTTATGATGTAGCACCACAAATTCAAACTGCTTTATGGTTTGGAGTTGAAACAGGTGTTGAACCTATCAATAATCAAATTCCAAGTGAATTTGCGATCAGCCAAAACTATCCAAATCCATTCAACCCATCAACAAAAATTAACTTTGCACTAACAGTTGATTCAAGAGTAGAAATTACTGTTTACAACTTGTTAGGTCAAGTAGTTGCAAATGAAGTTTTTGGTAACATCCCTGCTGGAAGCTCTGACTATACATTCAACGGATCGAATTTGTCAAGTGGTGTTTACTTCTACAATGTAAAAGTTGAAGGTGTTGATGGCTCAAACTACTCAATTACAAAGAAAATGATGTTATTGAAGTAATTATTCTTATTAATTACATTCAAATATAATTATTCCCTAAGGTAGCACTTAAAATAAGTGCTACCTTAAATTTTAGGCAAAGTTTGTCTTATTATCAATTTAAATTATCTCTAAAAATTTGGAGTTGATATGCTAAAGTTTAAGACTTTTTCAAAATTAATTATATTATTATTAATTTTGAGTACAAGTCTGTTTGCCCAATCAGGAGTTGGTAAACTAGTTGGTAGAGTTTTAGATGCCGAAACTGGCGAACCACTTATTGGAGCAAACGTAATACTTGTAAATACTACTTCGGGTGCTGCTGCAGATGTTGATGGACATTTTACAATATTGAACATCAATCCAGGCACTTATGAAGTTAAATTCAGTTTTGTTGGCTATCAATCTATGATTGTAAGCGACGTTAGAATAGTCCCCGGTGTTACTAACGAAATTAACATGAAACTGCAACCCGGCGTTGATTTGGGAGAAATAGTTGTTACTGATTCCAAATTATTCGAAGAAAAAGCTACAAACACAGTAAAAGTATTAGATTCTGAAAGTATTGAAAGATTGCCTGTAAAAGGTGTTTCCAACTTAGCTTCTTTGCAAGCTGGCGTTGTAAAAGCCGAAGGTGATGGCGGTGTTGATGGAAATGCTACTTTAAATATCCGTGGTGGTCGTGGTGGGGAAGTTGTTTATATAGTTGACGGTGTTGTTCAAAATGATCCTCTTTATGGTGCTAACAGAGCTAACATTTCTAATGCAGCTGTAGAACAAATCTCTTTCCAAGTCGGTGGTTATGAAGCAAAATACGGACAAGCACAGTCTGGTATCATTAACGTTACTACTAAATCTGGTTCACCAAATTATAAAATATTTGTTGATGGAGTTACTTCAACTTATACCGATGATTACGGTTATAATTTATATACTGCTACACTTGGTGGTCCGATTGTTCCTGGAAATGTAAATCACACTTTCTTCGTTTCTGCAGAAAGAGGCTGGTTCCTTGATAACGATCCTAGCGCACAAGGAATCAATTTTGAATCAATTGGTTTTAACCAAGCTTATAAACCAAATAATACAGGAAGTACTTGGAAATTTTCTGCAAAAACTTTCCATAATTTACCAGCTGGTTTGACTTTAAGACTTGGTGCTAATTATAATGAAAGTAATAATCGTGGTTTCATTTACGCCTACGCTAAAAATAACTGGGCACATAACAGAATTAATAAGTCAGAAAACTTATCTATTCGAGCTCAATTATCACAAAATTTATCAGAATCTACTTTCTGGAATATGACAGCTGGTTGGAAAGCATATAATTCAGAATCTGGTGATGGTGTGTTCTTTGATGACTTAACTGCTTATGGTGATACACTAAAAAATCCTTATATTCCTGTCCAAGGTGACCAAAGTGCCCTTGCACAAGATTCTCTTGGAATATTTTCAGATTATGGAAGATTGAGCGATAATTATTCAAAAGATGAAACAATTTCATACACGGGTGATTTTAACATCACTTCACAATTAGATAATCATCTACTTGAAGCAGGAATAGGTGGAAGCTATAATAAAATGCGTTATTATTCAATTGCTCCTGTAGATTTAGCTCTTGGAATTCGTGGTACTGATTCAACTGAAGCTACTTCTGCTTTTGATCGTTACTCTTATGCAAAACCTTATTATTATGGTTATGACTTATATGGTAACGCTGATGAGTCAGGCGAATTATATTTAGAAAGTCCAGAACCAATTTTTGTATATGGCTATTTACAAGATAGATTTGAATTAGAAGATCTTGTATTAAATGTTGGTGTTCGTTTTGATTATTTCGATTCACAAGCGAAAATATTAGCAGATCCATACTATCCATTTAGTGGAGGTAGTGATCCAACTGATTTTGACCCAGGTGATTTTGTTACTAAAGAAGCTGAATTCTATGTTTCCCCTCGTATCGGTCTTGGTTTCCCTGTAACAGAAAACACTGTTTTCCATGCACAATATGGTAAATTTATCCAAGCTCCACGTTTGTTTGATCTTTATCCTATTTTGGAAGATCTTCGTTATATGACTTACTCATCCGATTACTCTGTTAATAATGGTTATATTAAAAGCGAAGTTACAACACAATATGAAATTGGGTTCAGACAAGTTCTTGGTGAAAATACTGCAGCATTAAATATTACAGCTTTCTATAAAAATACAGAAGGTTTAGCAAACCAAGTTATTCAGAAATATGTTAGATCTGAAGGTGGTGAAATTTTAGATTACTACACTACAAGTAATTCAGATTTCGGAACAGTAAAAGGTTTGGCATTTACTCTTGATATTCCAAGTATTAGCTATTTTTCCTCATCATTGAATTATACTTATTCAATATCTGAAGGAACAGGATCTTCACAAAGTTCATCTTTTACAGCTGCTTTCAGAAATACAGACGGCTACACTCCAAAAGTTATTGCTCCACTTGATTTCGATCAACGACATACTGGAGTTGTTAGCTTGAACTTCTTTATCCCTAAAGGAGAAAATGGATTTTTTGAAATGTTAGCCGCTGATCTTCTAATTTCGTTTAATAGTGGACGCCCTTATACTCCACTTGAAACACAAAATTTATTACAAGGTTCAACCAACTGGGGAGATACAAAGGGTTATGTTAACTCTCGTTATGGTCCTGGTAGTGTAAAAGTTGACCTTAAAGTAGAAAAAACTTTTGCTTTAGGAAATTCACTTGGAATTACACCATATATTTGGGTTGATAACTTATTTGATGCGGTGAATGCTGTAAGTGTTTGGAGATCAACTGGTTCACCTGAAACTACTGGTTATTTATCCACAGATGAAGGTAAAGCAATGATTACTCAATACGGTGCAGATTGGAAAGCTGATTATGAAGCCCTTGAAAGAAATCCTGGGAATTTCGGTGTTCCAAGATTAATTAAGTTAGGTTTAAAGTTAAACTTTTCAACTTTATAGTCTGAAATCATTTTGATAAAATTTTAGAGGTTTATATAATGAATAAACTAAAAATATTAACAGTTAAATTACTTACTTTCTTTATAGCAATCAGTTTTATCGGGTTAACCGCTGCTGATAAAAACGGAGAAAAGAATTTAAGCAAAGGAACTGGAGCTTATAACGCTGGTGAGGTTTATCGTTTGTTTGTAAACAAAATTGATCTTCCTTTAAACCATAATGGAAAGATAGCTGACGTTACTGTCCCTACTCCTACTGGCACTACAACCGGTGGGCTTTTCGATGGTAAATCAGTAATTTATAGCTCTGGTTTTATGATGAGCGGTTATAGCAACGGGACAATGTGGTCAAATGGTATGGCTTCAGCATCTCGTGTTGAAGATTGGACGCCTGGAACAGTTTCTGGAGAACATGCTGGTATTTTTGTTGTAAAAAGTTCAGATCCTGCATTTGGTGATTCTTGGACTGAATGGCAAGATGCAGTTGCTGGTGGCGCTTATTTCTACGATGGTAACAATGATGGTATCTATAACCCAGTAGATTTAAATGGAAATGGAACTTGGGATTCTAACGAAGATAAACCTGATTTACTTGGAGATGAAACTGTTTGGTGTGTTTATAACGATGGACTTGATCCTTCGTCACGTACATGGCCAAATACTTCAATTCAACAAATTGAAATTCGTCAAACAGTTTGGGCTTATGCAGTTTCTGGAGATCTTGGAAATATTATTTTTGTTAGATATTCAATTGTAAACAGAAATCCAAATGTCGCTGTAATGGATTCAGTCTATTTTGGTGTTTGGGCTGACCCTGACTTAGGCGATTACCTCGATGATTTAGTAGGTTGTGATGTTTCACTTAATGCTGGTTTTGTTTATAATGATGGTTCTGATGACCAATTTGGTATCGACCCACCTACGTTTCTAATTGACTTTTTTCAAGGTCCATGGTTAGCTACTGGCAACCCTACAGATGAAGCATATAATGTTAAAGGTCCTCTTCTTGGAATTGATACAATTTCAGGTTATAAAAATTTACCTCTAACCTCATTTGTACACTACATGCAATCACACGCCACTCAAGGTGACCCTGATGATCAACAACAAGCAAGAAATTATCTTTTAGGTAAAAACCAAGCTGGAAACGTTGTAGATCCTTGTAACTGGGAATTTGGTGCAGTACTTGGTGGAGTAAATTGTGCTACAATTGATGGACGTTTTATGTATTCAGGAGATCCTGTTACTCTTCGCGGTTGGGTAAATGTCTCCGAAACAGATCAACGTCAAATGTCAAATACTGGTCCTTTTAAGTTAACTTACAATGAACCTGTAGATATTGTAGTTGCTTATGTAATTGGAAGATCTACAACAACATTAAACTCTATTAAAGAAACAAAAAGAATAGACAGAGCTGCTCAGTTTGTATATCAAAACAATTTTAATTATCCAGCTCCTCCTCCTCTTCCAAGTCCAATAGTTAAAACTGAAGATAATGCTATTGAATTAATTTGGAACACAGCAGAAGCCGCTAATTATCGTGACAAAGGAAATGGATATGATATGCGTTTTGAAGGTTTCGAAGTTAATATGTACCAATCAGGTAGCACTGCTGAGCAAGAAGGTGGTGTTAATAACAAAATGACAATCGCAAAATATGATTTGGATAACGGTATTAACACAATCATTAAAGAAGATGGAGTTTCTAACGAAAGAGAAATCATTTGGTCTGGTGGAACACAATTAGATACAAATATTTACAAAGATCCTAATTCAGGTTGGTTAAAACTTAGAATAACAATGGATCCTTTTACTAACGGACCAATTATTAAAGGAAAACCTTATTTTATTAGTATAACTGGATTTGCAATTAATTATGAAGAAATTGTTCAATTAGATGCTCTTGGCAACTATATTTTACCTGGAACTTCTGTTGTTGGTACAATTGCTAATATACCTGTAATAATTTCAGATTCATCAAGTATCGTTGGAATTGTCCCTGGTAAAGATTCATACACTCCATACAGAGCTGATGTAAATACAACTCACTCCGCCGGTGGGTCAGAAGCTGAAGTTAGCTATAGTGTTTTTGATAAATCTGCCCTTACAGGACATACTTATGAGGTTGGCTTTTTTATCGATAGTTTGAGTGCTTTATACAATTTATTCTATTATGTTAAAGATGCTACAGATGATGTTGTTATTGCTGATTCACTTCAAAATTATAATGATGCTGACGGAATCACAAAACTTTGGGATGGTGTTACTTTGAATGTTGGTTGGGTTACTCCTAATCTTTTAGAACCTGGATTTTCTTCAGGCGGAAGTTGGGCGAAACCTTTCATCCACAATGTTTCTGGTGCTTTCTACGGTGGTAATGATATTGATTCCGCAAAAGGAATTCCTACAATTGGCGTTAATAAAGGAAAAATAACCAAATTTGCTGATATGCGTAGGTTGGAATTACGCTTCGGAACAAGTGGTAAAGCATATAGATATACTTCTGGTGATGCTGCTGGCAGACCTACTGGTAAATTATTTTACGGTGGTAATATGGATGGAATGGGTTTTGTTGATGTTCCATTTACTGCTTGGATTAAAGATGATGAATTTGGTGAAGAAAGACAACTTGCTTGCGCAGTTTTAGAAAATGGCTTTACTGGTACAGGGCGTCAAGATGGTATCTGGAACCCAGGTTCTGATTTAACAAAAACTTTAGAATACATCATTATTTTCAATACAGATTACGAAGAAACTGGAGATAATCTTGTTTATACACAAGTCCCTGGACAAACAAATCCTACAAAATGGGCTAACATAAAAGATGGATACACAATGGTTACAAATGATCCTAATTATGTTGTTACAGATTCCATGTCTAATATTGCAAAATCACCTTATTTCAATGCATTAGCAATGGTTGGTGTTGAAACAGTTTCTAATGATTCTCTTTTTGTCCCAACAGATGGAACTTTGTATATTCCTATAACTTATGTTCTTACTCCTAAAGATGTTTATACATATACAGTTAAAACTGATTTAGATGCTAATGAAGCAAAAGATATGTTTGCAAAAGTCAATGTTTATCCAAATCCACTTTTTGCTTATAATCCAGTCGGTAGCTATATCACCAACTATAAACCAGATGAACCATTTGTTACTTTCACTAATTTGCCAGAAAAAGTAAAAATTCAAATATTTACTTTAAGTGGTACAAAAGTTAGAGAACTTAACAAAGACAATTCGAATCCAATGTTAAACTGGAATTTAAAGAACGAAAGTGATTTGCGTGTAGCAAGTGGTATGTACATTGCAGTAGTTTCAAATCCTGAATATGGTGAAAAGATACTTAAATTCGCTATTATTTTACCACAAAAACAAATTCAGAGATACTAATTAGAATTTGATCTGTAAAATATTTGGAGAAATTAAAAAGATGAAAAAATTATTAATCTTCGTTACAATAATAGCTTTTACAGTAACTTTGTTCGCCGGCGATGCAGCAAGAAAAGGAACTTCGGGTGCTGACCAATTACTTATTCCTGTTGGCGCTCGATCAATTGCTACTGCTGGCGCATTTCTTGGTGAAATGTCAGGTGTAGAAGCTATTTATTATAATCCGGCTGGACTTGGTTCATTAACCGGAACACAAGCGATGTTTGATTACAATCAATTCATTGCGGACATTAATGTTTCTTATTTAGCAATAGGTTCAAATCTTGGAGAATTAGGTAATTTAGCTTTAACTTATAAAACAATAAGTTTTGGTGAAATTCCAGTTACTACTGCTGATAATCCTGATGGAACAGGACAAACCTATTCGCCTACTTATTTAACAGCTGGCTTAACTTATTCAAAACAATTGACTGACCGTGTTGTAGCTGGAGCTACTTTCAAAGTAATTTATGAAGGTATCATGAATACTTCAGCTTCAGGTTGGGCTCTTGATTTTGGCGTACAATATCACTTTAACAAAAATCTTTCTATTGGAGTTGCTGTTGCCAATATTGGAGACAACATGAAATACACTGGTGCTGATCTTCAAACAAAATTGCAACCAAATTTCACAGCTTATGGAAGCGGAAATGCAGTTTATGAAAGTGTTACTGAATATTTCCAAATTCCAAGTTATTTTGAAATGAGTGGTTCTTATAAATTCCTTCTTGATGAAAATAATCACGTTGGATTTGCGGCTACTTTCAGAAACAACAACAATATGGAAGATTTACTTCGTTTAGGTATGGAATATTCTTTTATGGATATGCTTTATCTAAGAGGTGGTTATAATTATCAATTAGAAAATTCAAGTGATTACATTTACTCATGGGCAGCAGGCGCAGGAGTTAAATGGGAAATGCTTGATGGTGTTTCTATTATGTTTGATTATGCTTACAGAGAAGTTGATGTTTTCGACGCTAACAATATTTTTACTTTAACTTTAGGACTAAAGTAATTATTTTACAAAGTAAGAAAATTATGGGCGTCTGAAAAGACGCCCTTTTTATTTATTGAAATTATTATGAAAATCAAAATATTTGCATTTGTTATCTTATTATTAAATGTATCTCTGGCTCAAACTAACACGTTTGACTTTGATTTCGATCTTGCAGATTTTCGATTTGATAATTCCTCTCAAAGAGTAGAAATATATTATTCTGTTTCAAGCAAGAATTTTACAAAATCGTTTACCCAAGATAAAAACTTCTTCCTCACAAGAATTGATTTAAATATTTACAATGCACAAAAAGATTCGTTAATTTTTTCTCAACCGTATGTAATTAGATATGAAATTGACAAAGAAGTAGATAGTTATTTTGTTGGATTACTAAATTTTAGAGCTGGGAATGGTAAGTATGTTCTTAAATTAATTTTATCAGATTATTTAGATAGTACAAAAACTCAGGAGATTAATAAAAAATTTGAAATTAATTGTAATACGGAAAATCCTTCACTCAGTGGAATAATTTTAGGAAGCAAAATCGGTGAGCCTGCAGAAAATGATATTTTTACTAGAAATGGAATGTCAATTATTCCAAACGCACGAAGTATAATTTATGAAAATATGCCACTTGGTTTTTATTATGCAGAACTTTACAATTTACAAAAATCTAAAGATACTTTAAGATTTACTGCACGAATTAAAAATCCTTATGATGTTGAAATCTTTCATAAAGATAAATTCATTTTCACAACAGAAAAAGCAATTGTGCAAGTTGGAAGTTTTAAACTAAAAGATTTAGTCTCAGGAAAATATAGACTTTATCTTGAACTTTATGATAAGAACGATTCTTTGTTAACAAGAAGAACTAAAGATTTCTTTTATGCGAGTTCAGTAACTTCTGATTCCACACTAAATCTTAGCAATCTTTACTTAAAACAAGATTACGTTACTTCAGAATTTGCAATAATGTCTGAAGGTGAGTGCGATGAAATGTTTAGAATTTCTCGCTATTTAGCATCTCCTAATGAAGAGAAAATTTATCCAAAACTAATTAATGTTAATCAAAAAAGGGAATGGCTTTTTCTATTCTGGCGGAAAAGGGATAAGAATTTTGATACTCCTGAAAACGAATATTTGGCTGAGTATAAGGAAAGAGCAGAATTTGTTGATTCAAAATACCGTGAATATCAAACACGGGGAACAGAAACAGACCGAGGAAGAGTTTATTTAGTTTATGGAAAACCAACTAAAATTGAAATGGTTCAGAACGATTATTATAAGAAACCTTACCATACATGGGAATATGATGGAATTGAAGGAGGCGTTTACTTCATTTTTGGGGATATTAATAGTTTGGGACAATATCAACTTTTACATAGTACAAAACAAGGCGAAAAACACGATCCCAATTGGATTGATAGGTTAAAAATCAGATGAAAATATTAAAAATATTTTTTTTTACATTGCTTTTTGTTTCATTAAATTATTCTCAAAATAAAATTGAATTTTCAATTGATTATTCCCGTTTTTATTATAATAATGATTCAAATTATGTTGAAATATATTATAGAATAAATAAAAATACTCTAAAACTTAATTTAGATGATAGCACTAAAAAAGCTATTCTTACTTTTACACTTTCTGATTCTAATAGTACAAAAAAATATATTAAAACCTTTTATGTACAAACCAAAAATGATTCTGATTTCACTAGAAACGATTTGGTTGGACAATTCCCAGTTTTTCTATGTAAAGAAATTGATTCATTAAATGTTGAAATGAAAGACGCAAATTCAAATAATTCTGCTCAAATATCTGAAAAAATAAATTTTATGCCTTTTCATCAACATATTTTTTCTCTGAGTGATATTCAACTTGCACGGAATATTGAAAAATCCGACGAAATGAAAAATATCTTTTATAAAAACACATACAAAATACTTCCAAATATCGACAATATTTTTACTTCCGCTCAACCTGTGTTATTCTATTACTTCGAAATTTACAATTCAAATCAAATTAGTGCCAATTCTGTTTGCTTTGGGAGAATACTTGATAACGATAGAAAAGAAATTATGAAAAAGGAAATCAAATTTGCTCACAATTCTTCACCAATTGTAAAAGTAAATAGTTTTATTCTTAAAAATCTTTCAACTGGAAGCTACTTTTTAGAAGTAATTTTAATCGATTCACTTAACAACTATCAATACAAATCTTATAAAAAGTTTTATTTTGTTTCAGATAAAGAAGAAAACTCAATTTTTGTTTTAAATAATTATAATGTGAAATTTGCATCTTTCAGCGAAGAAGAATGCGATTTGTTTTTCGATAAATTGCGTTATTTGTCGTCAAAAAGTGATAAGGAAATGTATAGTAATCTGAATTCAATTGAAGGGAAAAGAGAGTTTTTGAGCAAATTTTGGCAAAAACAAGACAATTCTCCTTCCACAGATGAAAATGAATTTATGAACGAATATTTACGTAAACTTGATTACGTTGAACAGAAATTCAAAACACAAATGTATGCGGGTTATAAATCTGATATGGGAAGAATCTATTTAACTTATGGAGTTGCCGACACAATTGACCGCTATCCGAATAATATTTCTGGTAAATCTTACGAAATTTGGACTTATAATTCCATTGAAGGCGGTGTTTATTTCGTTTTCGTTGATGCACTTGGAACAGACGAATTTCAATTAATTCATTCTACAAAACGTGGTGAAGTTTATAACCCAAATTGGAAAGAACAAATAAGTAACAATTGATGAAAAATTATTTAGAATATTTTATTTTCATTGTTTTTTCATTTATTGCCCGATTATTTGGTCTGAAAAATATTCACATATTTGCTAAATTTTTAGCTTTTCTATTTTATAACATAATCCCAATTCGAAAGAAAGTAGTTATTGAAAATCTAAAAATGGCATTCCCAGAAAAATCTGAATCTGAAATATTAAAATTAACAAAAGCTAACTATTTAAGTTTTGCTATCACTTTTTCGGAACTTTTAATTCTAAAATCTACTAAAATTGAAGAACTGAAAGCTAAATGTACATCTTCAAATGGGGATGAAATTGTTGAGGAATTCAGGAAAGGAAACGGCGTATTGCTTGTTTCCGCTCACTTTGGGAATTGGGAATTTGGAGCTTTATGGTTGAATCTATTTTGGGGAATTGGAATAAGCGTTTTGGCAAAAAAGCAAAGAAATCATCTTCTCGCAAATTGGCTTACTTCTATGAGAAATCGCTTTGGAAATAAAGAAATTTATACTGGAGGAAGTTTTTCGAAAATTATTAGAGCTTTGAAAAACAAGGAAATTGTTGGAATTGTCGGCGACCAACGAGGAAGAAAAGATTCAATTCGTATTAAATTTTTTGGAAAAGAAACAGCAGTTTTTACGGGCGCTGGGGGAATTGCTGCTAAAATGAATATTCCAATGTTTTTTGGCTTTGCAAAACGAGACGAATTTGGGAAGTATCAAGCAGTATTTTATAAAATTACTTGTGACAATCAAGACTTATCTGACGAGGAAAAAACTAAAATTCTTACCCAAAAGTATTTTAAAAAATTGGAAGAAGTGATTAGAGAAAATCCAGAACAATGGTTTTGGATGCATAATATTTGGAAATATTAAAAAATGAATTATTTCACTAAAAACAACTTATGAAATCTCTATCGCCTGTTTAATTCCAGTAGATAATTCTTCTAAAGTAATTCCTTTTAATGCAGTATCAATTGCCTCTTGAAGAATTTGCCATAAACTTCGAACTTTACAATTTTTGATATGAATACATGAATTATTAATTGCGCCAAATTTTTCACACAAATTATCTTCATAAAGTCTTCCGCCCAAAACTTTAAGTAAATCGGATACAAGAATTTCTCTTGGAGATTTTGTTAAAATATAACCACCCAAGTACCCACGTTCGCTTTTTAAAAAGCCATTTATTCTTAAAATTCGTAATATTTTGGCTACAGTTGGTTCAGAAATTTCTTCTTTTTGGCTGATTTCTGGAATCGTAAATGGTTTTTTCTTTTCGTAACCTGAAGCAATTACAATCATACATCTTAAGCCATATTCTTCTTGCATATTTAATTTCATTATAGATAACCTAAAATTAATTTTGCTTCATCTGACATCATGTCCATATTCCAAGCTGGTTCCCAAACTAATTTGAGCGAAACTCCTTTTACTTCAGGAATTTGCATGAGTTGTTCTTTTATCTGAATGGGTAAAGTTTCGGCAACTGGACAACCTGGAGCCGTTAAAGTCATTTTTATGAAAAGAATTCCTTCCTCATCAACTTTCATTTCGTAAACTAAACCCAAATCATAAACATTTACTGGTATTTCTGGGTCGTAAATAGTTTTTAGTATTTCAATTGCTTTTTGTTCTATTTGCATATTTTGGAACACGTCATCCTCGTAATAATTCGATATCTGTTTTTAGTTTTTTGATAAAAAAATCAATTTCCTGTGTTGTATTATAAAATGAAAGAGAAACCCGCAAAGTCCCAGGAATACCAAAATGTTGCATAATTGTTTGCGTACAATGATTTCCCGTTCGAACGGCAATTCCTTGCGAATCGAGTAAAGTTCCTAAATCGTAATGATGAATTCCCTTTATATTAAATGAAAAAACCGGCAATTTATCCAGAGAATTTCCATAAATCACAATGTCATCAATTTCTGATAATCTGTTTTGTAGATATTTTGTCAGATTTTCTTCATATTCAATAAGTTTTGGGAAATGATTTTCTTCAAGATATTTGATTGCTTCTGCAAGTGCAATTGCTCCAGAAATATTCGGAGTTCCTGCTTCAAATTTGTGTGGAAGCGAATTAAAAGTAGTTTTTTCAAATGTAACTTTATCAATCATTTCACCGCCACCGTGATAAGGTTGCATTTGATTTAGAATTTCTTCTTTTCCATACAAAATTCCAATTCCTGTTGGAGCGTAGATTTTATGTCCAGAAAAAACAAAAAAATCTGAATCAAGTTTTTGCATATCAACTTTGTGATGTGGAACAATTTGAGCTCCATCAACCAAAGTTAAAATGTTGTGTTTTTTTGCGATTTGAATAATTTGTTCGATTGGATTTATAATTCCAAATGTGTTTGAAGCATTTGTTACTGCTATTAACTTCGTTTTTGTTGAAATTAGACTTTCAAGTTTCTCAACTTGTAAAATTCCATTTCCATCAAATGGAAGAACTTTTATCTTCAGATTTTTACAGCAAATTTGCCAAGGAACGATGTTTGCGTGATGTTCCATTTCTGAAATGATAATTTCGTCATTTTCTTGCAAAATTCCTGAAAAATAAAGCGAAGTTGCTACCAAATTTATCGATTCTGTCGTCCCTCGCGTGAAAATAATTTCACAAGTTTTTTGTGCATTTATGAATTCCCGAATAACTTCGCGCGAATTTTCATAACAATCAGTTGCAATTGTGCTGAGTTTATAAACTCCACGATGAACATTTGCATTTTCTTCGCTGTAATATTTTACAATTCTTTCAATTACAGCTTTTGGTTTTTGAGTTGTTGCAGCGTTATCAAAATAAACCAAAGGTTTGCTGTTGAATTTTTGGGAAAGAATCGGGAAATCGCTTCGTAATTCGGAAATTTTTATCATCAAATTTCTCTTTGATTTAGTGAAAAAAACACTTTGTGGTTTATTTGTTCTCGCAATTCTGGAATTTTTATCGCATCAATAACTTCAGCCAAAAATGCTCGAATTAACATTGATTGTGCAATTTCTTTTGGAATACCGCGTGAAATAATGTAGAAAAGTGAATCTTTGTCCAATTGTCCAACTGTTGCTCCGTGCGTACAGCGAACGTCATCAGCGTAAATTTCTAATTGCGGTTTTGTGTCGATTCTTGCATTATCCGAAAGTAAAATTGTTTTGTTTGATTGATAAGCATTTGTTTTTTGTGAATCTTTTTCGACCAAAATTTTCCCGCTAAAAACTGCTTTGGAATTGTCAGTTAAAATTCCTTTATAAACTTCGTTGGTAAAACAATTTGGTTTTGCGTGATTGATAAATGTGTGATTATCAACGTGTTCGTTTTGCTTTTCGGTGTATAGTCCATAAAAATGTGCTTCGATGTGTTCGCCGTTTAATTTCGCATTCAAATTGTTTCTAACAAAGTTGGCGGAAAGTGAAAAAGAGAAGTGATTGAAAAGAGAATTTTCTTCAAGTACAATTTCAGTTGTTCCAATTTTATTTATAAGAGATTCCTCGGTATCGTAAATTTCAATTCTTGATGATTTCCCGCCGAATATTTCTGTAAAGTAATTATGATAATTTGTATGAGAATTATCCAAAACTGACTGAAAAATCACTTTTACTTCTGCGTTTTCTTCGACAATAATCAAATTATGTGTTGAAACAAGAAGATTTTGAGTTTCATTTCCAATCAAATTTATTACTTCAATTGGCATTTCTACAACAACATTTTTTGGAACGAAAAGGAAAAATCCATCAACTGCGAAAAGATTATTCAACAATTCGAAAGTTGATTTTGTGTTTTTCGATTTATTGAAATATTTCGCAAACAATTCGGGTTTTTCTTTTGAAATTTTGTCCACACTTCCCAAAACAACTTTTCCATTCAAATTTGAAATTGATGAAAGATGTTCGTTAAAAAATCCATTTTGAAATACGAGTTTTATGCTTTTAGTATTTTTTAGAGAATTCTGAAATACACTTTCGGGAATTAATTTGCTTGCAAAATCTTCAAATGTTGCTGGTTTTAAGTCAGATTTAAGGAAATTTGAGATATTTGTAAATCGCCATTCTTCATCTTTTGTTGTTGGGAATTTTGATTCAGCGAAAAGATTTTTAGAATTTTCTGCAATTTCAGAAATAAAACCAACGGAATTTTCGTTCTTGGAATTCTTCCAATCTGCAAATTTCACTAAATAATCTTGATTAATCTGATATTTGTTTGTCATCATAACCTCAACTATTCCTCATCTTCGGCAAGTTCTTTAACCCAATCGTAACCCTTTGCCTCAAGTTCTAAAGCAAGCTCTTTTCCACCAGATTTAATAATTCTTCCTTTGTAAAGAACGTGAACAAAGTCGGGAATAATATAATCCAACAATCGCTGATAATGAGTTATCAAAATTGTTGCATTTTCTTTCGATTTGAAAGCATTTACGCCTTTCGAAACAATTTTTAGAGCGTCAATATCCAAACCAGAATCAGTTTCATCAAGAATTGCCAATTTTGGGTTTAACATCAAAAGTTGCAGGATTTCATTTCGTTTCTTTTCGCCACCAGAAAAGCCTTCGTTTACTGAACGGCTGATTAAAGAATTATCCATTTCAAGAATTGCCGCTTTTTCTTTTATTAACGAAATAAATTCTTTGGGCGACATTTCTTCTTGCTGTCTGTACTTGCGAATTTCGTCAATCGCAGTTTTTAGAAAAGTTGAATTTGTAATTCCAGGAATTTCAATTGGATATTGAAACGCAAGAAAAACTCCTTCTCTCGCTCTATCTTCGGGCGACATTTCAATTAGATTTTTTCCGCAAAATTCAACTTCGCCATCAATAATTTCATAATTTGGATTTCCAGCGAGAACGTTTGCAAGTGTGCTTTTCCCAGAACCATTTGGTCCCATAATTGCGTGAACTTCTCCTGGATTTACAATTAAATTTAAACCTTTTAGAATATCTTTTTCTTCAACTTTTGCTTTTAGATTTTTTATACTTAACATTTTATATCCTTATTCATTTGTATTTTGTAATTGGGAAATATTAATTTCTGATTCACCCGTAAATCGGGAAAAATTATAATCTTAAATTTACCCGACGCTTCCTTCGAGCGAAATTTCTAATAATTTTTGTGCTTCAACTGCAAATTCCATAGGAAGAACTCGAAAAACTTCTTTGCAAAATCCGTTTACAATCATATTAACGGCATCTTCAGTGGAAAGTCCGCGTTGATTTAAGTAGAAAATTTGATCTTCGCTAACTTTTGAAGTTGTGGCTTCGTGTTCAACTGTAGCAGAATTATTGTCAACTTCGATATATGGGAAAGTGTGAGCCCCGCATTTATCTCCCATTAACATTGAATCACATTGAGAAAAATTGCGAGCACCTTCGGCTGATTTTGCAACTTTCACTAATCCGCGATAAGAATTGTCACTAAATCCAGCGGAAATTCCTTTCGAAACAATTGTACTTCGTGTGTTTTTTCCGATGTGAATCATTTTAGTTCCAGTATCAGCTTGTTGGTAATTATTTGTAACGGCAATTGAGTAGAATTCGCCAATTGAATTATCTCCTTTCAGAATGCAGCTTGGATATTTCCAAGTTACAGCCGAACCAGTTTCAACTTGCGTCCACGAAATTTTGGAATTTTTATGGGCAATTCCACGTTTTGTAACGAAATTATAAATTCCACCTTTTCCTTCTTTATCACCAGGATACCAATTTTGAACAGTAGAATATTTGATTTCCGCAAAATCTTCGGCAATTAGTTCAACAACCGCTGCGTGAAGTTGATTTTCATCTCGTTGCGGGGCAGTACAACCTTCAAGATAGCTAACATACGCACCTTCATCTGCGACAATCAAAGTGCGTTCGAATTGTCCTGTTTCCATTGCATTTATTCTGAAATAAGTAGATAATTCCATCGGACAGCGAACTCCTTTTGGAATGTAAACAAAAGAACCATCGCTAAAAACGGCAGAATTTAGAGCAGCGTAATAATTGTCAGTATATGGAACAACCGAACCGAGATATTTTTTCACTAATTCTGGATGATTTCTAATTGCTTCGGAAATTGAACCGAAAATTATTCCTTTTTCGTTCAAAGTTTCCTTGAATGTAGTTGCCACCGAAACGGAATCAAAAACTGCGTCAACAGCAACATTTGAAAGAAGTTTCTGTTCTTCAAGTGGAATTCCTAATTTTTCGAATGTCTTGAGTAATTCTGGATCAACTTCATCTAAACTATCTAATTTCGGTTTGTTTTTCGGTGCAGCATAATAACGAATATCTTGAAAATCAACTTTTGGATATTTTACTTTAGGCCACTTTGGTTCTTCTAAAGTCAACCAATGTCTGAAAGCTTTTAGCCGAAATTCCAACATCCAATCTGGTTCATCTTTAATTTTTGAAATTTTACGAATTATATTTTCGTTCAATCCTTTTTCAAATTCCACTTGCTCAATTTCAGTTACAAATCCCCATTTATAATCAGAATTTGTAACGTCATTTAACAATTTATCATTTTCTGTCATTTAATAATTTACCTTTCTTTTCAAATTTTATAAACAAAACTATTTATTCTTGAATAAAATGTCAAGATTAAACTTGATTATTTCTGAAAGATTATAAATTTACTTCAAAATTGCTGAAATATGCTTTTTTGTTATATTTAAATTGTTATGTCAATAATTATGGTGAATAAAAATGCTCAGTTCAGAAAGAGAACAGTTGTCAGAAAATAAAAAAATGAAAATGCCTGAAAAAGAAGTTTGGCGAATCTTTAAGATAATGTCTGAATTTGTTGAAGGGTTTGAAGTACTTTCGGGAATTCAACCAAGTGTTGTGTTTTTTGGTTCAGCAAGAACAAATGAAGGCTCAAAATATTACGAATTAGCAAGAGAAACAGCACACGAAATTGTTAAAAATGGATTTGGAATTACAACTGGCGGCGGACCAGGAATAATGGAAGCTGCAAATCGTGGTGCAAATGAAGCTGGTGGAAGTTCCGCTGGAATAAATGTTCAACTTCCCTTAGAAACTCGTTCAAATAAATTTGTTGATAAAGATAAAATTGTAACTCTTCGCTACTTTTTTATTAGAAAAGTTTTACTTACAAAATATGCCCAAGGTTTTGTGATTTTTCCAGGAGGTTTTGGTACAATTGACGAGCTTTTTGAAGTTCTAACTCTAATTCAAACAGGAAAAACTAAAAAGTTTCCAGTCGTTTTGATGGGAGAAAAATATTGGAGAGATTTAATTAAATGGATTAAAAATACAGCTCTTGAAAACGGTTATGTTTCTGAAAATGATTTGAATTTATTTACAATCACAGATAATCCTTCAGTTGCTGCAGAAAAAATTTCATCATTCCATAAAGGAAAAGAGTTTGAACCAAATTTTTAGAAATTCATTTATTATATCAATTTTTACAATTTTCTTGATGAATTGTGCTTCTTCTCCACGATTTACAAGTGAAGATAAAACTATTCCAACCCGAATTGAAAATTCTAAAAAGAATGAAAAAACTGAAAATAGATTTGAAAATGAGTCTAAAAATAAAATTGCCACAACAAAAGGATTTTTGGAGACTAGTATTGGAATGGCATCTTATTATGGAGAAAAATTTCACAATAAAACAACTTACAGCGGCGAAATTTATGATATGAACGGAATTTCAGCTGCACATAGTTTTTATCCAATGGGAACAAAATTGCTTGTAACAAACCTAAAAAATGGGAAAAAAGTTGAATTAATCGTAAACGACAAATTCCCCAAACATCCAACAAGAATAATTGATCTTTCCAAAGGCGCAGCAGAAATGCTTGGATTTTTGAATGAAGGAGTTGTTGAAGTTCAAATTGATGTTATTGAATGGGGAAAAGGGAGAAATTAGTTGAAAAATACAATATCTATTTTGCTTATTTTTTTAATTTATTATACAAGTGCAGCTCAAAATCCTGCAAATTCAGTTCAAATTGCAAGATTAAAATATAGCGGTGGTGGTGATTGGTATAATGATCCTTCTTCTGAAGTAAATTTACTAAATTATTTAACTCAAGTTACAAAAGTGAATACTATTCCAAAGTATCAATTTGTTGATGCTGCTTCAGATGAGATTTTCAATTTCCCATTTGTTTTTTGCACTGGACACGGGAATATGAATTTAACTAAAACGGAAGTTGCAAATTTGCGTGAATATTTACTAAAAGGCGGATTTTTATATGTTGATGATGATTATGGACTCGATTCCTTTTTTCGGCGGGAAATTAAACGAATATTGCCAGAAGCTGAATTAGTTGAACTTCCTTTTTCTCATGAAATTTATCATTCCTTTTATGATTTTAATTATGGTCCACCGAAAACTCACGAACACGAGAATAAATCGCCACAAGGTTTTGGTATTTTTCTTGAAAATAGACTTGCGGTATTTTATACTTATGAAAGTAATCCTTCTGATGGTTGGGCGGATAAAGAAGTTCACGGAGACGATGACAAAACAAGAGAACTTGCATTACAATTTGGAGTTAACATATTAATTTATGTTCTAAACAATTGATGATTACAACCAACATATCAAATACAATCCAGAATTTTGAACGACTTATTAAAAAGGAGCGTTTAACTTTTCTAATTTCGGAATTACTTCGAGTTGGCTCAATATTTTTACTAATTTTACTTGTTTCTGTTCTTTTTGAGATGATTTTTAGTTTTTCCAGCAATATTAGAACTGGAATATTTATTTTTCTTGCAACCGCTTTCTTTGCCATTTTCGTAAAATATGTGGTTTTGGCTTCAATTAATTATTTCAAATCAGTTGAATTAAAGGAAATAATTGATTTTTCTATTAAAATCGGGGATGAAAATCCATCTATAAAGGATGAACTTGCAAATGCTATTGAAATTTCAAATTCGAAAGTTGAAGGGTTTTCTAAAGATTTAATTTTTGCGGCGTTAAATTCTATTTTGCAGAAAGTTGATTTTTCAAAATTGGGGAAATCAATTTCAATAAATGTAAATTCAATCAAAACTAGCATTTTATCACTTGTAATTTTTCTTACGTTCTTTCTAATTTCACCCGATTTCAATTCGGGTTTGAACAGAATTATTAACTTTTCCCAAGAATTTAAGACAGAAGCTGATTTGGAATTTGTGGTGAATATTTCAAAAAATGAGATTGTAAAAGGCGATTCCTTAAAAATTGAAATTTTTGCGAAGGGAAAAGCAATTCAAGAAATATTCTTCTTTAAGAAAAATAAATCAGACATAATATTTTCACAAAAGTCTATTCAGCTTTCAAATAATTATGCTTTGCTTAAGTTTTATCAAGTGGAGGAAAGTTTTGATTTTTATCTAAAATCTGAAGAAATAATTAGTGATACTTTTACTGTGAAAGTTGTTGATAAACCGTTTGTAAAGAATTTAGAAATTACAGTTTTTCCACCTAATTATACAAATTTATCTCCACAAAATTATTCAAATGAAACAGAAATATTTGCATTGCCTGGTAGTAAAATACAAGCTCAAGTTCTTGCAAATAAACAACTTAGCAAAGGTGAATTTGTAATTAATGATTCTGTTAAATCAAAAATGCAAGTTGATAGAAACCGAGCTAATATTAATTTTGGATTTCGAAATTCAATAGAATATCATTTTGATTTATATGATAAAAATGAAGAAAAAAGTATAAATCCGATTAAATATTCTATTGTTGAAAAATCTGATTTATTTCCAGAAATTGAGTTGTTTTTCCCTCAAAAAGATATTGAACTTGCAACCGAAAAATCAATTTTGATTCATTTTAAAATTAATGACGATTTTGGGTTTTCCCGTCTTGAATTGAAATATTTTCTTTCAAATAGTGATTTCAAACCAATTTGGGACGAAGTAAAATCTATCAAAATTCCATTTGAAAAGAGAAATTTATCTCAAGAAATTACTTTTAATTGGGATTTATCGCAATTGAAGTTAGAAACTGATGATGTTTATACTTTTTATCTTGAAATATTTGATAATGACGAAGTTTTGGGACCCAAATCTTCAAAATCAAAAGCAATAAAAATTCATTTGCCTTCGCTTGAAGAACTTTTGAATAAATCTGAAAAAGAGCAAAATGAGAATTTTAAGAATTTAGAAGAAACATTGAAAGAAGCAGTCGATTTGAAAAAGGAAATGGAAAAACTCTCTCTTGATTTGAAAAAGAAAGAAGAAAAGTTGAATTGGGAAGAACAATCTGAATTGAAAAAAACGGCTGAAAAGTTAGAAAATCTGGCAAAACAAAGTGAGGAAATCAAAGAAAAAATTGCTGACGAGCAGAAAAATCTTGAAAAAAACAATGTGCTTTCAGAAAATACAATGGAAAAATATAATCAACTTCAGGAATTGATGAAGCAGTTAAATAATGAAGAATTGATTAAAGCACTTGAAAAAATGAATCAGAATCTTGAAAATATGATGCGGGAAGATGCTCAAAAATCTCTTGAGGAATTGAAGAAAAATGAAGAAGCGTTTCGCAAAAGTTTGGAAAGGACAATTGAGTTGTTTAAGCGAATTCTTGCAGAACAGAAAATGGATGAAATTTCAAAAAGAATAGATGAAATTCAGAAATTGCAAGAAGAAGTGAAGAATGATTTGAAATCTGGCAAAAGCGATATTATGGAGCAAATGAAGAAGCAAAATGAGATAACAAAAAAGATACAAGATTTGCAAAAAGAGATGGAAAAATTAAATGATTTAGGAAAGGACATTGATGATTTTCCGAAAAAAGAATCTGAAAATTTGCAAAATGAAATGAAATCGCAGAAAAATGATGAGAAATCATTGAAAGCGATGGAGCAAATTATGACAGAAAATTTTGAATTAGCGGAAAATGAACAAAATCAGATTATGGAAAATATGCAAAATTCGTCTCAGCAAATTTCTAATATGCAAATGATGATGATGCAACAAAATCAAGCTGATGTACTTGCCAAAATGCTTAATTTAACATCTGAATTAGTTGAAACATCATTTAAGCAAGAAGAACTGGCTAATGATAATTCTGGTTTGAACGAAATAAAGAATAATTCCAATATTAATAAATTCACCAAACAACAGAATCAGCTTGCTGAAAATGTAAATCAAATCACACAAAAATTGAACTCACTTTCTCAAAAAACATTTGCAATTACTCCCGAAATGGCAAATTCAATTGGTTCGGCAAAAAGGGAAATGAATCAAGCCATTAATTCGTTTCAAGAAGGAAATAACGGGAAGGCGAAAAAACACCAAAATTCAGCTGTGCAAATGTTAAATGATGCTGCAAATCAAATGCAAGCAATGATGAATAATTTGGCAAATCAGCAATCGCAAGGTGGTGGAATGATGTCGCTTTCACAACAATTAAAACAGATGGCTGGTCAACAAATGCAGATAAATCAATCTACTTCACAAATGCAGAAAATGGGCGAAAATGGGATGAAAATGGGACAAATGCAAAAGTTGGCAAATCAACAAAGTGCTTTACAAAAATCGCTTGAAGAGTTAGAGAGAGAGGCAAAGGAATCTGGTGCGAGTAAAAAAATTCCAGCAAATCTTGAAAAAATTGCTGAAGAAATGAATGAAGTTGTGCGTGGATTGAAATCGCAAAAAGTAGATGATGAATTGATTAAATCGCAAGATAGAATTCTTTCGAGAATGTTAGAAGCTCAACGATCTATAAATGAGCGTGATTTTGAACAACAGCGTGAATCTTTTTCGGGCAAAGAAAATGTTAGAAAATCGCCATCAGAAGTTGATGAAAAGACTAAAATGAGTGAAGATAAACTTGATAAAGAATTACAAAGAGCATTAAAATCTGGTTTTAAGAAAGATTACGAAGAAATTATCCGAGAATACTACAAAAAACTAAAAGCAAAATAGTTTATCGTCGTGAAAAAAGTTGATTTAAAAAAAGGGAAAGCTAACATTTTTCAAGATTATACTTTTATGTTGTACAAAAGAAAATAATTCTTTTTGGAATTTGCTAAAATGATTTAATAGAAGTGTGAAATAAATTCACCTCCAAGGAAAGTTCCTTGAAGGTGAAAAATTAAAATAGAATTTACGCTTTTGGACCAATCATATCTTCAGGACGAACTGCTTTATCAAATTCTTCGGCAGTTAATAATCCAGAAGCAATTGCCGCTTCTTTTAGTGTTGTGTTTTCAGCATGTGCTTTTTTTGCAATTTTTGCTGCGTTATCATAACCAATTACAGGATTTAAAGCAGTAACAAGCATCAATGAGTTATGAAGGAAATAATCAATTTTTTCTTTGTTTGCTTTAATGCCAACAACAGCGTTTCTTGAAAAACTTTCTGATGCATCTGATAATAATTTTATTGATTGCAACAAATTATATATCATAACTGGCTTGAAAACATTTAGTTCAAAGTTTCCGCTTGCTCCAGCAAAATTTATAGCGACATCATTTCCCATGACTTGTGCACAAACCATAGTCATTGCTTCTGATTGTGTCGGGTTTACTTTGCCTGGCATAATTGAACTACCAGGTTCATTTTCAGGAAGTGAAATTTCTCCGATTCCGCAACGTGGACCAGAACCTAACCAGCGAACATCATTAGCTATTTTCATTAATGAAGCTGCAAGAGTTTTCATAACACCGCTTGCTTCAACAATTGCATCGTGTCCTGCAAGTGCTTCGAATTTATTTGGGGCTGTTTTGAATGTAATTCCACTAATTTCTGATATTTTTTTTGCAGATAGTTCAGCAAATTTTGGATGAGTGTTTAATCCAGTTCCAACTGCAGTGCCACCAAGTGCTAATTCTGAAAGTCTTGGTAAACACGAGTTAATTCTGTCTAATCCGTTTGATAATTGTTGAACGTAACCAGAAAATTCTTGTCCTAATGTCAAAGGAACTGCATCCATTAAATGAGTTCTACCAATTTTTACGATGTTCTTAAATTCATCAGCTTTGACTTGAAGTGCATCTCGCAATTCAATTATTGCAGGAATTAAACGATTTGTAATTTGTTCAACTGCAGCGATGTGCATTGCCGTAGGGAAAGTATCATTTGAAGATTGTGCTTTGTTCACATCATCATTAGGATGAATTGGTTTTTTGCTTCCGAGTTCACCACCAGCAATTTCAATTGCTCTATTGGCAATAACTTCGTTAGCATTCATATTTGTTTGAGTTCCACTACCGGTTTGCCAAACAACAAGAGGAAAATGTTCATCTAATTTTCCTTCAATAACTTCATCAGCAGCTTGAATAATTAAATTTGCTTTTTCTTGTGAAAGCGTTCCTAACTGGGCATTAGCCATTGCAGCAGCTTTCTTTAAAATACCAAGTGCTCTAATTAATTCTCGGGGAAAACGTTCTCCACCAATTTTGAAATTCATTAAAGAGCGTGCAGTTTGTGCTCCGTAGTACTTATCAACGGGAACTTTAATTTCTCCCATTGTGTCTTTTTCGATTCTGTATTCCATTGTTTACCTCTAATATTAAACAAATTATTTTTGTGTGGCTCAAAATTAAGACAAACTTATCTTTATATCAAACTTATTGAAAAACTATTTAGTTTTTGCTTATCAGTTTAAGATTTTTATAGAATTTAAAGGTTGAGTAAGATTGAGCTAATTGAATAATTCTTTTGTCAGAAATCTTTTCATTTGAAAAATATAAAATCTTCGGGATTTAACGGTTTTTCGTTTTTCCAAATTTCAAAATGAAGATGTGGACCAGTTGTATTATAGCCTGAATTTCCACTTAGGGCAATCAATTCTCCTTGGAAAACAAATTCACCTTCTTTTTTGAGTAATGCATTACAATGCTTAAAAACAGTTCGATAAGAATTGTTATTTTGAATAATAATTACATTTCCATCTGTTGCTGTAAAAGCAGCAAAAATTACATAACCATTTGCGGGGGAATAAACTGGAGTATTTTGTCTGACTGTAAAATCTACTCCAAAATGATTCTTTTTGGGATTGTATTTGTTAGCGATATTACCATTTTCAATTGGGCTAATAAAGAAAATAATATCGGATTTTGCTTTACTATCTTGCGGGGTAATTATTTCGAGAGCGTTTTCAAATATTCCTAAAAAATAACCACCTTTTTCAATTTTATTTTTAATTGGTTCTTCGCGTAAACTGTCTATGATTGCGCTGTTTGTGTCTGTGGAATCAATTCCAGCTAACTGAATAGAATAAAGCAATTTTCTGTTTAATCTTACCATTTTGTTCATTTCTAAAGTCAAAATGGAAACTCTTTCTTCAAGGTTAATAATTTTTGCTTTTTCAGAATCCATTCTTTGATTTTCTATCCAAAAAAGAAAATCTCGCATTGGAGTGAAAGTGAACAAAAATATCGCAAGAATCAACATCGAAAAAGAATAAGCCAGAATTATTAAACTAAGTTTTACAAATGAAATTTTATGCCTTTTTACTACAGAAGAAGGGAAGTGTGGTGTAAAATAAACTGATGATTTTAATATATCTCGAATTTTCATATTTCTTAAAATTATTTGTGCAAAAATAAGGAAATCTAATTTCTAATTCTTGTTGCCTTGATTTATTTCTGAAATGAATGTTCATTTTCAATTTTGCTAACCGAAAAATGTTAACTTTCAGTAAATTGGTTAACGAATTTTTGATTTTATTAAAGAAATTTATTATTAGCAATTCAAATATTTTTTTCTTGCTAATTTTACTTTTCACCATAATTTAGCCTTTTTATTAACTACTTAATTGATTTAGAATGAATATTTTATTTTTGAATTCCGCACGAGCTTGGGGTGGAAATGAAAAATGGACGAAAATGGCAAGTGAATCTTTAAGCAAAGAACATAATGTGTTTTTTGCTTATAGAAAAGATGTTGTTGGGAAAATGTTTAAAGTGAAGAAAATCAAACTGCCTTTTTTAAGTGAGTTGGACTTTTTTACAATCTTTAAATTAATTTCGTTCATTTTGACAAATAAAATTGAAATTCTAATTCCAACAAAAAAGAAAGATTATTTCCTTGCGGGAATAGCATGTCTTTTAACCAGACGAAAAAATGTTTTGCGTCTTGGAATTGTTCGCGAGATGGGAAATTCAATATTTAATAAATTAATTTACAAAACTCTTGCTGATGGAATTATTGTAAATGCGAAGCAAATTGAAGAAACATTGCTAAAAACAGATTATATGCGAAATCAGAAAATTGCAGTAATTTATAATGGAGTTGAACCGATTCTGATTGATAAATCAAACTATGAAGAAAACACTCAGAATAAATTCCAGATAATTTCAGTTGGTAGCCTAATAAAAAGGAAAAAAATGGATTTGGTGATTCTCGCTTTTGCTCAATTTGTGAATCAAACAAAAATTGCAAATGCCGAATTATTGATTGTCGGCGAAGGCGAAGAATTAGAAAATCTAAAAGAAATTGCAAAACAAAATAGAATAGGGGGAATGGTGAAATTCCCAGGATTTGTGAATAATCCTTTCAATCAATTTAAAGATTCTGATGTTTTTATTCTTTGTTCTGAAAATGAAGGTATTTCGAACGCAATTCTGGAAGCAATGTTTTTGGGAAAAGTTGTAATTTCAACAGTTGCTGGCGGAATTGATTACGCTTTGGAAAATGGGAAAAATGGATTTGTTGTTGAAGAAAATCCCAAACAAATTGCTGATATTTTAGAAAAAGTTTATTTTAATGAAGAATTGCGGCATCAACTCGGCACTGAAGCAAAAGCAACAATTTCTGAAAAATTCTCATTAGAAAGAATGCAGACCAATATTGTAAATTTTTTATTTAAAATAATAGAGAATAAAGCCGTTTGAATTCTGAAAAGTTAAATATCATGTTCATCAATTCTATTGCCCCAAATAAATATGGTGGTGGTGAAAAATGGATGCTAACTGCGGCAAGTGGTTTGATGAAAAAAGGACATTCAGTGGTAATTGCTGGAAAAACAAATTCCATTTTTCTTGAAAAAGCCAAAAATTTGAAATTGAAAACAGAAGAAATAAACATTAAAGGCGATTTTGACCCGATAAAATCCTTCAAAATTTCAAAATATTTGAAGAAAAATAAAATACATGTTTTAATCTGTAATTTTAATAAAGATGTTCGTGTCGCGGGACTTGGGGCGAGAATTGCCAAAACTCCACTTGTTTTAGCTCGACATGGCTTACAAATTATCGACAAACGAGCTATTCACAAATTAACATTAAAATATTTGGTTGATGGAATAATAACAAATTCGAACACAATCAAGCAAATTTATGATTCATATAATTGGTTTGAGCAAGATTTTGTCAAAGTAATTTTTAATGGCGTTCAGATTAATGATGAAATTTCTGCATACAATTATCAAGCTGAATTTCCAGGGAAGAAAATTATTTTTTCTGCGGGAAGATTTGTTGAACAAAAAGGATTTGAATATTTAATTCAAAGTGCTGAAATTCTGAATTTGCAAAGGCAAGATTTGGTTTTTGCAATTGCTGGCGAAGGTGAATTGGAAAATCAGTTGAAACAATTAGTTAAGTCTAAAAAATTAGAAAATACAATTAAATTTCTTGGTTTTAAGAATGATATTCTACCTTTTATTAAAGGAGCAGATATTTTCGTTTTGCCGTCACTTTATGAAGGAATGCCGAATGTTGTAATGGAAGCAATGTCGGTTGCCAAGCCTGTAATTGCAACAAATGTAAATGGAACAGCGGAATTGATAGAAGAAAATCAAACTGGATTTACAATTCCAATAAAAAATCCACAAATATTAGCTGAGAAAATAAATTTAATAATTGATGATAAAGAAAAATTGATAGAACTTGGGTTAAATGGGAAAAATAGAGTTGAAAAACTATTCTCAATTGAAAGAATGATAACGAATTTAGAAAATTATTTTTATGAATCAATCAATAAGCAGAAAGCCTAATTTTGAAAAAGTTGTTCGATGAAATATCACTTATTATCAAGAAAATTCTAATTACATTTTTAACAATTTTCACGAAAAAGAGGGAAATTCCAACTTTCCCAATTAAAAAGCCGAAATCAATTGCAATAATTGCACAGGAAAGAATTGGCGATTCAATTTTGCTAACTCCGTTGATATTTAACTTACGCAAAAACATTCCCGATTTGAAAATTGTACTTATTACACTCAGCCCAGATTCGTACAATTTCTTCAAAAATGATAAAAACATAGATAAAATCTTTTTTGTGAAAGCTAATTACATTAAATATTTCAAAGAAATAAGAAAATACCATTTTGATATTCTTTTCAATACAAAAGATCATCCTTCATTTACATTTATTTATCAAACATTGTTGATTAAAGCAGATATTAAAATTGGAATAAAGCATCAATTTCATGAAAAATTTTATGATTACTTGTTGTTTTTCCCATATTTCGAGCACATTATAAAAAAGAATTGCGGAATTTTAAGGTTACTTGATATTGAAACAAATGATGAAATATGTAGGCCATATATTCCTCAAAATGAAATTTCAGAGGAAATTCGCTTGATTTTGCCAGAAATATCAAAACAAAAAATTGTAGGAATAAATTTGAGTGCGGGAGAAAAATCTCGTGAACTTTCTCTTGAACAATTGAATGAATTAATTCCTAAATTGAAATGCAAAATTATTCTTTTCAGCATGCCGTCTCGAAGTGGAGAAAAAGAATTTCTCGAAAATAAACATCAGAATATATTAAAAACGCCGAAAACTAAAAGTTTTAGCGATGTTGTTGAATTGATTAAAAATATTGATATTTTAATTTCGCCTGACACTTCTCTAATTCACGTTGCATCAAGTTTTAACAAAAAAATAGTTGGAGTTTACCGAAATGACCCAATTCATCATAAAAGATTTTATCCATTTGTAACAAATTTTAAGCAAATAATTTCAAAAACTGATTCTCTGAAGGACGTAATTATAGAAGAAGTTTACGAAGCTGTTTCAGAATTAATTTCGATTGAGTAGAAAATGAAAATTAGCGGTTTTACAATTGCAAAAAACACATCAAAACTTTACTATCCTATTAAACAGTCAATTTTATCAATTCTTCCGATTGTAGATGAATTTGTTGTTGCTTTGGGCGATTGCGATTTGGACGACACAACGGAAAGAGAAATTCTTTCAATAAATAGTGAAAAAATTAAAATTGTTCGCACAATTTGGGATTCTGAAAAATTTTCTGGCGGAACAGAAGCTGCTCGGCAAACTGATATTGCAAAATCGCATTGCACTGGCGATTGGCTATTTTATATTCAAGCTGATGAAGTAATTCATGAGAAAGATTTACCCGCAATTCAAAAAGCTTGTTCTGATTATTTAAATAACACAGAAGTCGAAGGATTTATTTTTCAATATTTACATTTTTGGGGTGATTATAATCACCACCAAATTGCACACGGTTGGTACAAAAATGAAATTAGAATAATCAGAAATCTTCCCGAAATTCATTCTTGGAGAGATGCACAATCATTCAGAAAAATTCCAAATTTTGATGGAATAAATTATAGGCAGACGGAAAACACATTTAAATTACGTGTTAAAAAAATTCCCGCTAATGTTTTTCATTATGGTTGGGTTCGTCCGCCAAGATTAATGCAAAACAAAAATAAAATATTTAACGCATTATATATTGGCAAGAAAAAAGTTAATCAAATTTATGAAAATAAACCTACTACTTATGATTATGGTCCACTTGGACGAGCAAAAATTTTTGAAGGAACTCACCCAAAAGTTATGGAAGAATGGATTCTGAAATTTGATTGGTCAGAAGACTTAAATTATACTAAAAAAGATTTGAACCAAAATCGAGAAAAGCATAAACACGATAGAATTAGGAATAAAATTCTAACATTTTTTGAGCAAAATTTTTTAAAAGGGAAAGAAATTGGTGGTTTCAAGAATTACATTGAGCTGAGATAATGAAAATCGGTTTTGATGCAAAAAGATTGTTTAATAATTCAACTGGTTTGGGAAATTACAGCCGCACTCTTGTTTCTAACATGATAAAATATTTTCCAGAGAATGAATACATTTTGTTTAGCAATAAAGTAAATAATAAATACATTCAAAACTTCAAGTTAGAACAAATTAAAATAGTTCTACCGAAAAATCATTTTAATCCATTTTGGCGTAGTTTTGGCATTTCTAAAGATATTGAAAAGGAAAAAGTTGATATTTATCACGGTTTAAGCAATGAAATTCCCTTTAATCTGAAGAATACAAAAAGTGTTGTTACGATTCATGATTTAATTTTTAAGATTTATAAAAGTACATATCCATTTTTTGATAGAATTATTTATGATAAAAAATTTAAGTATAGTTGTCAAAAATCAGATAAAATAATAGCAATTAGCGAAAGTACAAAAAAAGATATTGTTGAATTTTATGGAATTTCAGAAGAAAAAATCAGTGTGATTTACCAAACGTGTAATCATATTTTTTTTGATGAACAGCAAATTGCAGATTTTGGAAATTTGAAAGAAAAATTTAAGATTCCAAATGAATTTTTACTCTATGTTGGTTCAGTTATTGAACGTAAAAATCTTTTAGGAATAATCAAATCATATCCAATTTTGCCAAAAGATTTACAAATTTCATTGCTTGTGGTTGGTAATTCAAAAGGGAAATATGCCGAAAATGTGAAAAAGGAAATTCAAAGGCTAAAATTAGAGAACAAAGTTATATGGTTAAATGATGTTGAAAATCCTTTGGAATTAAAAATGCTTTATCAAAATGCACAAATATTTCTTTATCCCTCAAAATATGAAGGATTTGGAATTCCAATAATAGAAGCATTGTTAAGTAAAGTTCCCGTTATTACTTCAAATATTTCGTCATTGCCAGAAGCCGCTGGCTCAGATTCAATTCTCGTAAATCCAGAAAAAATCGAAGAAATTGCAAATGCAATTCAAAAAGTGCTAACGAATTCTGATTTGCGAGTAGAAATGATAGAAAAAGGCTATAAGTTCGCGAGAGAAAAATTTGCCGAACAAAAACTTACAGAAGAATTAGAAAATGTTTATTTAAGTCTGATTGGGGAAAAATGAAAATTACTTTTTTTGTCCCGAATAATATAGTTATGATTGAAACTTATATGATTACTCAGATTAAAGATTTTATCAATCGAGGTTTTGAAGTAAAAATATATTCGTTTGGGAAATTGAAAAGTCACGAACAATTTTATGATGAGCAATATCCACAATTTAAAGAAACAATATCACTTTCTCCGCCAACAAATGACCTAAAAAAAATTAAGGAGATATTTAGTTTATTCATCAAGTCCAAAAAGAAACTAAAAATTCTTAAATCACTTAATTCAAAGAAATTCCCTTTCCTATCAAAAAAATTATATTTGTTTTATTATGCTTTAAGATTTGAAAATATAGAAACCCCAGATTTAGCAATTTGTCATTTCGGTCATATAGGAAATATTTTAGCAAACTTAAAAGAAATTGGATTTATTAATTTTCCTTTTATTACCTTTTTCCACGGTTTTGATTTTAATGTTCTTGTAAAAAAATTTGGGATAAGATTTTACCAACATCTAATTAATTCTGAAACACTAATATTTGCAGTAAGCGAAAATTTATATGTAAACATGATTGATGCCGGATTTAATATTGATTTTACAAAAATTCATACAATGGCAGTTGATCCTATTTTCTTATCTTCTGAGTCGAACCTTGATAGATTTAAAAATATAGAGAAACTGAAAATTGTTACAGTCGCAAGATTAGAGGAAATCAAAGGAGTTCAGTTTGCTCTTAAAGCTATGAAACTCTTATCGGACAAAAAGAATAATTTTGAATATACACTTGTTGGTGATGGAAAATACAGAATGGAACTTGAAAATCTTGCTATTAGATTAGATATTGAAGAGAAAGTAAAGTTTGTAGGGATAAAGAATAAATTTGAGATAAAAGAGATTTTAGACTCAAATCATATTTTTATTTTGCCGAGCATTGTAAAAGAAGGTTCACCAATAGTTTTGCGAGAAGCTATGGCAAGAAATGTATTTTGTATTGGGACAAACAAAGGTGGAACAGTTGCACTTATTGAAGGAACTGGATTTATTGTGGAATCGAAAAATGAAGAAGAGATTTACAAAGCTATAATTTCATTTAAAAAGTTCAATTTTGATGACTTAATAAATACAAAATTATTCCCTGCAAGAAAGAAAATTGAAAGCCAATTTAATATTGAAAATTTAAACCCTAAATTGTTAGATGAACTTAAAATCAGAAATATATTATGAACGTCAGTATTGCAGTAATAATCCCAGTTTATAATTCCGAAATATACTTAGACTATGTTTTTGATAGCTTAAACAAGCAAACGGAATATCCAGACGAAATAATTTTTGTTAATGATGGAAGTACTGATAAATCCGAAGAAATGATTTTAGAATTTATTGAAAAAGCAAAGTCGGGGAAAAATATTCTAATAAATCAACCAAATGGTGGAACTGCTTCAGCGTGTAACAAAGGCGTAGAAAAAGCTGTTTCTGATTATATAATAATTCTTGGCAGTGATGACATTCTTCTTCCAGAAAGAATAAAAATTGATAAAAAAATACTTAGTTTGGATAATGTTGATTTACTTTTCCGACCTTCATTTACTTTTGAAGAATTCCCTGACAAGTTAAATTTTCTTAAAAAAAACCACAATTTGAATAAAAAATATTATTTGAAAGATGGTGTGGAAATGACAATCAAAAGAAGAATTCACATCCCAACAAATTGTGCAACATTAAAACGCGCTAAATGGAATGAAATTGGTGGATATAATGAGAAAATTCGGTTTTCTGAGGATTTTGACTTTTGGTTGCGTTTTTTTGCTACAAAACCAAAAATTAAATATGAAGAAATGCCATTATCTGCATTTCGATTTGCAAGGAATTACCAAAGTAAAAGCAAAAACGTTGAATTAAAATTCCAAAGCAGATTGCAGATTCTATCAGATTTTTTTGGAAATGAAGCAAATGCAGAATATAAACATTTGTTCAACTTTGTATTTGCTCAACTTCATGAAGCGATGGCAAATGATTCTTGGGCAATTTCTAACTATAATAATTTTAGGATGTATTATTTGAAAGGAATTTCAAAAGGCTGGAAAAATTATTCCATAAAAACACATTTTCGTTTTATAAGAAGTTTTTTTAAAAGATGAAAATTATTTATTTACATATCGATTTTAAGCAAGCAAGTTACAAATATAGAGTTGCTCAATTTATACCGCTTTGGCAAAAAACTGCACATACAGTAGATTTTCAATCGGTTGTTGGCTTGAGTTTTTACCAAAAGTGGAAAATTGCAAATAAAACAAAAGAATATGATGTTGTAATTCTTCAAAAAAAATTGCTTTCTAAATTATTGATTAGAAAAATTGCAAAGAATTGTAACCTTGTTTTCGATTTTGATGACGCCTTATTTGCTAAAGAAAGTTATAAACAAAATAAATTGAGAAGTGTTGACCCTGGTTCTAAAACATCAATTAAACGGTTGAATTATATTTTATTGAAATCAAAATTAGTGTTTGCAGGAAGTCCATTTTTATTTGATTACTCAAAAAAGATAAACCAAAATACAATTCTTTTGCCAACCTCATTAATGTTGATTCCATTTTCCTCGAATAGTTTTAATGAGAAAATTCGTTTTGGTTGGATTGGGAATGAGTATAATTTATTCTATCTGAAATTAATTGATAAAGCGGTTGCTAAAATTCAGAACGATTTTACTGAAAAAGTTGAATTTCACCTTATGAGTAGCAAACCGCCAGAAAAATTAAATTCCAAATGGATTTTTTCAAAATGGGATAAAGAATCTGAGAAGAGTTGGCTAACAATGATAAATGTTGGATTGATGCCTCTTTTGGATGATGATTGGAGCAAAGGTAAATGTGCTTTCAAACTAATTCAATATTCACAAAATGGGAAAGCATTAATTGCTTCGGATGTTGGAGCAAATAAAACGGTTGTAGAAAATGGGAAAACTGGTTTTTTAGCCTCGAATGAAGATGAATGGTATGAAGCATTCAAAAAATATGTGGAAAATATAGAAATAGTGGCAAAGTTTGGAAAGAATTCTTATCAAAATTTTCTAAATTATTTTGAATTAGAAAGCAATTTTGAAATTATGCGAAAATCAATAGAAAAGTTAAGTTAAGAAATGGAGAATAATAACAAATTGAAACACTTTCTGATAATTTCTGAAGATTTTCCTCCCGCACCAGGTGGAATTTCGCAATGGGCATACGGCGTTGCCAATGAATTGAAAAAGAAGGGAAATCGTGTTACAATTCTTTCTCGGAAAAATATTTTAGACCAATTTCTTATTTCTTCTCATGAATTTGATTTTATTAAATTCCCGACTTGGCAATGGAAAAATTTAAGACTAATTTACATTTATCCCTTCGTTTTCTATTCAATTGTTATTCAAAAGCCAGATTTTATTATTACTACAACTTGGGATTTGGGGAAAATAGCAACTCTTTTCTGTTCTTCTGATAAACAAAAATTGATTACTGTTTATCACGGTTTAGAAGTAACAAAAAGAATGACAAATCATAGATTGTATAGTTTGGTGAAAACAATTAAAAAGTCTGATTTGAATATTGCAGTAAGTAAATTTACAAAGGAGCATTTAGTTAGAATTTCAAAAGTTGAAGAAGAACGAATTTCAGTAATTAATAATGGCGTTGATTTGGCAAAATTCAAACCATTATTACCGAACAAAAATTTAATTGAAAAATATGGTTTACAGAATAAAAGAGTTGTTTTAACACTTAGTAGAGTTGTTGAAAGAAAAGGTCATGATATTGTTATTGAAGCTTTAGTGAATGTTATAAAGGAATATCCTGATGTAATTTATCTTATTGCTGGAGCCTATCATACGGACTTTTATAATAGATTAACAAGATTAGCAAAAACATTAAATTTAGAAAAGTATGTCGTTTTTACTGGCAAACTTAGTCCAGAAATTATTCCAGAAATTTATAATCTGTGCGAATTTTATATTATGGTAAGCAAAGGTAGCGATAAAAATGGAGATTCCGAAGGTTTTGGGATTACATATTTGGAAGCAAATGCGTGTAAAAAAGCAGTAATTGGCTCGAAAGCAGATGGAATTATTGATGCTGTGGAAGATGGAAAAAATGGTTTGCTTGTACAGCCCAATAATGTTGTTGAAACAGAAAAAGCAATACTTAAACTATTGGGGAATAAAGATTTAGCAATTCAACTTGGCGAAAATGGTTTACAAAGAATTAAAATGAATTTTACTTGGGGGAAAATTACAGATTTAATTTTGCTTAATATTGATAAAAAATCGAAATGATTATTCCAACTACATAAAATTGGGACTAAAAATTTCCCTAATAAATATGTAAGTTTGTCAATAATAAATTAAAAAACAAAAAAATAAATGCATGTATATAAAAGAATATTAAAATTCATACTTCCATTTTGGAAGCATCTTGTAGCCACAATTATTTTTACTTTTCTTTTTTCGGCAATGTCTGGAATTACAGTTTATTTGACTATTCCATTATTAAACACGTTGTTTTTGCAAAATGAAGTAGAATCTCAAAATACAATTTCTCTTCCTACTAATGATTCGGATTCATTTATTCCGTCATGGTTTATTGAATTACAACATTCAATTTCAAACTCGTTTGAGTCATACGTTTACAGCGGGACAACTCACGAAGTTCTTCTTAAAATATCAATTTTAATAATTATTGCATTTTTCTTAAAAAGTATATTTGGGTATTTGCAAGCATTTTATATTGCATACATTCAACAGGGAATGATTAAAAATATTCGAGACAAATGCTATATTCATATTCATCAGTTACCAATGAATTTTTTTAAGAATGAGCGAACTGGGGATTTGATTTCGAGAATAACTAATGATGTTAACTTAATTCAATCGAGCACTACACAAGTTTTCATAAGTTTTGTTCGAGAACCGATAACGATTTTAGTTTATGTTTTAATTGCATTATCCATCAGTGTTAAATTATTTCTTTTTTCAATAGTAATTCTACCAATTTCGGCATTTATAATTGGAATAATCAGCAGTTTTCTCAGAAAACAATCAATAATTCTCCAAAAAAAGATGGGAAATATTACTACAATTTTGCAAGAAACAATAGTTGGTGTAAAAATAGTAAAAGCATTTGGAATGGAGAATTATGAAATAGAGAAATTTAGAAATGAGACGAATAATTTTTTTAGAACTGTAATTAAAAAAAGTAGAATCCAAAATATTTCTTCCCCAACAACCGAATTAGCTGCAGTAATTGTTGGAGTTGTAATAATTTATTATGGCGGGTTGCTTGTGCTTGTTGATCATTCTTTGCAAGCGAGTAATTTTATGGGATTTTTATTTACAATTTTTCAGATAATTCCACCGATGAAGCAAATGGCAAATGTAAATAACCATATTCAAGAATCAATTGCAGCTGGAACAAGAGTTTTTGAGATTCTTGATATTGAACCATCAATCAAAAATATTGAATCTCCAAAATCGGTTGATGATTTTCATGAAAAATTGGAATTTAAGAACGTTAGTTTTAAGTATGATAATTCTGATAGAGACATTCTCGATAATCTTTCTTTAACCGCAAGAAAAGGCGAAATTATAGCTTTTGTAGGAAGTTCGGGAGCTGGAAAAACTACAATTGTCGATTTAATTCCAAGATTTCACGATCCAATCAGCGGAGAAATACTTTTAGATGGAATTAATATTAAGGAGATTAAAATTGAAGATTTGCGTAAATTAATGGGAATTGTTACACAGGAAACATTTCTTTTCAATGAAACAGTTTCAAAAAATATTGCATACGGTCTTTCAAATATTCCACAAGAAAGAATTGAGCAAGCCGCAAAAATAGCAAATGCTCATGATTTTATATTAGAATTGCCAAATGGTTACGATACAATCATTGGTGAACGAGGTGCAAAACTTTCTGGTGGACAAAGGCAGCGTATTTCAATTGCGAGAGCGTTGTTGAAAAATCCACCAATAATGATATTTGACGAAGCAACATCAGCACTTGATAACGAATCTGAAGTTTTAGTTCAAGAAGCTATTGAGCATTTAATGAAAGAAAGGACAACTTTTATAATTGCACATAGATTGAGTACAATTAGAAAATCTGATAGAATTTATGTTTTGGACAAAGGTAAGATTGTTCAAGTTGGCAAGCACGAAGAGTTATTGAATGAAAAAGATGGAATTTACAATAAACTTTATCAACTTCAGTTTAGTAATCAGGAAAGTGCATAATTTTTAATCTAACTGAATTTCTTCAGTTGCATAAGAAGTTGAGGTCTCAAAAATTGTAACTCGAAGTGTTTTAATGTGAGTTGGTAAATTAGGTTTTATTTTATCAATAAAATACAAACAAATATTTTCAGCAGTAGTTTCAAAATCTACAACTTTATGTTTTGTTTTTAATTCTTCAATTTTATTAAGAAGGATTTCATCATTTTTATTAATCATAAATGAATGGTCAAGTTCTTCAACAAATGGTTCGACATGTTTTTTCAAATCATAATAGTCCACTACCATTCCATTAGTTAAAGTATCGCTTGATATCTCGACTTGCATTCGATAGGAATGACCGTGCAAATTTTTACATTTCCCCAAGTGACAAAGCAATCTGTGACCCATTTCCCATCTAAATTCTTTTGCTATTTTCATCAAACACCTTTTGTTTCTGGATGCCAAATATATTTATGTATTTGTAATTGAAATCGTACTTTAATTTTTTCTTCTAAAATCCATTCCGCAAGTGTTTTATTATCCAATTTACCAAAAACAGTTGAAAAAATAATGTTTTTGTAGTCCAAATTAATTTTGGGAAGCAGACTTTTGCTCCATTCAAAATCTGTTCTATCCCCAATTACGAACTTTACTTCATCAAATTCTTTTAGATAATTTAGGTTTTCCAACAAATTTTTCTTTTCCATTCTACTTGAGGGAGTTTTTAAGTCCATAATAATTTTCACTCTTTTGTCAACATCTTTAATTGGTAAACTTCCACTTGTTTCTAAAAGTACTTCATAATTTTTGTCGCAGAGAATTTTCATCAAATCTAAAGAATTCTTCTGAAAAAGTGGTTCTCCGCCTGTAATTTCTACTAACTTGCAATTATATTTTTCAATTTCAGTGATGATTTCATCTATTGAATAATCTTTACCGTCGTAAAATGCATATTCTGAATCACAATAAGTACAACGCAGATTACAGAAAGTAAGTCTAATAAAGACAGTAGGTAAACCTGTATAAGAGCTTTCGCCTTGAATAGAATAAAATATTTCGTTTATTTTTAACATTATTTACTAAATTGTTACAATAAAAATAGTAAATTTCTAAAAAGAATTTTGGTTTTGAGAAAGCTTGGAAAACAAAAAAGACAAATTATCAAGTTTAAGCGAAAAACTTAAGCAAATTGAACAAATAGGAAATCAATCTTCAAATGAGACTGTTTTTGCTATAGACGAAGTCCAAAAACTACTTTCGGCAATTCCTTTTCCAATTTTGATATTCGATAAAAAATTCCAAAAACATTATTCTAATTTAATGTTCAATGAAACCTTTCAATCGGCAGAATCATTTTTTGAAAGTGTCGAATCGGAAGAAAAGAACAATTTTTTGGACAAAATTAGTAAAATATTCATTAACAAAGAATCTGATATTTATCATTATAAATTATCAATTTTAGAAGATGAATTTTATGTAAAAATATATCTAAACTATCTTCATTTTCCCAAATGCGAATTAATAATGGCACTTTTTCTTGATTTAACAGATTTTGTAAAACAAGAAGAATTAACCCAAAAACATATTGAGGATTTACAATATTCGAGAGAAGTTATCGAGGAAAATGCTCTGAAAATTATTCAATTAAATAATGATTTGGAAATATCCCAAAATGAATTACAAAAAGCGATACAACAACGCGATAAATTCCTTTCGATTGTTGCTCACGATTTAAGAAGTCCATTTACAGCCCTTTTGGGTTATTCCGAGATCTTGAAAGAAGAAGCTACAACTTTGAGTCAAGAGGAATTAGTTGATTACACAAATCATCTTTATAACTCAATTACAGCATATTACAAACTTGTTGAAAACTTGCTAACTTGGTCACGTGTTCAGCGAGGGAAAATTGAGATAAAAAAAGAATATTTTAATTTATTTGATGTGATATATAATATTTTTGAATCTGTAGAATCGAATGCGCGGATGAAAGGCAATCATTTAACAACAAATGTAAGAAAAGGTGAAATGATTTATGCTGATCAAATGATGATTGAAACAGTAATTCGTAATCTAATTTCCAATTCAATAAAGTTTACAAAAAATGGGTTAATAAGTGTGAATTTCGAAAAGTTTGATGTTGGTATTCAAATTTGTGTTCAAGATAACGGAATTGGAATGAATGAAAAAACTCTTAGTCAGCTTTTTTCTTTAGATGCGAATATTTCACACAATGGTACAGATGGCGAAAAAGGAACTGGATTAGGTTTGCTTGTTTCCAAAGAATTTGTAGAAATGCATAATGGAAAATTTATGGTTACAAGTCAAGAAAATGTAGGTAGCACTTTTTGCTTTACCATTTTATAACAAATTATTTTATTTTCGCCAATTTTCCAGTTGATGTAATTGTTTCGTCGGCTTTTTTCATTATTATTTTATAAAAATATGTCCCGTTTGCAATTTCATCTCCATCTTCATCTTTTCCATCCCAAAATAATTTATTAAAATCATAATCTAATTCACTTGAATTAGCTTTTATTGATTTTATCAATCTTCCTGCCACTGTAAAAATTTTAATTTCCATTTCATCTGGAATTTGAGGTAGTTTGAAAGTGAAGTAAGTTTCATTTGCAAAAGGATTTGGGTAATTATAAACATCCATTAATTGCAACTGATTAGATATTTTAAAAGATTTAGTAATTCCATTTTCCAATGCAATATTTCCGTTTGCATCTTTTCCATTAACAAATAATGTGTAATCTCCATTTTGCAAAGTTGGTGTAAAAGTTACAACATATTTTGGATTCGATTGATTTATTTCTATTTCAATATCTGGATTGTTCGCATAAATTGATTGTCCATTTAGTTTAATGATTACACTTGAAGTATCAGTTATGGGCAGAATTGATTCATCAGAAATTGAGATAATTATTTCTGGAGTTGGTGAAATAAATTCGCCATTCAAAATATCCTTTTGGTCAATTAGCAAATTAATGCTTGGTTTTGTAGTGTCAGCTTTAACAAAAAATGGAATTGAGTAATAATTGTTATCTTTAAAATGTTCAACAACTTTGTTGGAATCATCAATTGAGATTTCAAAAGAATATTCCCCACTAAGATTTGCAGTGGCTTGCGAAACAGAGAAATTCCTTTTGCTTTCGGCTGAAATAGAATCCACAAGTTGTGTGAAAATCACAAATGAATTATTTTCAGAATCTCTCAATTTTACCGAAACCCAAAAACTATCAGCGGAATTTTCTCCAACATTATAAACAGAGAAGTTGAGCATTTCATTTTCACCTTGTTCAACGGAATCTTTCTCGACACTGACAACTTGATAATTAATCGCAAGTTCGGCAATCCCAACGTAATCTACACCGAGAGAATAAAGTTCTGGAGAAATTTTATCATCACTTGCTGAAAATTGAGCAAGCAATTTAATTTGGGGATAAATTTTAGCATCAATAAAACTTAAATCAGCAGTGGAATCTTGAACAGTAAATTGCTGCAAAGTATCAATTTCCCCATTTTCACGAATTCCAAGTGGAGTATAAGTAATTTGAGAATTTGAGATTAAATTTTGCTGAACATTTAAGGATTTCCATTTAGTAGCTTTCCCAATTTGCGAAGTAAGAAGTGAACCAGAATCTGAAAGATATGAGATTGTGGTATCAATTTGCACAAACCCGTCGCCTTGATGAGAAAATGCTTCTGGCATTGAGCCAATTGCCGCTCCTTTTTTTCCTATGAATGCCCAAGATGCACGAAAATCTACTGAATCAATATATTTGCTTCCATACTGTTTAATTTTATTTAATAAATTAGCATCTGTAATTGAACCATGGTCTGAGATAGAAAATAATAGAATTCTATCGTTTGATAATGTATCTAAAAAAGTCGTATAATTTGTTAGATTACTTCCGCCTGATAAAACATCAAATAATTTATATTCTATGAAATTATATGGAATTTCTGAAGAAAATACTGAAACATGATGCCCTCGCAAAGTTGCTTCAGGAATTGTATTAACACTATTTCTCTCATTCACAGCAGTATTTCCATCATTAAATCCAGCAGAAACGACATGGAAATTAATATAAGAGGAATCGATTTTTAATGAACCTAAATTTGTTAAATTATTGTTTGAAGAGTTGAGAAAACTTATACTATCTTTTAGAAAATACTTACTATCTGAAATTAAAAAAGAAGATGAAATACTATAATTTTCGGAATTTTTTATTTTACTTCTATACCAATATCTATTTCCATTTGATATCGAAATAGGAATTTCTGTAAAAATTGTATCAAGAATATATTCAGAAATTATTTGAGAAGAAAAATCTTGATTTTCAGAAAGTTCTAATATGATTGTTGAATTTGGCGGTTCAACTGTTGGGTTTAAAATTTTAACTCTATTTTTGATTCCATTCTCAACATAGTAATCTATTAAATTTCTAGTAGAAGATGATGCAATTACAAAATTATAATTGGCTGTATTATCATCTTCACTAATTTCATTATATGAATTAGAATTATCCAAAGTAACTATAATTGTATGGTTCCCTGGTTGATCTTTTGTATAAATAGGAATCACTAATGAATCGGAATATTTTGGAATTGGTCTTTTAAGAATTAACTCTTCTTTATTGCTTTTGGGATATGAAGATTTTGTGTTAACATAGTTATGGATTATACTAATTGAGACTGAATCATTCGATACTTTCCCTAAATTATTATAAGATATCTTTATTTTTGAACTATCATCCAAGTCAGTAATATTATCATTTAATAATTCTATGTTTTCACTTAACAACTTAAAATTTGGTTTTTCAGGAATTGGTAAAGAAATAATTGGGTCCCCAAAATATTCATTTGTTAAAGCAAATAATGAATAGCTCCCTGATGAACCATAATTCTGTAGCATTTCAAGTTTAGCTTGTTTATGAGCTTCGGAAATTTCAGTAAACCCTTCTTGTAATATTTTTTTATAAAATATTTTAGGAACGGTTAATGAAGTTGAAGTAAATCCAAGAGATGAATTTCCAATGTATCCGATAGCTTGTCCTTCTGCGTCAATAGTAAATAATTCAGCAAAAGCAACAATATCTGGTTCTGCAAATTTTCCTGTTGAACAACCAAAATCGGTTATTAATGGAAATCTGTTTGCAGAATTTCCCAGCTGTGTTGGAGAAATAATAGAATTATCCCATGTTTGAGTACCACTATGTCCCAAATATGAAATAAAAAGACTCCCTTTATCAATTTCACTCTCAACAAAATCAAGTGAATATGGGCCAAAATTTGTTTTAGGCTCAATTGTTTTATAAAAGTGTGTATAGTTTCCACCAATTGGAATTGTGTCAACATAATTTTCAATAATAAAATCATTTACTTCTTTCATTGAATTTAATTGATTTTCATCATTTTCATTTCCGCCAGAAAAGAATAGATATTTCTTATTCCATTCATCATAATTTCCACTGAGATATTGTTGATGTTTCTCTAAATACCAGTCAATTTCATCATTTGATTTTACAGGTAAACGGCCAATATTCATTTGTGGGATATAAGCTCCAGTTGTGTCCCAAGTTACGAACCAATTATCACTTACTGGAGCACCAAAAGAGGGCACATAATTTTTGACATATTCAAATCCTTGATAGATATGTTTATTGTTATGATAATCATAACTAGCATCTCCAAGGAGTAAAACATATTGTGGTAAAGGTTCTTTCCAATTATTATGAGTAATTTTCAAAAAATCTTGAATTGCTTCGGGGTTAAAAAAACCATAATCAAATTCATCATAAATATCATTAACATTAATAACTTTAGTTGTTACATTATAGTTTGATGCAATAAATTCTGCATATTCATATGCTTTTGTGATAAAATCCGAGTGAGTAATAATTAAATAGTCAGCTTGATTTTCATTGTTTCTTAAATTAGTAAATTGTTTAAGATAGTAGAAATAAGGTGACATTATTTTCAAGGAATCTAGAAGAACATATTTACTATAAGAAGAAACTGAGTCTGAAAACAACAATTCATTATTTTCTTGATTTAGATTAAATCTCTTAAATTCATCACCATATTTCCAAATTGTAAAATTGTTCGAATTTATATCAGTTATTTTAATGTTTCTTAAATCTTTTGTATCTAAAAAAGGGAAAGAAAAAAGAAGAGAATCGCTAAAAGGTTTTAAATAGCGTGGATATTCGATTTCGTACCAATCATAGAAAAATGTATTAAGTGATGCATTTGTTACATAAGAATTAACTTTTAAATTATTAGTTGCATTATTCGTAAGTAAATTTGAATTCAATTCCGCCGATAGAACAACTTGATCATATTTACTAAAATAAGTAGAATCATACGCTTCGGGGTATGAATTTAAACTTAGTGAAATATGGTAAGCATTATCGTTAATATCAGACACCCAACCTTGAGCTTTAAAATACATTTGAAATGGTTTGTTTGGATAAGCAGAATTTACTGTGAAATTAAAACTTCTTGTCCCTGGTGAAATTCCACCCCAAATCCATGTTTTATTTTCAATCCAAAATGGAGATTCTCGCCTTGTTAAATCTTGGCAAGTAAAGTCAAACCAAGGATTGCTTTCATAATGGTCAATTTGTGAATAATAATATAATGTATCTGAAGTTGAAGTTATGTTCATCGTTAAATTTTCAACTCTTATTCCATTTTCGCCATTCCAAGTTAGCCAATAGATAGTAGTGTCAGTATATCTTCCGAGATATTCATTATAAGGTGTATTAAATTCACTTTCTTCCCTATGTTTTCCCCCCATATTTTTTATCCCAACAAATTCAATAAAATCGGTTTCGTCAAAAGAGAGATCATCTTCTCCTTCTATAAAAATTGGAATTTGGGTTCCATTCATAAATATTTTAAGTGTTTTCGGATTAATTAAACTTAGATTTACATTTTCAGCAATTAAATCATTATAAGTTATACGATAAATACCATCTTGATTAGTTCCTAATTTTAGATATTCAGAATTGTAATCAATCCAATCATTCATATTTTTTATTGGAAATTTTGTTGATTTATTTTGAATCTTAAAAGGTGAGTTTAAAATTATTTTTGCTTTCTTAGCTCTTTCTTTTTGAGCAAATTCAATATTTTTTGAAAATTTAAGTGAAATATTAAACTTATCTACAAATTCAATAATTTCATTTTTATTATCATATTTTACAGGATTTATTTCTAAATGCATACAATAGTAATCGTTAATCCATAAATAACCTTTTATTTCTAAAAAGGGTTTAATTACTTTTTTATAACTTGCATTTTTAGAATTTATTGTGCTATCACTGGCAATATAGAATTCTTTATTTAACTCTGGTGTTTTATTTATTGTATTTAACTCAATTATAGAGTATTGTAAAGTGGGATTTTCTATTATTGGCAATGATATAAAAATATCATAATGAGGAAGTATTGGACTCCCAGGTTCCGAGGGATTAAAAAATTCACTCCAATCTGTATCTGAATGAAAATTGTTATTCGAACCAGAAGTAAAATCAATCGAATAGTTTTCTGCAGAAATATTTTCACTTATTGTATATATTTGTGCGAATTGAATATTGAATAAATAAATTGATAAAAGGAAAAAAATTTTTTTCATAAGACCTCAACCATGGAAAATATATTAGCAAAAATAAATATTTTAAATGAATCACACTATAAACAAACAATAAATAATGTTTTGCTGAATAATCAGAAAAGAACATTTTGCTATTTAAATACTCAAGTATTTTATGAAATCGAAAGAAACAAGGAATTTCAGAATGCTTTCAATAATTTTGATTTCGTAATACCAGATGGAACAAGTGTAGTTTGGTCAAAAAATCATCTTTTGAAAACAAATATTCAAAAAGTTGTTTTTACTTATTCATATTTTAATTTTATGAGGGATTTCTTTATTCAGAACAAGATAAAACTATTCTTTTTAGGTGCCAAACACGAAACTATTCTTAAAGCAGTAAAATTAGAAAAAGAAAAATATCCCGAATTGTTAATAAGTGGTTTTCAAGACGGATATTTTTTCGACCAAGAAACTAGTGATGAAATCATTGAACTGATAAATTCTTCCAAAGCTCAAGTATTAATAGTAGGAATGGGATGTCCAAAAGCAGAATTGTGGATTCATCAGAATTTTTCAAAAATTAATGTAAATGCTATTTTTAGCGTTGGTGGATTTTTCGATTTCCTTGCAAAGGATAAAATTCAAGCTCCAAAGTGGATGTATAATTCTGGATTTGAATGGTTATTTAGACTAATTCAAGAACCAAGAAGATTGTGGAAAAGGTATTTGGTGTCTAATATTTATTGGCTTTACAGACTAATTAAAAGTATTTCAGTTGATAAATTTTTTCACTAATTGATTCAATTAATTCTGCACTTGTTATACTCTGTAATTCGAAACTTTCAAATTGAATTCCTTTTTTATTATTGATTAACGCACTTTCAACAGTTGTCGCAGAAAATAATCCTATAAATTTTGTATTATAAGCATCTGCTAAATGAATTGGGAAGGAATCAACAGAAATAAAAAGTTTGCAGTTTACTAACTTGACTAATTGTTCGATTTCGGGAAATGGAATTAAAGAGACATCTTCATTTTCAAAAACATTTATCTTATTATCCCCAATAATATAAATAGGATAAAAAAAGTTCTTTTTTAAATAACTGATAATAGACAAGACTTGAACTTTTGACAAACTCTTAAATTCCCGCATTGAAAAAGGATGTAAAACTATGAAGTCACCTTCTTTATAAGATGGAATTTCTGGGAAAGAATATTTCAATAAACTATGATTTGAATAAAATAGTGCATCAATAATATTCTTGATTCTAAATATAAAATTTGAATCCTTTGACCAATTAATTATCTTAATTCTATTTTTACTACTAATAAATCCTCTCTGATTTTTATCGAACCATTCATTCCGTTTAAATAAGTTAATAAATCCTCCTTTATTAACTGATTTTGATAACATTAGAAAAATTGAATTTACAATACCTGGGAAGAATGAAAATGAGTAATCATATTTTTGCTTTCGTATAATTTGTAAAGTCCTAAAAACAGAAAATATTGTCCTTTTTTCTAAAATAACTTTATTTATCTGAGAAGAGTTTAGAAGAAAAATTGAATTGGAGGTGGTTAAAACATCAACCGAAAAATCTATCTCCAATAATTTTAGGTAACTTATAGCGGATAATGAAAGATAAGTATCTCCAATTGCATTTGTCGATATAATCAATACCTTTAATTGCATTCTAAAATTTGACAAATTGCGGAATAAACTTTTTCAACAGTGACTTTTGTAATACATTCCCTCTCTTTCAGAATGCACTGCCACTCGCAACCAAAACAATCAAGTTGATGAAATAAATATTTTGTTTTAGAATCATTCGGTTTTGGTAAGTATCTACCATAATTTCCGCCACCAATAATTGCAATAACTTGAATGTTAGTTTTTAAGGCAATGTGAGTTATACCAGAATCTAACCCAATAAGTAATTTTGAATTTGTAATAATGTATTCTAATTCAAAAAGAGTAAACCTATTACTTGAATATTCAACGTTAAATTTCCCCAAAATCATCTTGGCTAAAGGCTCTTGTTCTTCTGAAGAAACAATTAGGATTTTATATTTGGTATAAAATCTTTCAACAATTTTCACAAAATTTTCTAAAGCCCAATCTCTATCGATATCAGAAGAAAAGGGTGAAATAATAATATCATATTTAAAATTTTCCTTTTTAGAATTATCAAGTGTAACCGAATTTCTCCCAATTGGATGATTTCTCTTAAAATAGTTAATTACATTTTCTATTCTTTCATACTCGTTAAAAGTATCTTTATTGAGAACATAATCATACTTATTGTGAATTGTATTTTTGAGTTCGGGATAAACGGTTTTCCAATTATTATAATTACAATAAGTTGTTTTTGCCCCAATACATAACGCCAAAGAATCATTCCAAGCAGTTCTTGCAGATGTCAAATTATATACTTCATTAATCTGTAATTTTCTTAAAAAAAGAGTGAATTTTATTCTGTAAATAAGATTATATCGAAATTTGTTTATTTTCAAAGGAATAATATTGGTAAAATAGCTTTTATCAGAAAATAGAGATATTAAACTTTCATTAATCAAAAAATAGAATTTATTATCTCCTTCATTCCCAATTTGCTCCATTAATTGAGAAAAAATAACTAAATCACCAATTCCCCCTGTTTGAATAAACAAGTAATTATTGTTATTCGAAGACTTACTTTTTTTCGAGAATAAGATTAAAAAAAGAAAATTCAGATAATTAAATATTTTAATTAAGTATTTGTTTTTTTTCATTTGAAAGGATTACGGAAATTTGGGAAGAAATCTCTGTCTATCAATGGATGATTCCCAAATTGATACAATTTTTGAGTTTCGAATCTCATTTTATTTTTAGTTTTAATTAGTTTGTCGAAATTAGTCACAAGTTTAAATGTAATTTTAAAAAATGATATTATATATAGATAAGAAATAGCAACAATTAGTCTGTTTAAAATCCACTTTAATAGATATATTGAGGAGCGGTTGAAATCAAAGTTTTGTATTATAAAAACACTAATTGTGTAATAGAAATGTTCATATCTAAATTTCGTCTGGAAAGGATTTATTTTTTCTTCCGGTCTCAATTTGCTTTGTATATGAAAAACATAATGATTCTCTAAAAAGAAAATACGTGAACCTGAATTATAACATCGCATACTAAAATCTTGTTCGTGGTTATAGATGAATATTTTTTCATTGTAGCCACCTATTTGATTTATTAATTTTCTTTTAATTAAAGCACCACAACCAATAAACATTAACGGGATGTTATTATTAAACCCAATTTTTTCGTATTCTTTAAGCCTAAGATTATAAATGTGGTAAGCCACTATCCCAATTTTTTCATCTTGTAAAATTGTTTTTACACCAGCATCTATTGCATCTTTTTCAGGATAACTATCATCGTCCAAAACCAAAACATATTCCCCTTTTGCTATCTCAAATCCGCGATTCCAGCCTGCAATTCCAATGTTCTTTTCCAATTCAATCAATACAACATTCGGAAATTCCGATTTCACCATTTCTCTTGTTCCATCAGAAGAAGCATTATCTACAACTATTACCTCAATATTCTTATAATCTTGCTCAAAGACTTTGGTTAAAGTAAAACGAAGTTCATCTTTTCGATTAAAAGAAAGAATATTTACTGTAACTAAAGGATTATTTTTCATTTCAAAAATCCTGCTAAAAATAATGGACGTTTTATGCCATCAAGTTTTTCACCATCAGCAAATATTATTGATTTATCCATTTCTATACCTTTAAATTGCTTAATTCCCTTTCCTTTTCCACCTACTTCAATTATGTAATTATTTCCATTATCATCAATTAGATAATCTGGCGTTTTCTTTCCCTTATTGGTTTTTAGATAGTTTATTTTATTTCCGCTTAATTTCATACATTCAACAAAAAAATCTTCTCGTAATCCACCAATTGCATCTTCATATTCTTTATATAACAATCTGTATGGGAGATTCATAACTATTTTTGGCTCTTTTAAAACATTTATACCTTCTGGGAAAATAACATTTATAACGAAAGCTTTTTCCAATAAAGTTATATATTGCTCTGCTTTATATTTAGTAATTTTAAGATTATTAGAAAGTGATGAGTAGTTTATTCCATCAATTTGAGATTTGCCAATAAAATTTAATGTCTTTTTTATTAATTCTAATTCATCTGTCGGAAGTTTTGCAACAAGTGGAATATCGCGATAAATAATTTTTTCAAGTATATTTTTTTGCATCGTTAAAACATCAGCTTCTTCAAGAGAAAAAGGCATTAAACCGCCACTAATATAATTTTTGAACTGATTTCCTTCTCGAATATGTTCTATATTCCAATTCTTTTCCTTAATGTCAATAAAATTTAGTTTCTCTAATAATATGTTTTCTTTTATTGCAAGATATTCTCTGTAACTAAAAGGATAAATGTTAAATATTTTAACTCTTCGAGCTAAATCATAAATTGATTCATATAGTGATAGCGAAACTGAACTCGTGAAAAATATCTTAACATCTAAAAAATCATAAATTGTCTTGAGCGCTTTTTCGTAATCTTTATAAAAATGAATTTCATCAAGAAAAAATATTTTATATTTATAAAATTCTGTAAGAGTTTTTATTAATTCATAAAGATTTTCAATTTCGGTAGAATCAACTGAAATATAAATTGCATCTTCATTTAGAGCAGCAATTTGTTTGAATAGTACAGATTTTCCAACGCCTCTTGCTCCAATCAATCCAACAAAATGTTTTCCACTATCATTCAATAATTCTTCGGCAATAAACCGTCTTTTGGAATATTGCTTATTCTTTTCTATTGCTTGTTTGTGTAATTCAATTATGCTATCGATTTTCATTTTTTGCTTATATAGTCATTTTGTAAAACTATTATACAAAATAGCCATCATTTTGTCAAATCATTTTACAATATGACTTTATTCAGTAATTTTTTTGGCTGTTTGTAAAACTCTTCCAACAACTTGATCCATATTAAAATATCGATATTCAGCTAATCTTCCAAGAAAAAGAACATTTTCCAACTTTTCAGATTCCTTTTTATACTTTTTATAGATTAAATCATTTTCATCACTCGGAATTGGATAAAATTCAGCCCCGACAAAAGTGGGATATTCAAAACTAATTGAAGTTGAGTTACTTACTTGTCCAGTTAAGTGCTTATGTTCAACTATTCTTGTAAAACTTTCCTTATCATCTGTAAAATTAATTTGAGCCACTTCTTGAAATCTCTCCCTTTCTAAATTTTTCCACTCAAATTTTATTGAGCGATATGGCAATTTACCAAATTTGTGATCAAAGAAATAGTCGATTGGGCCTGTGTAAATCATTTTTTCAAATTCAATTTGGTTAATTATTGATTTATAATCCGTGTTTAGCATTATTTGAATATTTGGATGATTTAACATTTTTTCAAACATTTTTGTGTAACCATCTTTTGGCATAAATTGATATTTATCGGTAAAATATCTGTCATCTGTGTTTGTGCGGATTGGAATTCGTCCACAAACCGAAGGCGAAAGTTGACTTGGGTCTAATTCCCACTGTTTTTGTGTGTAATATTTAAAGAATTTTTCATATAAATCACTTCCAACTTGATTTACAATTATATCTTCCGAATTTAAAATTGGATTTCTCTTTTCTCGCACACTTTCGTAAAAATTGCTCACTTCTTCGTCGGTAGTAAATGATTTGTTGTACAATTTGTTAACTGTTGTTCTGTTTATTGGAATTGGATAAAGTTCACCATCCAAGTTTGCAAGTACTCGATGTTCATATTTTCGCCATTCTGTAAATTGAGAAAGATATTCAAAAACTTCTTTGCTGTTTGTGTGAAAAATATGCGGACCGTATTTATGGACAAGAATTCCGAATTCATCAAATTCATCATAAGCATTTCCAGCAATGTGATTGCGTTTTTCAACAATCAAAACTTTTTTGCCTTTTTGGGCTAATCTTTCTGCCGAAACCGCACCAGCAAATCCAGCCCCAACTATTAAATAATCGTATTTCATTTTATAATTAATTTTTCATAATAGAAATGTTAATAAAAATGTCGAATTTCATCTATTAAATTAAACGATAGAAACTTTACTGCTACAAGTAGATATTTTTTATGTCCATATTAATTTACAACTATGTAAGATTTTGTAATAAAAAATATTTTCTCGGTAATAATTTCTGAGTTGGGAAACATATCTTTTAATTCATTCTTTTTCAATATTCTGATTTCATCTACTAATTTTTCAGCTTCGCGTTTATTTTTCTGTTTTTTATACCAACCTAAATTTAAATGCTGAACAAGAAAAACTCTGATATTTCTGCTAAACAAATGAAAAAAGGGAAATAGAAAATGTGGTTCTAATGGGAAAATGAATGCAGGAGTTTGGATAAAATGTTTCTTGCTAATTCTTTGAACTGTCTCAGCGAATTTTATCTGATTTTCATAAGTTGTTAAATGTTCGATTAATGAATTTGAAAAAACAACATCGTAATCAAGGTTTTCTAATTTATACAACTCATTAGCATCAAGAATTATCGATTTATAGCCTTTTGTAACTTCTTGGCTTATATTAAGTATAGTTAAATCAATCGGAATTGGAATTTTTTTTAGCCACAAATCCCAGAAATAGTTTGTCCCGCCAATATCTAATATTTTTATTTCCCTTTCAAATTTTGAATTTATTAAAAGTTCAATAAACAAATTCATCCTTTCATTTCGCAGTTTAGCACTGAAATTACCAGCGACATTGTTTGCAGCATATTTTTGTAGAAATTTCATCTCAAACCTTTTGCGATATTGATTAGCATTTCAAGAATTTTTTCGGGACTTCTGCCTTCTGTCGGCAATTCGATTTTCACATTTTCTTTTTTTTGAATTAGCTGAAATTTGTTGCCGAATTTATGCAAAAAGTAATTTATCATCGAGTTGAATTTTTCTTCATAAAATGTTTTATTTTTTCCATCTGGCAAAATAATTGAGATTTTTTGCATGGAGATTACGATTCTTTCAAAATTTACATAAGAAGCGTGGAATTTCAAAATAGCAGTTTTAATTAGCAATTCAGTTTGTTCGGGAATTTTTCCAAATCTGTCAGTTAGCTCTTCTTTTATTTCTTCAACTTCTTCTTCTTTTACCATTGAAAATAGGGAAGTATAAAAGCCCAATCTATCAGTTTGATTTTCCATATAATAATTTGGAATTCCGATTTCGAAAAAAGCATCAATTGTTGTGTCAGTTCGTTCAAAATGTTTGGGTAAATCGTTAAATGTCGCAGAAAACTCATCGTTTTTCAGTTCAACAATTGCTTCGTCGAGAAGTTTGAGATATAAATCGAAACCAACTGTGTCAATCGCCCCGCTTTGTTCAGTTCCAAGCAAATTTCCCGCACCACGAATTTCAAGATCTCGCATCGAAAGATTAAATCCCGAGCCAATTTCTGTAAATTCTTCAATTGCTTGCAATCTTTTAATCGCCGTTTTTGTGATTGTTTTAAGCGAAGGGACAAGCAAAAATGCGTTAGCTTGTTTATCTGCTCTTCCAACTCTTCCGCGGAGCTGGTGCAGTTCGGCAAGTCCAAATCTGTCTGCTCTATTTATAATTATTGTATTTGCATTTGGAATGTCGATTCCCGATTCAATAATCTTTGTGGCAATTAACATATCGAATTCCTTTTTTGTGAAATCGAACAGCACTTTTTCCAAATCATTCGGGTTCATCTGTCCGTGTGCAATTCCAAATGTGATTTCGGGAATATGTTTTTTAAGATAAGCTGCAATTTTGTGGATTGTTTGCACTCGATCGTGAACAAAAAATATTTGTCCACCGCGATTCTTTTCTTTTAAAATCCATTGTCTAACTTTTGCAATATCAAAAACATCAACAACTGTGTAAATTGGTTGGCGATTTGGTGGCGGAGTTCCAATGATTGATAAATCTCTTGCTCCGAGAAGTGAAAGATTTAACGTTCTTGGAATTGGCGTTGCGGTTAAAGTTAATGTATCAACATTCTCTTTAATTTGTCGGATTTTCTCTTTCGCCATCACCCCAAATCGATGTTCTTCGTCAATTATTAACAAACCTAAATCTTTAAAAATTACATCTTTTGAAAGCAATCTATGTGTTCCAACTATAATATCAACTTTTCCATTTGCTAAATCTTCAATAATCTGTGTTTGATTTTTCTTTGAAACAAATCTCGAAAGCGTTTCAACTCGCACAGGAAACGAAAGTAATCTATCGCGGAAAGTGTTGTAATGTTGTTCAGCAAGAATTGTTGTTGGAACCAAAACCGCCACTTGTTTTCCACTATTTGTGGCTTTGAAAGCACTTCGAATTGCAATTTCCGTTTTCCCAAAACCAACATCGCCACAAACAAGTCTATCCATCGGAGAATCGCTTTCCATATCTTTTTTTATTTCTTCAGTAACTTTTGTTTGGTCGGGAGTATCTTCATAAAAAAATGATGCTTCAAGTTCAGTTTGCCAAACTGAATCTGGTTCAAATTGAAAACCAACTGAAGATTTTCTTTTTGCATATAATTTTATCAAATCGCGAGCCGCATCTTTAATTTGCTTTTTTACTTTTGCCTTCGTTTTTTGCCAAGTTCCGCTACCAAGTTTATTTAATGCTGGACGAATTCCATCTTTTGACGAAAACTTTTTCACCAACCCCAAATAATTTAGATTTACATAAACGGAATCGCCATCAGCATATAGAATTTTTAGTGATTCTTGTTCAACATTTCCAATTTTTATATTCTCAAGACCTTGATATTCACCAATTCCAAATGTTTCGTGAACAACAAAATCGCCGCGTTTTAGTGAAGAAAAATCCTTCGTTTGCGATTTCTTCGGTTTTTGCTTTTGTGTGATTCTGGTTCGATAAGGTTTACCAAAAATTTTATAATCAGAAAGTAAAATGAGATTATCTTGATCAAGAATAAATCCATTTTTGATTGGCAAAACAACAATTTTGATAATTCCGCTATCAATTTCTCTTTTTATTTGCGGATCAAGTTCAGAAAACAAATCTTCCAATCGCTTTTTTTGAAGTTCATTTTCTGAAGTAATAAGAATCTTATATTTCTCGCGAGTTTGGTCAATTAAAAATTGACTAATCATTTTGTAGTTGCTATTAAAAACTGGCGTTTGCCTAATTTTCAATTTTACAACATTTTCTTTGGCAAGAATTCCTTTTTCGATTAGCCATTTTGATTTGAATCCAAAAAAATCTTCAATTTTGTGAATTTCATTGTTTTGGATTTCGGCTTTTTCAATTGAAATATTTTCCCCAAATAAATCTTCCTTCAAATCTTCATCAAAAATCAAATCTTGATTCAAATTTGACTGTTTTCCAGATTCACTCAAATCGAAAATATTTTCAGATGTAATAATTAATGGAAAATTCAGATATTCAAAAATGCTCACTTGTGGCTTTGTTGTTGTTTCTGCAACATTCGGAGCCAAAGTAATTTGTTTTATTGTTCCAAGCGAACGCTGACTTTCTGCATCAAAATAGCGAATCGATTCCACTAAATCGCCATTAAATTCAATTCTACCTGGATTTTTTTCACTGAACGACCAGAAATCAATAATCGAACCGCGAACCGAGAAAGTGCCGACTACTTCTGTGAAATTCTCTCGTTGATAATTGTATAAATTCAGATATTCAATAAAATTATCGTAATCTAATTCAGTCCCAGTTTCAATTTTCAGTGTGTTTTCGCTAACATCTTGTTTCGAAGGAAGATTGATTTCCAACAATTCCTTTGTTGAAAGAATTACAAATTTGCTCGAATTTGTAATTTCAGTAAGTTTTTCTTGAATTGATTCAGTTGAAAAATCATCAATAACAATCCTTTTCGTTTTTAATTCAAGAATTTCCAATTCGACATTTGTTTCGTAAAGTTCCGTTTTATCGTTAAAAATTATCAAAATCTGATTTTCATTTTCAGAAAGTTGTTTTATAGCAAAAGAGCGCGCAGTTCCATTCAGATTCGAAGTGAAAATCTGTTCCGAAATTTTAATTTTTCTGATTTGCGAGAAAAATTCGTGAAAAGTTTTTGAATGAAGTATTTGGTTAATCAACGAAAAAATATCTCTGAAAAAAATGAAATTTGATTAGCAATCTAATGTAAATTTTAGAAAATGATTTTATAAAATCATTAAAAGAGAAAAATGAATTATTCAATTTTGTTACTTTAGTTGTTGTTTGCTTGCAATTCAGAAAAGTAAACAACAGATATTTTGATTTTGAAGATGGAAATATCAAAAATGAAAAATTAAAAGAATTTTAATAAGACAACTTGACTTATTATTTTAATTAACTTATCTTTAGTCCGACAAAAATAATCGTATTATAAAATGCTCAAAATTTCAAAATCTGTCGAATATTCAATTTTAGCAATTCGAAGAATAAACTTGCACAATGAAGAGAAATTTCTTACGGCAAAAGATATTTCCGAATTAGAAAATATTCCGTATGAATTACTTGCAAAACTACTTCAAAAAATGAAAAAAAATGGATTAATCGATTCGGTGCAAGGGAAGTTCGGCGGCTATAAACTAACAAAGAATTTAGATGAAATCACACTGTTTTCGGTTGTAGAAGCAATAGATTTAGATATTCAACTAACAGATTGTTCATTTCCCAATGCACAAGAAGACGCTTGCGGAAGATTTTCGCAATGTTTTTTAAGAATGCCTCTTGTAAATATTCAAGAAAAAATTGTTGAGCTTTTTCAAAACTTAAAATTATCAGAAATAATAACAACATAAGGAGAAACAAAATGGGAAAATTTATCCTACCCGATTTACCATACAATTATGATGCTCTTGAGCCATATATTGATGCTTTAACAATGGAAATTCACCACACAAAACATCACGGAGGTTACGTAAACAATGTAAACAACGCAATCGCTGGAACAGAATTGGAAGAAAAATCACTTCTTGAATTAATGGCAATTGCAAGCAAAGTTCCACCTGCAGTAAGAAATAATGGTGGCGGACATTTTAATCACTCGCTTTTCTGGACAATTATGGGAAAAGACAAAGGTGGTGAACCCAAAGGGAAATTAGCTGATGAAATCAATTCAACTTTTGGTTCTTTCGGTCAATTTAAAGATTTATTTGCAAAAGCTGCAGCAACAAGATTTGGCTCTGGCTGGGCGTGGTTAGTTGTAAAAGATGGAAAATTAGTAATTACTTCCACTCCAAATCAAGATAATCCCAAAATGGATGTTGCTGAAGTTCAAGGTGAACCTATTCTCGGACTTGATGTTTGGGAACACGCATATTATTTGAAATATCAGAACAGACGACCAGAATACATTGAGAATTTTTTCAATGTAATTAATTGGGATGAAGTTGAAAATTTATATAAAATTGCCACAAAGTAGTTAATTAGTAAAAAACCATAAAAAAAGGGACTTAAAAAGTCCCTTTTTATTTTTAAATCTATTTTAGTAATAATTATAAATTATATCCTAAACCCAAGCTAAATGCAAAAACGTCAAGTTTGTGATCGCCAGGCATTGCATAATTAGCTGAATATGGTAAACTTCTTTCTGCTCCAAGCAAATATTCTGCAGCGGCTTCAAGTTGAATATTTCCCCAACTATGTGAAATACCACCTGTGAAAGCATGATTTGTTGAAGATGGGAACAAGATATTTAGAGTTGCATCTGGAGCTGGAGCTGGATCATAATAGTAACCTAATCTGTAAGTAAGGCAATCTGTAATTTTATGTTCTAAACCAACTCTTATTTGAATTGCATCTTCCCAATTAAGTACAAATTCACCTTCTCCCCAAGTGTCATATTCTGCAAATAATTTATCTAATTCAGCCCAATTGCTGTATTGTAAATCCATTGTCAAAGTCATATTGTTATCTGATTTCAAAGCAACACCAGCTGCAATCCAAGTTGGCCAGGATAGAAAAGCAGTTTAAGTTTAAGAACTAAATGTGCAGGAATGACGGAATTCGTAATTCGGGAATTAGCAAATTAAAAAATCTTGTTAATATTTTGTGGTCAGTAGAAAATAGCGGATAAATACCCAACAACTTGGTGGAAATCAAGTGAGGTTTCACCTGAATTTGTACGATAAACGACTTCTGAATTTTTAATTCCAACATTTTGCATTGTTTTCATTAGCGAAATCATCGGACCAATTCCACACGCTTCAACTAATTTCCGATTGTTATCTTTTACCAATTGCTCAATATTGAACTCTCTAATATCTTTTTCTATACGCGAATCCAAAAATTCAGCATCTTTTTGTGAATAATAATGCGACAAATCCGAACTTGCAATAATCAAAACATTCTGTAAATCAATTTTTGAAAGCAACTTTGCTAATTCATCAACGTAACCATCTTTTTGGTCGCCCATTACAATTGGAATTAGTTCAAATTCATTTTGCAAAACAAATTGTAGAAAGGGTAGTTGAACTTCCAAAGCGTGTTCTTGCTTGTGCCCAAATTCGCCTTCGAAAATAAATTTGCTGTGGTAAGTCAATTCTTTTCTAATTTCTTCATTTATTTTGATTTTACCGAGCGGTGTTTCATAAAAATCGCCATCGTAAATTGAAATTCCAGGAAAATATTCTCTGTGACTTGGCGAAATTACAATCACTTTATTAATTTTTGAATTTTTGAGATAATAATACGCTTTTGCAGCAGTTTTTCCAGAATAAATATAGCCAGCGTGCGGAGAAATAATTCCTTTGATTTCTGCTGAAACTGAAATACTTTCAATGTTTTCTGCTTGCTGGAATAAAAATTCTAAATTCTCAAGCAATTCAATTTTATCGTTTGGGTAAAACATTCCAGCAACGGCTGGTTTTCTGATTTTCATTTTCTCAATCCCATTTCTTTTTCAGAAAATACAATTGCAGTAAATGCTTCAAGCGAAAGTTGTTTTTCTTTCCACAAATTTGGATGAAAACCACCTTTTTCGCAAAGTGCTGATAAATATTCATCTTTATTCAAATTGTGTTCAATTGGAACTTGTGGCAGTAATAAAGCTCTTCTTCCTTTTTCAGAAAGAATAAGTCCGTGTTCGCCAACAATAATTTCGGAATAATTTTTTAGCGGAAATGGTGGCGAAAGCACAGAAATTTCCAAATCGATTTCATCAAATTCATCAATTTTTAATGGTGAAAATCTTGGGTCAGAAAATGCAGCTTGATTTGAAGCATCAATAATTGTATTATAAAGTGGCTGAAATCCAATAACATATCCAATGCAACCACGCAATCGTGTTTTTTTGTGCAAAGTAACAAAAGCTCCAGCTTTTTCATCCAAAATTGGGAATTTGTCATCTTTCTCTAAAATCAAATTATTATTGTTCAATCTGTTGTTTATTACAGACCGAGCCAATTTTAATAAAAATATCTTTTCTTCAGTCGAAATTTTCATTGAAAAACTAATTTATGTTAATTGATAAATTTGCAATTCAGTCTTTTCCTTAATTAAAATTAGAAAATCTTGATAGATAAAGAAGGAATCGGGAGCGAAGTTGTTTGTATTTTTATTCAAAATCAAATCAAAAATCACTTCGTTTTTGTTTGTGTCGAAAGCAAAAAATTTATTTGTTAGTTGATTTCTTCCAATTTCTTGATGATAATTAAACAGCACAACGCCATTTCTTTCTATAAATTCCAAATCGCGCACCAAATTTGTGATATTCATTTTTTCTTTCAGATAATTTTCAATCTCTGGAAATTCGTAACCTTTGTTGGTAAAGGAATATTTGCTAAAATCTTCTTCATTTCGTGCTAATTCGCGAATTACATTTATTGATTCGGAATCATTTCCCAAATCTTCTAAAAATTCACCAGTTTTTGGATTGATTGTGTAGAAATTTCGTCCTTCGAACATTTCTTTGTAGCAATAAATTTTATTTTGATGATAAAACAGAAAAACATATTCATCAGATTTCCACAAAATTTGCTGATTATTTATCGAATACGCTAAAAGTTGCTTGTGATTTGGCATATCTGGTTTTGCAAATTTATGGAAGAAGATCATTCCATCTCGAATTGTTTCAATTCCAATCCAAAATTTCTCTTCAAACTGATAATCTTTCAGAATTATTTTCCCGTTTTCCAAATTATAGATACTAAAAAATACTTCTTTATTTTCAACTTCTCGCGATTCAATAATAATTTGGTTTTCGCTTGAAATTAAAATTCGCCAGATATTCCTTTTCTCTTCAACAAAAAAATGCTTTTTTATTTTCATCAACTACCTTTCAATTGGTTTAAATCTTGCTGTAAAATGACGTAAAATTGGGGCTTCATAAGTGATTTCGTAGCCTTTCAGATTATTTCTATTCTGATAAACTTCGGCAATAACTTCTGCAAGATAATCTACATGACTTTGTGTGTAAACTCGGCGTGGAAAAGCCAAGCGAACCAATTCCATTGCAGGCGAAATAAGATTCCCATTTTCGTCATATTTACCGAACATTACAGAACCAATTTCAACTGAACGAACTCCACCTTCGAGGTAAAGCTCACAAACTATCGATTGACCAGGATACTGATTTTGCGGAATGTGCGGTGCAAATCTTTTTGCGTCAAGATAAATTGCATGTCCGCCTGGTGGTTCAAGTATTGGAATTCCTTGTTCTGTTAATTTATTCCCTAAATATTCAATACTTCTAATTCGATATTTCAGATAATTTTCATCAAGAATTTCATCCAAACCTTGTGCAATTGCTTCTAAATCACGTCCAGCCAAACCGCCATAAGTTGGAAAACCTTCTGTAACGATTAATAAATTTCGACAATTCATTGCTAAATTTTCATTGTTTAATGCTAAAAATCCGCCAATATTTACTAAAGCATCTTTTTTAGCACTCATTGTTACGCCATCAGCAAAAGAAAACATTTCTTGTGCAATTTCCTTTACTGATTTGTTTTCGTAACCTTTTTCTCGTGTTTTGATGAAATACGCATTTTCAGCAAAACGGCAAGCATCAAGAAAAAGTGGAATTCCATATTTGTTGCACACGGCTTTTGTTTCTTTTATATTTTGCATCGAGACTGGTTGTCCGCCGCCAGAATTGTTTGTAACGGTAATCATTGCTAAAGGAATGTTTTCAGATCCTTTTTCTTTTATGAATTTTTCCAATGCTTCAACATCCATATTTCCTTTGAAATCAGCAATAATTTCGGGATGTTTTCCAATTTCGTTCAAAAAATCTACTGCTTCGGCTCCCGAAAATTCCACATTTGCCCGCGTTGTATCGAAATGCGTGTTGTTTGGAAAATATTTCCCTTTTCCGCCCAAAACGGAGAAAAGAATTTTTTCCGCCGCTCTTCCTTGATGTGTTGGAATGATGAATTTTTTCTTTGTTAATTCTCGAACAGTTTTTTCGAATCTAAAAAAACTTTTTGAACCTGCATAAGATTCGTCGCCATCCATAATTCCAGCCCATTGTTTAGCACTCATCGCCGAAGTTCCGCTATCGGTTAATAAATCGATAATTATCTTTTCAGCGTCAATTAAAAATGGATTAAAGCCAGCATTTTGTAAAATTTCGGCTCTTTCTTCCTTGTTTGTAAAATAGATTGGTTCTACAGATTTGATTTTGAAAGGTTCAATAATTGTTTTCATTTTCTACCAATTTGATTTTTTGTGTTGCAAATTTAACCAAAAAAAATATTTGATTCAGGATTTACTTGGTTGAGTATTTTGTCTTCCTTCGAGGTACTTGTTCCTCGAAGGTATGAATAAACAAATGCCAGAAAAATAGTAATCAGTAATCAGATAAATAATAATTCATACATTTCCTAAATTCCAAAAGTCTTTTAATCTCACAGTCCCAAAGTCCAAAATGTCATTCTGAACGAAGTGAAGAATCTTTCTTGTTTTAATCTATTT
>DYLK01000054.1 GCA_020722065.1 Melioribacter roseus
AGTCCAAAATGTCATTCTGAACGAAGTGAAGAATCTTTCTTGTTTTAATCTATTTTTCAAGATACTTCGCATTCGCTCAGTATGACAATGGAGAAATCAATTGCTTTTGGTAGGTCAGACGTCCCCGTCTGACAATTACAAATTTATGAAATTACCAAAGTCAGAAAAGCAGTAAAAAGATTGATTGGATAATTGGTTGAGTTATCAGATAAAACATAGTTAAGAAAATTTTAATCAGATTGTAACAATTTGAAATTTCATTTCGTCTTTAATACAGATGCAATTGAAAAAAATAAAATATCGTTTGATTTTCAACAAGTACAAAAATTCAGTTTACAATTTTGCACTATCAATAACTCAAAATACTTTTGATGCTGATGATATTTCTCAAGAAATATGGATAAAATATTGGGAAAACTTTGAAGAAATTGATTATTCAAAATCGAAAGCGTGGATTTTCCGTTCGGTGCATAATAAATGTATCGATTTAATAAGGCAAAAGAAAAATCAAGTTAAAATTTCGGATGAAGAATTGTTTGCGATAGAAGATACAAGAATAGAAAATAATCCGATAGAAATTGGCGAAAACAGGATAATTTCTGAAATAATTACAAAATCGCTATCCAAATTGCCCGAAAAACAAAAATCAATTTTTCAGATGTATGAAATTGAAAATTTTAAGTACAACGAAATAAGTGAAATTTTAGATTTACCAATAAATAGTGTGAAAGTTTATTTAATGCGAGCAAGACAAAATTTGCAAGTGTTATTAAAATCAGAAGGTGTAGTATGATTTCTGAAAAAGAAAAAAATATGATAATAAATTCTGCTTATGGAAAAAGTAGTTTGTGGGAAAAATTCCGAACATTTGTTCTGATGCAGAAAAACTCTGAAGCAAGAATTTTATACGAAAACCACAAAAAAGTGAAGTTGTTGATAAGAAATTCAAAGAAAAGTGAATTGCCAAAAATCGTGGAAAATGGAATATTTAATAGAATCGATTTCAAAACGGGAAAGAAATCAGTTTGGATTAAAAATCCAGTTTTTGCAATAGCTACAATATTTTTAATTGTTTCATTGCTCACTTTTTTATTCCTTAAAAACCGTGGAATTGACACAAGTCCATTTAGCAACGAGGAAGTAATTTTAGCCGAGCAAGAAACTCTCGCATCATTAAAATTGGTCAGCCAAATATTTAATAAGACAAAGGACAAATATGTCGTAGAGATTCTTGAAGATAAAGTTAGCCAACCAATTAATAAAAGTTTAACAATAATAGAAATTCTAACAACTCAAAAAGGAGAAGTAAAATGAAAAACTTAATTTATTTACTAATTGCAGTACTACTTACAACTGCAAATTTTGCTCAAAAAGGCGATTATTCAAAAGAACCAGGCTTTGTAAAATTCATTTCATTTGATGAATTTGATGATGGTTCGGAATCCACAGAAGTTCTAGTAGAAGGAAAACTACTAAGAATGGTTTCAAAAATGATGGAAAAAAAAGACAAAGATGTAGCTGCAATGGTTAATGGTTTGAAATTGGTAAAAGTGAATCAATTCAAAGTAAAGCCTGAAAAAATCGGCAAATTGAAATCTGAAATGGAAAAAATTGACAAAACAATGCTTTCGAAAGATTGGGATAGAATTGTACGAACACGTGGCGATAAAAAATATGTAAATGTTTACATCAAAACCGATGCAAAAGATAATATTCAAGGACTTGTTGTTACAACAGTTGACAAAAGCGAGGCGATTTTTGTAAATATTGTTGGAACAATCGATTTAGAAAAAATTGGTAAACTTTCGGAAAATTTTGATATCCCAGAACTCGACGAAGTTATGAAAAACAAACCAAAGTATTCTGAAAAAGCAAATGGAAAGTAAAATGAAAAACTTACGCAACTTATTGTTAGTTGTTTTGATAATTGCTTTAATTTCGCTCCCAGGCTGTTTTAGCTTGGGCTCGAATGTTGAAGAAATTAAAACGACATTAATTCCTTCGGAAACAAGGCAATATCCCGAATATAGCGAAACAGAATTCCCGCTCGAAAATGAATTTCAATTCTCTATTGGTCCAATTGGATTGTTTTTTGTTTACGCCACAGTTTCGTTAGTATCTACTTTTGATGAAGAAAATATTGATTTTGTAAAGGATTTATTGAACGAAATTGACGAAGTTCAAGTTGGAGTTTTTAAAATTACAGATACAACGATTATAATTCCTAATCAAAAAATTAGGGAAACACAAACAAAGTTAGAAAATTGGGGTTATCAACCAATTGTAAAGCACAAAGAAAATGATCAAATCGTTTTAGTGTATATAAATTATAATGCTGATTTTTGGGGAAATGATGAAATAGTTGTTCTTGTAGTAGAAAATCAAGAATTAGTAATAGTTGATGTGGAAGCTGATTTAGAGTCTTTGATGAAAATAGCTGTTGCGAACAAAGAAATTGGGGATAAAATCGACTTAGATTTTAAGAATGAATAGATTTTAGTGGAATATATCTAAAAATAAAAAAACCTTCGAAAATTTTCCTCGAAGGTATTAATAAACGTATGTTAGAAAAGCAGTTTAAGGTTATAAAATTACGTGAAATGGTAGGTCAGACGTCCCCGTCTGACAAAACAAAAAATGATTTAATTGTTAATTC
>DYLK01000055.1 GCA_020722065.1 Melioribacter roseus
AAACAACAAAACAACCAGCAACACAAGTAAGTATTTTATTTCTCTCATGAATTTATATTTATATTAATAACATTCATAAAACAAAAATATTACAATTATTTTGTTAAAAAATTAATGTTGTTGATTTTTCCAAATTCTATCGAATCTGAATTTAGTATATTGTAAAATATTTGTTCAGAAAAAAAACTTTAAAGAAATTTGCATCCGCAAAAAAAATTAACCTATTGAGAATGAAAATTAATTTTGCCTTTATTATTTTATTTTTCTATTTACTACTAAATAGTTACGGACAACTTCCAAAACAAGGCAATACAGCTAATGCCGAAATATTTGCCGATGCACCTTATCGTATGAATATTTTGAACAGTCAAGGTAATTTATGTCCAATTCCCATTCATATTTTTGCTCATGATGCCGATGGCACAAGTGCAAATATTAAATTAATGAGTATTGATATTTATATCAAAAATGCCAGCGATACAGCATATTCTGATTTAATCACTTTCGACACTTATTCGCCAGCAGAATTTGATTCGTTGATAATCCATCACTCACCCGATAATCCAGATATGAATGTTCAAAACTTTAACAATAGCCAATACGAAACTTCAACAAATCATACTATCGTTTTTAAGGAAACACATGATATTCTTGATGGTGAGGACTATGTAGAAATAAATCAAAAATTTTGGTATTTCACACTAATGATTCCTGCCGAAATACTAAATGGTTACGACAGTATTATTGACTTTAAGGTTTATTTCAACATTGACTGGTCAGTTGATGATGAAACCCATTTGCGTATATTCCGTTATAGCACAGATTTACCAAAAATTGAAAATTGGTACCGTGGGGATACACATTATCATACAATATTTACGCAAAATGTTGCAGAAACCGGCGAAGCCATTGAAGCTACCCGTATGGCAGGTAAATATACCGGAATAGATTGGCAATTTACTTCTGATCATTCCTGTGATTTTGATAATTACGGCATCTCAATGGCAAACAATTGGCAAGCATTGGGCAATCAAATTCAGCAACAAAACACTTTAGACACAGATTATGTGATGATTCGGGGTATGGAAATGTCTGTTAATAATAACAACGGTGAAGTTGTTCATGCCTTAGTTTATCCAAATCCGGAACAACCATTTTCGCTTCCTTATATTTCCGATGGCGGAGGAGATTATAGTAGCACAACCATTAATGTTGATATGATGCTGGACTCAATCACTAAGTACGGTGGATTATGCTATGCTGCACATCCTTTTGCTGAAGGTGACAAATTGCCTGATTTAATCAATGGCAATGTTTGGAATATAAATAATTCTGACTTTCCAGAAAATGGGATGCCACACCCTTCAAATGGTACCGTTATTTGCAACAATTTATCTACACCTTCAGATGTATTTTCTGCCGATACAAATTATTTATTTAAAAAATCGCTTTACGGTTTTCAGATATGGAACTTATATAATTCTGTGACATCAGACAATAGCGATAATTACTATAATCCTTTTAATAGCGAATATGATAGTAGCATTGCTTCCGTGAGCCAATTATCAATAAACGATTCAAAACATTTTATGTATCGTTTTTGGCAAGGATTAGATATTGTTAAATTTTTTCTACAAAAAGGACTGATTGAAAAAAATAATAAACCATGGTTACAACATTGGAAGACCTATCTTTTGGCAGGCAGTGATGCTCACGGTTCATTTAATTTCTCTAATACCAATATGTACATTGCTAATTTTGGAACCATTGAAGATAATGCCATCGGACGGTTAAATTCCCTAGTCTATTTACCCCAAGGAAAAGGACAAGATGGTAAAAACATAATTAAAGCCCTCAAAGAAGGACACACAGTTATTTCGAACGGCCCTGTTATAACAATGCATATTGAATCAACAAGTTCAAACGGTAGCATTCTCCCCGGTACCGACACAATAATCAATTATACTGATTTACAGCATTATAATATTGTTTTTAATGTTGCCACAACATACGAATTCGGCACCATAGAAGAAGTAAAAATTATTCTCGGTACTGAAACTGAAGAATATACCTATCCAATGAATATACAAAACACCGCATCTTTTAATTTATTGGATTTTCTTAACAATTTGTTTCTAAATTCAATTTCTACCGATAAATATTTTTATATCCGAGCCGAACTCACAACTCATAAAGATTACGGAACAAATGCCACGCTTTACAAAAAACAAGAAGAAGATTTTTATTCGTTTACCAACCCTATTTGGTTAAAGATAGCCAATAATGCTGCAACCAATACTTACGAATTAAATGCCGAATTATTATCAGTTTACTCCGGAACTGAACAGGTAACTGTTATATACAACAATGTGGAAATTGAAAAGATTAAATTGTTTAATGCCTTAGGACAATGCGTAAATATAACCGATAATAACAGAATGGTAATTGACAGAAATCAATTTAATAAAGGCATTTATATTATTAAAGTCTCCGACAAGAATGGCAATACAATAATTCGAAAAATTTATCTTTAACTTTTAATAATTTCACTTTTTTCTTTATTATTAATTTGGTACTCAAATTTTTGATT